>JADLHZ010000035.1 GCA_020848545.1 Deltaproteobacteria bacterium | reverse complement strand
GTGTCTTCGCAAACCCACGACAGACGAAGCCGAACTTGTTTTCAAGGCATTTCTGCTATCCAACGTAAATATTTTGTTACACTGGAACCGATTATGAGTGACGGAGTCACGAATAATCGGGGCTAGTGCACCTGCGACCAGTCGCCGCCGACGCTCACGCTGACCTCGAGCGGCACCTTCAGCTTCATCGCGGTCTTCATATCTCGCGCGACGAGCGCCCGCGCCCGATCGATCTCCGCCTCCGGCGCTTCGAGCACGAGCTCGTCGTGCACTTGTAGCAACATCCGCGTCTGCATCTTCATCTCGGCGAGCTCGCGGTGCAGCTTCAGCATCGCCAGCTTCACGAGGTCCGCCGCGCTGCCTTGGATCGGCGTGTTCAACGCCACGCGCTCCGCCGCTTGGCGCGCCGTGTGGTTCTTCGAGCGCAAGTCCGGCAGGTACCGCCGCCGGCCCATGATCGTCTCGATGTACCCTTTGCTGCGCCCGCTCTCGAGCACGCTGTCCATGAACGCGCGCACGCTCGGAAACGCGGCGAAGTACGCCTCGATGAAGCTCTTCGCCTCGGCGATCGTCACGCCCTCTTCGCGGCTCAGGCGAAACGCGCTCATGCCGTAGAGCAGCCCGAAGTTCACGGCCTTGGCGCGCCGGCGTTGGATCGGCGTCACCTCTTCTTGCGGCACGCTGAACAGCTTGCTCGCGGTGTTCGCGTGAATGTCGAAGCCGCTCTTGAACGCCGCGATCAGCGCCTCGTCGCCGGACAAGTGCGCGAGCATGCGCAATTCGATCTGCGAGAAGTCGGCCGAGACGAACTGCCAGCCCTTCTGCGCCACGAACGCCGCGCGAATGCGCCGCCCGAGATCCGTCTTCACCGGGATGTTCTGCAGGTTCGGATCGTTCGAGCTCAAGCGGCCCGTGGCGGCGCCCGCCTGGTTGTACGACGTATGCACGCGGTGCGTTTGCGGATGCACGAGCTGCGGCAAGGTCTCGACGTACGTCGAGAGCAGCTTCTGCACCTGGCGAAAGTCCAGGATCTTCTGCGGCAGCGGGTGCTGCTCGGCGAGCGCCTCCAACACGGACATGTCGGTCGACGGCCCGCTGCTCGTCCGCTTGATCACCGGGAGCTGCAGCTTGTCGAAGAGCACCGTCGCGAGCTGCTTCGGCGAGTTGATGTTCACCTCGTCGCCGGCGATCGCGGTGATCTCTTTGTGGATCTCGTTCATCTTCGTGCGCAGCTCGACGCCGAGCGCGCTCATCGCTTGTGGGTCCACGGCGATGCCGGCGTGCTCCATATGATAGAGGACGCGCAGCAACGGCAGCTCGATGTCCTCGTACAAAGCGAGCATCTCTTTGGACGTCTCGGTGAGCTTCGCCCGCAGCAAGCGACAGATCCGCAGCGTCACATCGGCGTCTTCGGCGGCGTAGATCGCGGCCTGCTCCACCGTCACTTCGTCGAAGGTCTTCGACTTGCCTTTGCCGACCAAGGAATCGAAGCGCACGTTCTCGTGGCCGAGGAGAATGCGCGCGAAGTAATCGAGCTTGTGCGACTCGCGACCCGGATCGAGCACGTACGACAGCAACAATGCATCGTCAGCGACGCGGCCGAACTGGAAACCGGCGTTCCGCAGAACGTGCATGTCGTACTTGAGGTTCTGGCCGACGATCGCGCCCTCGGCGATCACCGGCCCGAGCACGTCGCGCAGCAACGACAAGGGCAGCTGCTTCGGCGCGCCCAAGTAACGGTGCGACACCGGCACGTAGTACGCGTGGCCGTCGCGCGCGCAGAACGACATGCCGACGATCTCGGCGCGCATGGGGTCGAGCGACGTCGTCTCGGTGTCGAGGGCGAAGTGCGTCGCGCTCTTCAGATCCGCCGCCATCGCTTTCAAAGCCGCTTCGTCGAGCACGGTCACGTATGCGGCATGCGAGACGAGGTCCGTCGTCGCCGTCGGCAACGCCATCCCTTCGACCGGCGCAGCCGTCGGCGCCGGTGAAGGCCCCAACGCGGTTCCGCTCGGGACCGCGCCGCCGAACGCCATCGCCTCTTCGAGCTTCTTGTCGGCGAACGAGAGCCGCTTGAACAACGGCGCCAACTTCTCACGCTTCGGCCCGCGGTAGTGCAGGCGCGCTTCGTCGAGCTCGATCGGCACCGTCTCGCACAAGGTGACGAGCTTCTTCGACAAGAGCGCTTCCTCTTTGTGCGCCTCGATCGTCTCCCTGATGCTCTTCTTCTCGATCTCCGCCGTGCGCGCGAGCAACGCGTCGAGCGTTCCGAACTGCGTGATCAGCCCGACCGCGGTCTTGTCGCCCACCTTCGGCACGCCGGGCACGTTGTCGGACGTGTCGCCGACGAGCGCGAGATAATCGCCGAGCTGCTCGGGGTAGACGCCCCACTTTTCCTTCACGCCCTCGCGATCGTAGTGCGCGTCCTTCATCGGATCCCACATCGACAGCGCGGGCGAGACGAGCTGCATGAGATCCTTGTCGGCCGAGACGAGCGTGACGGCGTAACCTGCGGCGACGCCCTTGCGCGCGAGCGTGGCCAGCGTGTCGTCTGCTTCGTAGCCTTCGACGACGAGGATCGGAATGTCGTACGCACGGACGAGCTCGTGGATCAGCGGGATCTGCGGCGCGAGATCCTCCGGCATCGACTGCCGCGTGGCTTTGTACTCGGGGTAGATCTCGGTGCGAAACGACTTGCGACCGACGTCGAAGGCGATGCCGACGAGCACGTCCGGGCTGGCGCCGACGTCCTTCAGCAAGCGCTGCAGCATGTTGTTGAAGGTGAAGACGGCGTTCGTCGGCGTGCCGTCGGCGGCGGCGAGGCGCATCGTGCGATCGCGCGCCATGCCGTAGAAGGCGCGGAAGATGTAGCCCGAGCCGTCGATGAGATAGAGCTTTTTCATGGGAAGCTATCAGCTTTTAGTGCGAGCCCTTCTTATGTCGGAGCTTCGCGCCTTCACTCACATGCTGATTCCACGTCGCCGGCTTGTGCCCGTTCGCCACCGCGACCATGTCGATGCACCCTTCCACCGGGCAAACGATCTGGCACAGATTGCACCCGACGCACTCGCTCTCGTCGATCTTCGGCACGTTCACCGCCATGCCGTTCTTCATCACGTTCTCGCCCGGGTGGATGCATTGATGCGCGCCGTCGTCGCACGCGACCAAGCACAGGTGACAGCCGATGCACTTGTCGGCGTCAATCTTCGCGACGGTCTCGTAGTTCATGTCGAGATCGCCCCACTCGCTGTACTGCGGCACGGCTTTTCCGACCATTTGATCGATTGTCTCGAAGCCGTGCGTCGTCATGTACTCGGTGAGGCCTTCGATCATGTCCTCGACGACGCGATAACCGCGCAGCATGACTTCCGTACAGACTTGGACGCTCGAGCTGCCGAGCAGGATGAACTCGACGGCGTCGCGCCAGTTCGACACGCCGCCGATGCCGCTGATCGGAATTCCAAAGTCCCTCTCGCGAGCCAACGACGCGCACATGTGCAGCGCGATCGGCTTCACCGCTGCGCCGCAGTAGCCGCCGTTCGTCGACAACCCAGCGACGCGCGGCTCCGGGATGAAGCGATCGATGTCGACGCCGATGATCGACTTGATCGTGTTGATCAACGACACGCCGTGCGCCCCGCCGCGCTTCGCCGCCAGGCCGTGCGGGCGGATGTCGCTCACGTTCGGCGTGAGCTTCACGAGCACCGGCACCGTCGAATAGTGGACGGCCCAGCTCGTGATGCGCTCGTTGACCTTCGGCTCCTGCCCGACGGCCGAGCCCATGCCGCGCTCGCACATGCCGTGCGGACAGCCGAAGTTCAGCTCGAGCCCGTCGGCGCCGGCGTCGATCGAGCGCTTGATGATCTCTTTCCACTCCTGCTCGGTCTCGACCATCAGCGAGACGATGACGGCGTGCTTCGGATAGCGCTTCTTCACCTCGTAGATCTCTTTGAAGTTCGACTCCAAAGGCCGATCCGTAATGAGCTCGATGTTGTTGAAGCCGACCGCGCGCTTGGTGCCGACGTTCAAGCCACCGAAGCGGCTCGAGACGTTTTGGATCGGCACGCCGAGCGTCTTCCACACGGCGCCGCCCCAGCCGGCGTCGAACGCGCGCATGATCTGCGGGCCGGAGTTCGTCGGCGGCGCCGACGCGAGCCAGAACGGGTTCGGCGAGATGATACCGCCGGTGTTCGCTTGAAGATTCGGCATCACTTGCCTCCCAAGAACTTGTCGATCGCGATCGCCGCGCGCTTGCCTTCCGCCGCCGCGTTCACGACTTCCTTGCCGCCGTTCATGCAGTCGCCGCCGGTGAACACGCCGCGCACGCTCGTGGCGCCGTTTTCATCGGCGACGATGCAGCCCTTCTCCACCTTCAGCCCGGGCACCGCGAGCTTCGCCTGGCCGATCGCCACGAGCACGAGCTCCGCCGGTACAGCGAAGTCACTGCCCGCGATCGCTTTCTTCGCCGCGTCGAGCTTGACGCACTTCAACACGCCGCCTTCGTACGCGACGGGCTGCGTCTGCCACTGCGCGCGCACGTTCTCGAGCTTCGCCGCTGCCCACTCGTGCTGGTAGCCGCTCATCGACGGCTCCTGGCCGCGGTAGACGAGCGTCACGTTGTCGATGCCGAGGCCCTTGAGCTCGCGCACCGCATCGAGCGCCGTGTTGCCGCCGCCGACGACGACCGCGGGCTTCGTCTTGTCGAACGCGACGCGACCGAGCTTCAGCTTCTCGATCATCTCGACGGCGCCGTGCGTGCGATCTTCCCCAGGAATGCCGAGCTTCGAATCGGCGCCGAGGCCCACGCCGATGAAGATCGCGTCGTGCTGCTTCTGCAACGCCACGAAGTCCGTCACCTCGACGCCCGTCTTCACTTCGATGCCGCCGATGCCGAGCACGTAGCGCACTTCGTCCAGCGAGCGGTCGCTCTTCATCTTGTACGGCGCGACGCCGGTCGTATTGAGGCCGCCGACGACCTTGCGCTTGTCATAAATCGTGACGGCGTGGCCGCGGCGGCGCAGCTCGTGGGCGGCGGCCAGCGACGCGGGGCCGGCGCCGACGAGGCCCACCGACTTGCCGGTGGCCTTGCCGGCGGTGAAGAAGCGCCAACCCTTGGCGAACGCTTCGTCCGTCGCGTAGCGCTGCAGCTTGCCGATGGCGATCGGCTCTTCGCCGCGGTGGTTGTAGACGCAGGCACCGGCGCAGAGCACTTCCACCGGGCACACCCGGGCGCAGCTCATGCCCAAGATGTTGCTGTCGAAGATGGTGCGCGCCGAGCCCTTCAAGTTGCCGGTCGCGATCTTGCGGATGAACTGCGGGATCTCGATCTCGGTCGGGCAGGCTTGGACGCAGGGGGCGTCGGCGCAGAACAGGCAGCGGTTCGCTTCGGTGACGGCTTGGGCGGGGGTGAACGCCGCCTTGAAGTCTTGGAAAACGACCTCGCTCCGGTCGGAGGGGATGTCCATGAAGTGCCCTCGAAAAAAGGCGGCGATCTAAAGGTCTGGGGCTGCTCTGTCAATGCAGGCACGGCGATTGCTTAACGACGCAGTATGCGCGTGAGACCCCTCGGTATTCCCGTCCTTTATTGGCTCGCCACTCTGCTCCTCGCCACGCTCGTCACCTGCTCGTCGCTGCGGCCGGCTTCCGCTTGTTCCCCGCAGTTTTGGCTGGGAACCGGGCAGATCGGCGAGGTGTATCCGGTGTACACCGCTGCCGGCGCGCTCGACGGCGCGGTCGTCACCATCGGCGCGTGGAACAACGAGGTCGGCCAGCGCGTGATCATCGAGCAAGTCGATCGCGACACCGGCGCCCTGATCGACCAAGGCCGCACGATCGAGTCGGGCTACGTCGTGAGCCAAAACGAAGCGCGCTTCTCGTGGCGGCCGGCGGCGCCAATCGCGGGAAGCACCGCAGTGACGCTGCGGGTCACGACGCCGGTCGAGAAGAAGGACATCGACGTCACGAAGCCAGCCACATGGGACTCCTTACCCGCAGGCCCGCTGCTGAAAGTGACGAAGCAGAAGATCCCGGTCGAAGAGTGCACGCGCAAGATCCACATGAGCGACAGCTGCGGCGACGGCATGAGGTGTGTCGCGTCGCGCGTCGTCGGCTATCGGATCCTGTGGAACACCTCGATCTGGGGCACGACGCTCCTGCCGGCGACGCTCGCGACCGTGCAGCTCGCGCGCGAAGACGGGACGATCTTCTTCGATCCGCCGCTGCACGCGAGCACGAGCTGGGCGTTCGCCGCGGCGTACATCGACGGCGCCGACGATCGGACGGAGCGCATCTGCGGCCGCGCCGTGTTCGTGGATCTCGACGACAAAGAGCAGGCGACCGACTGGACCTGCGTCGACACCGAGACGCAGGAACCGCGGCGGCCGTACCATGCGGGGTGTCAGGCGATGGATCCGTCGCCGTTTGCGACGCTCATCGCCCTCGTGCTCGCGTGGCGCCGCTACAGACTGTCCCAAAATCGGACACTCTCGATCTAGACCAACCACGAGCCCCGACAAGCCGATATATGGGCCGTGCAGAATTCCTGTCGACGCCCCAAGGCCTCCTGGGCTAGCCGCGCCGCAATGAAAGCCGCGGCGATCCTCTGTCTCCTCACGACCGGCTGCTTCCTCGGTGGCCAAACCACCCGCCGCACCCTGCAGCTCGCCGACGATCTCCCGGACACGCACGAAAACGAGAGCCAGTCCGCGACCGGCCTCGACGAGTGCGCCCTCGGCTTGGCGCTCTGCGATCCGCACGCGAGCTGCGTCGACGCGGCGCAAGGCTACACCTGCGTCTGCGCGCCCGGCTGGTCTGGCGACGGCAAGACGTGCGCCGAGGATCCGAGCTGCACCGGCGTCGTCTGCGCCGAGAACGCCGGCTGCGCGGTGACCGCGAGCGGCCCGAGCTGCGTGTGCAACGCGGGCTACGAAGGCGAGCCGGCGCGCTGTTTGCCCGCGAGCTTTCAACGCGTGGCGCTCGCGAGCAGCCATGCCTGCGCGATCGCGCTCGACGGCTCGCTTTGGTGCTGGGGCGGCAACCGCTTCAACCAGCAGCTCTCGAACGACAAGAAGCCGCGCACGCGCCCGGTGAAGGTCAGCGCGTACAATGACTGGACGTCCGTCGACACGAACGAGCACGCGACCTGCGGCATCCGCGCCGACGGCGGCTTGTGGTGCTGGGGCCTGAACGATCGCGGCCAGCTCGGCATCGACTCGCAAGAGATTCCGGTGGAGCCCACCCGCGTCGCCGCGCCGGCGACCTTCAAGACGGTGAGCGTCGGCTTCAAACGCACCTGCGCGTTGCGCTCGGACGGCGCCGCGTTCTGCTGGGGCAACAAGTCGCTCAGTCCGGCGGTGCCGCCCGCGATCGTCCCCGAGCCACAAGGCAGCGCGCTCGGCTGGAAGCACATCACGACCGGCGATCTCTGGGCGTGCGGCATCGCCAGCGACGACACGCTCTGGTGCTGGGGCAGCAACCTCGTCGGCGAGCTCGGCGATCCTTTGCTGCCGTTCTCCACCTTGCCGGCGCCGATCGGCACGGCGAAGTGGCGCACGCTCGCGAGCGGCAACTTTCACACGTGCGGCGTTCAAGACGACGGCTCGCTGTGGTGCTGGGGCCACAACTACGCGGGACAAACCGGCCAGCCGAACACGTCCACCAACACCTTGGTGCCGACGCGCGTCGGCGGCGACACCGATTGGACGAAGGTCACCGCCTCCGACGGTGCGACCTGCGCGTTGCGTGGCACCTCGCTCTATTGCTTCGGCAGCAACGACACCGGCCGCATCGGCGACGGCTCGTTCGAGCGCAAGACGACACCGACGCCGCCTGCTGCCCTCGCCGGCGGCTGGGAACATCTCAGCACGAGCGACTACGCGACGTGTGGGCTGCGCGCCGGCGGCAAGCTCGTCTGCTTCGGCGGTCAAACCTCGGGCCTGCTCGCCGACGGCGTCAACGCGCACCGCTTCCTTCCCGCGCGCGTCGGCGCCGGCACGAGCTGGCTCTCGGTCGGCACCTACGACGGCCACAGCTGCGCGCTGCGCAACGACGGCTCGCTCTGGTGCTGGGGCCGAAACGACTACGGCCAAGCCGGCGCGTCCGGTCTCACCACGCTCACACCGGAGCCCGTGCGCCTCGACACGAGCACCACGTGGACCGACCTGCGCCTCGCGAACCGGACGACGTGCGCGATGAAGAACGGCAAGCTGCACTGCTTCGGCGACAACGCGTTCGGGCAGATCCTCGGCGCCCCGCTCGGCATCGTGACGACCCCGACGCCGGTCACCGGCAGCGAGACGTGGACGGCGTTCGCGGTCGGCGGCCACACCTGCGCGATCAAGGCCGATCAAACGTTGTGGTGCTGGGGCCTCAATCAATCGGGCACCGTCGGCAACGGCAACACGACGTCGCCGGTGCTGTCGCCGGTGCAAGTCGTGACGACGGCGTTGCCGCAAACGTTCGTGAAGGTCACCGCGTCGTTTTGGGCGACGTGCGGCATCAAGACCGACGGCTCGCTCTGGTGCTTCGGCGCGAATTCTTTCGGCACGCTCGGCATCGGCGCGTTCAGCGGCGATCAACCGACGCCGCTGCGCGTCGGCGGCGCCAACGATTGGGAGCACGTGAGCCTCAGCGCGCTGCACGGCTGCGGGCTGCGCTCCGGCGGCGCGCTCTACTGCTGGGGCATGAACTCGAACGGCGAGCTCGGCGACGGCACGCGGATCAATCGTGCAGCGCCGACGCGCGTCCTCGCGAACGAAGTCGTCAGCGAAGTGACTGCAGGCGCGGCGACGACGTGCGCGCTGACGACGAGCGGGACTTTGTACTGCTGGGGCGCCAACGGCGTCGGGCAAGTGGGCATCGAGCTCTACGAGCCGTTCGTCGTCGATCCGACGCGGGTCGGCGCGCCTGGCGAGTGGCGCAATCTGCAGACGACCGGCGGCGCCCACGTGTGTGCGCTGAAGCAAGATCGATCGCTTTGGTGCTGGGGCGGAAATCGCTTCGGCCAGCTCGGCCTCGGCGCCGCCTGGCGCGTGCTGCCGGAGGTGATGCCATGAAGCGTCTCGCGTTTGCAGCGTTGCTGACCGCCTGCGGCACGACCACCGGCGGATCGATCACACAGAACACCGACACACCGCTCACCGCCGCGGACATCCCGGTGCACGTGAGCGCGCCGACGACCGAGGCCGACGACGTCGACGCCGCGATCATCACCGTCGCGCTCGGCTCCGACGAGCTGTCGACGATCGCGCTCTCGGGCACGGGCGCGACGCTCACGCGCGAGGCCGATCCCATCCCGGGCAACTCGCGCTTCGTCGCGCGCTCGCGCGTGGCCGAAGACAAAGCGATCGTGCTCGTGCTGACGGATGGCACCACCCTCGTCACGACCGCCATCGTTTCGTTCGTATCGGCGCCGGCCGATCCCGTGCAGTCGTCGTTCACCTATTCGAAGACCGCGATCGTCGCGGATGGCCAAGACAGCGCCAGCGTCGACGTGTTCTTGCGCTCGAAGAAGGGCGGCGTGCCGTACGGCGCGCATGCATCACTCGTGGGCCTCGCCGGCGAAGTGCTCGCAGCCGAGACCGTGGTCGACACCGAAGGACACGCGACCTTGACGCTCACGCGGATGAGCTCCGGCACGGTGCCAGTCGCGGTCGTTTCGGACGGGGTGACGATCGGCGAGCAGCTCGTCGACTTCGCCGATCCCCTGTCGGCCACGCCGCCGACCGTCATGATCGACAAGGCCACCGCGACAGCCGACGGCGCCGACGGCGTCTTCGTCACGCTCGTCGCCACGAAGCCGAGCGGCGAAGTGGCTACGCGCACCGCGGTCAGCGCAGCGATGAGCGGCAGCGGCAACACGGTGACGACGCTCGCGCACGCGCCAGGCACGACGCGGCGCTTCCTCGTGCAAAGCACGAAGGCCGAGGCGAAGACACTCACGCTCACCGTGAACGGGATCGCGCTCTCGCCGATCCCCCTCACCTTCGTGCCCGGCTCGTCGTCCGCGCAAACGTCCACGCTCGCGCTCGCGGCGGCGACGACGAAGCGCGGCGTCGCAGTGTCCGGCACCGCGGCTTGCCGTGACGCCGCCGGCAACCCGCGCGAGTACATCGTGCTCTCCGGCCTCTGCAGCGGCGTGCCGTGCTCCGTCGATCCCTTCGTGTTCTCGCCGCAGAGCGTGCTCGCGACGAACGCCGCCGGCGAGGTCGCGTTCAGCGTGACACCGCTGCGCGCCGGGACCTTCTCGGTGCAAGCGTCTTGCCCCGGCGGCTTCGCGATGGCGGCGGCGCTCGTCGCCACACCGGCGTTCAGCGTGAGCCAGTCGACGATCGTGCCGTCCAAAGCCAGCGCCATCGCCGATGACGCCGACACGATCACCGTCACCGTCACCTTGCGCGACGACGCTGCGCAGGCCGTTGCTGGCGAGTCGGTGACGCTCTCCGCCACCGGCACCGGCAACACGATCGCCGGATCGCCCGGCACGAGCGCGGCCGACGGCACCGTCGTCTTCACGCTGCGCTCGACGAAAGCGCAGGCAAAGACGCTGAGCGCGAGCGGCGGCGGGCTGACGATCACAGCCGCGCCGTCCGTGACGTTCACCGCCGGCGATCCCTGGTCCTTCCTCGTCACGACGAACCGCGAGCAAGCGGTGGCGAACGGCACCGACGCTCTTACCGTGCAGCTGACGATCGTCGACGCCTACGACAACCCGGTGCCGAACGTGAGCATCGACTACAGCGCGACCGGGACGAACAACACCTTCACTCCCGTGAGCCCGCAGTCGACGAACAGCAGCGGCGGCGTGTCGTTCGCGCTGCGCTCGACGACGATGGAGCCGAAGACCTTGAGCGCGACCTGGACCGGCAGCCCCGGCGCCTGGTCGTTGCCCGTCGCCTTCGTGAACGTCTGGCAGTTGCGGGCGAAGCCGGCGGGCGTGACGAGCCTCGAAAGGGTGCATCAGCCGCTCGCGTACGACGCCGAGAACAACTATCTCTACGTCGCAACGAAGCAGGGCTTCTTTCGCTCGGCCGACAAGGGCGTCAATTGGGTGAGCGCGAGCGCCGGGCTACCCGTCGGCGAGGTCAGCTTCGGTCTGCGCAATCTCATCGTCGACGGGCAAACGCTCTACATCGTGGCGCAGACGACGAACCACCCGCTCGCGGGCTTCTATCGATCGAACGACTTCGGCGCCTCGTGGACGCAGCAGCAAACCGGGATCGTCGCCGGCGGCAAGGTCTTCTCGCTCGCGCGCGGCGCCGGCGGCGAGCTCTACGTGAGCACGGGGGGCGCGTCCCTCGCCCAAGCCGGCATCTTTCGTTCGTACGACGGCGGCGACAACTGGAGCGCCACAGGGACCGGCACCTTCGTCATGCTGCTCGCCTCGCACCCGGACGTGAGCAACATTCTCTACGCAGAGAACGTCAACAGCGGCGAGAACGTTCAAGGCACGCTGCGCCGGAGCTTCGACTACGGCGCCACGTGGAGCCCGGTCATCGGCGGCGTGCCGCTCGTGCCGGCCGGCACCTACTATCCGAGCGTGCGCGCGCTCTACTTCGATCCCTTCGTTCCCGGGCAGATGATGGCGAACATCGTCTCCGGCTACAGCGGGCTCGATCGGCCGTGGTACAGCTCCGACTACGGCGCCAACTGGCAGACGGTCGCGACGGCGGACGGGCCGAACGTGCGCACGTCGGGCTATCACCGCTACGTGCAGAGCCGCATCTACTCGAACAAGCTCGGCCTCAACGAGAGCAACGCCGGCGTGACGGCGACGACCGGCGACTGGACGAACATCCGCGCGAACCAGGGCGTCGGCTCGGACGGCGAGGGCATGGCGATGGCGTTCAACCCGAACGACCCGAACGAGATCTGGGTCCTCAACTACAACGACATCTACTACACGTTCACCGGCGGGCACTGATCCTGTTTCCCACGTCACATTTGCGCTAGCTCCCCGATAATGGCGGCCGTGAAGCGCACACTTGTCCTTTATATGCTGCTCGCGGCGTGCGGCCAGGCGCCGAAGTCGGTGCCGGAGACCGACGAAAAAGCCCGCGATAGCTCGAAGAACCCTGCGTTCACCGAAGAGCTCACGCCGGTCGAAAACGATCCCGACCTGCCGGATCCCCCGAGCGGCCGCACCGGCGTGACGGGCAAGACCGGCACGACGGGCGTCTCAGGAACGACCAGCGCGACCGGCCCCACCGGCGCGACCGGCCCCGTGCTCGTCGGCACCGAGCTCAACGCGCACTGGATCGGCGGCGCCTGCGCGCAAGCGTCCGACTGCTCGCGCCCGGGCTACACGAACACCGCGCAGTGCCTGACGAGCGAGTTCGACAACGGCATGTGCACGCAAGCCTGCAAGAAGAGCGCGACGAGCGGCGCCTGGCTCTGCCCCGACACCGACACGAGCGCGGGCAGCCTGAACACGCTCACCCGCTGCATCGACGCCGACGGCGCGGCGATGTGCGCGAGCGAGTGCGACTTCACCGCGTCCGACACCGGCTGCCGTCCAGGCTACGCGTGCGTGCGCCGGCAACGCTACGCGCAGCCCGACAAGATCTTCTCGATCTGCCTGCCGGAAGATCTGCAGCGCTGGCCCGGCGAAGACGAGCCGCAGAACGACATCGGCGCCGCGTGCAGCGCGGACAGAGACTGCGGCCACCTCGCGTGCCTGTCGCTCCCGAGCGGCTACTGCACGAAGGCGAACTGCCTGACCACAGGCTGCCCGAGCGGCTCCACCTGCGCGCGCGTCGGCAACGAGCAAACGTTCTGCGTGAAGAGCTGCACCGCGGCGAACGAGTGCCGCGAGAGCGACGGCTACAGCTGCGACAGCGCCGGCGACTGCTGGGCCGAGCCGCAAGCGATCACTTGGAACCCGGCCGTCGGCGCCGCCGATTGCGCGTCCGCGTGGGGCACCGCCGGCAGCGGCCTCAGCGTGTGCGACGTGACGAAGGACGACTACGTCGCCGTCAGAAAGAGCGCGCGCAATCTGGCGTTGTGCAACAAGGGCGCGCTCGTGAAGAATTTCCAAGTCGGCCTCGGCTTCGCACCCGTCGGCGACAAGGTGCAGCGAGGCGACGGCAAGACGCCCGAGGGCGTGTACTACGTGTCGCTGCGCCTGCCGAGCTCGAGCTACTACAAAGCGTTCTTGCTGAGTTACCCGGACAAGGCCGACGCCGTGCGCGGGCTCCAAGCGGGCCTGATCAGCGCCGCGCAGAAGCAAGCGATCGATCAAGCGCAGGACGCGTGCGGCAATCCGCCGCAGCAGACCGGCCTCGGCGGCGAGATCGAGCTGCACGGAAAAGGCGGCGACTCCGACTGGACGCTCGGCTGCATCGCCGGCGACGACTCCACCATCGACGAGGTCTGGGCGAAGATCGACGCCAAGGACACCATTGTCGTCTATCCGTAGGCGACGAAAACTTCCCCGGTCCCTTTTCGTGGGTATGCTTCTGGGATGCGCGTTGCCATCGTCGTCGCCGTCGCCGTGGTAGGTTGTGGACCAGCGAAGCCGAAGGTCGCGGCCGAGATTCCGGCCCACGTGACCAACTTTCAGGTGCGACCTCGGGCGCACGAGCTGCGCTTTGCGTGGACGCAGCCCGAGGCGAAGGTCGATCACTACGAGCTTCGCCGCGGCAACACCATCGTCGCCAACATCGCCAGCACCGAGCACGACTACTGGTTGCCGGTCGTACCGGAGAAGCTCGACGATCTCTTGGTCGATCAGTTCTATACGATCACCCCCTACAACGCCGACGGCGTCGCACCGACCGGCGTTCCTCCGTCCGCCTCGGCACGGCCGTGCACGAAGCTCTTTTGCCGGATCGAGAAGAAGCGGGGCCAAGCCGGCACCGCGGGCGTCACGCTCTCGGGTTTCGCGGCCAGCGATTTGACCTATGCCGGCGTCGGCGAGACCACGAACGCGCTCAGCTCCTCGGACGGCGGCCAGCAATGGTCGGACGTTTCGACGCCGGTGCCGATGCGCGCGCTGGCGACGAGCGGCCCAGGAAGCTTCATCTTCATCGCCGCTGGCGGCAATTCGCTCTACCGGTGGGCGAGCGGCTTGTCGTGGACGGCGCAAACGTCCGGCCAAACGTACGACGCCATCGCGTTCGACGGCACGGGCTACGTCGCCGTCGGTGCGAGCTCCACGGCGAAATCGGGCGACTTGCAGGGAGTCAATTGGGTGCCGACGGCCACCACCGCCGGCTTCACCTCGCACGATGGTGGCCTCATCTACGGCGGCGGCAAGTACCTCGCCACGGCGGTCTCGGGGAACAACGCGGCGATCTACACGTCGACCGACGCCATCACTTGGACGGCGGGTGGTTCCGTCGCCAACGCGCAAAGGCTGAGCTTCGAGTACCTGAACGGCATGTTCGTCGGCCGCGGCACCGGCATGATCGTCCGCTCGAGCGACGGCGGCGCCACCTGGTCAGTGGTGCAGACGTTGAGCGACACCACCGTCGGCGCGCGGATCGCGCGTCGGCAGGGACGCTTGTTCACCATGAAGAACGACGCGCCGCGCGGCGTTTATTACTCGGACGACAACGGCGCCACTTGGCAGCTCGACACGACGTTCTTCGGGCCTCACTTCGTGGCCCAGGGCTACATCGGTCAGGGACGCCCGGGCTTCGTCCTCGCGCAGCGAGATGGCGACATCTACATCGCCGAGCCGGAGCCGGGCGGACTGTGATCGATCGGCCGCTGGGATCTCGCGGACCGCGCGTCGGCGACGGCTTGAGTCGCAGCAGAAGGCCGCATAAGAACGCACGCACTCAGGAGATTCTATGAATAGGCCCCCGCCCGCGGACTTTTGACCGCCAAGCCTGATTGCCCAACTGTCGGTGCTGGATGAATTTCGGCACTGCCGAAGGAAGGGGCTTTCAGTGATCTACGTAGGAAT
>JADLHZ010000034.1 GCA_020848545.1 Deltaproteobacteria bacterium | reverse complement strand
GGACCGTACTCCGGTTTGTGGTTTCGACAGCCAGGCAGGATGCCTTCAACCCCAAACCGTCCGTGCGGCCCGACCTGACGGGGACTTTGCGTTCTCGCTACGGCGCCTCATGAATAGACCAGGCTAGCGCCGCCGCCACCGCAAGTAGGCTTGCATCGCGTCATCGGCGCCGAAGTCACCTGCGCGATCGTGCGTCATGTAGTCGCGCATCACGCCGCGAAAGAACCTTGCGGGCGTCGTGCCGCGCGCCAACACCGAATCCGCCACGAGACCCGTGGTTCCTAGGGACAGGCAAGGAGCACGCTGCTCCCATAAAGGTTGATGCGACCGCTTTGCCTTGCACCGATGTCCGGCGTTGGGTCCATGAAGTAGCCGGCATCCGCGCCGGCGTTGCGCAACGGTGGCCCAGGGCAAAAATTCGTGTCGAGCGTCGGAGGACCGGAAGCTTGATACCCGACGATGATGCTACAGAGCGGGCCGGGTGAGCCGGTTAGACAGGTCGAAGCCCCGCAACCGGCGCCGGCACACTCGGAACCGGCGTTGAGGACGCCGTTGTTGCCGGTCGCCGGGCCGTTCGCGCATGCGATCGTCGGCGCGGAGTCGATTTGATAGCCGCGGGAAGAGCCGTCCCCAATGATAGCGTTGTTGCGTGCGCACAACCCTTGGCCGGTATTAAGGTGTATTCCGTACTTGCTAGCGCCAACGATTCGCAGCGAATTGTGATCGAGGATCGTCGTGCCGGTGCTCGTCAAGCCAACGTCAATCGCGAAGTCGAAGTTTCCGGAGATGACATTGGCGACGATCGTCGTGTTCGCCGCACCCGCGGCGACGTTAATCGCGTACGTGTTCGTTCCCCCAGCGTCGAAGCGATTGGCGAGGATCGTGTTGCCTTTGCTCTGGACGTCGACGAACTGCGCGCTCCCTGCCGAGGCCGCGAAGCTGCAAGCGAGCACAGTGTTCGCGCCGGTCGTGTCTGCGCTGTGGAATGAAATCGCCAACGGCGCGTCGACAAAGTCGAAAGCTGCGAGGTTGTTCTTCCCTGACCGCAGTTGCAGCACTTCAGTGCCGCCCAGCATGGTCCCGGAAAATTGCACGATGCCACTCATCGGCCGCAGCGTCATCCCTTCGTCGGTGCCTGGTTCGTTGATCAGGATGGCGCTCGATGGCTGATACGCCCCACCAACTGTGCAACCGCTCGCGCATTGGCGAATGGAAATAACGTCGTGGCCAGGGTTCTTGACGTTATCGAAGGCCTCGGCGATCGCCGAGACGATCTTCGCAGCGCTATCGATCGAGCCGCCAGTGCACGATGTCGTCACCAGAGTGCAGGACGGCGAGCAAGTCACCTGGCTGCCGGCCCCTTGCAGCAGCCCTTCGCTCAAGCAGTTGTGCCGCGCCGTTGTGCCTCCAATGAGCGAGAATATTCCGCCTCCGCCTGGATCGCAGATCTCTGTACCGTCGAGCGCTCCATTGCCGCACAACGGTGTGCACGGCGCGCCGGGGGTGAGGCATGCGTATAGCGCTTCGGTCTGACAGTTCGCGTCGCACCCGGGGCTCGCTGCGCCGCCGTCGTCGCAAGTCTCACCGGGGTTGAGCGCGCCGTTGCCACAAATCAACCGGCACGGCATGCCGGGCGTTGGGCATTCGTACAGCGTTTCGGTCTGACAGCTCGCGCTGCACCCTGGGCTGGATGCCCCGCCGTCGTCGCAGGTCTCGCCGGAATCTACTTGGCCGTTTCCACAGATGCGGAAGCATGAAGACGGCTCGCCGATGCATTTGTAGCCGCTCTCGACCGAGCAAATTCCCGAACAGCCGTCGCCGTTCTGATTGCCGCCGTCGTCACACCCTTCGTTCTCGTTCACGACCCCGTTGCCGCAAACGAAGCTGCAGGTGGAGGGCAAGCCCTCACATGCGAAGCCCGGCTCAAGAGCACAGTTCGCGCCGCAACCGTCGCCGCCGATCACTCCGCCATCGTCGCAGGCCTCGACACCGGCCAGGATCTCGCCGTCGCCGCATACCGGCAGCGGGGGCACATCCAAGGTCACAGAGGCGGTAGTGACGGTGCCCTCTCGCACGATAACGCTTGTTTTCCCCACGAGCTCGACGACGTTGTTGTTTGCGAGCCCTTCGACGCGGACGGCAACCTCGGCGCCGTTGAGCGCGTTTGCCGTTTCGCTGGTCAGCAAGATGACCAAACGATAGGGCGACTGAAGCGGAGCGTCCGGTGAATCTGGGCTCGTGGTTGGGCCGAGCGCTCGGTCCGCCGTGGAACCGCTCGCCCTTACGCCGTTGATCGCGAAGCTGGTGTCGAACGTGATCGTCAGATCTATCGTCGTCGTTGACCGCGCCTCGGACCAAAAGAAGCACGACGGTAGCAGCAAGAGCGCCCAGCACAGGATCGCCCGCGCGCTTGTCGCGAAGTCTTCTTTAGAGGAGAAAGACATAGCCGACCCCAAGCAACACTCCATGGCGCAGGTGCTGATTTCCGATGAATCGCTCCGGCCGCAATGAGTAGCGCGCTTCCGCAGTGAGGAGGCCCAGGCCTATGCAGAGGCCATAGCTCATGCCGCCGGTGGCGCCGAGGCCGAGCGCTTGTGCGTCGGTCGAGAACCCATCAAGTGCGGCGTTGAACTTCGACCATTCAAAGGAAGGTCCCGCGGCCACACGAAATATCCCGGGTCCCGCGATCACGTTGGCGCTGATGAGCAGCGGAACGGAAACCCCGAACGACTGGGCAAGAACCTGGCCGGTCGGCAGCGTACCCCTCGACCAGCTCGCAACGAAAGCAGGCTCTAGAGAGATGCCTACGAGACGGCGGGCAAACGGAAGGCGATATCCGACCTCAGCTGAGATCCGAAGTCCCGCAACCATGGGAGCGGACAGACCCCAGTCTCCAAACGCACGCAAACCGATCATCCACGCGCGCTGCATACGGTGCAGCGCTCTCTCTTCAGCCTTGTCTTCTGCGGGATCTTCAATCGACTGATCGCGTCGCGATCCAATGTCGAACGCATCGACCTTTTTTCCCCTCCGGGGGGGCGGCGATTCGAGCGGCAGCGTGCTACCGCCTTCGCTTTGCAGCGACGGGGTTGCGCCTGAGCTGGGTGTCGGCGTGCTCAAGAGGACGCCCAGCGCGCACACGAGACGCATGGTGTCACTTTTCATTCGCTTCAATCTTATCTCCCGCGCGGCGGCGCGCTCTCTTCTCTAGTGCGTAGGTCGTCTTGTCGATGATGGCTTCGACTTGCCTCTGATCGGGCGCGTACTTGTCGAGATCGAGATACGCTCTGTATGCCTCGATCGCTTGCGTGGCTCGGGCGCGCGAGGCGTAGGCGATGCCGAGGAGCCGATACGCAAGCGAGAACGTCGGTCTCTGCGCGATGACATCGCTCATCAAATCGATCACGCGCGGCCAGTCTGCTTCCGCCGCGGCCTGTTCGCCATGCGCGTAGGCGCGTAACGCCGGATTCTTTTTCTCGAGCTTCGAGAGCTCGTCACGAACCATGTTTCTTTCTGCCTTATCCATCGCGAAATGCAGGTAGTGCTTGTAAGCGGTATAGGACGCCACCCAATTGCCCCGGGTGGCTTCAACAATTCCTAGGCCCCGATAGCCCGGCGCGAACCAAGGATGGTCGACGATGATTCCCCGGAACTGTTGTGCCGCGGTGGCCCGATTTTCCCCGTCAGGCTCCGAGCCGATGCTGATCGCTTTTCCAAGACGATACATCGCGTCGGCGAGCGTCGCCGCCGACCTCGAAGTCACTTCAACGCAGTCACTCTGGGCGTTCGGCCGATTCTCAGAAAGCGACTTGTTCGCAGCGCCCGTCAAAGCCGGTGCGCAGCCATAGGGAACGACTGCCGACATCAACAGAAAGCCAACGGCGTGCTCAAAGGAAGAAGAACGCATAGCCCACGCTCAGACAAGCGTTGTGACCGAAGACGGGTTCGGCTTCCATGGTATAGCTGAAGAAGCGGTAGCGAAACTCGAATGCGAGGCTCCCCGCGCGGAGATCGACGAGCCACCCTGCGCCAACGTTCAATCCCGCTGAGAGCGAGACGTTGTCGAAGAGCGGCGCCCAGCCGCTTGCGGCTAGAAAACGATCGAGGCTCTGCCCGCGGAGCCAATTGATTGACGCGCCAGCGACGACACGAAGTCGGCCGGACCCGAGTCTTTCGTGATAGGAGACGAGAAGCGGAAAGTCGAACCACAAAGCCTGAGCGTACAGCATGCCCGCGGTATTCGTCAGCACTCCAAAGCCTGGCTCGATCATCAGGCCCAAACGTCCTTGCCACATTGGGAGCCGAAGCCCCAACTCGGCTGAGGCCAAAAAACCAGCCCGAAACCGGCCAGACGTGAGAACGGGTGCGGCTTTGAGGCCAACGTGAAATCGTCCCTCTGTCGTTTTCGAGGCCGTCGTCTGTTCCTGGGGTGCCTCGCGCACCACAGGCTTGGACTCTCTCTCTTTCGCCGGCTCGTCGTCGCCGATCGCGGGCGTTACGAGCGGAATGACGTCCGGTCGTTCTTCGCTTTGCGCCGCCGCTCGAATCGACCAGCTCATGCCGACGATCAATATCGCGGCCTTCGTTGCGCTCACGGCACGACCTCGAGCAGAGCACGCTCGTACTCGTCGATCAGAGGTTCGATTTCCTCTCGGTCTGGCGCAAGCGGATCGAGTTCGAGGTATCGACGAAGGGCGGCCGCTGCGGCCGTGAACTGACCTTGGGCGGCCAACGCGCGCCCGAGTAACCGGTAAGCCGGCGAGAAATTCGGTTTCTCTTCGAGCGTCTGGCGCATGAGCTGAGTTGCGCGCGGCCAGTTCTCTCGCTGCGCCGCACGTTCGCCTTCGACGAAGAGGCCAAGCGCCTTGCTCTTCTCGACGAGCGCTTCTATTCGCTCCTCGATCGAAGCCAGATCATCGGGGTGAACCTGGCTCGCGAGGTACCGGCGGTATGCGATGTACGCGCTCATCCATGCACCACGTTGATCTTCAGTTCGCGCGATCGTCAGCTGCGCCGGCGTAAACCACGGGTAGCGTCGCAAGAGCGTCTGAAGCTTTCCAATCCCGGTCGCCACTCCGTTCTTGGCGATGTCGTCCACCGCTTCGGCGTAGCGCACTGCCACCAGCTGCGTGTCTTTCGCAGAAGGAGCGCACTCTGCGGCGGTCGCGCGGAGGGGTGTCGCCGCGACCAGCCCGAAAGCGACGGCGATTTGCGTGAGCGAACGGTTCATGTCGTGCTCGTTTTACCCGATTTCAGCGATTGTGTCATCGAAACAGAGGGGCAGCGCGTACGCTGATCCGGTTTCAACGGCGCCCGGACATGCTCTCGAAGAACCCACGCCCGCTGAGGCGACACGCTGTCGGCCATGCCGCCGGCGGCAGATTTCGCGGCCACTACGTTTTTCGCGCTCCGCGCCAGCTCGTCTCTAGCGCCGCCGCCACCGCAAGTAGGCTTGCATCGCGTCATCGGCGCCGAAGTCACCTGCGCGATCGTGCGTCATGTAGTCGCGCATCACGCCGCGAAAGAACCTCGCGGGCGTCGTGCCGCGCGCCGCGAGTCGCGCCTCGAATTGCTTGAACTCGTCTTCGTTGAACAACATTCGAACGGCGTAGGCGCATGCGGTTTCGTTGTGATCGCTCATGGCTTTCTCCCCCCTCAACGACACCCAGAGATGCTCTCGAAGAAGCCCGCGGCGCCGAGGCTCGGGCGGTAGAGGTAGAGATGCAGCGGGTCGCTCGGATCCGGGACGACGACGTCGTTCGGGGTCATCGCCGCGGCCACTTCGCCGCCACAAGGGTGCGGCGTGACGGGCGCTGCGCTCGCCACGGTGGCCACGTAGAGCTGGCTCGAGTCGTTCACGCCGAACGCCGACGTCGCGCGGAAGTAGATGCGAAGCGTGGTGCTCGGCGTCACGTTGAAGTCGACGCCGCTTAGGTCGCAAATCCCCTCGCCAAGCTTAGTCCACGACGGGCTGCCGCTCGCTTTCACGAAGAGCTTGCAACTGTCGCCGAGCAGGTAGACAGCCGACGAGCGCGGGTCGACGAAGAAGCGCACCGCGAGACCGAGATTGGGAACGTTGACCGCGACGCTTCCGCCCAGGGTGGAACGCCAGATCGTGTCGGTGCTCGTCGACGCTGCGAAGACGGCGCCGTCCGTTGGATCCACGGCGAGCACCGAGGCATTGCCGAGCGCGGCGATCTTCGTCCAACCCCCGGCGGCGCCGCGCGCATAGACGCCCGCGTTCGTCGACAAGTAGCGCACGCTCGCTGGCAGAGGCTGCGAGAAGACGCGCACCGGTGTGCCGATCGCTTGTGCCGCCGTGTCGGTCGTGACGGGCGTGTCAGCGGTCGCGTTGATGTCGAAGACGCCGGTGGCGCTTCGCGCGAAGTAGACGCCGTCGTTCGCAGGTGAAGGCACGGCTTCGACGAGCGCGAGCCGAGAGAGCAAGCCGCCGAAGGTCCATCCTGCGCTCGGCGAGGCCGGAAAGGAGAAGCGAAACGCGCTGCTGCCGTCGCGCGCGACCATGCTCCACGCGCCGTTCTCGACGCTCATTCCGAGCACGCTGTTGTTCGGGACGCTCAGCGTGGCGCGTGAGAGGGTTGCGCCCTGGAGCTGGTATTGGCCGAGAAACGCGAGGGGGGCGCTCGCGGGATGAATCGAGAAGGGGCTGGCAGGATCTGCGGCGACCGCGCCAACCTCCTGCCAAGCGCCGGCCGCGTGACGGAAGAGCTTCGTGGGACCAACGGTGAAGAGGGCGCCGTCCGCTCGCGCGCGCACGGCGCCGTAGCCTTGTGCCTCGGGCGGGACCGTGACCGGCGCCGCGACCGCGCCGTCGAGGCACTCGCGGCCGATCTGGAGGTCATCGATGCGATAAAAGATGCAGCCCGAGCGCCCAGGGTCGCGCCCGAGCACGTCGCGCGCGTTGTTGAACGCCGCCGGAACGCCAGCCGCAAAATAGACGGCGCCCGAATGGAGCTGCGTCGGCTCGATGGCGCAACGTGCGGTGACCGCTTCCCACGCCATGTAGAAAGAGCCGGGCGCCGTCGCGGAAGGATCGTCGGCGAAGTTGAGCTTCCAGCTGAGCGCGTAGCGGCCGGGGCCGAAGTCCGTGCTCCACGGAATGGCGGCCGTGCTCGCGCCGTCGGTGCGCCGAAGCGTCACCGCCGCCGACGTTGCGTTTCCGCTCAAGCATCTCGAGACGTGCGAAGGTAGGCTGATCGCGTCCGCTCGCGCGAAGACCAGCGCGGCGCGATCGGCAAAGTCCACAGGCGCGCCGTACTCGGGGCCGAGCTCCGTCCAGTCGCCGCCGTTGCCGCTGAACGTTCGAGTCCCGACGGTCGAGTTGTAAGTGCGCAGAAACAACTTCGCTGGTGCGCTTGGGTGCGCAGCGAGCGCGACGATCGTGCTCGGAGGGACACCCGTCATCGACACCGGATGAAAGCTCGCGCCCGAGTCGGTCGTCTCGAACACGCGCTCACCGCTGGCGACGAACCAGCGCGCCGGATTGCTCGGATCGAGCGCGGGGATGGAAGCGCTGTCGTGCGGCCGTGCGCGCTCGAAGAAGGGCGCCACGACGTCGAGCGTGACGGCGAGCGCGTCGCCGGATTGCAGTTGCACGGTCATCGTTTGCGGCCCGGTCGCGGTGAGTGTGGCGCTGACGTTGACCTGGCCCAACGCATCGGTGTTGGCCGACGTGCCGGCGGGAATCAGGCCCGAAGTGCCGCTGAACATCACCGTGGCGCCGGGGCAAAAGTTCGCAAACTTGTCCTTCAGCGTCACTTGGCCCGACGCCGTCATCGCCGGCGACAAGCGCGGCGGGCCCAAAGTGAACGTGCTCTGCGCGGCGACGGCCGGGCCAGCAACGAACGCGACAGAGACGATGACCGGCGCGAGCGCAGGCGCGTCTGGTACGGTCACGGTGATCGTTTTCTGTTCCGCCTTCGCTGATGTGACGAGCACGTGGCGTGAGCTCGGCTCGTCTGCGGTGCCGATTGGCACGAGCAGGTTGCCGGAGCCGCTCACGTCGATCGCCACCGCGTGATCGCGCGTGACGCCGCCGGTCACGGTGGGGACGACGACATCGATCTCGATGCCGTCGGCGAGATCGGCGACGGCGACGTTCGACGCGATGGTGACGCTGATCGCGCTTTGGAAGATCGCCACCGTCACGAAGGTGACCAAGGGCTTTACTGCCAAGGTGACGTCGCCGACTTTGATCGACAGCTGTTTCGTTCCGGACGTTCGCGAGCGCACTTGCGCGATCGCATTGCCGTCGAAGCCGACCGTGGGTGAGGTGGCGAAGGTGGCGTCGTCGTCCGCGGCGATGGTGACGGGCGCGCCGTAGGCGATGCCGCCGGCGGCGGTCTTGGCGACGACGGTGGCCGCGGTGAAGTCGAGGCCGTCGGCTTTGATCGCGGTCTCGAGCGAAAGCGTGACGGTGGAGGTGGCGGGGTCGGCGATGGCTTGGGTGAACCGCACGGTCGCGACGAAGAGCGCGCTGTCGGAACCCTCGAGTGCGACGGTGACCGTCTTCTCTTCGGCGAGCTTCGAGCGGAGCGTGAAGACCGCTTGGCCCTTGCTGTCGCTCGCGATCGCCGCAGCGGGGGTGATCGAGTTTTGCTTTCCGCCGGCGCTCAGCGTGACGACCGCGCCTTCGACCGAGGAGCCGGTGACGTCGCGCAGGTTCACGGTGACGTGCAGCGCTTCGGCATCGTCTGCCGGGATGCTCTCGCGGTCGAGCGTGAGGAACGAGCGTTCGCGATCGACGTCGAGCGTACGGGGGTTCGCCGTCCCAGCGCCGGGGTCGTCCACTGTGGCGGGACATTGCTCGCCGGTGCAGCTCTCGAGGGTCGGTGAGGTGTCTTTCGGGAAGACGAGGGAGACGCCACCGATGAGGCAGCTCTGAAGCACGAGGCTCGCGAGCGCGGCCAGCGGCGAATGCAGCAGTGGATGCTTCAGTGGATGCATCAGGAGCGATGGTACTCCGGTCGGAGGCGCCTCGGGGGGACGAAGACGGGAGTGTCCGATTATGGGACACTCGATGTGGTACGAGGTGCGAGTCACGGCGTCAGTTCACCGTGCTCGATGTCGGGGCTGAGGGCGATGGTGGGGCCGGCACAGACTTCTGTCACGTGATCACAGATCAGACCGCTGAAAGAATAGACATGCGGTGGCAGGTGTACGAACGCCATGGCGCCGCGCTTTCGGGTGAGATTCTGCGGGCTCGCTTGGAGTGTGCCGATGGCAGCGGTCGTCGCGTCATAGCTGGCGAAGACCGAAGTATTCAGAACGGACGGCACCGAGCCCCCGCCGAGGCCCGTCTGCGTAGCACCACCCACCAAAAACACGCGTTTCCCCGCCACGAAGGTCGCGTGCGACCAGAAATCATACGCCGCGCCGCCGGCGAAGCTCGACGACCCAGGCTGCGCCGCCAGCGCAGAGGCGAGCGTACGATTCTCGGTGAGGGCCAGCGGAATGAGCTCGGTGTCGTCGATCGCCGAGAAGCCGCCGAACGCCCAGACGAGCGCGTTCGCCGATCCCGGCAAGAAGCTCTTCGTCACGAACGAAAACGCCTGCGCGCCCGGCAGCACGATCGCCGCGGGCACGGCCGTCATCGGCCGCGAGGAGGAGACGATAGCGCCCGCCGTATTCAACTGAACGGCGGTGACGTGCGTGACGCCGTCGCGCGCGGTCATCGTCGCGTTCGCCGCCGCGCCGCCGACGGCGACGATCGAGCGCGTCTCGCCGTTGCGCACGAGCTCGGCGCCGAGACCGAAGAGCGGCGCGGCGATGCTGCACGCGTCGTTGGCGCAGAGCTTGGCGCTCGCGTGCTGAAGGAAAGGGTTCAAGCGGCCTTGGTGCGCGGGGTCTGAATCGACCACCGGATCGACGACCGTCGCATGAAAGACGTTCGAAGAAGCGGACGTCGCGTTCGCAGTGCCGCCCAAGAGGTAGACATTCGGTCCATCGCTCGTCACGGCCGGCGCGTAGCTGGCGCTGAGCGCGGTGAACGGCCCGCCGCTCGGGCCGCTGAGCAGCGGCAGCTCTTGGTTCGGGCCGGAGACAGCGACGAGACCGATGAGCGTGTGGTCCGGCGCCACCGCGGAGTATTCGTAGGTCGTCAATGCCGCTGACACTGGCACGGCTGCGGGATTGACGGTGGGGTTCGAATCGCCGCCGATCACATAAAGGTACTTGCGACCCAACGCGTCGACTGCGGTTAGCCCGTGAGCGCTCCGACGTGCCGCGCTCAACGTCGCGCCGGCCCCCGTCACCACCTCGAACGCCCCCATCGCCGGCGTGTCGCCGTAAACAACGAAGGGATACAGATCATCCTCGCTCGTCGTCACGCCGCCGCTGAGCGCCGCCTTCACCCGCAAGCGATACACCCCCGCCGCGAGCCCCGCCGGGCTCGTGATCGTCACGTGCGAGTCGGCCCACGCGCTGGGATTCACAGAGCAGCGAAAGCTCGCGTTCGCCCACTGATCGACGCCGCTCGCGCTCGCCGCCAGCGGATGCTCCGCGCCGGCGGCGTCGACCGCGACAAACGACAGCGCGGCTTCACGCAGCCAGCACCCATAGACGCGCATGGCATCGCCTCCAGCGTAGAGCGCGTCGCGTTCTTTCCAGAGGACGCGCGCACGTGCAGGAGCGCTGTCGCTCGAGCTCGCGTTCACGACGTAGTAAGCCCGCTCGATCAGCCGTTCGCCTCCAGGCGCCTCGACGCGCAGGGTGCTCCAGAACGACGACGCGACGGTCTGCGACGCTGGCACCGAAAAACGCAACGCCCGCCGCGTGCGATCGAGCTCCGTGTGCAGCGACAACGCCACGTAGACGTCGTTTGCCGGATCTGGATCGACGTCGATCGACACCACCGTCGGATCGGTGAGCGCACCGGCCGTGAACAGATCGACGAGCGCGCCGCCATCGAGCGGTGATCCCGTCGGCGACAGCCGCACCGACGCGAGCGCGCCAGCGAGCGACGGCGCCTCTTCCACGCCGAACGCCACACCGGCGCTCGTGCACCCATTCTGCGCGACGATCGGCGCCAACGTGCTCTCCGCCGGCAGCGCGTCCTTGGCGAAGGTCGCGAGTAAGTCAGTTCCGCCGCCCGGCAACGCGAGCGCGACGATGCTCTCCGGCGACACGATCGCGCCGCTCATCGTGCGCACGGTCACCGCACCGGCCGCCGCGACGAGCGCGCCGGCGCCGGACTGGCTCGCGCCGCCGCTCACGCGCACCGCGACGTGCGTATCGCGCTGCGCTTTTCCGCTCGTCCTCTTCGGGCCAACAGCGCTCGCGGAGACGAGCGGCCGCGGCTTCACCGAGAGGCCCATGCCGGCGCCGTCGAGCACCTGCACGACGCACCCGGCCGCCGACACGACGCTGAACGCATACGGTCCGCCGGGCGCGAGCGCTGACGGCAGCGTGACCGTGAGCGTCGTGCCCTCGGCGTTCGCCGCAGCGCCGAGCGCGACGAGACTCCCTTCTGCCTCCACGCGCGCGGATGCGCCGGCGAGCCCTGTGCCGCCCAAAACAAAGGACGTGGTGTCGAACGCGGTGCTTTGACATTCCGGCGCGAGCAAGGTCGTGACGACGGGCGGCGTTGCCACCGTCAGCGCTCCGGGGAACCACACGGGCTCCGACAAAACGTTGTCACGCAAGAACCAAACGCCGAGCGCGTACACGCCGGCGGCGAGCGCCAGACGATCCGAGATCTCGACGGCTCCGCTCTCGAGGACCGGCACTTCCGTCGTGGCGCCGTCCGCCGCTGCCAGCGTGGCGACGAGCGCGTAGCCCTCTGCGTGCTCTGACGCCAGCGTCAACGTTGCGGCCGATCCCATGCAGAACGTGACCGGCCCAACGAGCGTCACCGCCGGCGCGTCGCCTTCGCCACCTGTCGCTCCCGTCGTGCCCGTTTGGCCCGCGGTGCCCGTCGTCTTGTGGGTGAGCGTGCACGCGACAAACCCTGCCGCGAGCAGCATGAGCGCGACCCGGCTACAGAAAGAACGCATAGACCAACCCCAACATGAGCACGTGGCTCGTTGTGACCACCCCACCGACCCCGACGTTTGCCACGCGATAGCGCGCCTCGATCCCGGCGACCCCAGTGGCGACCTCTGTGCCGAGGACGAGCCCATAGCTCACCCCGGCAGCAAGGCCGAGAGCGAAGGTCTCGTCGCTCACATTTTCTTCAGCGATGGGAATTTCGACACGCTGCCAATCCAGCGCGGGCCCGGCGAGGACGCGCAGCATCCCCGGCCCGGCGACGATGTTGGCGCTGAGCAAGAGCGGCACCGAGAACGCCACGCCCGCGCGCCCCGCCACCCACGCTCCGCCGACCCCGGGCTCGATCGACAAGCCGACGAGGCCGCGCAGAAACGGCAAGCGATACCCGAGCTCGAGCGCGCCGCGCAGCGCGAACCCCGCGGGCGGCGCCACGCTATATCCCGCGGCGAGCTTCGGCGCGATGATGAAGCGGCCGTCCAGGCGATCTTCTACAGCGGCCTCGCGCGCGTTCTCTTCGCCGACTTTGAACGCGCGCCCCTGCTGTTCGGCGCTCAACAGCGCCACGACGACGAGGATGAGGCTCATCGCGTCTCCCGCTGCCGCGCGAGCGCAGCGCGCGTGTCATGGATGATCGTCTCGACGGCGTCGCGATCGACCGCCAGCGCATCGAGCTTCAAATAGGTTTCGTACTCGTCGATCGCCTCCTCGGCGCGCGCGGTCGACGCATACACGATCGCGAGCAGGCGATGCGCGAGCGGGAAGCTCGGCTTTCGCGCCAGCACTTCCTCGAGCAACTGCAGCGCGCTCGCCCACTCGAGGCGCGTCGCCGCCTCTTCTGCTTCGGCGTAGCGCTTCAAGACCGATTGCTTCGTCTCGAGCACGTACAACTGCGCGCGAACGTCGGCGCGATCGGCGGCGTGCACGTCGAGCTGCAGGTAACGTTTGTACGCGACGTAGGAAGACAACCAGGCGCCGGCGAAGCCGTTGGCGATGCCGAGCGCGCGGTGCACGTGCACGAACCACGGCCGTTCACCGGCGAGCTCGGTCAGTAGGCGCACGGCGTCTGCGCGTGCTTGCTCATCGTCGGAGCGGGCGAGGCGCGTCGCCTTCGCGTAGCGCAGCATCACGTCGCGCACGACGTCGCCGGGGCGGGGCATCGCATCGTCGCACGTCGGCGCGAACGCGACGACGCGATAGGGCGCTGACGCCGGCGCGGCGCTCTGCTCCGCCGCGCACGCGCCCAATAAGAAGAGGACGCTACAACCAAAACGCATAGCCCACCCCGATGCCGGCCATGTGGGCCGTCACGCGCGTACCGAAGACGACATGAGAAAGGAGGCGATAGCCGGCGTCGAAGACGAGCTTGCCGGGGCCGGCGTCGAGTAAGTATCCCGCGCCGGCGACGACGCCGAGCGACGCATATTGATCGACGCGCGTCTCCACGCTGTCTTCGGCGACCGCGCTCACCCAATCGAGCGCAGGTCCGGCGTGCACGCGCAAATAGCCCGCGCCGAGCGCTTGGTGAAACGTCAAGGCGAGCGGCACCCCGATGATCACCGCGCGCGACGCGACCGGCACGCGGCCGAAGGTGCCGGCGATGCTCGGCGCCAACATGACGCCCACACGCTGGCCGGCGAACGGAAAGCGCACGCCGATCTCGAGCACGCCCATGGGCCCAGCGCCCCCGGCGTGCACCAAGCCCGACGCGCGCAAGCCGAGGTGAAAGAGCCGCGCGCGATCACGGCCGCTGTCGGCGCGGCGGGCCGCGGGGCGCACAGACGACGACGCATCGACCATGGGCGCGACGATGGGCGCGACGATGGGCGCGACGAGCGGCACGCTGTCGACGGCGTAGGCGGCACGCGCGGCGAGCATGCCGCCGAGGACCAGAGCGATCGCGATGCCGCGCGCGATCATTTCTCCCTCCGCAAACGTTCGAGGATCGCCGTGCACTCTTTGCGATCGGGCGCGTCTTGATCGAGCTCGAGGTAGGCAGCATACGCGATCTTGGCGCCGGTGTTGTCGCCGAGGCGCACCTTCGCGTCCGCGAGCGCGAGGTAGGGAAGGGTGAAGGCGGGCTTCTTGGCGATGCTCGCTTCGAACGCCGTGATCGCTGCGCGCCAGTCTCCGGCAGCGGCCGCGCGCTCACCGTCGCCAAAGTCTTTCAGCGCCGGGACCTTGTCTTCGAGCTCGAGCAAACGTGCCGCGATCGCGGCTTTGTCCGGCGTGCTCGGCGCGGCGACGAGATAGCGCTTGTACGCGACGTACGCCCAGAGCCAGCTGTGCCTGGCGTCTTCGGCGCGGCCGAGCTCGAGCTGCGCGACCGCGAACCAGGGATGCTTCGCCGACAACGCGCGAAGCGCGTTCGTGCCTTCGCCGGCGAGACCCTGGGCCAACTTCTCGGAGGCGGCGATGAACGCGTCTGCCGCTTCGTCGATGTCGCGCGCGCTCTGCGAGCACGCGGCGGTGATGATCGAAGCAGTGATGAACGCGAGCACGCATTGACGTTAACACAGGCGAAATCGCTTGCGGCTCGCCTTGTCGCGAGTGTCCCAAAATCGGACACTTTCGCTTTTCAGGTGGGAGGAATAGCGCCCCCTTGGGCTGCGATAGAGGCCGACGTCACGAGACACCGTGTAACGTTACACTCCGTCCATCCGAGCAGGAATTTCCTCAATGAAGTCGCGCTGACAGCGGTTAGCCAAAGCCGGCATGAGGCTTGCGTCGGGTGGAGTATGGACCACGAAGAACGCACGCAATGCGCCGCCTACGCCCAAGAGGGAACGCTCGGGATCATGGTCTGGGGGCATTTGAGCCAGCCCGTCGCCAGCCAGATCGTAGAGCTGCTCGAGACGCCCGCTGCGCGCATCGTCGTCTCATTCGAGACGGTGACGGGCGTCGATGACGACGCGCTGCTGACGCTCCTGTCAGGCTGGCCCCGCGCGGTCGCGAGTGTGCTCGTGCGTCCCGCCGGGACGATCGGTATGTCGATCGCAGGGCTCGCTGTCGAGCTCGGCGAGCCGTGTGCGAGCGCGCGCAGCGTCGATGACACCGCGTTCGTTCAGTTCGCCGCGAGCTTTCGCCAAAGCGATCCGGTCGCCCTCGACGTCCGTTGTCGCTTGCGCGAATGCCTGATGCGCCATGGCTCGGCACGATCGATCGACGGCGTCGCCGCGAACCTGGCGATGTCTGTGCGCACGCTGCGCCGCCGACTGCGCGCTGCCGGCACGTCCTTCGAGCGCGAGCTGAAGCAGTCGCGGCTCGCGCAAGCGAAGAAGCTGCTCGCGCGGACGAATCAGCCGATCAAGCGCATCGCCTTCGAGGTGGGCCTGCAGGGCGGGTCGCGCTTGAGCCAGATCTTTCGTGAGCTCGAGGGCATGTCCCCTCAGCGCTGGCGCGCCCTCGAGCGCGGCGAGAGCACGGAAGATCGATGTGCCGCGTGAAACGCGGTGTCATTTTGGAGAACGGAAGGAACCCCCAATGCGTATCAGTCGTTCTTGGACAATGACCTTCGTCGTCGTGCTCGCCGGTTGCGGCGCACCAGCCCCTGCGAGTCAGACCATCGACGTCTGCGCGTTGCTCAGTCAAGCCGAGGTCGGTGCCGCGACCGGCCTGCCCTTCGGCCCGGGTCGCGCGGAGAACCAGTCCTGCAATTGGGACATGGCCGACGGCAGCAACCTAGACCTGACGTTCTACGCCGAGAGCGCGAGCGAGGCGCAGAGGCGCTTCGACTACGATCGCAAGCACGCCGTGGCGGCGAGCGACCTCACCGGCATTGGCGACGCGGCATTTGTGCAAGGCGACAGCGCGGGCAGCGTGCAGATCATCCTGTCTGTGCGCAGCAAAGGGCGCTTCTTCGCGGTCATCGAAACCGCGCCTGCGGGCAGGCCGAGCCTCGACGCGCTCAAGCAGCTGGCGCTTACCGTCGTCTCGCGGCTGCCGCCATCATGATCGGGAACCAGACCAGGTTGCGTGAAGAACGCTCTTTTGCCGCGCCGGCGAAAGACTTTGGCCGCCTGGCGCAATCACTCGTCAATCGGCCTCGGCCCCCGGCGGGTAGTTCTCGCAGGAGGCAAGAATGCCATACGAGAACAAAGCCCACCCACGTCGAATCCGCTCGCGCATCGCAGTGAACTCATGTCTGTGCGCGGCCGCACTGCTCGTCGCGTGCAGTGCGGGCGCTTGGCGCGACCACCGCCGGGTCGAGACGATCGCTGTGAATGCCGACGCGAGCAGCACGAGCGGACCAGCGCCGAGCGAGGCAACCACTTCGCAGACGGGCCCCGAGGCGGTCACCGCGATCGGAGAGGCCGTCACGGTCGAGGGCAGGCCCGCGCTCAAGCTTCCGGACGGCTCGACCGTCTTACTGATGCCTCGAGAGGAAATGCTCTGGTACCAGGATCGTTTTGCGCCGGTCGCGGAAGTGGCTCCCGGCGGGCCGGCCCGGGAACAGCTGCCGGCGAGCGTCGACCTTTCTGGCTTTCAGACGCCGGTCAAGGACCAGGGCGGCCGCGACACCTGCATTGACTTCGCCACCGTGGCTGCGATCGAGGCCGCGTACAAGCGAACCCACGGCGTCACCTTGGATCTCTCCGAGCAGTGGCTCAACCACATTCAGAAGATGGACACCCTCGACTCTTGGGACACCGTCGTGGACGTCAACGGTGACCACCGCCCGAAGCCGCCAAGTCAGATGGAGAACACTGTGGGCACCTGGGGCGGCGGCAGCGTCGTCTACAACCTCCGACTGCTGAGCAGTGGCAAGCTCGCGCTGCCGGAGGAGTCAGCCATGCCCTATGTGAGCAGCCGTAGCTTGCAGATGACGGCCTCCTGGAATCCGGCGATCGCTTACACGAGTCCGCAGCGGGTGGCCGACGATGTCAATCTCAGTCGAGTCCCGGCGACTTTCAACATCCCGTGGGCGCTGACCACGACGATGTTTCCGCCGAATGCTCAGGCGACCGCTCGATATGCCTCGACGCAAGCGCTGTTTGCCTCGGGGACGCAGCTCGCTTCGCTGGATTGGTACAAGCGCCAGGTGGCGAGCGGCCACGAGATCGCCTTCTCTGTCGGTTTGGACGATGACGCGAAGTGGACCAATGACGTGTGGGAGCCGGGGAAGACATTCTGGGCCGGGCACGCGATGCTGATCATAGGCTACGACGATGCCAAGCAGGCGTTTCGCGTGAAGAACTCTTGGGGCACGGGTTTTGCCGACGACGGCTACGTTTGGTTCAGCTACCAATGGGTCACCGAGCGCAAGATCTACGAGGCGGCCGTCATCGGGGCGGTGGCGCCGCCAAATGCTGCCCCGCCACCGGAGCAGCTCTTTCTCGGGCGCTACCACCTCGATCACGACGGATGGCAAGGGCTGCTCGATATCTACCACGCGCCGGACTCGGCGGTCTTCGCCTTCAAGAGCGGCGCCGCCGACCATCGTCTCGGCACGTACTACGGCCCGGACAATCAGGCGCGACGGGTCAATGGCGTCATCAATGGCCGCCACATCGATTTTTACATCGATTGGGGCAACACCGGCGCGCGCGGTTACGGCGAGCTCAGTGGGCTCCATTTCTCCGGCTTCCTTGCCGATGACAATGAGACCGTGGCCGGCACCGTGCACGACAACCGTGACGGGGAAACCTACGGTTTTTATGGCAACAAGGCCCGCTACTTGGTGGGAGAAGCCGTGACGACGGGAGTCTCGTTCGCCTCCTACGTCGGCGAGTGGCAGGTTTACGGAAAAGACATTCCGAGCGGGAGCTTCACCGTCCGCGCGGTCGCTTCGGAGACCGGCTTGGTCACTGGCAACGAGTGGGGCGGCGGCGCGCTCGTGGCAACGGTGAGTCGCGCGAACCCGCGCTCGTTCCATTTCCAACTCCAGGGGCAGAGCTACGAGGGTTACCTCTTTGGCGGCGAAACAGGCGTCATGGCCGGCACGGTCGGCGGGGGCTCTGCGAGCTTCGTTGCGGTGCGCCGCGGCTTCGGCAAGCCGCAAGTGTCGATCATCTCGCCGTTTGCCAATATCTCCCGTGGCTCGCTGTTTCAGCTGGTCGGCGAAGCAAGGGGTGACAACGGCTCGGGCTTCATCGTCGACCTCCCTTGCCATTGGACGATCGACGGGAACGTCTTGGGATCGACCGCGTGCAGCCAGATGAGCAGCTTCGCCAGCAACGGCGCCCATACGATCCAGCTTTCGGCAACGGACGTCGGCAACGCGACGGCGTCAACCCTACTGACGGTGAACGTGGTCGACCCACCACCGGTGCCGCTGGTGACGACCATCGCCATCGACGGAAACCTCCTCCTCGCAGGACCGGAGGCGACGCAAAACCCGGTTTACGATCCGTACTTGAAGATGGGCACTTGGGGATCGATGGCGACGCTGAACCTCATCGGCACGGCGAGCGGCGGAGCCGAACCGCTACAGTATCGCTGGACCTGGCACTTCACGGATAAGGACGGCTGCCCAGAGATTGACGTCGGCTTTGGCGGGGCGCCGAGTTGGACGCCAGTCTACGACAAGGGCGCCTGCATCGACTACGGACACGGCGACCTCTCGCTCCACGTGACCGACGCCAACGGCCAAACGGCGTCGCGATCGGTGCGCGTCAGGTTCGTCGCGCCGCCCTTCTGAGCCCGCCATCGCGGCGGAGCCTCGTCCTTTTCGCTACCTTCGCGCTTGGCGCACGACGCGCCTTACTGGTTCACCTCGCGAGAGGATCCAGCGTATTCTCGCGTGCAGAAGGCTCGAGCTGATGGGCATTCCCCCGACCCAACCAAACGGCGAGGACATGACGGTGTTGCGTGTTCGCACCGTGCTTGAAGGCCGCCTTGGTGATCGCAGCAGCCTCGGCGCCGTCGCATGACTGACGACGCCGGCCGGCGCAGTCGCAGCGATTGCGTAGCGTTCGTCGAGAATACCTGCTGGCGGTGCAAAAACTATCCGGTGACTATCGATTCAGCCCGAGCGTCGACAATCGTTCACGCGGAGGGCTTCCTACCCCACACGAGAAAGGCCCGGTGCGGAATGATGAGTGGTTCGGCCGGGAACTGCTTTTCGAGCAAAGCTTCGAGCTCAGAGTCGAAGCGTTCGGCCGCAGCAGCAGGTAGCGACGCGCCGATCTTGGAACATGCGCGCATCCGTCCGCGCCACTCATCATGCGAGAACGGCAGTGTGAAATCGAAGGTGCAGGATTCAATCTCACCGAATCCCGTCATCCTGAGATCGGAAAACCAGCGAGGATAGATGCCGGAACGTAAGCTCAGCCGCTCAGGCAGCCACGCACGTTCATCGCTGTTGAATTTTTCCATCAGCGCGGACGTTTGCCCGGGAACGTTGTCGGGCAGCTCGATCCAATCGCGATGCGCGATCGCCAAGCAGCCTCCGGGTTTGAGCAATCGATACGCTTCGCGCCCCGCCGCAACACCGTCGAGCCAGTGCCAACATTGACCGGCAATCGCGACGTCGAACGACAATTGCTCGAGACCAGTCGATTCCGCGCTCCCCTCGACATAGATGATGGACTTGGGGCCGTGCTTTCGTGCGGCGGCGAGCAGCTCGGCCGAGGGGTCGACGCCGACGACGTGGAGACCACGTTCTACGAGCGCTCGAGCGACGACGCCGGTACCAGTTCCAAGGTCCACCGCCTTCATTCGAGGCGCGATGATCCCGCGCGACGCCAAGATGTCGAATACCGAATCGGGGAAGCCAGCCCGATACTTGACGTAGTCGTTGGCTGTCTTCCCGAAATCGACGGCCATGCTGGTTCCTCTGACGGCGACCGTTCACGTGTCGCCCTCTGCTCAGTCTTGTGTCAAGGACCTCGGCTACCCCATGCGAGCGGTGCGCTTGAGCCCGATCGCTTGCGCCGTCGCGAACACGCCGTTGCGCCGCCAACGGCCTACGGTGGGTCGGGCAACACATCGACCGGCCCGTTGGTCCAATACGGACTGAGCGTCCCCGGGTAGTTGCCCGGCGCCGGCGCGCCGAGGGCTCCAAGGTAGGACGACCACGTGTTGGCACTCATCTCGACCGGACAGGGCGGCGAGGCCGCCTGGATGCCGACGGAGTCGGCGCTGTTCACCGGGAGCTGCGAGAGCGCGAAGTCGTTGTCCCCGCGCTCCGCCCCATCGCCGAGCTGCAGCGCGAAGCAGGGCCCGCTTTGCTGCATGATGAACATCGGCGGCGGCGTCCCCGAGCTGGCGGCGTTGGAGAAGTGCGTACGCCGAATGCGCGTCCGCGCTCGGGTCGAGATCGGAACGCCGGGGTGGCGCCGAAACTCGTGAAACGCGCCGGCGTCGGCGACGACGTCGAGCGAATAGCCAGGGGCGGCGTTGTTGTCCTCGTTCTGAAACTCGATGCCGATGCCGTTGAGCGTGAAGATCGCTTTGCCGTTGACCTGCACGCGCACCGCCTTGCGCGCGACCACGCCGGTGCCGTTGTCATGGACGTTGACTTGCCCATCGAAGAAGAGCTCAGCGACGTTGGTCGACGGGGCGCCGAGCGGGTGATCGATGACGATGCCCGTCGCGATGATGCCGTATTGATGCCCGTAGATCGTCGTCGGCGGCGGCGACCCCGGTGCGCCGAGCGCGGGGCCGCGGACGCGCACGCGCACGCCGCGATTGATGTTCACGCCGGTGTCGCAGTTGCCTTCGATGCGAACGGAGTCGAGGATCACGTCTCCGGCCGGGATCGGTCCGCTGGCCGCGCCGCGAACGACGACGGCGTTGCGAAAGCCGCGCAGCGCGAGATTCTTCAGGGTGATCGGGCTCCCGCCCGCGTCGAGAACGAAGGCGCTGTTGTCCGATCCGGCCACCGAGCACGAGGCCGCGGTGTAGCCGGCGTCGAGCACGGTGTGCGTCACCGTGGTCGCGCTCTCACTGGCGCTTCCCGCGACGCCTTCGATCGTCACGCCCGCAGGCACATTCGCGAGCGTCGATCCGCACGGCGGCGAGGCGCACACCGGCCATGGCTCGGCGCTGTAGTCGCCGGTGCCGAGCGCGATCCGATCCCCCGACGCCGCCACCGAGATCGCGTGGTGCAAGGTGCGAAAGGGCTTCAGCGTCGTGCCGACGGCGTCGAGGCCGATGTCAGTGCCGCTGCCGCCGGCGGTGATCGCGGTGACCTCGAGCGCGATCGGCGCCGACGCGCCGGCCACGTTGATGGCGCGCACCGCGTAGCTGCCGACCACGGCGCCGTGCAAGACGTTGACGACGGCCCCCAACGCCGCCGCTCCGGTGACGTTGAGACTCGAAACCACGAGCGCAGCCCCCGCCACGGGGATGATCGTCAGGCCGGTGACGCCGCGCAGCTTTGTGCCGGAGACGGCCAAGGTGATGTTGCCGACCCCGACCCGCACCTGGGTCGCGAACGTCCCCGCGCCGGTCAACGCGAGCGAGCTGAGCTCGGGGAGCGCGACGGGAAGCGACAGATTGGCGACGTTGTTGGCCGCCACGGGGTCGATGCTGCTCGTCACGTTGACGCTCGCGCTCGTCGTGATCGGGCTCGCGGCCGCATCGACGGCGATCGTCGCCGTCACCGCGAACGTGAGGCTCGAGAGCGCCCCGATCCGCGCGACCGCCGCGATCGTCCCGGAGCCGCTCGCCGCCGGGCACAGCGCGTCTCCCATCGCCGTGCACGTCCAAGTCACCGAGGAGAACGGGGCTGGCAACGGCACGCTGATGCTGGCGCCGACGGCGGCCGCCGCGCTGGCGTTACTGGCGATCACAGCGAACGTCATCGGCGCGCCGAGCTCGACCGTGGCCGGCACGTTGGCGAGCGCCACCGCGAGGTCCGTGAGCTGCGGCGCCCCGCACGTGCGATCGATGCCACCACCGCCGCACGTCTCGCCCTCGGGACAGCCGCCGCAGTCGAGCGCCGTCCCGCAGCCGTCGTCGAAGACACCGCAGCTGCCGGCGTCGCAGGCCGATGGGACGCAGTCTCCGGTGAGGACGGTGTTGTCCTCGACTCCGAGCACGGGGCCGAAGTGGAGACAGGCGCTGAGGCCGAGCGCGAGCAGGCCGGTGATCCGCACGGGTTCAGTGTAGACAATTCGGGGTAGCTGATCGAGGAGGAACTACGATCGTGTGTCCGATTTTCGGACAGCGCCGCCTTCGACAGCGCGGTGACACCCTCCACGCCGATAAACATCGCGGATGGATGACGCTGGCGTATCCGAAGAAGACGAGCTCAAGCTCTTCGCAGGTGGTCACCATGCGCGCTTCATCGACGAGAGCACGCCGATGCACCTGATCTCGAAGACATTCCAAAGTCGCTTTCTCCTCGTTCCGTGCGCGGAGTTGAACAACCTGATCGCGGGCGTGGTCGGGCGCGCGCAGATCGTCTACCCGGCCGTGTCGTTGCACGCGATTGTCTTCATGTCGAATCACCTCCATGCGATCGCGACCGGGCCGGCCAACGAGCTCCCCGCGTTCATGGGTTTCATCAAGCGCGAGATCTCTCGGCGGTGGGGCGGTCGGCCCGACGTCGATTGGCGCGGCGGAATGTGGAGCGGGCTCGTGGCGACGGCGCTTCCCACGCCTGAGAGCCAAGTGAACGCGCTCAGATACGTCCTGAGCCAAGGCGTCAAAGAGGACCTCGTCGAGAGGCCGGAGCATTGGCCCGGGGTGCAATCCGTCAGAGCGCTCGTTGATGGCGACGAGATGAAAGGGGACTGGCTCGACGCCACTCGCTACAAGCGCGCTTTGCAGCTCGAGGCTCGCAAGCAAGAGCCTGCACATGTCGACCGCGCCGACTTCTTTGAGACGTACGTCATTGCCCTGTCCCCGCTGCCGGCCTGGGCGGCCGTTGAGGAAATTGAAAGGCGGAAGCTCGTACGCGAGCTCGTGGAGGAGATCTCCGCCGAAGCGACGCGACGTCGAGCCGAAACCGGGGCCACTGTCGTCGGCGCTGAGCGGGTGATGGCAATGAGTAGGGAGAATCGAACACAATCGCCGCCGCCGCCATGGTTCGAATGGCGCAGACGGATGATCGCATGGGCAGACGCGCGAGCTGCCGGCACCCGAGATTTCGTACGCCGCTACTGGCAGTTTCAACACGCCTTTCGCCGCGCTTCTCGGCTCTTTCTCTCCGGCGAGTTGACGGTGGAGTTTCCGCTGCGCGCGTTTCGCCCCGTGACTTGGCGCTCGCACGTGATGGCGGTCGCGACGACCTGAGCGCGAACGAATTGTTGTCAAATTGAGCCACCATCGACTGTCGCGGAAGCCCGATCGAGGAGGAACTACGATCAGGAAAGCCCGATCGAGTAGGAACTACGATCAAGGAAGCCCGGAAGCCCGATCGAAGCCCGATCGAGGAGGAACTACGATCAGCAGAGTACGATCAAGCAGAGTACGATCAGCAGAATCAGGAATCCGTCGGCGACTGAATCGTCTCTTCCTTGATCGTGATCGTAGTTCCTACTCGATCGGGCTCTTCGATCGGGCTCTCCGATCGGGCTTCCCGATCGGGCTTCTCGCAGGGCCACCGTGCCTGACTCCCGGCTCGAAGGAGATCCATTTCAGAAACTCGTTGCTGCCGCAGATATACCCAGCCACGATGGCGCGACCGCCCCGGGAGAAGCGAATACGCGAGAACGAGGTGAAGAAGGAACCAGGTGGGCAAAGCGACGAGTACGACACGGCTTCGACGTGAGTTGCCACCGAGTAGACGCGTATCACGCCGCTCGTGCTTGCGATGGCCAAGTAGGTGCCGTCCGGGCTGTACACAGGAAGAGTGCCGCTGACCACGCCATACAAGGTCGCGAGGTTGCTCGCGCTCCGGTCCTCGGTGCTAGTACCCGACGTCGCGATCCGTGTGCCGTCTACTGAAAGAGCGATCTCAGGGCCGTTGCTCGTTGAGAGCATTTGCTCGGGGGACGCGGCGATCGTTCCGACGCTCGGATCCATCGCAAAACGCCGTACGCTCCCGGTCGAAGAGACGAACACCTGGTCGTTGACGCTCGAGTATGCGAGCCGCGAGATGGACGAATCAATCGCTGGAGTCGATGCCAGCGAGGTACCCGTTGCCCCGTCGACGACGGTGACGCGGTAGTTGAACGTCGATGGCGCGGCGAGCTCGATGATGACCAACTTGTCGTTCTCGGCCGTCGCCATCGCCCTGGCTTCCCTCTGCAACGGAAGGCTCGTGACGGCGCCGGAGCTGAGATCGATTCTCTCGATGAAGGTCGCAGGCGCGAGGTTCGCGTAGGCGGCGTTCGTTTGTCGATCCAGCACGAGGCCTGACGCGCGAGCGGACAACTGCGCTGTCATGCCGATCGCGCCGGTGAGCAGGTTTTCGAGCCGCACCTTGTTGCTGTTCTTGTCAAAAGTGAGTGTCCAGCCGTCGCACAACGGTTCGAAATTCGACGCGACGCGCTGGCTGAATGCGATGGTTGGCCACGACGGCATGGCGTCAGAAGTGCAGTTGAGGTCGAGGCCCGGAACCACGGTCACTTCGACGTCGTCGAAGCTCGTGAGGCTCACGAGATCCGTCACGCCGAGCCGAACGCGATAGACCCCGATGAGATCGGGCGTGAAGCTGGTGATCGGCTGATCGGGAGCGACCACGGTGGCTGTGCTGCCGGGCGGCGCGCTCAACAGCGTCCACTGAAACGAGAGAGGTGCAGTGCCAGTGCTGGTCGTGGCATCCAGTGCGACCGGTGTCCCGATGGCTGCGCTGCGATCGGGACCCGCCAGCGCGATCGGTGGCACGAGAACCGTGAGGGTCAAAGTGTCCAGCGTCGCCGTCGCGACGTCACTGACTCTGAGTTGGATCACGTAAGTCCCGCCCGCATAGGGCTTGAAGCTTGCCGCTGCGTTGGTCGCTGAAGAGATTCCTGCAGTGCTCGAGGCAGGCGACGACAGCACGCTCCAGGAATAGAAGAGAACGTTGTTGTCAGCATCGCTGCTCGCGCTCCCGTTCAGCGCAACGTTCGTGCCTGCGATCACAGTCGCATCCGGGCCGGCCACAGCAACCGGAGGCGTGTTCGCGTGGATCGTGGTCGTCACGGGGTAGCTCTGAAGCAGCGCGTTTCGCACGACGAGTTGCACGACATGGTACCCGCTGACGTCGGCGGTGTAGATCGGTTTTTCTTCCGTCGACGACCAACCCGCATTCCCGCTGGTCGCCGGCGCGGACATCAGGGTCCACTCATACGTAAGACTGCCGCCGAGCGGATTGGTACTGTGGCTGGCGTCGAGCTGCACGACGCTCGCAGGCAACACGATCATCGTATTCGGCGTGCTCGCGGTGGGCCTGAGCTCACCGTACGAGCGCGCGAGGATTGACGTACTGCGTGCAACCGTGTTGACGCCGTCGCTCACTGTGAGCTGAACGCCGTAGGTTCCTGCGATGTCGGGCCGGAACGCCTTTGTGCCTGGCGTGGCGCCGCTCATCAGAATCGACGTGCTCGACGGCGGTCTCTGCACGAACTGCCACGTGTACGTCAGCGGTTCCGCCTCCAGATCGGTGCTCGCCTCGGCGTCGAGCGACACCAGGTCGCCGACGACCACTTGCGACGGAGCGAATAGGCGCGGCGTCGGTGCAGCGTTGGCCGTGATGACGATGTAATCGGGGCGGCTGTCGGCGAGGCGATCGTTGACGATCAAAGCGAATACATAGTCGCCAGGCTCATTGGCAACGAACGTGGTGGTCCCGCTGAAGGGACGGCTGAGGACGACGGGCGCTCCGGGTGTGGAGATGCTCGTCCAGCCATAGGCCAGTGGCTTTCCCTCCGGATCGTAGCTTCGCGAGCCGTCGAGGATCACGGTGGTTCCAGGCGCCACCACGCGATCGTCGCCCACGATGGCGACAGGTGGCCGGTCGATCGGGCCCGGATGTTCGTCGACGTCGCTCGTCCCTTCGATGATGACGACGTCGATCGCACGCTCGCCGTGGCCGTTGTCGACGTTGAGCGCAACGACGAACGGACCTTCGGCGTCGATGGTCAGTGTCGCTTCATGGCTGAACGGGTTCGCGATCACGGCGAAGCTGAGGAACGGTCGCGAGAGCAGCACCCACTCGTAGGTGGCGCCGACCTGCGGCACGCCGTCGCCTTCGGCGCGAAGTTGCACGATGGTTCCGACGACAGCGGTGCTGTCTTTCCCCGCCTCGGCAATCGGCGCCGGGCCGCCGTCATCGCGTAGAAGGCGAGGGTCGAAGGCGGAGCAGGCAGCGAGGAAGACGAGCACGCTGGTCGTGGTTGATGTGCTGCGCATCGTCGTCCCCCTTTCAACCTGCAGACGGTTCAGCTCGTCATCCGCGCATTGCGTCGCCGCGAGGCAGCACCCATTGCGACAAGTATTTACTCGGTCGATCCACATTCCTCTTCGATCGCTCGCCCCGATCGCTCGCCCACGATCTTTCGATCACGGCTTCTCGATGCACACCGCGACGGCGAACTTGCTGCGAGTTCCCAATGGAGGCTCCTCAATCGTCACATCCGCGCACCTGAACCCGTGTGGGCACCCTGCCGATGTGCAGGGTAGATAGCAACCGGAGGGTATGCCTTTACCGTCGAGCTGAACCGCCATCAGACAGCGCTCAGGCGCGACGCAACCCGACGGGGTGGTGTCCGGCGAACACGTCGAGGCACGCGCACGATGGCTCGTGCCGAGATCGATGCACGCCGAGAGCGCGAGCAAGCCCGCGCAACAGGCTAGTGACGCTACCGACATTCTTGCGGCCTCCCTAGGTCGCTCATGATGTCCATAAACGCGTCGTACGCCGGAGCTTCGAGCGGAGGGAGACCGGTTAGATATTGCCCGAAGTGAAAAAGCTCGTGGCCCAAAGCAGCAGACAGGATGACGTAGTAGCTCGTAATGTCCGATCCCGAGACGTCCCAGATCTTATAGGGATCAATGAGTATCGCGGGTGTGTCGCCGGGGAAGAATTCTCCGTAACCGTAGTCCTGCGAATGAGACACGATATCCAGCGGTATCGGCGACTCTTGCGCCTGGCGAATTAGTTCGCGTCCACGATCACTGTAAGCCAGGTTGTCGACCGCGAAACCCAACTCAGGATCGAGATGGCGAATATATGTGCCCCTTGGGTCGATGACATTGACGGGGTCATTGATCACATAGCCGTAAAGGTTAGTGTCGCCCCCTCCGAAACTGATCGGATCTTGTGCCGTCCACCGCCCGGTCGCCGGATCATAGTCCCGAGCCCCAAACCGAACGAGCCCCGTATCGCGATCACGAAGGCCGCCCGCGAAGCCAAACGGCTGGAAGCCCGGCGACGAATCGCTCACCACAACGCCGAAGCTGCCGTACTCCACCCGCTGCGCGATCGAGCCGTCCGCTGCGTTGATGACCCGCACCGGTGAGCCGACGTGGTCAGTGATGATCCGATACGTCACGCCGCCCTTCATCATGAAGTCGGGCACATTCGAGCGCGACGCGTACACGAACCGCGAGACGACCGTGTTCGCGCCGTCGAGCTCCGCCACGATCCGTAGCTGCCCGTCGTACAGGAAGCCTTGGACCAGCACACCGTCGACCTTCTTCCCAACGCGCCGGTTCAACCCGTCGATCACGTAGTCGATCCGCGTCCCCGGCAGGTCCACGCGCCGCAGGTTCCCGAGCTGATCGTAGGAATACGTCGTCGTCCCGCCCGGCGTCGTCTTCGTCCGCAGCTCGCCGGCCGCGGTGTACGCATAGCTCGTCGTGCCCATCGCCAGCAGACGATCCTGATTGTCGTACGTTCCGCCGGCGCGATTGCCGTTGTCGTCGTAGCCGTACGTCTCGACGACAACGCCGTCTTTCTTCACTTCGTCGAGCCGCCCAGCCATGTCGTAATGATACGCGAAGATCACCGGCGTCGTCCCATCGTCGATCGTGCGCGTCTCGATCCGTCCCAGAGCGTCGCGAATGTATGATTCTTCATACACGAGCGATGTTGCCACCTCCGTGCGTTCGCGCTCACGCTCGCCGAACGGCGAGTGCGCAAACGTCGTCGTCACTTGATCGAGCGAGATCGTCGCAAGGAGCGCGTTAGAAGGATCACGCACGATGCTGAGGTCGTCGACGCTGGTGACGAAGCCATCGTCATCGATCGTGTAGTCGACGCCGACGCCGTTCACTTCGAGGCGATCGGTGAAGAAGCGATCGTCGTAGATGCGCGTCACGTTGCCGGCGACGTCGCCGGTCCACTCGTTCGCGAGCAAGAGCGGCCCGTCGTAGCTGAAGGCCAGTGAAGCGCCTGCGGGATAGGCGATGGACCCGAGCTTGCCCGTGCCGGCGAAGTAGTTGAACGTCCGCGTGCCGAACGCGTCGCTGACCGTCCGCGCGCGGCCGGCCAAATCACGGCCGATGTCGACGGTGAGACCGTCAGGCCGATCGATGGCGATCAACTGATCATCCGCATTGTAGCGATAGCCGGTCACGAGCGTGCCGGTGCCCGACGCGAGCGGCGGCGTGTAGCTCTCTTGCACATCGTTCAGCGAGAACGACATCTGGTGCACCGGCCGGCCCGGCGGCGTCACGCTCGTCACGTTGCCGTGTGCGTCGCGGCCGATGCCGATCACGCGAAGGTCAGGGCGCAAGATAGAAATGACGCGACCAGCGGCGTCGCGGCCGTAGGTCAAAGTGCGCAGCAAGGGATCGGTCACCGTGCGCAGGCGCCCCTTCGCGTCGTAACCCAAGGTCGTTTGCCTCGTGTCCTGCGTGATGGTCTGCAGCCGGCCATTCGCGTCGAAGCTCGTCGTCACGTCCGTGATCCCCGGCCGCGAGAGCGTCTGCGGATAGCCGGCACCGTCGAGCGTCAACGTCTGCGAACGCCCGACGAATGACGCGCTGTCGATCGTTCGCGTCGCGCGCGTGTACTTCGTCGACGCCGTCACGCCGTTGACGCTCGTCTCCTCCTGCCACGTGTCGATGCTCGTCAGATCGAGCGGGCTCGTGAGCGTCGTGGTCCGCGCCGTGCTCTCTCTACGTTCGAGACCCACGGGCGTCTTGCGCGTCACGCTGTATGTCGGCGCACGCATGCCGAAGCGCGGATCCGGCTCGTCGACGATCGTCGTCACGAGCCCGTCGGGATCGCGCGTGACGACCTCGCCGTTCTTGTACGTCGTCTGACTCGCCGTCCCGTCCGCATGAACGAAGTCGTGCGTGCGCGTGGCGTCAACGGCGTTCGAGCTGACCGAGTAGCGCGTCGTCCGGCCGCCGTCGGTGCTCATCGTCAGCTCGTATGCGCCTTCGGGGCCATTCTCTGCGCGCGACAGCGTCCACCCGCCGGCGCCGGCGTTCTTGTCGCGAATCAGGCGCCCGTCGGCGTTGTAGTCGTATCGGTGCACGGCGTTTCGCGGCGAGCGCAGCTCCTTCAACAAGTGGTTCGCGTAGTTGAGCGTGTAGACCTCCGACGCCGGCGACGTGACGGTGAGTAGATCGAGCGCCGCGTCGATCGACAAGAACGTCATGTCTCCGTACGGACCGGTGATGCTCGTCGCGACGCCGTTGCTGTCGCGTTGAATGGACGTCTGCAGGTTCTGGCGATCGCGCACCCGCACAAGAAGGCCACTCGCGTCGTACTCGAAGTGATAAATCAGCGCGTTCGTGAGCGCGTCTTTCGTGTCGATGTGCCGCCCGTGATCGTCAAAGACGTACACCTCGCGGCCGTCTTCGCTCGGCACGAGGTTCGCGGCGCCCGCGCTCCAGCGATCGAGCGTGGTCACGCGGCTCACAGACACTGGCGTGAAGACATAGATGCTGCCGTCGGGCGCCACGTTCGAGCCGTTGACCAGTACTTTCTGCTGCGCCGCCGCGCCGCCTTGCACGGGCTCGACGGTGCCGCTGTGCGAGCCCGCGCCGAAGGCCGTGCGAAATGTGCCGTCGACGAGCACGCGACCAATGATGTCGTCCGCTGCGCGGAAGTAGATGCTGCCATCGCTCGCGAGCCGAGGTGCGTCGCAAAAGTCGAGGGTGAGGAGAAGCTGCTTGCCTGGGATGCCCTCCGCCGGAACGGGAGTCAGGCCGCCGCCGGCGATCGTGGTCACGTCGCCGCTCGGCGAGAGCTTGCGCATGAGCGGCGTCGCGCCGAGCTCGCAGAGGTAAATGTCGCCGTTCGGCGCAGCCCATATGTCGCGCACGATCGCGAAGGCGACGGTGTCTACTTTGCCTTCCGCGTTGTTCGCCACATCTTCGTCGAGCGACATGCCGTGCAGCTTGCCGCCGCGGATCTCCCACAAGCGTCGAGAGCTCGTCTCGTAGAACACGAGCGAGCCGTCGAAGGGCCGCCGGCCGAGCCCGTTCGGCTCGCCGATGAAGCCGCCCCCGGCGTCTTCGTCTTCGATCGGCTTGTGGTTCAAGGTGTCGGCACCGCCGCCGGCGATCGTCGAGACGACGAACGCCGGTGTCATCTTGCGGATGCGCTTGTTGCCGGCGTCAGCGATGTAGAGATTGCCGGCGTCGTCTGTCGCAAGGCCGCGGATTCGGTCGAAGCCTGCGGCGCTGCCTGTACCATCGGCGAAGGAAGGCGTGCTCGTGCCCGCGACGACGCTCACCGATCCATCGCGAGACATCTTGGCGATCTTCGAGTCGTTCTGCGCCGCGAAGTACACGCTGCCGTCGGGCATGATCGCCGTGAGCTCCGGCGGCGGCGCGTCGGCCGGATTGCCTGACGGCATCACCCACAGATTGTCGACCACGGGGCCGATCGCGCTCGTCTGCACGCGTTTGCCAGTGCCCAAGTACAAGATGTGGCTCTGCGGATCGTAGTGGTGGTGAAAGCCGAGCTGCCAATGGCCGAGCTTGTCAGCGCCGATGTCCCAAGTGCCGACGTCGACTTCGTAGCCTTGGTTCAGCTTCGGCTCGCCACCTTCGACGAGGCGTGCCGGCGTGCGCGGCAGAGTTTCCGCGTATCCGTCCCACGTCGCCCAGGAATCGCCTCCGACTGCGGCCCCACCACCGGCGCCTCCCGATGCGCGGAGCAAAAGCCGCTCTGCCGGGATGTAGCGGAACGGAGGGAAGTAATTGATGTCGATCTTCGCGCGCCGCGAGCCTTGGACCTTGCGGCCGAAGAGGTCACGGCCGTCCCACAGCGCGGAAACCGTCGTGCGCGTCTGAAGCAGCGACTGCTGCGTGCGCGGCAAGGGGAACAAACGCTTGCCGGCGACAGTGACCACGATGTCCACCGTCGCCTCGGGATTGACGATCGGTCCAACCGGAATGTCGAGGCGATAAGCGCCCACGAAACCGCTCGTGCGATCGGAAGCGTAGTAGAGGTCGGTCGGCACACCTTGGAGCGGGATGCGCTCGCCGAGGAATTGGTTCTGACACTCGATGCGCGATCCGTTGCACTCGGTTGGGTCGGGGTTGATCGGCGGCGGCGCGGGTGGGTTGCTCGGGACGTCGAGCGGTGTCGGCTCGAGGACGAGGATGTAGTTGGTGTCGACCGTCGAAAAGTGATCGAGGCGCGCGCGGACGAACGATTGCCCCGGCGCGAAGCGCTCGGCGATCTTCGCGGCTTCCGCGCTGTCGAGGCCGATCTCAGTGAGGAGCACGGGATCGGCCACATCGTCACCGGTCGCGTCGATCGCGACCGGCGAAAGACTGAGCAGCTTCAAGACGTAACCGTCGGAGCCCGAGTCCCAGGTGTTCGTCTTCCGATCATAGGTCGCAGAAGGCACGCCGGCGCCGACGGGCGTGTTCAAGAAGTTCTCATAGTAGAGCGAGACCGGTTGGCTGAACGCGACCCGGTCCGTGCTCGGGATCCCGTCGATGCTCGCTTCGACGCAGTAAGTGTAGCCTGAGTTTCCTGGCAGCTGCGCCGGCATCGCGCGACCGCCGCGCGGGCCGCGCGTGTATTCGGTCAGGCGAATGTCACCCGACAAGAGCGGCGACGTGCTCCCGTCGGGGTGCTTGATGGTGGCGACCGTGCCGGCTCGGATGAAGACGGACGCCGCGCGAATACCGTCGAAGTCGCCAACGAACGACGAAGTGATGAGCTGATCATCGGCGCTGGCGCCAAAGGATCCCTTGGTCTTGGCCCTGTCGGGTTCGATGAGAACGACATCGTCGACGTGGGTGTCTCTCGATACGTCACATCTCTCGCGGCGCCTCGATCCCCAACGTGCACGACGGCGCGAAGGTGCCCACCCGCCCCGCTCGGCGCCGCTTGAACGCGCCGGCTCGACTTCAGCTGTTGCGACGGCG
>JADLHZ010000033.1 GCA_020848545.1 Deltaproteobacteria bacterium | reverse complement strand
GGACCGTACTCCGGTTTGTGGTTTCGACAGCCAGGCAGGATGCCTTCAACCCCAAACCGTCCGTGCGGCCCGACCTGACGGGGACTTTGCGTTCTCGCTACGGCGCCTCATGAATAGACCAGGCTAGGCTCATGAACGCGCAGCCGGCCGGTGCCACCGACGAAGATCGCGTCTTCATGCAGGCGGCGTTCGCTGAAGCCAAAAGAGCCCTCGGCCGGACTGGACCGAATCCGATCGTCGGCTGCGTCATCGTCCGCGCCGGAGAGATCGTCGCGCGCGGCTATCACCATAAGGCCGGCGAGCCGCACGCCGAGATCATGGCGCTGCGCGACGCTGCCGCTGCCGGTGTCGACGCCTCTGAATGCACCTTGTACTCGACGCTCGAGCCGTGCGCGCACCAAGGGCTCACCGGGCCGTGCGCCAAGGCGATCGTCGCCGCCCGCGTGCCGCGCGTCGTCTACGGCTGCGAAGATCCGAACCCGCTCGTCAGCGGTCGCGGTCTGCTGATGCTCGAGGGCGGCGCTGTGCGCGTCGTCGGTCCGGTGCTCGAAGCCGCGGCGCAGGCGTTGATCCGCGACTTCACGGTGAGCGTCGGCGAGAAGCGGCCCTACGTCATCGTCAAAGCCGGCGTCACGCTCGACGCCCGCGTCGCGACCAAGAGCGGTGACGCAAAATGGATCACCTCTGAGCAGGCGCGCGCCCGCGGGCATGTCCTGCGCGCCGAGGTGCAAGCGATCGCCGTCGGCGTCGGCACCGTGCTCGCGGACGATCCCGCCCTGACGACGCACGGCCGGGGCGCCGATCCGCTGCGCGTCGTCTTCGACACCAGGCTGCGGACGCCGGCGAAGGCCAAGCTCGTGCCCGGCGCCGTGATCGTGTGCGCAAAGACGGCGCCGGCGACGCGTGAACGAGCGCTCGTTGCAAGAGGAGCGTCGGTGCTGCGCTTGCCCGGCTCCACCATCGACGTGCGTCGGGCCCTGCGCGAGCTCTACAAGACCCGCGGCATCATGCGCCTCCTCGTCGAAGGCGGCCCGCGCCTCGTCGGTTCACTCGCCGATGCGGGGCTCGTCGATGAGCTCGTCATGTTCATGGCGCCGACGATCTTTGGCGGCGCGGCGCCGAGCTTCATCGCGGGCGAAGGCATCTCGAAACTGCGCCAGGCACCGCGCTTCAGCCTGGAAGGCGTCGAGCGCATCGGCGACGAGCTGATGCTGCGCTACCTGCGCGCGTGAGACAGCGTCAGCCGAGCGCGATCAACACGCCGATCGCGGCCGCGAGCACGACGACGCCGCCGACGACGAGCATCGCCGAGCCCCGGCCCATCAGCGACTGTTCTTCGAGCGTGAACTCTTTTTTCGCAATCGGACCGCACTTGCTGCAGGCGAAGCCGGAGAACGCCATGCCGATCAGCGCGCCGACCAGCCCGAAGTGGTGGGCGACGGCGCCGGCCTGCGCGCGTTGCACGGGGGCAAAACAGCGAGGACATTTGTACTCTGCCATGCTCGAAAGCATAGCCGATCTGGCTCACTCGATCTGGCTCACTCGAAGAGGCCGAGGCGTTGCGACAATGCGTTGACCGCGCGCTCGCGCAGCGGCGCTGGAATCTCGACCAGGGACTCGCAGAGCTCGCGCCACGTGGGATCGTCGTCGTGCAGCGCCTGCGAGTCGCACAGCGCCAACAAGGGACCGAGCGGATGCGCCCCGAGCTCGATCGCGTGATCGCCCCGGCGTTGATAGTCGCCGAGGTGACGAAAGAGCGTGCCGAGCAAAGGCGGGTAGGGGCCCGCGAGCGCTTCGTCGAGGAGCTCCAAGAACAGCGAGTCGTCGCGAAAGACGTTCGCGAGCGCGCGCTCGACGACCAACGGATCGTCGCCGCTCGCGGCAGCCGCTGCGCTCGGCGGGTCGCTCGGGAGCGCGGCGAACAAGCCCTCGCGATCACACTGGCGCTGATCCGTGGCTGAGGTGAGAAACGCTCGCGCTGTGTCCGACCATGGCACACGTTCCCACGGCGCACGAGCGGCGTGATGATCGAACTCGGCGCGTGGGTCGAACACCGCGAACGCGCCGATGGCCATGCCGCGCGAGCGAAGGGCCCGGTTGGCTTGATCGGCGGCGATGTACGTCCGCCCGTCGCCCCAGATCAGCTCGACGAAGCCCGAGCGCGTCAAGCGTTCGAGCGCCGCGTAGGTCCGCTCATCCCGCAAGAAACCCGGGGCCGGCGGCGGCGAAAAAGCGAGGCGCCACATGCGCTCGAAGACGATCGCGCGCTCGGCCTCGGCCAGCCGATGCCCGAGCTGCTCGGAGACCGCGCGACACACGTGGTGGGCCGTGTCGCGGAGCAGCGCCACGCTCGGCTCGCTCGCGGGCACCGCGGCTGGGGAGGCGTCGGCGCGCGACGTGAGCCGCGCATAGAAGTCCTGCGGTCCGCCAGTGATCGAAAAGAGCCCGAGGATCACCAGGTGATCGAAGTAGGCCGCGCGCTTTTGCGTCACGGCGACGAGACAAGGCGCCTGCAAGTTCGCCGCGAGCGTCCACGCGGCGAACGCTTCGTCGCCGATGGCGATGAACGCTTCTTGCGACGCGAGCGGCACGAGTTGCGCGGGGAGCAGCGTCAGCGGCGCCGAGCGCGAGCGGCCGGACAAGAGATACCGGCGCAGGAGCTCCAGGTTGTCTGGCGTGGCTGGCGGCTCGTCGGGACGCACCGGCGGAGGTTAACCCAGGGCGAAGCGGACTCAATGATTTGCACGACGCTGTGCGGCGCGAAGAGGCGAGGCGCTCTTCAGCTTCGTCGCCGGCGGCGGACGAGGAGCACGAGCGCGGCGATGAGGAACATCCCGGCGTCGGCGCCCGTTGATCCGCACGCGCAGCCGCTGCGATCCGACGCCGTGCGCGACGAGGTGAACCCCTGCGCGACGATCGCCGACAGGTTCCCGGCGCGATCTTTGGCGCGCGCTTCGAGGCGAAGCGCGTCGCTCGGGACGCTCAGCCGCTCGCCCGCCTGAACCGCTCGCCAGGTGCCTTGGCCAGCGCGGTCGACGAAGCGCGCTTCGATCGACAGCTCGTCCTTCGGCGTCACGAGATCCTCGGCGTCGACCGTGAGCTCGGCGCCCACCTCGTCGATCCAAACGCGCGGGCGCTCGGGATCGATCTCGACCGTGAGCTCGGCGCTCGCCATACCGAGCGACTCCGGATCGCCGGGGCGTTCGGCCAGGATCTGCAGCGTGTGCCGGCCCGGGATGGCGAGGCGCGGGCTGTCGACGATGATGTCGCCGTCAGCGTTCGCGACGGTCGGCGAGAGCAGGGCGCCGCCGTCGACGCGCACGCCGTAGCGGAAGCGGTGCGCGACGCTCGGAGATTCTACGTGGATCGCGACGACGCCGGTCGGCCGCACTTCGGCGCGCAACGACGCCGGCAGCGGCTGCAGCGGCAGCGCGTACAACGGCAGCGCGTCGCTCAGGTGCGGCAGCTCGGAGAAGAGCATGAGCTCGTCGCGCACCGGCACCGTGCCGCAGAGGCCGCCGGCCTTCGCTTGATCGCAGCACACGCGGTTCGTGATGTCGATGACGTCGGCCTCGTCGCAGAGGGTCATGTAGACGGCGAGGAAGTCGCCGCCGGTGCCGGCCCGCTGCACGTCGTTGATGCGCATGAAGATCGGCGCGCCGCCGAACGCGCTTTGCAGCAAGGGATCGACGTTGAGATCGAAGCTCAAGTTGTTCTGCAAGAGCGTGCTCATCGCGATGTCGATCAACGAGGTGACGACCGCCGCGAAGTCGTTCTCGACGAGCTCGCTGAACACGGTGCGGACGTTGGTGACCGCGAGCTTGTCGATCGACAGCTTCAGCTGATTGCCCGGCGCGCGCACGACGTTCAACCCGAGGTCGACGTCGGCGTCGATGCCGAACACGCGCACCATGCGATGATCGACGAAGATGTAGAACGAAAGCCCCAAGTTGTGCAGGCCGGCCTTCAGCAGCGAGTCGATGATCGGCTTGCCGTTGGCGTCGACTTGGCTCGTCGGCTGGCCGGTGCCGAGCTCGATATACGGCTCTTCCTTCGGCTCGATCTCGAAGAAGATCGGCGTCGCCGCGCTGGTCAAGCGCTGCAGATCCGGCGCCAGCAGAAACAAGAGGCCGGCGGTGATCACCTGCGAGCCGTTCGTCAGCTTCAAGATGTCTTCGGTGCCGAGGCCGAGGCACAACAGGCCGCTGTTGAACGCCGTGTAGAGCGCGCGCGACAAGGCGCCGGTCGAGATGGCCGCGGCGGCGTGATAGATGTCGGTGCGCGGCTGCGGCGGTGTGGTCAGCGTGTCGAGCACCGTGACGGTCGGCTGCAGGTGCGGATCGCCCGACTGCAAGACCGGCGGCGGCGGGATCTCCGGCACGCAGAGCTCGCGCTCGGACTCGGTGCCGATGTCGACGGCGATCTTGAGGCCAGCCGAGGCGCCGACCCCGTCCGCCGAGAAGCCGTTGCCATGCGGCGCAGCCAACGCTCCGATCGGCTTGCCGAAGCGGAAGTCGAGCAGCGACGAGAGCAGCGCGCGCACGTCGAGCCGCGTCTGCACCTCGACCGGCGTGCCGTTGAGCTGGCCGATGAGCGCGCTCGAGATCGCGTTGACCAAGGGCCCGGTGATCAAGTTCTGCACCAGATCGAAGAGCGGCGTGATCACGTCGACGGCGAAGTTCGCGGCGCCGCAGCCGGTCGTACACTCGGCGGCGGGCGAGATGTAGAAGGTCCCGACGCCGCGGTCGTTGAACCAGTTCGAGTCCTGACACTCGACGTCGCGCCGCGCCGGCGTCACGTCGGGACCGTTGAAGTTGAACTCGAACGAGTCGATCGTGACGCACGTCGGGCACATGTCGAGCAACGCCGGCTGCTCGGGCGCGTTGCGAATGAAGCGCGGGCGGATGTTGAAGCGGATGTCTTCGGCGCTGAGCGTGGGCGTGCCGGGCTCGTCGACCAGGTTGCAGGCGACGCTCACGGTGTCGACGAGCACGTTGAACGCGGGAAGCGCGATCGCCATGTCGACGCTGACGTCCAGGTTCTGCAAGACGACGCCGATACCCGCGGGCGCGCTCGCGGTCGCTTGCAGCACGTTCAGCTGAATGTTCGCGGGCGTCGTCAGCTGCGCGAGCGGCACCGACACGTTCGACGGATACGCCGTCGCGCGCGGCTTCGGCGCCCGATCGTACGCGCCGCCGCCGTCTTTGTGGCAGACGTCGAGCTGCGTCGTCGGCACGTGCGTCGGATCCCACGGCGGCCACCAATTCGTGACCTTGTAGCCGTGGAAGAGCCCGCCGCAGCAAAAGTCCGTCGCCGGGTTGTTGCACGTCGCCGGGTTGGTCGCCGGGTTCAAACAATAGCGATCGAGGTCCGCCGCCTGATGTTGAAAGATGTCGCCGCCGAGATCGTTGCAGTAGGGCCGCGCGAGCGCGTCAGGCGTCTTCGGATTGTCGAGCACCGAGTCGAGCGGGAAGGGATCGCCGTTGCGGATCTGAATCTCACCCGCCACCGGCGCCGTGAAGCTGATCGGCGCGCCTGGCGAACCGAGATAGAAGTGGAGCCGGCGCGTTCCGCCCGCGCTCTCGAGGAAGCACGGCGCTTGTCCCCAGCACGTCTCCGCCGGCGTTTCTTTGCGCAGCGCGGGCGCGATGAGATCATAGTCGCAGCACATGCCGTCGAAGAGCACGGTCATGTGATCTTTCATGAAGTCGATCGCCGCTTGATTGATGCGAACTTCGGCAGCGTTTTCGACCGGCTCTTTGCCTGGCTCCGTCTTCGGGTAGACATACGGCGCGCCGGGACAGCCCGCGCAGCCGTTGCTCCCTCCAGTGCAACCGACGAGCGCGGCGGTCAAAAGAACGACGCTTCGCAAGTACCGGATCAGGCTGCGCTTCATCCGGGCCCTTATGGTGAATGTATGTGGATGAAGTCAAAGACAAAATGCGTCGGATGTATGACCGAACGCGTCAGACGCCGCCGGCTCCGCACCTTGGGACGCGCCAGGTGTCACCCGGGCCGACAATCGCAGGTCAAGTGACGCCACGCGCGCAGTTCGGGTACGATAACCAACACATGGGTGGCCGCGTGCGCGGCGCGGGAGGGACGCCAGGGTCCGTCTCTGCGCCTTCTGACTCGATCTTTCCGAACATCGACGCCGACGCGCTCGCCGTTGACCACGATCACGGCCGCGTCGACAGCTTGGAAGCGCGCCAAGACATCGCCGCCGAGTTTCGCGCGTTCGAGGCCGACCTCGAGGCGCGCGATTCGGCCGACGCGCTCGCGCTTCCACGCCGTGCCGATCGCGACGCCATCGCAGCGATCCGCGCCGCCCGTGCGCTCGCGAGCTCCGGCGACGTGCCGGGCGCCATCGACAGCCTGCTCGCGCTCTACCGGAACGAACGCGGCGCCTTGCGGGTGCGTGCGCAAGCCGCGCTCGCGATCTCGGAGATCGCGTTTGAAAACGATTCGACGCGAGCGCGCGCCGAGCTGTTCTTCATCCGCGCGCGCCAGCTCTGGCCCGGGATCGACGCGCGCGCCGTGGAGCTCAAGCTACTGATGGCGCAGGGCCGTTCGGCGGCAGCGCTCGAGGTCGTACGCTCCTTGCGCGAAAGTACGCCCGCCTCGCTCGAGCTGCGCGCGATCGAAGTGCGCTTGCTGCGCGCGACCGCGGATCGCCCTGGGATGCTCGCGGCCGCCGATGCGCTGGTCGTCGCCGCGCGAGCAGCCGACGTGCCGATCCCCGAGCAGATCGGCTACCTCTTGCTCCTCGCCAGCGCCGAGTTCGAGAACAGGCACGCCGCGCGCGCCGTCGATCTCTACCGGCAGGTGCTGCGCGTGGCGCGCGACGTCAACCAGCTGCAGAGCGCGCACTACGGCATCGCCGAGATCGTCTCGACGCCGGAGTTCGCCGATGCTCCGCGCGAGACCGAAGGCGATCGCCGCGGCCCGCACGCGGTCGACATCCAGCGCCTCTTCGATCAAGCGAACCTCGCCTACGCGGAGGGCCGCTTCAACGAGGTGCGCCAGATCGCCGAGCGGATCCTCCGCCTCGATCCGAATGACGGCCTCGCGCACAACATGTGGGGCATCGCGGTGTCGGCGCAGGCCGTGGCGCGGCGGCCGCTCGTCGCTGCGCTCGACACCGAGCCCGAGCGGCTCGCGCTGATCCGAGCGCTCGAAGCCCGCTGCGCCGAGGCGCGCGTCGACGACGGCAGCGGCAGGAGAGCCGGCACCGTCGATGATCTCTTCCCCGAATGGGATACGCTCAACGAGGTACAACGGGCGCACGTCGCGCTCAGCGTGCTCGGCTACGGCGCCATGATCCCGCGCGTGATGGAGGCGGGCGCCGTCTATCACATCGCCGGGGTCGGCACGAGCGGCGCCTTCTTCGACCCGAACAGCGCACCCGCGGACACGAACGCCTTCGGCCGTCACTACTACGTCATCCGCGGCTGGTACGACGGCGACACCGACTTCATCGTCACCGGCGTCGAGCGCCTCGATCAAGGCGCGCGCAACGGCAGCAGCACCGTGACGCACGAGTTCGGCCACCTCGTCCACCGCGTGCTCACGCGCGCCCGCGAGGTGCCCGAGAGCGCGCGCACGCCGGACCAGGTCCGTGACGCGGCCCTCGCCACGCAGATCACTCGGCTCTACGCCGCAGCCAACGCGGGCCACGCGCGCTTCCTCGACGCCTATTCCTCGAACAACGAGCGCGAATACTTCGCGCAAGCGATGGAAGCGTACATGAACCCGTACGGCGATGCCTCGCGCCGCTTGTTCTCGGCGCAGCCCGAGCTGTGGAGGCTCTGTCACGATCTGATGGAGCGCCTGCAGACCTTCCCGCCCGAAGCCCGCCTCAGTGCGCACCCGCCGATCGGCCTCGAGGCCGTCGCCAGCCCACTCAATCTGCAGGCGTTGATCGACAATCCTGCGACGGCGGCCGACGTCCGCCGAATGGCCGTCGCGACCATGGCGCATTTGGAGGCGGCGCTCTCGATGGCGCCGCTCCCGGTGACCCATGCGCCAGAGGTGCCGGCGCCGACCGGTCTACGCCACGCGCGCTCGGCCAATCTCGTGCGCCTGGTCAGCGCCGGTGACTACGTGAACGCTGAGGCCGTCGCACGCGACATCCAGGCCGACATTGCGGCCGGCGTCTTGACGGGTGACGAGCTCACGGACGCGCTCCAAGCGGTGACGTTCTCGCTCGATCGCGCCGCGCGCGCCGCCGAGTGGGGTTTTTGGGACTACCTCGCGTGCGTCCTCGCGTACATCTTCGGCCTACTCTACATCGGCGTGATCTTCACCTTCATGCACAAGCGCGACGAGCGGAACCTGCGCAACCGGCTGCAAGACATCGCGCGCGTGCCGCAGCCGCCGCCGTCGTCGCGCGCAAGCCATCCCGATCTCGCCGGGCTCGACCCACCGGCGGTCGCGGAGCGGCGGCGCCTGCTCCTGTCGCGTGCCGGCGAGCTCTTGGCGTATGCGAACGGCGCGCGCGAAGGAGCGCCGGCCCCGGCCGAGCAAGTCGCGATCATGGGCTTCGACGAGCTCTCGGCGCAGATCGACCTCGACGTCGCGCGCGTCGGTGCCACGCCCGCGCTCGTCGCGTTGAAGCGAAGGATCACCGCCGCCGAGCGTGCGATCGCGGCGGGGGATCTCGTGGGCGAGGCGGCGGTCACCGAGCTCGAGGCGGTGCGGGCGGCGTATCTAGAAACGCAGTGACCTGTTTCATGCGCGCTCGACGGTCCACGCGACGATGTCCTTCACGATCCGCGCGCGCTCGACCTCGTGCAGCGGCTCGTGGCGCATGCCGGGCAAGGCGACGAACTTCTTGTCCTTCGATCCGGCGCGGTCGAAGACGAGCCGCGCCTGCTCGATCGACGCGATCGCATCGAGCTCGCCGTGAAACACGATGAGCGGCACATTGAGCGCGCCGATCCGTCCGGGCACGCCGGCGAGCGCCGTTTCCATCTCGGTGAACCAGCGCGCGCGGACGTTCGAGATGAGCAAGGGATCGTTGTTGTACGCTTCGATCTCCTTCGGATCGTGCGTGACCATGTCGCCGGTGATGCCCGACGGGAGCGCGAGCTTCGGTACGACCTTGCTGAACAGGTGACCAGCGGCGATCTTCAACGGGTTCGACTTCAGCGCGCGCTTGAACAGCGGGCCGCTCAGGATCAGCGCTTTACACACCTGCGGCTCGGCAAGCACGAAGCAGGTCGCGACGAGCCCGCCCATCGAGTGACCGAGCACGATCACCTTTTCGCCTGAGCCGCCGGCGAGGAGATGGTAGGTCGCGCGACAGTCTTCCAGGTATTCGCCAAAGCGCATGATGTGCGCGCGAGCGCCGTCTGAGCGCCCGTGACCGCGCAGATCCGGCGCGAGGGCGTCGATGCCGGCCGCCGCCAGCGCTTCCAAGAGCTCGAGGTAGCGGCCCGAGTGCTCGCCGTAGCCGTGGACGATCATCAGCCGGCCCTTCGGCGGCCCGCTCGGCGTGTGGCGACGGTAGTAGAGCTGGGTGCCGTCTTTGCTCGCGATCTTGCCTTCGCTGATCATGGCGCCAGAAAACAGAGGCGGCGGCGAGGGTCAAGGTGGTGACGCGCGGGGCTCCGGACAACGGGCGCCGAGCTTCTGCGCCGTCGCCGTGCTGCCGCCGAGGCTCTCGGGCGTGGCAGAGAAGTAGATGACGGCCTCGCGCGTGAGCGCATCGCAGTCCTTGCCGGCCGCGATGCGATCGAACCAGGCGCGCAGCCGCGGTCCGTAGTGCAGCTGTCGTCGCAGGTCGCCGAGGAGGGCGAAGCGGTTCAAGAGCGAGATGTAGCTCTGCACCTCGACCGGCGGCAGATCAGCGAGGGCAGCGTCGGGGATGGCGTAGAGTGGCAGCGCATCGCCCGCCGCGTCGCGCAGTTTCTTTCCGCCGCGCTCGAAGAGGTAGCGCTCGCATCCCGCGAGGGCGGCGAGCAGGGCGCGATCGTGCGTCAGCGCGAGCTGCTCGTTCTGCGGGAGCGCGCGCTCATCGCCGAGGGCTTCCGCGCATGAACGCCCGAGCACCTTCGGCTCGACGACGGGTGCGCTACTCGCGACGGGGGCCGACGCGACGGGCGGCGCCTTGGCCCGACCGGCACAGGCGGCGAGCCATACCAGCACGAAGAGCAGGCGCGGGGTGCGACGCGGAGTCACGACCGGAGGGAAAGCGCACGAAGCGGCGATCACGGTCAATAGGTCGCTTGTTTGCCGCAGGATCCTACGCTACGCGCGTCTACGGATGATCCTGCCATGAGCGGTGACGACAACCTGTTTACGCGCTGCGCCCGCGCTGGCCATGAACGCGAAGGCGTGGAGAAGACGCGCCCAACGTCGATGCCGATCGTGCAGAGCTCGGCGTTCGAGCTCGACGATCTCGAGACGCTGGAAGCGATCTACGCCGGCGATCTGAAAGCGCACACCTACACGCGCGTCTCGAATCCGACGAACGCGGCGCTCGAGCGCGAGCTTTGCCTGATGGAAGGCGCCGAGCGCGGCATCGCCTTTGCGTCGGGCATGGCGGCAATGACGGCGGTCTTCGCTGGCATCCTTCGCGCGGGCGACCACGTCGTCTGTGCTGAACAGATCTACGGCGTGACCTACGCGTCGCTGACGCAGCTGTTTGGACGTTTCGGCGTGAAGGCGAGCTTCGTCGACTGCGGCGAGCAACGGGCGGTCGAGCGCGCACTGCGGCCCGGCACGCGCCTCATCGTCGCCGAGACCCTGAGCAACCCCACCTTGCAAGTCGCCAACGTGACGATGCTCTCGGCGCTGGCCAAAGAGCGCGCCTGCAAGCTGATCATCGACAACACCTTCGCGACGCCGCTGCTCTGTAGGCCTATCGCGCTCGGCGCCGACGTCGTCGTCCACTCGGCCACGAAGTACTTGGGCGGCCACTCGGACGTGGTCGGTGGCATCGCGCTCGGCGACCACGAGACGATGAAGGAGATCTTCACGCAGGCGATCCTGCTCGGCGCGACGATGGATCCGTTCGCCGCGTGGCTCGTCTTGCGCGGCTTGAAGACCTTGGCGCTGCGGATGGATCGCCAGTGCAGCAACGCGAAGACCTTGGCAGCGCGCCTGCGTGAGCACACCGCGATCGAGCAGGTGTTCTATCCGGACGATGCGTTCTCTGGCCGCGGGGGCGCCGTCGTCACCCTGGTGCTCGCGCCGCACGGTGATGAACGCGAGGTCGCGCGGCGCTTCGTGTCCGGGCTCGAGCACATCCCGCTCGTCACCAGCCTTGGCGGCACGGGGACCACGGTGAACCATCCTGCGCTCAGCTCGCACCGATCCCTCAAGAAGGAAGATCGCGAGCGGCTCGGCATCACGCACCGCATGCTGCGCCTCTCGGTCGGGATCGAGGACGTCGAGGACCTTTGGCGCGAGATCGAGGACGCGCTCGAGGAGCTCGCCGGGTGAGCGCTGAGAGCTCCCTCTACTTCGCGCGGACCGGCGAGACGCCGCAGCGCGTGCTGACGATCCGCCTCGGCGCCGTCGGCGACGTGCTGACGACGCTGCCGGCGATCGCGGCGCTGCGCCGCTTGCTGCCAAACGCCACGATCCATCACCTGGTGGAGGAGGGCGCCGCCGACGTCGTGAGCGAGCTGCCCTCGCTCGATGACATCATCGTCGTGCCGCGCCAGCAGATCATGGCCGAGCTGCGCCGGTTGAAGACGAAGGCTGCGCGCGCGATGTGGTCGCGCCTGCGCGCGGAGCGTTACGATCTCGTCGTCGACTTTCAGAACCTCTTGCGAAGCGCGGTGTGGACCGTGGCGACGGCCGCGCCGCATGCCATCGTCCGCGCAAACTGGCAGGAGATGAGCCCGCTCGCGTTCGACTTTCGGGTCCCGTGCAAGCCGATGAGCAACGTCGTCCAGCAACACGGCAACTTGCTCAGCGTGCTCTCCTCGGATCGGGCGATGCCGCCGCTGTCCGCTTGCGCACCGCACATCACCGGCGCGGCGTGGCGCTCAGCGGCCGAGCGGCTCGTCGCGCTCGACGTGCGCGCTCCCTATGTCGTCATCGCGCCAGGCTCGCGCTGGCCACGACGCAGCTTGCCGCATCGGCTCATCGAGGCCGGCGTTCGCGCGTTGCGCCGCGCCGGAGTTGCGCTCTTGCTCGTCGGGGGTCCGAGCGAGCGCGGTTGGCTCGAAGCGCTCGGCCACGAGCTCAGAATCCCGGTGAGCGTCGACCTCACGCTGAAGCCGCTCTTCGCGGTGATCGCGGGCGCCGCTGGCATCTTCTGCGCCGACAGCGCGCCGATGCACGTCGCCGACATGTTGGAATTGCCGACGACCTGCGTCTTCGGACCATCGGCGCCCGAGCTCTACGGCCCGATGTTCGCCCCGGCGGTCGTCGTGCGCGACGAGCGCTACGCCGGCCAGCACAGCTTTCGTGGCAAAGACGTCGACTACTTCTCCGGCGTCGGCGCCGACCGCATCGAGCGCGGGATCGAGCAGATGCTGGCCCTGCCGGCGCGAGCGGGCGCCGCCGAGTCGCGATGACGCCGGATCGCTTCGCGTACGCTGCAGAGTCGTGGCGCGCGTTCGGCGACGTGCGCCTGGCGCTCGATGATCGCGCGGTCCTCTACGGCGACACGGCGTTCGAGACCTTGCGGGTCGAGCGCGGGGTGGCGCTCTTTTGGCGCGCGCATCGCACGCGGCTCGCGCGCTCGCTCGCGCTGCTCGGCTTTCCTGCGAGAGCTCGCTTGCTCGGCGAGGCCGACGCCGCCGTCGCCGGCATGCCGCGCGTCGAGAACGGCGTGCTCCGGGTGACGCTCAGCCGCGGCGAGGGGCGCGGGCTCAGGCGGCAGTCTGTCCCGGCGACATACGCGAGCTTGCACGTGATCGCTGCGCAGGAGCCGCCGGCGCGGGTGCGGCTCGCGGTGGTCGATGCTCCGCGGGCGGCGAAAAGCGGCGTCTTTGCGGCGAAGCACGGCAACTACGCGTTCGCCGCGGCGTGCCTCGCGCGCGCAGCCGCAGGCTTCGACGACGTGGCGTTCTGCGCCGGCAAAGAGCGCGTCTACGAAACGAGCGCCGGCAACCTGTTCATCGCCAAGCGCCGGGTGCTCGCGACGCCGCCCGCCGACGGCACGATCCTCGCAGGCACGACGCGCGAGCAGGTGTTTCGCCTCGCCAAGAAGCTCGGCTTCCGGGTCGTCGAGCGCGCGTTCGCGGTGAAGGACGTGCTCGCGTGCGACGAAGCCTTCGTCACCTCGGCGATCGTCGGCTTCCAGCACGTGAGCCACTTCGGCAAGAAGCGCCTTCTTGGCGACGGCGCCGTGACGCGTGCGCTCTTTCACGCGTACCGAGGCCTCGTCGAGCAAGCGATCGAGCGGCAAGCAAGGTGAGTGACACCCTCGACATCGCGACGCTCCTCGCCCTCGGCGACGCCGAGCAGATCGTGGCCTGCATCGCCCACAGCGTCGATCGGCCCGTGCTCGACGCCGAGGTGCGGCGCATCGCCAAGGGCGGCGCCATCGAGACCTCGAGCCGCCCGCGCGAAGAGCTCGGCCACGCGCTCGTGGCGTTCGCAGCGAAGGACAAGCAAGTGCGGCGCGCGCTCGGGAAGATGATCATGCAGGCGACGAGCCTCGAGCGGCAGAAGCTCGACACCTTCGCCGACGCGACGTGGCGCGAGGAGCTGGCGCCGTACCTCACGCAGCGGCGATCGAGCGCGAAGTTCCTGCTCGCGGCGCTCGTGTTGGCGGTCCTGCGCGGCGAGCCCTGGCACGCGCGAGCCACGGGGCTCCTCGCGGAGATCGCCGCGGCGAAGGCCCAGAGCGCGGTCACGCTGAAGAAGGCCGAGGCCGCGGGCATCGCCGACGACGTGCGCGAGCTGGCGACGGCGTTCGAGCAGTCGGAGAAGAAGAAGGGCTCGCTCGAAGAGAAGGTGCTCGCGCTCGAGAGCGAGCGGGCGACGATCTTGGCGCGGCTCGGACAGCACGAGGCGGAGCTCAAGCGCGCGAACGAGACCTCGCGCGCGCTCGAGCGGGAGCTCCGCGTGGCAGCGTCGGCGAAGAAGCCGGCGGAAGAGAGCGTCGCTGCAGGTGAGGCCAACGAGCTGCGGCGCAAGCTGCGAAGAGTGGAGAAGCAGGCCGCGTTCGTGCGCGAGCGCGAGAAGGATCGCGATCACGTAAAGCTGCTCGAGGCCGAGCGCGACGCCTTGACGAAGGAGATCGGCCTCTTGCGCACGCAGTTGAATCTTGCCGCGGCGTTGATGTCGGCCGGGCCTGGGTTCGTGGCGCCGAGCGAGCCGCGAAAAGGGACCGGGGAAGATTTCGCCGAAAAGGGACCGGGGAAGAATCGCGTTGAAAAGGGCGCCGAAAAGGGACCGGGGAGGGTCGCCGCGGAGGGGCGGACCGGGATCTTCGTCGACGGCGCCAACTTGGCCGGTGCAGCGCGACATTTATATGGGCGCAAAATCGACTTCGCGGCGCTGCGAGACGCGTTGGTCGCAGGCGGCGAGTCCGCCTCATTGTATGCCTACGTCATCGACAACGGGGCCGACGGCTTCGACGCCTTCTCGCGCGCCTTGAAGACCGGCGGCTGGCAAGTGAAGAAGCGCACGCCGAAGATCCTGCCGGATGGGTCGCAAAAGGCCGATCAAGACGTCGAGATCGCCGTCGACGTGATGGATCTGCGGGCGCAGTTTCAGCGCGTGGTCATCGTGAGCGGTGACAGCGATTTTCTGCCCCTCGTCCGTGCCTTGCGCCGCGCCGGGGTGCGCACCGAGGCCGCCATGTTCCGGGCCCGCGCGGCCAAGGAGATCGTGGCAGAAGTAGACGCCTTCATTCCGCTGGGAGAGACTATCCTCGTATGACCGTGGTCATGTTTCCGAACGACAAGATCCTGAACGGACAGTTGAACGGCCAAGGCGGCCCCCTCGACGTCGAGCGCCTGAGCCACAGCCTGGAGAGCTCGCCACCGCCGCCCGGCCGGCAAGTCTTCGCCAACCGCGATCTGCGCTTCGATCAGATCAACATGATTGGCTTCGACATGGACTACACGCTGCTCAGCTACCTGCGCGTGCCCATGGAGTCGCTCGCGCACCGCCTGACCGTCGATCGGCTGATCTTCAAGCGCGGCTACCCCGAGCTCCTGCGCGAGAAAGCGTACGATCCCGAGTTCGTGATCCGCGGCCTCGTCGTCGACAAGCAGCTCGGCAACATCTTCAAGATCGATCGCTTCAACCACGTCGGCCGCTGCTATCACGGCCGCGTCGGGCTCGAAAAAGAGGAGCGGCGCAAGATCTACCGCGGCGAGCACATCCGCCTCTCGAACCCGCGCTACTACTTGGTCGACACGCTCTTCGCGCTGCCCGAGATGTGCCTCTACGCCGACATCGTCGAGATGTTCGACAACGACTGGAAGGCCGGCAAGCGCGCGCAGCCGAACTACGAGAGCATCTTCAAGGACGTGCGCGAGTGCATCGACGAGGTGCACCGCGACGAGTCGCTGAAGGACATCATCCGCGCGAACCCCGAGCACTACTGCCCGCGTGACCCCGAGCTCGCGCACACGCTGCACAAGATGCGCTCGTCCGGAAAGAAGCTCTTCGTGCTGACGAACTCGGCGTGGAACTACACCGAGCCGATGATGCGCTTCCTCTTGGACGGCGTGATGCCGCAGTACCCGTCGTGGCGAAACTACTTCGACATCGTGGTCGTCAGCTCGAAGAAGCCGGACTGGTTCACGGCGCAGAATCCGTTCGTCGATCTCAACATCGCCGAGGACGCGCGCGTGGAAGGCAAGCCGCTGGAGAAGCCCGTAGACAAGCTGCAGCGCGGCCACGTCTACTGTGGCGGCAACCTGAAGGACTTCGAGAAGATGGCCCTCTACCAGGGCGAAAAAGTGCTCTACGTCGGCGATCACATCTACGGCGACATCTTGAAGACGAAGAAGTCCGGCCTGTGGCGCACGGCGTTGATCGTCAGCGAGCTCGAAGAGGAGATCAACCTGTCGATCCGCTTCAAGCGCGAGCTGCACGAGCTGCAAGCCTTGGAAGAGCGGCGGCGCCTGCTCGATCAGGAGCTCCTGCACAACAAGAGCGTGCTCGTGTCGTTGGAGCGCGTGATCGACAACTTGGATCCGGTGAAGCAGAAGACCGAGCGCGAGCGGCTGATCCAATACGCCAAGGATCTGCGCCGTGATCGCGACGAGATGAAGCGCGTGCTACAGAGCGCGCTCGACCGGACGCTGGAGCTCGACTCGCTCGTCGAGAATACCTTCAATCGCTATTGGGGCCTGGTGTTCAAGGAAGGACACGAGACGAGCCGCTTCGGCGAGCAAGTCGGAGACTATGCGTGCGTCTACACGAGCCGCGTGTCGAACTTGCTGGCGTACTCGCCGGTGCAGTACTTCAGAGCACCGCGCGCGCTCATGCCGCACGAGCGTTAGAAGCGCGACTCCTTCGTCACGCATTTTCCCTTCTCGATTGACCGCGCGCCTGCTAGCGCACGCCGCTCCATGCGGACATTTGTCTTCTCGTTTCTGCTCGTCGCCTGCGCTGCGCCACAAGAAAAGCCGCCGCCGGCCGGGCCCGCGACCGCCGAACCCACGCCGCAGAGCGAGACCCCGACGACCACCGACGCCACCCTCGTCCTCGCTGCCGGAAACGTCCCCGGTCCCTTTTCGCTGAAGAACGGCGACGTCCTCGAAGGCGCCGGCGCGGACGCCACCTGCATTACGGCGCCGACCGACGGTCCGGCGATCGTCGTACCGGTGGGCGCCCACGTGAAGCTCCGCAAGCTCGGCGTTTGCGCAGCGGCGGGCCAGCACGCGGTGCTCATCAAAGGCTCGCTCGACGCGCGCGAGGTGTACGTCACCGGCGGGCGGGTCGGCTTTCGTGTCGAGGACGGCGGCGCGCTCACGCTCACGGACGCGCTCGGCGAGGACATCGAAGGCCTCGTCAGCGTGATCAACGGCAGCGCCACGGTCACGCGCGCCGTCGCCAAGCGCATCAAGAATTCGGGCTTCTTCGTGGCGACCGGCTCGTTCACTGGCGAAGACCTCGAGAGCGAAGGCGGCGAGTACGGCTTCGGCACGCGTCCCGAAGCGAAGGTCACGTTGAAGAACGCGCGCTTCATCTCCGGGATCTTCGGCGGCTTGGCCCTCTCGGGCGGCGGCGGCGACTACACGGACATCACCGTCGACGGCCGCGGCAAGGGCGGCGAGGGCGTCATCTCGAACGATCTGAAGTCGCCGCTCACATTCACGAACCTGAAGATCAAGGGCGTGCGCGGCAACGGCATCTCGTTGATCCGCGCGAACGCCACCTTCACGGCGCTGACGCTCGAAGGCGTCGCCACGGATCCGGACGGCACGCGAGGCATCGGGCTCTACACGCAAGAGAGCACGGTGCTCGTCGCGAAGAGTCAGATCAACGCAGCGAAGGGCGAGGGCGTCACGGCGATCGACGGCGACGTCACGCTCGAAGACACGACGATCGACCGCGCGGTCGCGAGCGGCGCCACGGCCTGGCACGGCGGCAACATCAGGCTCGTGCGCTCGACCGTGAAGAACGGCATTGGCCCGGCGCTGCTCGCGATCGAGGGCGGCAAGATCATCGCCGAGAGCGGCTCGGTGCAAGCGGCTGGGACCGCCGCGATGGCCGACTGCAGCGCTGGCAGCGCGATCACGATCAAGCAAGCCGTGACGGTCACCGGCAAGGTCGACGCCTGCGTCGTGCGTGAATAGCGCTAGAACCTTCCGTTGATCCCGAGGCCGACGATCGCCCGATTCGGCGAGGCGATCGGCGCCGTGACGTTCGCGTTCAAGCTGAGCCCTCGCACGTCGCTCAGGCCGAGCTGCAAGGACAGCGTGTCGATCGGGCTCTTCTGCCCGGCGCTCATGCTGCCCATGCCGATCGCCGAGAGGGACAAGCGATCCGCGTAGCCCGCGCGCGCCGCGACGTAGTGGAATTCGTTCGGCGTGTTGAACAGCGGTGAGCTGCCCGGGCGCCAGACGAAGCCGCTCTCCGTGCGGAAGCTCAGCTTCTTGCGATCGCCGACCGTCAGCGCGCCCATGCCGCCGATCGTGTACGGCTCCTTGACGAGGGAGCCCCAGAAAGTCGGCGCGCCGCCGGCGATCGAGATCGCGCCTTCGGTCCCGACGAGGATGAGATCGTAGCGCGCGCTGACCCAGACGTTCCAATCGATCGTGGCGTCCTTGGTGAGCTCGTGGTGGCCGTCGGCGCGGGCGTGCAGCGTGATGTCGGCGCGCGAGTAGTCGCCGAGGCGCTGCGGGTTCACCGGCAACGGATCCGGCCGCGTCGTGTTGAAGAGGGGAAAGCCGAGCAGCAGATCCGCGTCGGCGCCGAGGCGCAGCTCGACCGAGTCGTCGAGGAGGCGCAGCGGCTTCGTGCGGATGCTGCCGTCGCCGCGCAGGCCGAGCACGAGCTCGCGATACTCCTCCCGATCATCTGCGCCGCGCACGCCCGGCACCGGCGCCGCCGAGAAGGTGTGGTAGTACGCGCCGGCGCCCAGGTGCCAGCGGCCTTCGAAGGGCCCTTTGTCGAAGGTGTCTTGCACGTGCACCATCAGGCCGCCGCCGAGGCGCCCGGACATCGTCTCGCGCTGAAACGTGGCGCTGACGCCGGCCTTGTCGGTGAGCTTGCCGCCGAGCCAGACGCCGCCTTGGGTCGCGCTCATGTCGAAGGTCTGCGTCGGTGTGCGGGTGAAGAAGTCGACGACGGCTTGCGAGCCCATCGTCTGGCGGTGGTTCGTGGTCGGTGACACGTCCCAGCCGCGGATGACGTAAGTGTAGATCCCGCTCATGTTGTGGAGCGTGGCGAGCATCGACGCGTCGTAGCTGGCGCCTTTGACGAAGTAGTTCTTGCCGTACTCGAGCGTGTTCCACTTCTGCGTCGCCGGATCGACGAACGAGAAGAACGCGTGCGACTCGTCCGGCCCGCCGTAGCCCGAGGCGACCACCTTGTCTTCTTGGCCGATACAGGTGCCGAGCTTCCACCCACCGGCGCCGTCGGGCTCGGCCGTCATCAACCCGGCGAGCATCGCCGCGGCGGCCGTATGGTAGTCCCGGCAAACGCCCTTCAAGGTGTTGATCGTGACGTTCGGCGGCTGCACGTCGATCGCGGTCGAAGGATAGCGATCGTTGTTGTACTGAATCGCGTCGCCGCACATCCACGTGAGGTGGTTGATGATCGCGCGGCGCGCCGCTTCGCCCTTCGGGTTCGCGAGCGAGTAGGGGCCGTACTTGTCGAGCAGGTACTGCGCCGCGGCCTCGGCAGCACGTGGGGCGCCGGCGTGGGTGAGCAGCAGCGCCTTGAACTCTTCGTCGACTTCGCTGGCCGTGCCGCGTGACATGACGGCGTTCGGATCGATCTGCGGCCGCGCGTAGGGCCCGCCTAGGCGTGGATCGACGCCGTCTTGGCCGAGGCGTCGGAGAGCCGAGGGATCCGAGAGATCGAGTATCGGAGAAGCGCCGGCCATCGTGACCTCACGTGCGCTCCTGGGGTTACTGGCGTTATCGCGCAGGCCGGATCGACCGTTGCGGTTATCGGCACTCTAAGCGAAAGGCTCCGCCGTGGCAGACGATCTATTCTTCACGCTGACGCCGAGCCTGGCGATGAGCGTCGTCGAGAAGCTGGGGCCTCGGTCGACGGGCTTTTGCTTCCAACTGAACTCCTACGAGAACCGCGTCTTCGAATTGGAATTGGAAGGAGGCACCCGCGTCGTCGCCAAGTTCTATCGGCCCGGCCGCTGGAGCAGGGAGCAGATCCTCGACGAGCACAAGTTCATCTTGGAGCTCGAGCACCAAGACATCCCGGTCGGCGCACCGATGCCGCTTTCGGGCACCGACACGGTGGTCGAGGTCGACGGCCTGTTCTGCGCCGTGTTCAAGAAGGTGCGCGGGCGTTCTCCGGAAGACATGAAGGCGCCGGATCTCGAGCGCATCGGCCGCTTGATCGCGCGCATGCACAACGCCGGCGAGTGGAAGCCCGCGCTCCACCGGCGCAAGCTCACGGTCGAAGAGTTCGGCGATAAGAGCTTGGAGACGCTGCTCGAGCTCGGCTTCATCCCGAAAGCGCTCGAAGAAGCCTACGTGGCGGTGGCCGAGGACATCTTCGATTGGCTCGATCCGAAGCTTTCGCGCATGAAGACGCTGCGCGTGCACGGCGACCTGCACCGCGGCAATCTCTTGGAGAACAAGGAAGGCTACTGGCTCGTCGACTTCGACGACATGGTGAACGGCCCGGCGGTCCAAGACCTGTGGCTGCTCGTGCCCGGGCGCGATGAGGCGTCGCTCGAAGAACGGGACGCGCTGATTAAGGGCTACGCGTCGATGCGCAAGTTCGATCGCGACGAGCTCATGATCGTCGAGGGGCTGCGGGCGCTGCGCGTCGTGCACTATTCGGCGTGGATCGCGCGGCGCTATCATGATCCGGCGTTTCTGCGGGTGTTCGATCAGTTCAAAGAGAACAGGTACTGGGACGAGGAACTGAACCAGCTGCGTGAGATTCGGGCGCGCTTGTCCTGAGGCGCCGGCGAACTACAAAGGCAGTCGCTCACCGCTCCGCCCGCGCTCACGGCTTCTTGCCCTTTTTGCCTTTCGGAGTCGGCGCCGGCTCGCTCTTCGACGTGCCACGGTTGCCGAGGCTGCCACCTTTGAGGTCGTCGTCCGCGAGCTTGCTCGGCTTCCCCAGGTTCGGCTTTTTCTTCTTCGGCGACTCGCTGGTCAACGATTTGAGGGCGCTGAGGTCTTCCAGAGACTTGGTCACCGGCGGATCAACCGCCTGCGGCGCGGCAAGCACGGGCGCAGAGGCCGGTTCCTTCACAGGGTCCTTGGCGATCGGCGGCTCCTTCGTGATCGCGGGCTCCGGAGGCGCTGCGACCGGCGCGAACGCAACATAAGCTCCACCCGTCAGCACGACGATCATCGCGGCCGCAGCGCTCGCGATTACCCAGCGCGGCACGCGGCTCACCGCCAACGCACGCAGAAACTCGTCCACGTCTTGCGGTCGCCGATCGGGATCCGGGTGCAGGGCGCGGCGAATCAGCGCGTCGAACGATCGGCCAGCGTCGGCGTTCACCTTGCTCGGCGGATCGTACTGGCCGATCGGCAGTGTCCCCGTGAGCATGCGGTACAAGATCGTCGCCAACGAAAAAATATCCGCGCGCGCGTCGATCGCCTTTCCGCGCAGCCGCTGCTCGGGCGCCATGTAGTTGAAGGTGCCGATGACCGCGTCCGAGTGCGTGAGCGTGAAGTCGTGCGCCGCCATACGCGCCACGCCGAAGTCGACGACCTTCACGCCGTCCTTGGTGAGCAAGATGTTCGCCGGCTTGAGATCGCGATGCACGATGCCTTTCTCGTGCGCCGCCGCGAGCGCTTGGGCGATCTGCTCGATGATCCGCCGCGCGTCCTTGGCCGACAACGTGCGCTCGGCGAGGTGCGCTTCGAGCGTCGGCCCTTCGACGTACTCCATGACCAGGTAGTGCGCGCCGTGCGGCGTCGTGCCTTCTTCCAAGAAGCGCACGATGTTCGGGTGCGACAGCTCCTTCAGCACCTCGGCCTCGCGGTGAAAGCGCTCGACGAGCTCGCCGTGCAGCGAGAGCTGATGAAAGAGCACCTTCACCGCCACCGGCCGCTGGTCGCGCATGTCGAGCGCCTTGTAGACGCTGCCCATGCCGCCGAGGCCGATGTGCTCGATGAGCTGAAAGCGCCCGAAGGTCTCGCCTGTGTGGTTCTTCACCAACGAGAACGGCGCGATCACCGCGCGTTGGCCGTGCTGCGTGTCGAGCGTCGCAAGATCCACCTTCAGCCCGCAGCTCGCGCAGGCGATCATCTGGCCGGCGCCGTCCGCCATCGTCGCGCGGCACTTCGGGCAGAAGAAGCTCATGCCTCCTCGGCAGCAAAGGCGTCGATGGCGTAGTCCTTGATCTTCTTATCGAGCGTGGGCCGCGAGATCCCGAGCGCACGCGCGGCGGCCACCTTCTTGCCGCGGGCTCGCTTCAACGCGCTGGTGATCAGCTTCTTTTCCAGCGCGTCGAGCTGGCGCGGCAGCGTCGCGTCGGCCGGCGCGTCGGCAAGGCCGTGGTCGGCGAGGATCTCAGCGGGCAGGTCGCTCACCCGGATGACGTCGCCGTCGAGCAACACGACGGCGCGCTCAATCACGTTCTTCAGCTCGCGCACGTTGCCTGGCCAGCTGTAGCGGCAGAGCGCCGCGAGCGCCGTTCGTTCCACGCCACGCACGCGCCGGTGCAAGTCGGCGTTCACCTCGGCGAGGAAGTGGTCGACGAGCAGCGGCACGTCGTCCGCGTGCTCGCGCAGCGGCGGCAGCGTCATGTTGACGACGTTGATCCGATAGAAGAGATCTTCTCTGAACTTTCCGGCGCCGACCATCGCGCGCAGCTCGCGGTGCGTCGCGGCGAGCAAGCGAAAGTCGATCGACACCGGCTGCGCACCGCCGAGCCGGTAAAACTGCTTCTCCTGCAGCGCGCGCAGGAGCTTCACCTGCAGGGCGAGCGGCAAGTCGCCGATCTCGTCGAGAAAGAGCGTGCCGCCGTGCGCGAGCTCCAGCTTTCCCGGCGTGCGCTTTTGCGCGCCGGTGAACGCACCCTTCTCGTAGCCGAAGAGCTCGCTCTCCATCAGGTGCTCAGGGATGGCGCCGCAGTTGATCGCGACGAAGGGCGCGGCCGGTCCCGCGCTCCGGCTCCCGGCGTGCAGCTCGCGCGCGACCAGCTCTTTGCCGGTGCCGGACTCACCTTGAATCAACACGGGCGACGGCGCCGCGCTGACCTTCGCGATGAGCGCCCGCAGCTCGCGCCACACCGGGCTGTCGCCGACGATCGCGCTCGCGGTCTTCGTGGCGTGCAACACCTGCATGCGCTCGAGCGTGGCGGCGAGGGTCTGCTGGCGATCCCACAGCCCGAGCACGACGGCGATCGACGGCACCAGCGCCGCCAGGGCGTCGAGATGCGCGGCCTCGTATGCGCGCGGGCGATCGGCGTGGAGGAACAAGAGCCCCGTCGTCTCGCTGCCGGCCTTCAGCGGCGCGACGACGATCGATCGTGGCGTCCCGACTTGCGGCGCGCCGGCGAACGATGTGTCGGCAGCGGCGTCGGGAACGTAGAGCAGCTGGTCGCGTGCGAGCGCTGCGCGCAAGAGGCCCTTCGGCAACGAAACCGTGCGGGCGCTCGACGCCAAACACACGGGCTCGAAGCTCTGCTCGCGCGCGCGCATGAGCCCGGCGGCGCCGAACGGGATGCGCTCCTCGACGAAGCGCAAGAGCTCGGAGAGCAGCGTCTTCAAGTCGGCGCTCTTGCCGAGAAAGGCCTCGACCGGCGTCGGCGCGGCGGCGAGCGGGACCGGGACCACGTGACCAAAGCCGGGGCGCGTCGGATCGCTCTCGTTGCCGCCGGTGACGATGACGGCTTTGTCGCCGCCGTCCATCGGCAAGACCTCCAAGTCCGGCGCGAAGAGGAACGCGGCGTCGCCGATCGCGAAGAGATCGTTCGGCTCCAAGCGCGCCGGCTTTGTGATCCGAACGCCGTTGACGGTGACGCCGTTTCTGCTCGCGAGGTCCTCGATGAAGTAGCGATCGTCAGCGCGATACACGCGGGCGTGGCGCTTCGAGATGAGGCCGCCGAGCAGCTGGATGTCGGCGTCGCTCGCGCGGCCGAGCACGACGCCGCCGTTGGGCGTGCCGTTGAGCGCGCCGTCGAGCGAATACTTACGCCCAAGGCCGCTGTCGTTCACCTGGATGATCACTTCGTTCGCCACGTTTCAGTTCTCACGCTTAGTCTGACCGCTCGCCGCGGAGTGTTCGAGCTTCTCGAACTGGCGGAGCTGCACGTTCGGGCCGAGCTTCCTCGCGAGCGCCATGAACTCTGTGTCGATCTCGGCGAGCGGACGCCCGAGCAACGCTTCGAGCTTGGCGGCGGCGAGGGTGCCGAGCGCGCGGCCCTGCGCTTTCGGGCAGAGCTCGTGCATGTACGCGCGCGCGAACGGCACGAGCTGCCCGTGCAGCCACAGGTAAACGAAGAGGAAGCGCGCCTCGGCGAGATCGGCCGATGACGTCGTCGCAGTCTGCAGGAGCAAGGTGCGCAGTGGGCGCGCCGTCTTCGTCCGCAGCGCTTCGTGCAAGATCGGCTGCCTCCAGTTGGTGAAGCCCGGCGTGATGTGGCCGTCTTCCAGGTGCGCCATCTCATAGAACGACGCGAGCCCTTCGTTGAACCAGTCCTGCGTCGTACATGCGAGGTGCTTGTGAATCAGCGCGTGCATCAGCTCGTGCCAGAGCGTGCCATAGCCCGAGTTTTGATAGGTGTAGATTGTGCGATCGTCGTACGCGTAGAAGCCGTACGCGTCCATGCGCGTGTGCCGCGTGAAGGTGCGCTTGTCCTCGAAGAGCACGATCGGGATGGGTGTCTTCGAGGCGGCGTCGAAGTAGAGCGGCGCCACGTCCTTCAAGAAGGCCTCTCCGTAAGTCGCGTGTCGCTCGGGAACGCCGCCGCGCCGTGCGATCAACACGCCGTCGCCGGCCTCGACGTCGAAGCGAACGCCGAAGATCGTGGTGAGGCGCGCCGCGAGCTGCGCTTCAGGGCTTGGAGCGACGGTCAGGAGCAAGATCGTGAGGTGCATCATGGGCGGCTACGTGAGCAAGAAGCGATCCGCTGAAATTCTCCTGCGCCGCTGCGATCGCGCGCTGCAGGGCGTGTAAAGCGTCTTTACCTTTCGTCAACTCGCTTGCGGCATTCTCTTCGCAGATCGCGGAAATTCACGAGCGATCGCGGCGCCGGCCGTGATGGCGCGCACCTTGAAAACGAGAGCGCTCGGAGGCTCTCATGAAAACGATTCTTCTCGTGTTGATCATGCTCGTCGCTGTTCCCGCCCGCGCCGACGAAGCAAACGCCGTGCTGACGAAAGCGCGCGGGGCGTGGACCCTCGGCGCCGGCCGTACCTCCGGGAATCTCACGATTTATCCCATCCTCTCTTCGAGCGCCGATCCCGAGCGCCGCTACGTCTCCCTCGACGACGCGATGGGGAAGAACAGCGTGCGCGTGAGCGAGGTGGGCGGCGGCGACGTTCCCACCTTGCACCTCGTCAACAAGAGCAAGGACCCGCTGTTCATCATGACCGGGGAGTTGCTCGCGGGGGCCAAGCAAGATCGCATCTCGGCGCACGACGTGCTGCTCGATCCGACGCTGAAGAACGTGGCGCTGTCGGTCTACTGCGTCGAGGCCGGCCGTTGGCGAGGGAACAGCAATCGCTTCGCCGCCGGCTACGGCACAGCGACGAAGGGCGTCCGTCGATCGGCCGCGTTGAAGGCACCCCAGGGCGAGATCTGGCAGCACGTGGCGGCGAAGTCAGCGGCGGCGAAGGTCTACAGCCCGACCGGCACGCTGCGCGCGGTGATGGAGGACGGCGACGTGCGCCAGAGCACCGAGCGGTACCTGGCCGCGCTGCTCTCGCTCGCCGCGGACAACGAAGTGATGATTGGCTTCGTCGCGACGATCGACGGCGAGGTGTCGAGCGCAGACGTGTTCACGAATCGGCCGCTGTTCACCGCGCTCTGGCCCAAGCTCTTGCGCACGGTGGCGATCGACGCGGCGACGCCGACCCGCGGCAATCGCAAGAGCGAGCTCGGCGCGGAGGCGTTCCTGGCCGCGGGGATCGCCGGCAGAATGCGCGCGCTGCCGAACCCTGGGTTGGGGAAGGAGTACAAGATCGAGGGGGAGATCAGCGGATCGATGCTCGTCGCCGACGGGACCCTCGTGCACCTGGCGTTGTTCTCGAAGTGAGAAAGACCGTTACTTCTTCTTCCTCAAATCAATATTCAACGTCGTATCCATCCCCGCCGCGACCTCGAAGCTCTCTTCGTGCTTGCCGAGCTTCGGGTGCACGAGGCGGAGTCGATGCGTGCCCGGCGGCAGCGGTACCGGCCCCATGCTCGCGCTGTTTCCGATCTTCCGTTCGTCGACGTAGACGTCGGCCGTCGGCTGCGTCGTCAAGCGCAGCGTCCCGTTGTTGACGATCGCCGGCGCGATGATCGGCGCGAGCGGCGGCGGAGCGCGGCGCTTCGAGGTGACGATCAAGAGCAGCGACGCCAAGAGCGCGATCGCCAAGATGCCGACGACGATGAGCAGCGTCGTCTGCCGCGTGGACTCGGCGCCCTGCAACGATCGCTTCCGCTTGCGGGCGAGGATGTTCTCGATCGTCGTCTCGCCCGGGCCTTGGTGGATGATGACGTCGGAGGTCACGTCGAGCTCGCCCTTCTTCGCGATGACCGTGACGGCGATCGGCGCGATCTTCGTCGTGCGCTCGGCCTCCTTCGTCCTCGGCTTCGCCGCCGCGCCGCTCGCGGCCGCCGCGCCTTCGGCCGGCAGCTTGTGCGCGCCGGTCAGCGACGAGATCACCGTCTGCGAGTCGACGTCGAGATCGTCGAGCGCGACGATCTGGCTCTTCGACATCGCCTGGGTCGCCTGGCCGAGCTTCTGCAACTGGGTTTGCAGCGCCTTCTTCGGATCCGGCGCGCCCGTCTCCTTCAGGACGAGCGTCAGCGAGTCGGCGATCGCCTGCGCGCTCGTGTAGCGCTTCTCCGGCGCCTGCTGATGCAGCTTGTCCACGATGCGATAGAAGCGATCGGGCAGCCCCGGCCGCAGCTCGCGCAGGCTTTCGGGCTTCGCGGCGAGGATGCGCTTCAGCACGTTGACCACGCTGTCGGTCATGAACGCGTGGCGGCCAGTCACCAAGAAGAAGAGCAGCGAGCCGAGCGAAAACATGTCCGACGCCGGCCCGACGTTGCCCGGCGTCGCGATTTGCTCGGGCGACATGTAGAGCGGCGAGCCGGCGAGGCGCGTGTTGTGCGACGCGAGCGTGCCCTTTTCTTCGCCGTCGAACGAGCGCGCGATGCCGAAGTCGCAGAGCACGATGCGGCCGTCGGGCTCGACGAACACGTTCTCGGGCTTGAGATCGCGGTGCACGAGCCCTTGGCTGTGCGCGTGCTGCAAGCCGAGGCAGATCTGGTGCACCGCGGCGGCCGCCATGAAAGCGTCGATCGGCGCCTGGCGTTCGCACACGAGGTCGTCGAGGTTCTTGCCGAGCAAACGTTCGACGACGAGGTAGGGCGAGCGGCTGCCCGGGCCGGAGTAGTCGATGAGCTGAATGATGTTCGGATGGTTGAGCTTCGAGACCGCCTTCGCCTCACGGTGAAAGCGCGCGAGCACGACGGGGTCGCGCACGAGGCTCGGGTTGACGACCTTGATCGCCACCTCGCGGCCGAGGCGGGTGTCGCGCCCCAAGTAGACGATGCCGTTGGCACCTTTGCCGAGCTCGCCGAGGATTTCGTAGCGATCGATCTGCGGTGGCTCGCGCAAGTCTCTCGGCCCCTGAGCGTCGGCGACGTCTGGTCAGAAGCTGCCGACGACGGCGCCGCCTGGGCCGGTCGGGACGAACGCGATCGGGCTCCTCGGCTTGCCGTCGATCGCGAGCAGGACGATGCCGGCCGTCAGCGCCGCTGCGCCTGCACCGAGCGCGACCGAGGTGCCGATCTGTAAGCCGCCGAGCGTCTGCTCCGTGCCGCGCAGCGAATCGTACTGGGCCTGCGTGCGGACCGGCGTCGAGTTGTATTGGCGCACGGCCGCCTCGAAGGGGCCGATCATGACGCGGCTGGCGACGAGCATGCCGAGGCCGGCGGCGAGGCCGATGGCGCCGGCGACCGTGAGCGTGATCGCCGGCGTCCGATAGAGATAGACGCGGTCGTCGACGATGGTGCGCGTGCCGAGATCGGCCTTCACGGGCGCGGCCTTCTTAGGCTCGACGGGCGCGTTCGTCGCGACGATCTCCTTCTGCGGCGCCGAGACCGGCGTCGCCTTCGGACGCGGCGGCGGCTCGACCGCAGCGACCGCGACCGGCGCACCGAAGAGCTCATCGAGGGCCGCGCCGAGCTCGCGATCGAGCACGGTCGGACCGCCAGCCCACGTGCGTTCTGCGCGGGCGATCTGCTTGAAGGTGGCGAGGTCGTGCAAGGTGAGGGTGAGGAAGTAGCGCAGGCCTTCGCGTGTCACGCCGCCCGCGACGAGCTGCTTCGCGCCGAGCGCCGCGCCGATGTCTTGGTAGCACGTCGAGCTGCGGCATTGAGCGACGAGGCTCTTCACTGCCGGCGCGAGCTTCATCGTTTGTGCGTAGAGCGGATCTCTTCCGCGCTCGCTGATGAGCTGGGCCATCAGCGGCGACCACGCTTCGCCGAGGCCAGGTGGGGTGCCGAGCCCGCTCTGCAGGGGCATGAGCGCGACCTTGTCACGCGCGGCGTAGGCGCTGCCGGCGTTGAGGACGAGCAGGAACATGAGCGAAATGGGGATTCTTCGCATGGCGAGGAGTGTAGTCGGAGCATGTGATCGACGCCACAATCATCAGCCGAGCATTTCGCGATAGTGCCACACATGCACGCCGGGTGTGCGCTGCTTGGCCGCGCGGATCATCGCCGCGGCCACCGTCTTCGCCTCGATCGATCGAAAGCGCGAAGGCATCAGCGGCCCGAGCGCTTTGAACGCCGCGATGCCGAGCGCCTCGCCGACGCGGCCGCCGCCTCGCTCGCCGAGCAGGAACGAGGGTCGCAGCGCATAGACCGACGCGACTCCGCTCGCGGCGACATCGGCTTCGACCTCGCCCTTCAAGCGGTTGTAGAACACGCGGGACTTTGCGTCTGCGCCGACCGCGCTGACGAGGCAGAACACCGCCTTCGGCGCCACGGCGCGCGCCACGCTCACGGGGTAATCGTGGTCGATCTTGCGATACTGCTCCAGCGACGGCGTTTGCTTGCGCGTCGTGCCGAGGCAAGAAAATACCACCTCCGGAGCGTCGCGGCGCACGGCGTCGTAGGTCGCTGCCGCGTCGAAGTCGACGACCCGCCATTCGATCTTCGCCGCGAGCGTCGCGTCGGTGGGACGTCGCGCGAGGACGATGATGCGATCGAACGCAGCGTCGGACGCGAGCGCGGCGAGGACGGCGCGACCGACGAGACCGGTCGCGCCAAGGACGAGGGCAGTGCTCATGTGGCGTGCGATATCACAGACCGCGCTTCACGCGCTCGCCTTCGCAGACGTCGACTTTCACGTCGCGCGACGGCCCGGTCGCCCCGCTGATGCGAAACGTCGCCCGGCCGCTCGACACCGCGTCGCCGTCGAACGAGAGCACCTGCGTCTTCGCGTCGAAGACGATCGTGCTCGGTCGCACCTCGGCCACCGGCACCTCGACCGTCGGCGCCTTCGCCCGTTCGAACGCGAGCAGCATTGGCCCGCTCAAGCCGTGCCAGCGCATCGAGTACCACTGCTTCGACGCCTCGGTGCCGGCGCTCGCGTTGTAGGTCGCAAAGAGCGGCGCCGGATCGGCGTGAAACATCGCCGCGCGCGCGGTGAGATGAAACGCCGTGTTGTTGCCGCCGTAGTAGCGATCGTCGACGGCGAGAAACACGTTGCCATCCTGCCAGTCCGGGTGCAGCGCGGGCATGATGTCGAAGAGCAGCGTACGCAGGCGCGGGGCGATGCCGAAGTCGCGATAGAGCGCGAACTGCGGCAGCACGTCGAAGGCCACGGCGTTGGCCGTCTGCCAGAACGATTGAAATTCGAGCGTCGTGCAACCGGTGTCTTCGACGAAGCCGTCGATGGCGCCGCGCGTGTCGACAGCGCTCTGCGCAAGCTTCGTCTGTGACAGGTGGCCGACGCCATAGTCGAGATCGCGAGCCCACTCGGCGTGGTGCCAGAGCGTGAACACCGCGAGTTGCTGGCGCGCGGCATGGTAGACGGCGTCATCGTAGATCGCAGTGTCGCCGAGGCGCTTCGCCAAGCGGGCGACCGCAAGCATGCCTTCCCAGGCGAAGTAGATCCCGTCGATCAGCGCCGTGTAGCCGAAGACGCTCGAGAGCGCGCTGCCGGTCGCCCAGTCGAAGAACACGCGATCGTAGCGGTACAAGGAGAGTGCTTTCGGCCACACGCCGCGCGCGAGATCGAGGTCGACGATCTCTGCGCACCCGGCGAGCGCCGCGAGCTGGCGGCCCGTGTACCACTCCTTGTCGAAGGGCTCGTTCGACGCCCAGTACTTGGCGGCGTTCATGTAGCGCTGGTGCGTCACCGGCTCGCGCAGGGTCTGCAGCGACGAGTCGAGCCAGCCGTGCTCGATGAGCTTCGCCGCCATGGTGACGGCCTTTTCGCGCTCCGGCGTGCCGGGCTCGAGCGCGGCGGCCGCTTCGCAGAGAAACGCCGCTGTGCGATCGTCGCCGTCCAAGTAGAACGTGCCCGGCTCGGTCTGCACCTGCTCGCGGATGACGCGCAGGAGCTCGCCATGCACGGTCGCGGCGTGTGTATCGTTTATCACACGTAAAGGAAGCTCTACACGAGAGACACCGTTTGGCAGCGGCAAGTGATAGGTGATGTTCGGGCCGGCGACGAAGGTCAAAGGGCCATAGAACGTCGGCACGTCGAGGGTCGCGAGCGTGCCGTCGACGCGCACCGGGTAGCCCTTGGTCTTCGCTTGCGCGACGAGCGGCGGCAGGACGGCGACGGGCGCCGGCACCGTGCCCCACTGATCGGTGATCGCCAAGTGCGTGAGCTTCGCCGTGATGTGGACTTCTGTGGCGTCGCTCGTCGCCGATTCTTCGAGCTTCACGGGAAACGCCGCGAGCTTCGGTACGAGCGCACGGGCGAGGGCGACGGACTCTGCGGGGATGCCCGCGAGCCACGCTGTATTCGCGCTGAAGCGGCGAAGGCCGTGCAGCGGCATCACGTGCACGGCGCCTGCGCCCGCTGCGAAGGTCACGTCGAGACCCTCGGCGGTCGCCGTCAGAGCGCTCGGCCTGTTCTGAAAGGTGACGAGCAGCGGCGCGTCGAAGGGCCAGCCCGCGGCGCCGGCAGCGAAGAGGACGATCCAGGGCTCGCTCATCGTGGCAACCGAGACGGCGGTCGCGTTCAGATCGATCGTGGTCACCACGCCGTTTTGCACCATCGCGAGCCCACGCATGCGCGCGCGGCCGTCTTTCTTCGTGGCGAGCGTCAGGTGCTTCGCGCTCGTCGTGTAGCGCACGGCTGGAAAGACGCGGGACATGATCGCCCGCACCGCGTGTGTGCCGCCGTCGCTCACAGCGGTGTCTGCTTGCAGTGTGGTCCAGTCGACGAAGCTCAACAGGCCGCCGCCCGGCGCGTTGCCGAAGCGCGTCTCGACGAGTTGGAAGTCGCCGTCGTTGGGGCCGAGCTTTGGCCATAGGAGCGCGTGCTTCGCGGCCTGCTGATCGGCGACGAAGGTGAGGAAGCCGTTCCGGTTCGGAATGTCGTCGCCCGACGATCGCTCGAAGCCGCCGAACACGCCGGCGGAGCGCACCGACAGATCCTCGGCCTCGCGCGGCCAGTCCGGCGCCACGCGCAGCTGATCGATGTACACGGGGCCATCGTACGCGGCGTTCGACGCTTCGATCTTCACGCCGATCGCCGTCAGCGTCGCGTAGGCGGCGCGCGCGGGCAGGGCGGCGAACGCGGCGGCGAGCGGCACGTGCACGGTCGTCGTGGTGCCCGGCTGCAGCGCGATCGAGGTTTCGGGCTCCGTCCAGGCGCCGGCCAAGTGCAAGATGCCCTTCGCGCGGAGGCCCGCGGGCGCATTCGCCGGCACGCCGATCTCGAAGGACAACCGCGCACAGCCGGCGAGCGAACGCTCGATCGGCCGCCCGACGTAGCCCTGAGAATAGCCGCTCGCCTTCGTCCGCAAGGGCACGCGCAAAGAGAACGCGCCGTCGCTCGCCGAAGTCATCGCGCGCGACAAGGTTGCCGGTGAGCCGTTCGCGGCCAAGGTCGCGTCGGCCCAAGGCGCAGCAGCGTAGGCGATCGGATCTTCCTCGAAGCTGTCGAGGATCGTCGTAGGACAAGACGCTTGGACCGTGGCGCAAGTCGGCGGCGGGGCGGGTGGATCGAGATCAGGCGTTGGCGCCGGCGCGGGGGCAGGCTCAGCCTCTTCGACAACGGAACCCTCTTCGCCAAGGTCGTTCGCCGGCGATGCCCCGGGGGTCGCGCTCTGCAGGCGCGCAGGCGCAGCGACGGCACACGCCGAGAACATGAGCGCGACCATCGCGCAGAAGGTGAGACGCCGCAGGCACATGGGCACGGGCAGTATCGGCAATGGCGCGTCTTCGAACACGACACGCGCCGCCTTTCGCACGCCGGCACGCCGTTTTTCCCTAGCGATGCCGGGTTGACGAAGACCTCAAACGTCGCCGGCTTCGAGGAGATCCCGCACGCGCCTGGTCAGCACGCGGAAGAGGCCGTGGAGCAGCTCCGGCCGATCGGTCACGAGATCCATGAAGTGCTGCCGATCGATGACGAGCAGCTCGACGCCGCGCTCCATCGCCTTGGCGGTCGCCGGCCGCGGCCCGCGATCGAGCACGCTGACGTGGCCGAAGCTCTCGCCGGCCGAGAACGTCATGATCTGCCGGCCGGCGCGCTCGATGCTGACGCCACCCTTGGAGACGACGAACATCTCTTCGCCGAGCGCACCCTCTTCGTAGACCGCCACACCGGCGTCGACTTTGCGCTCCTGGCAAATCTGCGCGACGGCGGCGATGTCGTCGATCTCGGCGCCGGCGAACATCGTCACCCCTTCGAGCAGCAAGATGCGTTCGACCATATCGGATGCCATGTCGTCTCCTTTGTCTTTGCTCGTTTGCTGCACGAGCATCTGCGCAATCGTCGAGAACAGCGGCACGCCGGCTTCGAGGCCAATGCGCTCCATCGAATGCCGCGCGATCGCGCGCAGCACCGCGTCTTGCGAGCGCGCCAGCTTCGACGCGACTTCCGCGGCGCTCAGCTTTTCGTCGCGCACGCGGCGCACGCCCTCGAGCGTCTTCAAGACGTCGTCGTGCAAGGGATCGCCCTTCAAGGCTTCGTCGAGGAGCTCCAGCGCGTTGTCACGGTCGCGGGCGTTGGCCGAACGCAAGCCGGAGTGCGCCGCCATCAGCTGCGTGCCGGCGCGGTGCAGCGTCAGCAGCTTCAAGATGCCTTCCAAGGTCTGCGCCACCCGCTCGGTCGTCGCCCGGCACAGCAGACGAAAGCGCGCATCGTCGCGCAGCGGCGGCACCAGCGGCAGAAAATAGGCGAAGACTTGCAGCCGGCGCACGATGGCTTCGTCGGTGCGCGCTTTGTCGAGCACGAGCTCCGGATGCTCGCGCTTCATCGCGAAGAGCTCGCTGATCAATTGGTTCTGCAGCTGCGGATCATCCTGCGGGTTCGAGTAGAGAAACGCCTCCGCCGCAAACGGGGTGCCGATGCTGCGCAGCACACGGGGGAGCTTGGTACGCAATTTCAAAGGCGCTTGGCGATCATCGAGCAGCGCCCAGATCCGGGGCACGGCGTCATCGCCGAAGAGGGCCAAGGTCTCACGCACCGCCGCTGACGTTTCGCGATCCGAGAGCGCCGCGAGCAGCGCCGCGATCAACGTGGGATCGCGGGCATCGAACGCCGCCCGCGACGCGGCCTTCCTCACCGCCGGCGACGGATCGCGCAAGAGGGGCTCGAGGCGCGCGGAGTAAGGGCTGCGGCCGAGCGATCCGATCAAGCGCGCGAGCTCGACGCGCATCGGCAGGTCGAGCACGTTCATGCGATTCAATAGCTGCCGCAGCGACGCGGCGGCGATGTCGCGCTTCGACTTCGACAGCCAGAACGCCGCGATGGCGCCGGCCCGCAGCGCCGGATCGCTCTCGTCATCCAGCGCCTTTTCGAGCTTCTGCCGCGCGAGCTCGGGCGATACGACGCCGAGCGCTCGCGCCGCCGCCGCGCGGACGTACGCGTCCTGGTGAGTGAGGTTCGCGACGAGCGCGTCAGCGAAGCTCGGATGCGGCCGCAAGAGCGCGAGCGCCGCCCCCTGCATGCGCACCGTCGCCGCGTTGTGCGCGAGAAGGCCCGGCACGAAGCGCGTGAAGTCGAAGTGGGGATCCTTCGACAGCGTCTCGATGGCCACGTCGACCTGGTGCTTGTCACCCGTCTTCAGCGCATCTTCCAGAGCACGCCGCGTCGTCGAGTCGGTGGCGATCAGCATCGCGAGCTCACGCTCTCGCGGGGACGCGCCCGAGATCGTCTCCGAGAGCTCGGTGAGGTACTGGCGACGAAGCAAGGGCAAGAGCACGACGATCGTGAGCGCCAAGTACAGCGGCAAGAGATCCGGCACCCCGTAGGTCGCGCCGAGCCCGAGCAACAGTACGCCGCCGAGCGCCGCGCCGAAGCGCTTGCCGGCGCCGTCGATGGTCGCGCGGACGCTGGCGCGCGCCGCCTTCGGCATCGGATTGTAGAGGAGCTGCGCGCCGGCCGGGATCAGCGCGAACGCGCCGGCCATCTCGAGCGTCTTCAGCACGAACCACGCCGCGATGCTGCCGGGCCAGAGCAGCGCCAGCACGTTGAGCGCGATGATCGAGAGCGGCACGAGGCCGAGAAAGGCGAAGAGCCCGATGCGCCCGAGCAAGCGCGGCGTGATGAACAGCTGGAAGAGCAACGCAAAGATGCCGACCGCCGCGTTCAGGTCGCCAAAGAGCCGCGTGAGGCCCGCTTCGCCGAGGGCCTCGGTCGCGCGCTGGCGGAACAGGTAGTCGGTGCCAGCGGAGAGCACCGCCACGAGGAAGACGAACGCGAAGACGAAGCGCGGATAGGCGTCGCTGCGCAAGTAACGCAGGCCTTGGCGAAAATCGCGCTCCGGCGCCCGCCCGCCGCTGCTGCCGATGAGCTGCACGAGCCAGCGCGGCGCAAGCACGAGCGCGATCGCGCAGAGCCCGAGCGCGATCGGCTGCGGCACGATCGCCGGCACCGCGCGCGTGGCGACGCCGCCGATGAGCACGCCCGCCATCGACACCGCCGACACGAAGGCGAACGCCGAACGTTGCTCGCGCGGCCCGAACGCCTCGCCGAGCGTGGCCCACAACACCACGCTCAGCGTCGTCGCGTAGGCTTCGCTGAAGGTGTAGAGCGTTCCGTAGACCGGCGCGCTGCCGGTGTTCGCGAGGCCGGCGAGGATCAAGAGCAGCACGCCGGCGACCTCGCTCACCCGATGCAGCACGGACGCCGGGCCGAAGCTCGCGAGCGGCCGCACGAGCGCGAAGCTGACGAGCGTCACGATCGCGGCCGAGCCGATGTAGATCCACGGCAAGGGCGTCGAGCCGAAGCGAGAGAGAAAGAGCGCGCTCGCGACCGATTTGACGACCGTGACGCTGAAGGTGAAGACGAAGGCAAAACCAGCGGCCGCGAGCAGTTGTTGGGCGTGGCGCGCGTCGCCGGTGAACGCTGCCCGCCAAGGCACGAGCGCTGCGCCGAGCGCGCGCGACTGGTCGCCGATCCAGGCGAGCAGGGTGCGGGAGTCGTTGGTCTGATTCGTGTCGTTCATGCGGGCGCCTACCGGGAGGCGCGCGCCTAACAGCTTCGGGCTCCTTCGTCACCTAGGTTTGACAGGCACCTGCCCGGTGGCACTCTATCCCCACAAACCACTAGGGGACGCCCATGACCATCTCCAAGCCGATCTCCTCGACGACGCCGCACAGCGTTCGCCACGACCAGAACACCGCTGCGCCGGCTGAGGTGCGGAAGCCGGACACCCGGCCAAACGGGCGCTCCCATGATGGCGTCGACGCCGGGCACGCTCACCACGAAACGCACGGAGGCACGCGCGCCAATAGCGGCGGCACCGGCGTCGCGTCGAGCGCGAACAAGGCGATCTGGGGCGGCCGCTTGGGCCCGACCGGCGGAATCTTCGAGCGCGCCAAGCTGGGCGCCACCGAGCACTTCAGTCGCCTCAACGTCGAGACCGAGACGAGCTCGCGCTGGCGGCGGACGGGCGGCGAGAATGACGAGATCTACTTCAGCAAGAAGGACCCCGACTTCAACCTGGTCGTGCCGAGCAAGGACGATAAGACCGACTACCTCGTCTTCAAGATCGCCGAGGGCGCCGACGCCGCGCAAATCGCCAAGGACATGGCGGCGACCCTCAAGAGGGAGCGCGGGTACAAGAGCACGATCAAAGCGAACGCTGACGGCACGGTCGATCTGCAGGTCGTCGACAAGGCGGGAAAGCCGGTGCGCCTGAAGGATCGCATGACCGACGAGATCAAAGGCATCGTCGTGAAGGGGAGCCACGTCACCATCCCGAAGCAGAAGCCGCCGAAGCCGAGTGAGGTCACCATCACGCTGCCGGGCAAGAAGCTGAAGCTGCCGGTCGCGCCCTTCGAAGCGCCGAAGGACACCGCCAAGCACATCGCCGCGGCGATCGAGAGGGAAGGCTACGCGGCGAAGGTGAAGATCGACGCCGACGGCGGCGCGTCGATCAAGGTGAGCGATCCGAAGGGACTCGCGGTCGACGTGTACCCGGCCGACAAGAGCGTCACGAAGATCTTCTACAAGGCCGTGAAGTACGCCGAGGTCTCAGGCGACGGCGCTGCGATCTACGCGCTGAAGGTGGATCCGAAGCGGTTGCAAGCGCTCGAAACGGGCGACCCGAGCGCGTTCAAGGTGTTCTTGCTGAAGGCGCTCCACGGCATCGACAACTTCTCGTACGGGATCAGCGAGAAGGACGTGTCGGGCAAGGACGTCATCAAGGGCGCGGACGTCGCGATCGGCGACACCGACCCCGCCTACAAGAATTTGCGCCCGAAAGACGGCCTCACGTGGAAGATCCTCGATCGCTCGCAGCTCTTCGATCACGGCCTGCGCTACATCTTCGAGGACGACGACACGGACTTCGTGAAGGCGCTCGCGGAGAACAAGGACGGCGAGCAAGCGAAGCGCGCGAAGCTGGAAGACGCGCTGCGCGAAGTCGAAGCGGTGCTCATGGACTTCAAGCCGACGAGCCTGCACATGGTCCGCATCCCGGACAACGGGGTCGGCTCGGCGTACGGCGTGATCGCCGTCGATTCGAAGAGTGGAACGGTCCGGATCGTCGGTAATTACTTCGAGCCCGGCGGCCCACCGAACGGCGCCGTCTAAAACGCCGATAAGGGCCCATCTACTTCGTTGCTCGGTCGCTCCGCTGCTCGACGTAGCTCACCGCTCACTCGCCGCTAGGGCTACCGCTACGCCTGCGCGGCTCACTCGGTCGCGCCTCGTACCTGGACCCTTCTCGACGTTTTAGATCAGAAAACGCTGATTAGCCGCGGAGGCGGCGCGTGGCTTTCTTCTTCGCCCGCGTCTGCAACACGGCGCGGCGGCGGGCTTGGTTCGGATCGACGAACACGCGCTTCATCGTGTTCCAGTGACGGCGGAGCTTCGAGGGCTCGGCGGTCTTCGTCAGCACCATGCTGTTCTTGCCGAGGCGAATCGCCTTGTCGCGCCACTTCACGTGCAAGGTCGTCGCACCCAAGATCCAGGTGCCGAAGAACGCGAGCTCTTTGAAGGGGATGATCAGGAAGTCGCCGACGCTCGGGCGTTCGCCCGCGTGCGTCCAAAAGAGCGCGCAGTCGCAAATGATTTTGATCGCGAGCACGACGGCGGCGACCTGCCAGCTGATGAGCCCGAAGATGCCCATGAGAATCGGGATCGCCGGGTACATGAAGAGCTCGGAGCTGTGGAAGACGACGGGCTCCATCGTCTTCCTCATGACGGCCCAGCGGGTGTGCCGGCCGATCCAGTCTTTGACGCGGAGCTGGCCGATGACGTTGCGCGTGGGAACAGCCGAGCAGCGCACGACGCCGGCGTTCTGGAACGCGCGGCCCATCATGAAGTCTTCGCCGAGGAAGTTGCCGAACGCTTCGATGCCGCCGAGTTGCAGCAAGTCGTCCTTGTGGAAGAACTCCGTCTTGCCGATGACCGCATGCACGCCGAAGAGCAGCGACACTTCGTGGCCCACGTTCTGGTGCGAAGCGAGGTGCATGCGCTCCAGCGCTCCGCCGACGCTCGCCGAGCCGCCGACGGCAACGAGCGGAGCATGGACGAGCGTGGGGCGGCGAACGTTCATGTTCGCTTCTTTCCAGGTGGCGAGCAGCGAGTGCATGAACGCCTGCGAGGTCTCGACGTTCGACTCGCTGATCCAGATGAAGTCGTTCTTCGCGTGCGGAAAGCCGATGGATAATTGCGCCATCTTGGCGTTGCCGAGGTGCGGATTGCTGCCGACGACGAGCTTGAAGCGCTTGGGGTACTTCTTCGCGAATTTCTTGGCGATGGGATACGCGCCGTCCTGCTCGCTGCCAAGGCAGAGGATGACCTCGAACTCGGCCGGGGCTTCCAGGCGCACGAAGGTGTTCAGGTTCTCTTCGAGCTGCGGGTCGAGGCCACTCATCGGCTTGAGGACGCTGATTTTGCAGTCGTCGGGGACGACCGTGACCGGGGACTTGCGCTTCAAGCGGTAGATCGCCGCGCAGGCGCCATAGATATAGATAACGGAGCTGATGGTGGCAAAGAAGGTGACGAAGAGGGTGAGCGGCGTGAGTTGCCAGACTTCGTACAACGTTGGAATCATTCAGCTTTCCTCCGGGGGAGTGCCCTTAACACCTTCGCGCGTACGGTGGAAGGAAGTTGTTGGCCACTAAAATCATCGGCCGGACAAGCACTTCGGCGCGCCCTTCGGGTTCGAAATGACGACATGGCGCACATTCTAGACTCGACGCCACCGGCTGCTACGCTCGCCCCATGCTCCTCGCGCTCTTACTCCTCCTCTCGGCGCCGAAGGCTGCCAAGGCACCGAAAGCGCCACCGCCGAACCACTTCTTCAAGATCAAAGACTTCGAGACGAAGAACAAGCTGGGCCAGTACGACTGGCTCGACGATCGCTACGCGATGATCGAAGATCTGCAGCGCGCGTACGAAGACGGCATCCCAAACGCGACGAAGTGCTCAGCCGCGGTGCTCGACGCCGACACCGGCGAAGTCAACGCGTTCGCGTTTCCGCTGCACGCTTGGGCCGAGCAGCACAAAGACGAAATGTTCGGCAAGAAGACGGCGTACATCAACGAGTGGAACAACAAGGCGATCGGCACGATGAGCTGCGATGCGCTCGTCGGCTACGACGGCAAGAGCGGCATCGCCACCTTTCTCGTCGGCAACTACAACGGCAACCTGAAGGACACCCGCAACAAACAGTTCATCGTCGCGTGGCCGACGCGCGGCGAGGAGGGCGGCGAGCACTACCTCTTCAACGAGACGTCGAGCGACGTGACGCAGCGCTCGATCGCCCACGCCGCCGGGCGCTGGTACGTCGAGCTGCAGACGAAGAGCACGAAGACCGTGACGCTCGTGTCGATCGATCCGGCGACGCGCAAGCGCAGCGACGTCTGGTCGACCGTGGGCCTGCGCGGCGCCATGTGGAAGATCAGCAGCGATGGATCGCAGGTCGCGGTCGCCGAGTACCAGGAGCTGAGCGCGCTGCTCGATCCGCCGGCGCGCCTCTTCGTGATCGACGTGAAGAGCGGCGCCTCCTTCGATGTGCCAGCGCCGGTGTCGGCGTACGGGATCGCGTTCGTGCCGGGCGCCGTGCTCGTCGGCTCGAACGAGGCCGGCACGATTCAGCGGATCGATCTCGCGGCGAAGGCGATCAGCGAGGTGGCGAAGGGCCACAAAGGCATCCAGCGCTTCGAGCTCTTGCCCGGCGGGAAGACGTTGCTGGTGTTCACACGCAAGGGCACCATCGCGCGCTACGCGATCGATCCGTGGAAGGCGCTGCCGCCCGTGAAGATCGCGACCTTCATGGACGGCAAGGAGCGCTACTCGTGGGACTGGAGCGACTTCTCGCCGAACGGCAAGCGCGCGCTGATCCCGAGGAACAAGCTCGAAGGGACCGTGGACTACTTGGACGGCGACGCGCCCGGCGTGAGCCTCTACGACGTGCGCGATTAGAAGCGGAAATAGATGAAGTCGTAGGTAGCGCCGCCGTACGCGAGCGCGAGGTAGCCGAGGATCGCGACCGTCGCGACCTGACGGCGCAGCGACGTGCGCGCGAGAGTGTCGGCGTCGAAGAGCCGCGCGATCATCGGGTGCAGCGCGTAGAAGCCGACGAGCCATGCCGCGAGCACCTCGGGCACCGTCGGGTTGAAGGTGTACGGCGGCAGCAACAGGCGCGCGTAGTACGCGAGCGCAGCGTCGACGTCCGGCGCCCGAAACAGCACCCAGCAGAGGCACACCCCCTGGAAGACGAGGACATGGCGCAGCACCGGCCGGATCCCCCGCGAAAGCTTCCCCGGTCCCTTTTCGCGGAATGCTCCCCGGTCCCTTTTCGCGGCCCTTTTCGCGGCGCGCTCGAGGGCCAGCCACGCGCCGTGGGCGAGACCCCAGAGGACGAAGGTCCAGCCGGCGCCGTGCCAGAGACCCGCGAGGCCCATGGTGATCAGCAGATTACGCGTGGCGTGGCGGCGGTTTCCACCGAGCGGAATGTAGAGATAGTCGCGAAACCACGACGAGAGTGTGATGTGCCAGCGGCGCCAGAAGTCCTGCAACGACTCCGCGCGGTAGGGCGTTTGAAAGTTCACCGGCAAGTGAAAGCCGAAGAGCAAGCCGACGCCGACCGCCATCGACGAGTAGCCCCAGAAGTCGGCGAACAACTGCAGCGCGTAGGCGTAGAGGCCGAGCCACGCCTCGCTCGTCGTTTGCCGGTCGCCGCGAAGGAAGGCCGCGTCGGCGAACTGCGCCAGCACGTCGGCCACGCCGAGCTTGATGCCGAGGCCGCAGAGCAAGATGAAGAGGCCGCGGTGCGTGCGCTCGGGGTCGAAGACGGCGCGCGTGCGCAGCTCGGGCAGGAACGCGTGCGCGCGCACGATCGGCCCGGCGATCAACTGCGCGAAGAAGCTCTTGAACACCGCGAAGACGAGGGGGGAGCGCTCGGCGGCCACCTCGCCGCGATAGACGTCCACTTGGTAGGCGATGACTTGGAAGGTGAAGAACGAGATGCCGAGCGGGAGCCACTGGGCCGGCGCCGAGAGTGACCCGGGAAAGCCGAGCGCGCCAAAGAGCACGTTGAGCTCGCGCAGGATGAACGCTTCGTACTTGAACCAGAGGAGCGGGGTCAGGTTGAGCGCGATCGCGGCCGCGAGCAGACGCTTCGATCGCCGCCGCTCGAGCGCGCGACCGAAGACGTAGTTGAGGCTGATCGTGAACGCGAGAAGGATGAGCGCCGGCGGATCCGACCACCCGTAGAACACGGCCGAAGCCACCGCGAGGATCGCCAGGCGTAGGCGCTGCCACGGCGCGATCCAAAACGCAGAGAACGTGAGCGCGAGCAACAGGAAGAACGCCGGGCTACTGAACAGCACGCGCATCTCCCGCGGTGAGCAAGCGCGCGACTGCCGCGGTGTAGGCTTCGGCGCCGCGGCCGTCCAAGTGCTGGGAGTCGGCGAAGCCGATAGCGTCGGCGTCGAGGCGCGCGAAGTCGTAAAGCGGTGCGCCGGCGAGCGCCGCGACGTCGGCCGCGAAGCGACGAAAGCGATCTTGGCGCTCCAAAGATCCCGCGCGCGCGGTCGTGAGCGGCGGCACGACGAGGATGACCCGGGCGCCGTGCGCCTGCAACGCGGTGAAGCGATCGGCGAGCGCGTGTGCCTCGGTCGCATAGACGGCGCCCTCGTCGCCCGCCCACGGCGCGATGGCCTCCGGCGGCGGCGGCGCGAGCGCGTCCTCGCACGCGCTCGCACACGTCGCCGCGTGGCCCCAAAGCAACGCGCGCAAGAACGCGCTGCCCATCGTTTCGCTGCCGTCGAAGCGCCCGGCCACCACGAGCGCGCCGAGCAAGCGAACGAGGCTGTCGTGGCGTAGCGCCGATCGCAAGCGCACGAGGGCGACGTGGCGCGCAAGGCTCCCTTCGGCCGCCGCCTCCCACGCGAGCTGCTCGTGGGTGAGCAGCGGCTCCGAGAGCTCCGCGACGACGAAGCGCGTGCCGCTGCGCGCGACGGCGCGGTCGAGCAGCGCGAGGTAGAGCTCGAAGCTCGTGCCGCTGACGGCGAGGTTGAATGAGTGGCGACCGGTCATCGCGTCGAAGAGCGCCGGCCGGAGCGCTTGCTCGTGCCGCGAGCTGCCGAGGAAGATCGTGTCGACGCTCGGCTGGCGGCGGAGCAGGGCGGCCTTGAACAACGCGCGGTGCGACGCCTCGAAGACGAAGGGCTCGAAGACGCGAAACGCAATCTCGGCGAAGAGCGCGATCCCTACGAGCGCGAAGATGAAGATGCGGAGGCGACGCAAGACGCGCCGGCATTAGCCGAAGACGCGCGCTCAGTCACCGGCGCGCATGGCGATGGACGACGACGCAGTCGACGACGCTGTCGACGTCGCTCACGGCAGCGCCGGCAGCGCTTCGCCGGTCTCGAGCAGCGACTTCAACCCGGAGAGCACGTACGGCCAGCCGCCGCCCACGTCCGCAGCGGTCTTCTCTGCGAGCTCGTCATGGACGACGGTGAGCTTGCACATCGGGCCCTGCTTCTCGATCTCCCAGGTGAGCTTCGAAAAGCCCTCTTTCTCCATCTCGGGCGAGTAGCGGATGCGCCACGTCTGCACGAGGCGGGTGTGCGGCTTCGCTTCCACGACCTCGCCGTCGACCGCGAGCGCGCCGTCCGGCATCTTGTATTGGATCGACGCGCCTTTGTTCCACGCGCTCTCGACGCGCGTCTTGAAGAAGTAGTGCTGCGTGCGATCAGCTTGCGTGAGCGCCTGCCACAGCTTCTCGGGCGTGGTGCGGATGTAGACGGTGTACAGTTGGCGTTGCTTCGACATGGGTTCCTTCCTTTCGAGGTGGGACTTCAGATCCACGAGCAGCCCGGCGAGCGGCGCGCGGTATTTTCCGATCCAACGGTCGTAGATGCGCTGAAGGGGGACGGCGTTTAAGTAGTGCGCCTTCTCGCGCCCGGCGATGCGCGTGGTGACGAGCTGCGCCTCTTCGAGGACCGCGAGGTGTTTCGCCACGGCTTGGCGCGACATCGGCAGGCGCCTCAAGAGCTGCTGCTGCGTCTGGCCGTCGTCGGCGAAGAGCCGGTCGAGCAGCTTTCGGCGCGTGTCGTCGGCGAGCGCTTTGAAGACGCGGTCCATGTGTGCGGCAACCACATGCAACTCTACGGTTGCATATGTCAAGGGCGCGCTCAGGAGCCCTCGCGGCTCACTTCGCCGCCCGTAGCGCCGACCACCGACACGCTGCCCGCGTCGCCGACCTTCAGGCGCTCTTTACGCGTCTCGATGGCCCACTTCAGACGCTGCTTCAGCTTCGAGCCGAACAAGATCGATCGCATCTTCGCGTTCAACGGCGCGAGGCACTCCGGCGTTCCGATGTCGGCGAGGAGCTCGACGATCGCGAAGACGACGCCCTCGCTCGTCTCCGGCGCGAGCAGCATGTCGCAGAGCTCACGCTCGAACGACGCGATCGCCAGAGGATGCCGGCCGAGCTTGCGCACCGCGACCGGCGCCAACACGAGATCCGAGCTGCTCGCGAGCTGCAGCATCACCGGCACGACCGATGCCGCGCGCTCCCCGTCCATGGCGTCCATCGCGACTGCCGCCATCGCTTGATCGCCGTAGAGGGCGAGATCCGAGAGCACGGTCATGCGCGCCGCTTCTATCGCGAGCATCGGCAGCAACGCATCGAGCGCGTCGGTGCGTAGGCGATGCTCCACGGTGACGGCTTTCACGATCGTCTCGAGCGCCGGCACGCCGTCTCTCCCCGCCGCCTTCGCCGCCACCAGGCGCACGCTGGCGTCGGGATCGCTGCAGCAGGTGCGCAGCGTCGCGCGGGTCACCTCGTCGTCCCGATAGCCTTCGAGCAACGCACGCAGATCGTGGATGCGGTGCTCCGGCTCGGTCAGCGAGCGCGCGCCGAACGCCAAGCGGTCGCGTTCGGTGCTGCCGATCGGCGCGAGCTTCTTCGCCAAGTGCACCATCGCGCGCACGATGTCGAAGAGGGTGCCTGACGAAGGCCGCGTCGTGAGCTTCAAGGTCAGCCGCTCCGGCGCGACGGTGATGTGCCACTTGCTCATCGGCGCGATCACGTTGCCGAGCGCACCGAGCGCCGCGCTGACGTCGCCATCGAGCGCGTCGAGCTGTAAGACCGCCGCGCGCTTCTGGTACTCGAAGAGATTCTCGCCCGGCGCGATCTGCATGCCCGGCAAGCCGACCTCGATGCGGCCCGGCGTCCACGCCATTGAGAAGCCGAGATCGAAGCGACTGCGCGGATCGATGACGAGGTAGAACGCCTCGTCGTTGACCAACGTCTTGATGCCGAAGCCCTCGATGGAAGGCGGCAGGGCAGCCATGAGGGAGTGCTAGCGCTTTCTGCCGAAGAACGCTTGCAAGGGATTCATCGGCTCGGCGCGCATTTCCAGGAGCTGCCGCAGCTCCAAGTTCGAGAACGGCCGGCCGAGCTGCGCCAGGATGCACGCGGCGAGGACACGCATCGGCATGAAGATGTCGTCGAGCGAGTGCTCGATGCGCGGGATCAGGCCGCCCCAAAGCTCCTGCACGTCTTCAGCCGAGTGGCGGCCGATGATCTGCGCGATCGCTCCCGCCGACGCCAAGCGTGTCTTCGTCGAGGCGTGCTTCAGGCCCATGACCAAGAACGGCAAGGAGTCGAGAAAACCAAGCCGGGCGAGCGCCTGCGCGACGTTGTCGAGCGCCGCGCCTTTGATCCACAGCTTATGCAGCGTCTGCACGGCACGCACGTCGCCGATCATGCCGAGCGCCCAGATGACCTCGGGCATCACGAGCACGTTGCCCGAGTCCAAAACGTTGAGCAGCATCGGCACCGCCCGCGTCTCTTTGGCGTGCGCGAGCACGAAGCAGGCGCGGCCCACGATCATCGGGTTCTGCGACGCGAGGCTCTGCGACGCGGACTTCAGGAACTCTTCGTCACCGTGCCTCGCGATGCGCTGCAGGCACGCGTAGTACTCGTCCTGATCCTCGCTGATCCAGCTCGGCTGGAAGCGCAGGAGCTCCTCGGCGCGGGCGTGTGCGAGCGCGACGTCGGCGTCTTGCCACTTCTGCACGCGCTCCGAGAGCACCGCTGTGCCCTCGTCGCCGCGGAAATACTTCGCGTGCAAGTCCTGCAGCGCGTCTTGCAGCTCGGGCAGCGGAATCGAAAGGTTCGTACTCATAGGACCTCGGACGAAGGGGGCCAATCACCGGCTATCTCTTAGACGACCGGAGTCACTGGCGTCGGCGGCGTCGGCGCTTCGAGCGCTTCCCGGGCCTTCACGAGCGCGTCGAAGTCGGCCTTGTTGGTGAAGCGGATGAGCTTCCCTTCCTCGGTCTCGTACACGTACGAGTCGGCCTTCGCCGAGAGCGAGGCGTAGAGCAGCGAGAGCTGGCGCTCGTACAACGCGAGGCCCGGCTGGATGCCGCCTTGGTCGTCGGTCAAGTAGCCCTTCTCGTAGGCCGAGAGGTTGAACACCGGCCGCCCGCTCGGATCGAGCGCGACCGCGCCCATCTTGATGCCGTCGTGACGGAAGGCGAAATCGGGCATCGGGTTCAACGCCACGCTGTCCGTGACCTTGCCGCTCGCGTCGCGCTTCAAGATGTACTCGACCGTGTCGCCGGGGCCGCCTTCGGTTTGGTACTCGAGCTTGTAGCGCGTGAACACGCTGCCGTCCGGCTGCTCCGCGCGCGACACTTGGTCGAGCTTCACGAACTTCACCGGGTAGTTCCACACTTGCATCTCCGGCGAGGTGTCGAAGACGAACGGCAGGCCCGTCTTCGCCGTGACGAAGTCGTGGATCTCTTTGACCGAGTCGAACGACGTCTCTTGGCGCACTTCGAAGCCGGTGACCGCTGCCGAGGCGCTCATCGGGCCGTCGGTGCGCTTGGCGTTGCCGGTGGTCGCGTCGACGTCGACCGTCACGCGCTTCGTTTGGATCTCTTTCTTCATCGCGTTGTAGAAGACCTCTTCGACCACGCCGCCGACGCCGTTCGTGCCGCGCGAGATGATGCGGCCGCCGATCTTCGTGAAGACGTCCTTCTTCGCGTCGAGCGTGACGTACTCTTTCTTCTCGGTCTGAAAGCCTTGGCCATCGAGGTCGACGTACTTCACTTCGCCCGCCATCGACTTGCCGAGGCCGTCTTGCACGACGAGGTCGCCGTTGTTCGAGACGACGGACGGGTTCTTCGCAAAGGTCTTGCCGTCGGCAGACTCCAAGTTCGTACGGAACGCCTTCAAGACGTCGCTCACCGCGTTGCCGCTGGCGTCGGTCCAGGACGAGAGATCGAAGTCGAAGTTCAAGTCCGAGCGCCCGGCGACTTTGATGCGCACGTCGTGACCGCCGTTATTGCGATCGCCGACGAAGCTCGTGGTGTCGAGATCCTGCGACGCGGAGCCCGGCCGCGAGATGTAGCCCGCTTCCCGATCGGCGAGCAGGTTGCCGACCACGTTCCATTGATCGGCGGTGCCGAAGGTTTGCAGTGCCTTCGCGTCCTTCTCACCGGCGCGGTACCAGGTGATCTGGTGCTTCGGCACGAGGCCAAGCGCGTTCGCCGGCGACTCGTTGTGGCAGTGGCCCCACCAGCCGATGTCGATCGAGCCTGGGTTGATGTAGCCGGTCGTGTCCCAGTCGAAGGGCACGTTCGAACGCGCTTTTTCGCCGGGGACGAGCGGGCGCAGGCCGAGATCGCCCGCTTGAACTTTCTGTGAGTCGAGGAACGCTTCGAGCGACGCCGGCACCGCTTGGCCCGTGCGGTTCGGCGTGGCCTTCGGGCCGGCGTAGTCGAAGAAGTACTTCGTGCCTTCGCGATAGACCTTGGCGCCGGCGTACTGGGCGTCGGCGGCGGCCAAGCCCGTCTTCTTCACGGTGAGCACTTCGTACTGCGGCTTCTCGCGCGTCGACGCTTTCGCGAGCGATACGCGGTGGCCCACGTCTTTGGCGCCGATCGGACGGAACACGACCGCCATCGACATCGACCCCTCGGCGTCCGCCTCGTTGATCGAGCGGTTCCAGCCGGCGACGTGCTTGTGGTTGTAGATGTCTTCGATGCGCGCCTTGATCGCGGCGTACGCCGGGTGCTTGTCGCTCACTTGCTCGAGCATCTTCTCGAGCACGCTGACGTAGTTGTTCCAATAGGGCCAGTAGTTGTGCTCGGTGCCGACTTCCATCGCGTAGGCGCGGCCGACGATGAGCGCTTCTTTGGTCTCGACGAGCAAGAGGCCGATCTTCGCCTTCTCCGCGGCCGGCAGGGCGTTCGTCGCGAGCACTTTTTGCAGGCTCTGGACGAAGGCGTCGCGGCGGAGTTGCTGCACGCCGAAGACTTCGTTCTTGCCCTTGCCGGTGATGTCTGTGGCGTCGAAGTGCGCCTTGTTCGCGGCGATGGCGGCGTCGACGGCCTTCTTGATGTCGTCGATCTTCGTCGCGGCTTGCAGCGTGGCGGCGAGCGGCGTGGCCAGATCTTGCGGGGTCGGATCGCTGAACTTCGGCGTCGTCACGACCAGCGTCGGGAGGTCGTAGTTGCCGTACTTCTCGTTGAACTTCACGTCGGCGCCGCTGGTCTTCACCGACCAGTCTTTGCGCTCGCCGAGGTCCTCCCCTTTGGTGATCAAGGGCTTGAGAGAAGTACGGTCGATCGGGGTGGGCATCGGAGCTCCAAGTGAAGAATTGTCGCTGGGATCGACGCCATTATCGGGGTTGGGCCCGCGCCAGTTGCGTCGCGTGTTCCGTTTTGCGACAGGTGCCGCATGGTCGACGTCCGCACGCATCCGGCGCACCCGACGGTGTCTATCGGACAAGCGCGCGAGGCCTACGCGCTCGTGTTGAAGCAGTTCGTTCCCAAGCTGGCCTAAAAAAAGGTCCCAGGGACCTTTTATTTGACCAACTTCTGTACACTTCGCTGTCGGTCGTCCGAAGTGTCCAAAAGTTGAACAAAAGAAAGGTCCCTGGGACCTTTTCTACCCTGCGAGCTTCACCTTGGGGGGCAGCGCGGCGCCGGGCTTGGCTTCGACGTGGCTCATCGCGTGCTCGGCGAGGGCGGTGATCGTGAGGCTCGGGTTGACGCCGAGGTTCACCGGGATCGTCGAGCCGTCGACGATGTAGAAGTCGTCGTAGCCGAAGGCCTTGTGCCGATAGTCGATGACGCCGTCCTCGGCCGACGTGCCCATCGGGCAGCCGCCCAGGATGTGCGCGGTCGTCGCCACGTTCAGCGTCACTTCGTTGATCGCTGATTGCGGTACGCCGTCGACGCGCTTGGCGATCGCCTTGGCTGCGTTGTTCGCCGCTTCGATGTAGACGGGCACCGGCGGCGAGTTTCCGCGCTCGGTGGTCAGCGCACGGCGGAAGGGCCAGAACCATGGCCGCTTCAGGCGCAGGCGCATGTGGTTGTCGATCGACTGCATGACGAGCAGGATGATCGTCTTTTGCGCCCAGCCGAACGGGATCATCGCTCGCAAGAATTTCAACGGGTGCGTCAGGGCGTTCCACAGGAACTTCAGCGGTCGCGTGAGCGCCGTGCCGTTGTCGGTGAGCAGCGTGGCGAGCATGCCCATCGCGTCCGAGCCCTTCGGATAGCGCACGACCTCGATGTGCGTGTGATCGTCGACGTAGACGCCGCTCGCGATGGCGATGCCCTGCGAGTAGTCGACGTTGCCGCGCGCGCGCGCGCCAACGAGCGCTTCGCTGTTCGTCCGCACGAACTCGCCGAGCGTGTGGCTGAGCTTCGGGAGCAGGCCGCGTTGCTTGCACTCCATCAGCAAGCGCACGGTGCCGAGCACGCCCGCGGCGACGACCACACCCTTCGTCTCGAGCACGCGCCGCTCCCTGAAGAAGAACGCGGTCGAACGCTCGACGTGCACGCGGTAGCCGCCGCTCGGCATCGCTTCGATCGCCGTCACCTGCACTTCCGGTTCAATGACGGTGCCGCGCTTCTCGGCGAGCCAGAGGTAGTTCTTGTCCAGGGTGTTCTTGGCGCCGAAGCGGCAGCCGACCATGCAGCCGCCGCAGAAGTTGCAGCCGGTCCGTTCGGGACCTTCGCCGCCGAAGAACGGATCTGGCACGGTCTTCGCGGCTTCGCCGAAGTACACGGCGACGTTCGTCGCGTGGAAGGTGTCGGCCTTGCCGATCTCTTGCGCGTATTCTTTGAGCACCTCGTCGCCGCTGAACACGCGCGGCGTCTTCGTGACCCCGAGCATGCGCTGCGCGAGCGCGTAGAAGGGCGCGAGGGTGTCTTTCCACGTTTTGCCAGCGGGATGCGCGGGCCAGCGCGGATCGCTGAAGACCTTGTCCGGCGGCACGAGCGAAGTGTTCGCGTAGACGAGCGATCCGCCGCCGACGCCGGCGCCGCCCAAGATCAACACGTCCTTCAAGAGCGTGATCTTCTGAATGCCGTGCAGGAAGAGCTTCGGCATCCACAGGAACTTCCACACCTTCCAGTTACTCTTCGGAAAGTCTTTGGCGGTTTGGCGCTTGCCCGCCTCGAGCACGCGCACCTTGTAACCCTTCTCGCTGAGCCGAAGCGCGCTGACGCTGCCGCCGAAGCCCGAGCCTATGACGATGAAGTCATCCATGATTGGGACTGCTTACTTTATCATCGGAGGTTTCCAAATGGCCGTGACAAGAAAGTACGGCGCGAATGCGCAAGAGAAGGTGAAGATCACTCGTACCCGAGCACGACGAGCATCACCCCACCCACGCGAATCTGATCGCCTGCCTTGAGCGCGACAGGTGCGCGGACGGCGCGGCCGTTCAAGTAGAGCCCGCTGACGCTGCCCGGATCGTTGAGCATGCAATGCTCACCGCGAAAATCGAGCTCAGCGTTTTTGCGATCGACTGGGCCGGTGAGACGAATCGACGCGCCTTCTTGACGGCCGACGAGGTGCAACGCGCCGCGCTTGACGCGATAAATCGTGCCACCGAGCTCGGCCTTCAGCTTCAATGTCTGCGGCGCTTTGTCGGCCATCATGCGCTCCGTTGGTTCTTCGCTGCGCGGGCTTTGGCGACGAGCTCGTTGTAGTTGGGTGCCGTCACCGGCACGAGGGGTTCGAGCTTGCCGAACACGAGGTCGAGCGCGCGTTGCAGATCGCGATCGCCGAGGAGCTTCTGCTCCTTGACGCGAAAGAGCGCTTCAAACGCAAGCAGCGCTTCGTCTCGCGTGAGCCCGAGATGCACGACGCCATCGTCCACCTGGGTTGGTGCAGCTGGTTTCGCGATCGGTTTGGCGCCGACGCCCGGCTTCGCCACCGGTTTCGCAGTAGGCTTCGCGATCGAAGGCGAGGTCGGCTTCTGCGGCGGCTTCATCGTGCTCATCGCATCGCTCCTTCGTTCTCTGCATTCATAGCGGCGTCAACCTCGCGATGCGGTCTGCTTGGCCTTCGCTCACGCGCCAGCACGACAGAAACTCGCCATTCGGCAACACGAGCACGTCGATGCCGGTCGTTGGGTTGTAGAACTCGATGACCGAGGCGCCGTGATAAGTGCCGGCGTACGGGATCGTCCCGGGGTCGTGAATGTGCGCGTCGATCGCAGCGCGGAACTCGGCGATGCGCGCAGGGTTCGCGGGATCTGTGAGCCCGAAGATCTCGCCGTGCGACGCGTACTTCTCCTGCAGCTGCGCGAGCGGATAGTCGACGGTGCGGGTGTCTGCCACCCTCGTCATGCCATCGACGACGCCGGGATCCGACGCAGGGAACCGCTCCGCGAGGGTTGGAAAGGGCCCTCGCGGTCTATCGGGGACTATCGCGTGTCGCGGCCGCTCGCGCACGACGGGATCCGGTTCGGGGAGCACCGCGGGCTCGGGCGGCGCCGGCATCCCCGGGATCTCCGATCGCTCGAAGTCGATCTCGACCGTGTCATGAGCATACGCCTCCACCGGGAACGGCTCGGTGAGCTCGTCGGCTGACAGCGCGGCGGCATAGAGCGCCGCGTTTTCAGGGGTCAGCTCGATCATGCCGTCCCGGGTGAGCGTGTTCATGAACGCGCGCCCTTCTTCGGTGCGGCGCAGGATGTAGCCCGGATGAAAGGGCATCAAGACGTCGTGCTCGGCCGCCGGATCCTCGCCGACGAACTGCCGAAACGTCGTGTCGACGAGGTAGGTGCGGCCGTCCGGCATGTCGACGGTGATGAAGCCGTGTCGAAACGAGTTCTCGGTGCCGAACAGATCGCGCGCCTGGTGCAAGTGGATGGCTTCGGCTGGGATACCCATCTCCATGAGCGCGTAGGTGGTCGCTGCTTGGCCGAAGCCGCACCAACCGCCGATGTGTTCTGCGCTAAACGGATCGCCCGGCCGACCCGTGTAGGCGATGCGAAGCGATTCGCGCGCCGCGTAGGCCGTTTGCCGCAGAATGATCGCGACGTCCTCTGGGCTCGCAAGCTCTCCTTCGCGCAACGCGGCGATCCGCGCGCGTGCCGCTGCGACGTCCTCGACCCGCGGCGCCGTGAGGATCGGCTCAGCCCCGTCCAAACGTTCGACGGGCGGTGGGGGCACCATGGCGGGACGGTCTTCGCCTTCAACACGCGGCGCCGGGATGTCCATCGGAATGGTGTCGCGGATCGGCGCGTCTTCGCCTTCGGTGATGCCGCGCCCCATCGCCATCGGTGTCGACTCGCGCTCGCGGGCGACCGGCGTCGGTGTCTCGAGCGGCTCGGCGTGCACGATGTCCGACGCCTCTTCATGCGCGGCGCCCGGCCACTCTCTGTGGACGACGCCAGTGACGTCGCCTTCGCGCAAGCTGTCGCCGTAGGCGATGGTGACGCCATCGCCGTCGACGATCATGTGCCGGTGCCGCGCAAAGCCGCTCTCGTCGGTCGGCGCTTCGACGACTTCGATGCGCGAGATGAGATCGGCGTCGGATCCGAGCGCGCCGGCGAGCTCGCGTTCGCTCGGGAAGGTGTAGAAGTGCTCTGGGCTCGCCGCGTCCGCTGGAATCGCGCCGCGCGCCGCAGGATCCGCGCTGACCACGATGTGCAAATCGCTCACCCCCATTTCGCGCAGCGCTGCGATGTCGTCCTGCAAGCGCGTGATCTGGGTGCCGGAGTCACCCTCCATCGCGTGGCCGAGGAGGACGACGCGGTTGCCGTCGGCGTCGGTGCCGCTGATCGCGATGCCGGCGCACGAGCTGTAGTCGGTCGACGCGAGCTCGACGCTTTCGCCAGGACGCACAATGCGGATGACGCGCTCGCCGGTGCCGACGCGGTAGCGATCGACCCCGTCTTCGCCCGTGCGCCGCGAGCTCGGCGTGCCGTGATCGGAAGCAGAGTAGCGCTCGATGCGCTCGCTGGGCCGCACCGTGTCAGCGTCGAGCACGGTCGAGCCTTCGGGCACGCGGCCGTATTGTCCGCCGCGCAGGGGATCGCTCGCGACATATTCGGTGACGGCGGCGCGGCCGGCCGCGTTTTCGGCCGCGATAGCGTCGAAGCGCGACATTTCCTCCGTGAGAACCCGCGCGCCGAGCGCGGAGTCGATGTTGAGCGACTCGACATAGCGGCGCACGGCGGCTTCGTAAGCTTCGCGCGTGACGATGCGCCGCCCGCCGCTCGTCGTCGTTTCGGGGACGAAGCCGGCGATCGGGCTATCCGAGCCGACGCGTGCGGCGGGGCTTTCGAGGAACGCGTGAAACGCATCGATCGCGAGCACCGGGCCGTTGCCCCGCGGCATGATGCTGTCGGCGATCGCGGCCGTGCTGCGTCCCGCAGCGAGCCCGGCGATCGCGCGGTCGGCGCTCGCCCGGTCGAGGCGCAGGCCGGAGATCGCTTCGCGCAAATACGGGGCGAGCGCTTCCGAGCGGGCGGCGAGAGCGTCGCGGCGGATCCGCGCGCCGCGAGCGCCGGCGTCGGAGGCGTCCTCTGGGATATCTGCCAGCGCAGCGTCGCGGTCGCGGTTGATCGTCTCCAGGCGCGCGCGCGTCTCGGCGTCGATCGGAGACATGCGCAGGCGATCGGCGAGCTCGGGCGGAAGCGAGGCCGGATCGCCACCTTCAGCGACGCTCGCGACGTAGTCGAAGAAGCCCTCGAGCTGAGCACGACGGCGCGCGCGAGCGGCGCCAACTTCGACGCCCGCGGCGGCGAGAACGTCCTCCGCACGCGCAGCCATCGCCTCGCTCGGGTCGACGATGGCAGCCGGCGCGAGGCGCGGCGCTCCGTCCGTCTCGCTGATGCCGCCGAGGTTCATCATGACGCCGGACTCGGTGACCGTGCCGCTCGCCGTGGAGCGCCGTCCGCCGGCGAAGAACTCGGGATGCTCATCGGCGAAGTCGAGCGGGCGCGCCGGTGGATCGCCGAAGAACGCGTGCAGCATGTCGTACAGCTCGGGCGCGCGCTCACGCATCGGCCTCGCCGGCGACGGACCCTCGGTGGGCGGATAGCCCATGTACTCCCGGATCGCCTCCGCGATGAACTCCGCCGGATTGACGGTGCCGTAGAACGATGACGCAGTCTCGCGGTTGCGCCCGGAGAGGTAAGTGTTCACGAACTCTCGCAGCGAGACGTCACGGCCGTCCACGCGCGTCGTGATCGCGCCGATGATGTCGAGCAGATGGCCAAACTCGTGGACCGCGGTCGTCCCAGGAACTTCGGCGCCGTTGCCCTCGAGCGTCGTGCCGGTGAGCCGCACTTCGGCGCCGCTCATCGTCACGAGCTCGTGCGCCACGCCCGTTGCCGACGTCGGCGCCGGCTCGATGAACTCGTGCACCGAGGTGCTGCCGGGCGGCGCGATGATGATGAGCTGCGGGTGCTCGCGGAGCAACGCAGGATCAGCGGCGCGCGCCATGAACTCGAGCTGCGCGAGGTGGGCGTCGACGAACGCCGGATCGAAGCCCGGCGGAATGAGCACGGTGACGCCCGGCACGAGCTCGCGGGCTTCGGCTTCGGCGAAGTTGCGGATGACGTTGCGGAGGTCGTTCGTATACGCCGTGAGCTGCGCCTCGGTGAGCGTCGCGGGCGCGATGTCGGCGATCAGGCGTTCGCGCAGCCCGTTGACGATGCCGTCGAGCGCCGCGGGATCGGCGCGAAACGCCGCCTGAATCTCCGGCAGGTTCGCGATCGCCCAGAGGCCGGCCGCGCGGCGCGTGGCTTGTCGCGCTTCCGCTTCTGTTCCCGCGAGCCCATCGGCCGTGAGCAACGCCGTCGACGGCATCTCCGGCAGCTCGCCGCGGTAAGCGCGCCGCAGCTCGACCGCGCCGGTCCCTAGCTCGACGATCGCAGCGGCGCGTGCCGCGGGATCGCGGACGCGCGCGACCATCCGATCGCCTGCCGCGATGAGGTCGGCGCCGCTCGGCCGCGCTTCGCCAGAAGTGTGATCGAAGTAGTGGTCGCTCATCGCGCGCATCGCCGCGAGGCGTTCCACCGGATCAGCGAAGGTGGCGAGGTGATCGCGAACCGCGCGGCGTTCGGCCGGGGAGAGGCGTTCGTAGATCGATGAGAATGCGGAAAGATCGCCGGAGCGCAACACGCCGGCCGGCAGATCGCCGAGGTTCGCGAGCAACATCGCCGCGAGGCGCGGATTGCGCGCCAAGATTCGGCGACCTTCTGCGCGCACGGCGTCGTAGCGGCCGTTCGTATAGAAGTCTGTCGTGCCTTCGGAGCCGGCGAGGAGGCTGGTTGCAGTGATCCCGCGTTCCGCGCCGGTCACCGTGGAGACCATCGCGTCCAGCTCGGCACGCGTCGGCGGAGTCGGCGACTCGATCAGGCGCCGGGCGATCGCCAGCGTCTCCGGCCGCCCGCCAGCTTGGTGCGCGACCATGATGGCGTCGATCGCTGCGCCGCACGTCTCCGGATGGGCCAGCGCCTCCGAGTAGTGCTCGACGAGCATCAACGCGAGGGTGCTGTCGCTGCCGCTGTCGATCGCGGCTTGCAGGCGGCGCGCCTCGCCTTCCGGCAAGTGGGCGATGACGTCGAACAAGCGTTCGACGGCGGCGGGGTCGGGGGCACGCAAGCCGGAGCGCGTTTCGGCGCTCGAGTCGACGGCCAAGCGCACGCGCCGCAAGAGCGTGAGCGCGAGCGCGCCTTGCGCCTCCGACATCTCTGGCATGCGCGCGATCATCTCCGCGTAAGCCGGCGCGACCTCTGTGTTGTAGCGAGCGACGCGCGCGGCATCGGCCTCGGCCCGCTCACGAACCGCAGGCGGAGCGTCGTCCGCCACCCGCACCGGATCGCGCGTCTCACTGATGCTCATGAGCGCGTCGAAGCCATCCGGGGTGTGGATCCCGAGGTGCGCGGCGGCGGTGAGGGCGCCCGTCACGCGTCCCGCCAGCGAGGCGTCGTTCTCGCCGCGGCCGATGGAGCCCAACCAGGAGTCCATGTTGTGCAGCATCGCGGTGCGCTCGGCCGGCGTCATGTCGTGCATCGCGAGCCACATCGCGCTGCGCAACGCCGTCGCTTGCTCCCCGGGCAGCAGGCGGATGAGGCTCTCGACATTGCGGCACTCGCCGCGCCGCATCCACGCGCGCACGTCGCGGATCATCGTTTCCCGCGACACCCCCGCGAACATCGTCGTCGAATCCGGAGCGTCGCTGCTCGCCGGCCGCGCTGGATCTTCGCGCACCGGGAGCGCGTCGCCGTCGGCCCGAGCCGCCGTCGACTCCGGGCGCACGAGCTCGTTCACGAGCTCCGTCGCTTCGTCGATCGGCAACCCGGTCCGCTCACGCAAGCGCTCGGCGAGCTCTACGGCTTCGCGCTCGGACGGCTCGCGTCCGTCGCGGATGAACGGGGCGATGCCTTCGGCCAACGCCGCGCGCGCGAGCTCCATGCGCATGTCGTGCGACGCCGCGCTGACATCGACGCCTTCGCCACCGGCGTGCGCCAGCTCGCGCTCGAAGCGCACGAAGAAGTCGGCAGGCAAGCGCGAGTCCGGCGACGTGCGCAGCGTGCGGCGCGCTTCCTCGTAACTTTCGCGCACGACGCGGGCGACCTCGGCGCGGCGTTCCGGCGGCACGTGGAACGCGATCGACTCGGCGCGCACGGCGTCCATCACCGCTTGCTGCGCGAAGGGATTGCCTTCGAGCGCGTGGACCAAGCGGGTGCCTGCGCGAGCGTACGACTCCGGCCCGGGTGTGCCGCTCTCGCTGAGCAACGTGGCCGTCTCGCGCAGGATGCGTTCGGCCGCGGGGCCATCGAGCGGCTCGCCGAGCTCGTGCATGCCTTCGCCGGCCAACGCGAGGTGCATCGCGCGCTCGGTGCGCATGTTCGCGACGATCTCACCCGCCACGCGATCGGCCACCGCCGGATCGGCGCCCTCGAGCGAGCCGCGGATGGAATCGCGCAGCGACGCGTACGCCGCCTCGGAGGGCAGGCCGGTCTCACCGCGCTCGAAGTCGAGGATCAGCTCGCGCACGTGCGGCGCCGCTTCGGCGGCGATGTCGTGCGGGATGCCGCCGGGCTCGAGTGTGGCGGCGTGGGCCTCGGCGGCGCGACGCGGGTTGCCCATGTGCGTGACGCCGGCGACGCCTGCCGGAATCAGCGAATTCATCAGGATGCCGATGATCTCGTCGCGCGTCTCGTCCGGCGGGATGTCCAAGTGCTCGAGCATCTCGGGGTAGGCGATGCTCGTCAGCGCGGCGGTGCCCGCGCCCATGCCGAGCTCTAGGCCCAGGCTCGCGAGCTGCGAGATGCCGGAGCCGCCGAGGTTGGCGAAGCGATTGACCGCGCCGACGCCCAAGAAGTTGAGACCGAGGCGGGTGATGCGGGCGGCGTCGCTGCCGCGGCCGAAGACGGCGTCTGCGCCGTGGCCCGCGAGCGCGGTCGCGCTGTTGAACAAGGTCATGCGCAGCGCAGCGGTGAGGAAGGGCGACTCGGCGAAGAAGGTCGCAGCGCGCGCGGCGCGACCGACGGCCGACATCGCTTCGAGCGCCGCCGCGACGCGCTCCATGCGCAGAAAGATCTGCACCGCCTCCACGCCCGCGAGCGCCGTGCGGCCGGCGGCGAGCGCACTGCCGAAGCCCCAGGTGGCCACGGTGATCGCCACCGCGTCCCAGACTGCCCAGATGTAGCCGAGGGTCTGCGATTCGTCGGCCCACTCGCTGGTGAAGTGGCGCGCGCCGCGCATCGCGCGTTCGGTTCCATCGGTGTGCACTTCGCTGTGGCGTTCACGCGCCGCCGCCAAGACCGCGGTCGGTGCGGCGCCGTCGCGAAACACGGCGCGGTAGTAGGGCGTGTCGGTCAGTGGATTGCGGCCGCGAGCGAAGCGCGTTGGCGGCAGCGCGCCGGCGAAGCGCGCCGCGTCCTCCGACGTCGGATCGCCGGCGTAGGCGACGGCGGACAGATACATCTCCATCGCCGCGCCGTCTCCTTCGGCGAGCGCCGTGCGAAACACTTCCCGCGCTTCAGTGGCGTCGCGGCGAGACCTCTCGTAAGCCGTTTCCACCGCGTCTTCGCGATAGTCGAACTCGTCGCGTACGTACTCGTGATCGAGCTCTTCGAGCGACCCCCCGAGGGGCAGGTCGAAAGCGTAAGCGCAGGCCAAGTACGCAAGCGCCGCGGGAGCACCGACGCCCGACGCGAACAAGAGCACGATGCCGACGCGCCCGGCGTACTCGACGATGTCGCTCGTGCGCATGTCGACCATACTGTCGGCCTGCTCCTCCATCTCCCGGAGCCGCTCGAGGTCGGAGCGCATCCCAGCTTCGGCGGCGGCGTCGGTGACGTCGCCGAGCTCGACGGCGGCGGCGAATTCCTCGTGCAGCTGCTCGAGCTGAGAGGCAAAGGCCTCCCGGAGCGGCGATCCCGGTGGCAGCTCGTCGACCAAGCGCTGGAAGAGATCGAGCGCGCGGTGGCCAGCGGCCGGGTCCAAGGTGCCCATCTCGCGCATGCGGACGGCGTCGTGAAAGAGCGTGTTGGCGATGCGCGACGCGGCGGCAGCGACGCGATCGTCCATCTGATCGGCGAGCGCCACGTCGTGCGGCCGGATCTCTTCGTCGACCACGCGATCGGCGGTCTCGGTGTGATCGATGGCGTCGGTCGGACGCTCGAGCACGAACCCTTCGGCGAGGCGCGCATGGCCGTCAGCGAGGCCCGCCATCAGCCCGACGCGCGTCTCGGGATCAGCAATCGCGAGCGCCAGCGCCTCGGCGCGGAGGAGCGCGTCGTCGGCGAACGCGTAGCGCACATCGCCATCCATCTCGACGTCAGCGCCGACCTCCGGCCTCGCGCCGCGGCGAGCGTCGGGGAGATCGACTTCGGCGGGATCGCGCGGTTCACCGGCCGGCTCGACGGCGAAGGGCCGCAGCACCTCGTTCGATTCGGCGGCGAACGCAGCGACACCATTGAGAAAGTCGGCGTACTCGACGCGCAGCGCCTCGGCATCCGGCGCGCCCGTCGCTTCACGGCGATTGAGCTCGAGCGCGTAAGTCGTATCGGCCGCGATCTCGAGCGCGTCAGCCTCGGCGATCGCGTCGATCGCCGTCGTGCCGACCAGCAGCCTGCCGCCAGAGCCAGTGGCCGTCGTCCCCTCGAGCATCAACGCGTACTGGGCCATCGTCGCGCGGCGGCGCTCTTCTTCAGCGCGCGCCGTCGTCAGTCCATCGCGCATCGTGGCGAGGCGCTCTTCGAGTCGGTCGCGGGTGGCGCGCATCGCCATCCCTTCCTCGCGCGTACGTGGATCGTGGCCGTTCTCGCGCCAGACGTCGCCGAGGGCTTCCATGGCGGTCGTCAGCTCCGCGATCTGCGCCTCCAGCCCCGCGACCTCGTCCTCGCGGCGGCGGACGTCACTCGCGGCCTCCTCTACGTCGCGGGCCGAGCCGCCGCACTCGACGTGCAGGTCGGCGCGTTCGTCGGCGAGCTCGGCCCAGAGAACGGCAGTGTCGCCGCTCAGGGTCTCGCGCGGGCCCAAGAGCTCCATCCGGTGCCCGGCGATGTCGTCGAGCTCGGTCGCCGCCGCGCCGAGGTCCCCACGTTCGGTCCCCAAGCGTTCGTCGACGACCGACAAGAGCCCGTCGCGCTCGCTCCTCGTGATGACCGGGTCCCGCTCGATGGCGCGACGGCGGCGCTCGAGCTCCGTGATCGACGCGCGGTCATAGCGTCGATCCATGCGAAAGATGTCCATCCGCCGGCCGAGGTGCGTGTCGTCGGCGCCGAGCTCAGGAACGATGCGCTCGGCGGTGTCGAGCGCCTCGATCGCTTCGTCCATGTGCGGGGGACGATCCGGGACCGTGATCGGAACGAAGGTCGCGCTCGAAATGTCGTCGCCGACGAGGCTCGCGGTCTCCTCGACGCGCTCGATCGTCGAGCGGTCCATGTCGACGAGCAGCTCGGCCTCACCGCCGTAAGAGTCACGCACGCGTTCTCGCGCCCAGCGTGGGGCACGGTCGCCGCCGCGCCGCTCGACGATGCGGCCGGCGTACGCTTCTTCCGAGTCATAGAGCGCGCGCGCCCGTTCGCGCAGGCTCGTCGCTCGATCGCGCAGGCGCGCGGCTTCGGCGGTCGCGCGGCGAATGACCGCTGGATCGCTCTGGCGGCCCGCTTCCACCTCGATCTCGTGCGCCCGCGCCTCGGCGCGATCGGCGCGATCGCACATGTCGTCCGCATGCTCGACGCGCGCTGCCGACCCGCTGCTCGCGATGTGGCCGCGCGTGCGCGTCAGCTGCCGAATCTGATCCGCGCGCTCGCCGATCATGTCGGTGCGCTGCTGGATCGCCTCTTCGAGCGCGGCGCGGGCGGGGTCGTCCTCCGGTAGCGCCGCAAGCTCGGCGTGCAGCCCAGTCCGTTCGCGCTCGAGCACGCTCGTGTGGGCGTGCATCGCGGCCATGCGCAAGTCGCAAAGGAGCGTGAGCGCGTTCTGGGCCGGCCACGCGCCCGTGGTGCTCAGCCGATCTTGCAGCGCGTCGATGCGCTCCTGGAGCTCCGGGCTCGGTGAGCCGCCGTTCCGGATGAGCTCTTCGACATCTTCCGGAGTGAAGCCGACGTTCGCGAGCGCGACCGCCTGACGGTAGGTCGCCGTGTTGCCGCCTTCGGGGCAGGGGAGGCCTGGATCCGCCATGCCGGCGAGGATCGTCTCGCGCATCAACGCCAGCGCGTGCGGCGGCGTATCGCTTTCATCGATCGGCGCGCGCAGGATCTCGGCGCCGCGCACCTGGGCCTCGACCGTCTGCGCGCGCTCGAGCAAGGTCGCGGCCATCGCCGGATCGTCGACCGCGAGGCGCTCCAAGTAGACCGCGAGCTCTCGCAGCGCCGTCGACAGCTCTTCCGGCTGCGCGCTCTCGGTGCCGGCGAGGAACGAGGCGGTCAGCTCCTCGACGTGCGAGGTCATCGCCTCGGCGGTGTCGCCCGAGACCTCTTCGGCCTCACGCTCGAGCTCGCGCGGCACGTCGATGGTCACGCCGCCGGTGTCGAGCGGCATGTCCGTCGCCCGGGGCCCGAGCGCGGCCTCACCACCGACGCGTGAAGGCTCGGGCGGCGGGGGCGCCTCGGCGATGACCGGCTCGACGTCTTCGGTCTCCGTCTCGGTCGTGCGAGTCGTCGTTGGTCCGCCGACGCCGTCGATGCCCATCTACGCCTCTACCCCCGCGCTAAAGAATATCGCACTTCCGTACCCGGCCGAGGAAAGCTTGCATGTGTCTCTGCGGCACATTTGTCGGCTTTCTTGCATACGGCCTGCGTTTTCATCATATTGCGCCCATGAACCCACCGGCCATGAAAGACTTCGCCAAGGAGCTGTACGATCTCGAGCTCATCCACCAAGTGCAGCCGCTCGACGAGGGCCAGCAGGAACGGTGGAATGCGCTCGCCAACCTCGTCTTCGCGCGCGGCGAGAACGATGAGCGGCGGCTGAGCTCTCGGCTCGGCGAATCGGCGAAGGCGAAGGCGAAGCTCAAGATCGGCGACAAAGAAGCCACCTTCGATGTCGTCAACGTGAGTTGGGGCGGGCTACAGCTCAAAGGCAAAGGCGCGGAAAAGCTCGGCGACGGGACCGACGCCACGCTCGTCAGCTTCTTCACACGGGATGAAGGTGCCTGGGCGCCGCTCGCGGTCGATTTTCGCGTGGTCAGGAAGCAGGGCAAAACGTCGGCGGCGCTGGTGCTGACCGACCTGGACCCGCCACGGCGCCGCGCGTTCTTCCAAAAAGCGTACTACCCGCTCTACTTGGAACATATCAAAGCCATTGCGGAGCTGTAGCTGATCCTGTAGGCCCCGCCGCCTCATGGCAGCAGCAGTCAGAAGCGACCTCCGTAACATCGCCATCATCGCCCACGTCGACCACGGCAAGACCACGCTGGTCGACCACATGCTCAAACAGTCCGGGCTCTTCCGAGACAATCAAGCGACGACCGAGCGCATGATGGACTCGAACGACTTGGAGCGCGAGAAGGGCATCACCATCCTCGCGAAGAACACCGCCGTCGCCTACAACGGCGTCACGATCCACATCGTCGACACACCGGGCCACTCGGACTTCGGCGGCGAGGTCGAGCGCATCCTCGGCATGGTCGACGGCGTCTTGCTGCTCGTCGACGCCAGCGAAGGCCCGCTGCCGCAGACGCGCTTCGTCTTGCGCAAGTCACTCGCGCGCGGGTTGCCGGTCATCGTCGTCATCAACAAGATCGACCGCGCCGACGCGCGCATCCAGGAAGTGGTCAACGAGACCTACGACTTGTTCATCGATCTCGGCGCCGAAGAAGCCCAGCTCGACTTCCCGGTGCTCTATGCGATCGGCAAGCTCGGCCAGGCCGCGCTGAAGCCCGACGACAAGCTCGTCGACTTGAAGCCCCTCTTCGACACCATCTTGAAGACCGTGCCAGCGCCGCTCGACACCAAAGACGGCGGCCTGCAGATGGCGATCTCGAACATCGACTACAACGACTACGTCGGGCGCTTGGCGATCGGCCGCATCCATCGCGGCAAGTGCAAGATCGGCGACGAGATCGTGCTCATCGGCAAGACCCAGAACACGAAGACGCGCGTCACCAAGCTCTTCACCTTCATGGGCTTGAACCGCGCCGAGATCGAGAGCGCGTCGGCCGGCGAGATCATCGCGCTTGCGGGCTTGGAAGGCGTCGAGATCGGCGACACCATCGCGTCGGTGGCCGATCCGACGCCGCTAGAGCGCATCGCCATCGACGAACCGACCTTGAGCATGGTGTTCGGCGTCAACACCGGCCCGCTCGCCGGCAAAGAGGGCAAGTACGTCACCAGCCGCAACCTGCGCGATCGCCTGTTCAAAGAGACGCTGAAGAACGTGGCCATCCGCGTGGAGGAGACGGCGGTGCCCGACCAGTTCAAGGTCTACGGGCGCGGCGAATTGCAGCTGGCGATCTTGGTCGAGATGATGCGCCGCGAGGGCTTCGAGCTCTGCGTCGGCCAGCCGGAAGTCGTCATCAGAGACATCGACGGCAAGAAGCACGAGCCGCGCGAGCGCCTCTTCCTCGACATCCCCGAGCAGTACACGGGCACCGTGACGAGCAAGCTCGGGCCGCGCGGTGGTCGCATGGAAGTCATGGACAACCGCGGCTCCGGTCGCGTGCGGCTCGAGTTCGTGATTCCGTCGCGCGGGCTCCTCGGCTTTCGCGGCGAGTTCCTCACCGACACGCGCGGGCTCGGCTTGCTCAACACGTCGTTCGAGGACTGGGCCGAGCTCACAGGGACGATCGAGCGGCGCACGACCGGCGCGCTGATCGCGGATCGCACCGGCACGAGCGTGCCGTACGGGCTCTGGTACATCGAAGAGCGCGGCCGGCTGTTCATCCCGAGCGGCGTCGACGTCTACGAGGGCATGATCATCGGCGAAAACGCCAAGGACGATGACCTCTGGGTGAACGCCACGAAAGAGAAGAAGCTGACGAACATGCGCGCCACCGGGCACGACGAAGCGGTGCGGCTCACGCCCATTCAGCCGCTGTCGATCGAGCGGGCGATCGAGTGGATCAACTCGGACGAGCTCGTCGAAGTGACGCCGAAGAACATTCGCTTGCGCAAGCGGATCCTGCAGAAGAATCGGCAGCCGAAGGCGGCGAAGAGCGAAGACTGAGGCCGGGGATCGAGCCCGACCATGATCAGTCTTTTTCGTACGCGCCCATCGCCCAGCCCGTCGTGCCGTTGCCGGTGCGCGTCGCTCCCACGTAATCGCCCGAGTACACGAACGCGGCGGTGCCTTTGCCGTCGATGCCGCCCGTCGCCACCATGTTGACGGCCGTGAGCCGATAGTCGTTGTCGAGCGCGCGCGTGCCGGCGTCGAGCAAGGTCGTGGTGCTGAGATCGCCGCCGCCTTCATTCTGAAACGCCGGCGCGATCGAGATGTTGCCGCTGACGATGCCGCCTTGCGCGGTGTTCGCGGCGGTGATCTCGACGATGTCCGAGTAGCAACGGGCGGGCGCGCTGCAGATGACGCCGTCGGTGCCGGTGCCATCGGCGTCGCGGTAGAACGTGGCGCACCCGTAGAAGTCGTTGCTCGCGAGGCGCGTGGGATCCGAGGTCGTGTCGTACTCGTAGACACACGCGTCGGTCGCCGGATTACTGTTCGAGACAATGATGTTGTTGGCGATGTCCGGCGCGCCCGTGCCGCTCATCGTGATGCCGATAGCGGCGCCCGAGCCGTTGCCCGCGTCGATGGTGTTGTTGTGGATCGCCGGCGCGCCGCTCGCCACGTTGACGCCGAAGCTGACCGACGCGCCGCTGCCATGGATCAAGTTGTTCTCGATCCGCGTCGCCACGCTCGCGCTGAGGAACACCGCGTATGCCGTCACTCCCGGCCCGCCTTCGATCGCGTTCTGGGTGATCACCATTGCGCCGACGGAGGGGCCGGTCACGTTCACGCCGGCGCTCGTCGTCGAGGTGCTCGCTGTGATGCGGTTGCCGATCAGCACCGCGGCGTTCGTGCCGGAGACGTAGGCGCCGTAGGACTGCGCGCCCTTGCCGCCGACGATCGTGTTGTTCGTGGCGGTGAAGCCCCCGTCCGCGAGCGTGTAGATCCCAGCGCTCATCGTGCTCGCCGTGCCTTGCGCGAGATCGATGACGTTGCCCGAGAGCTGCGCGAACGCCGTGCTGTCCACGCGCACGCCGATCGTACGGTTCGCGTTCAGCGCGGCTGCGATGGTGCTGTTCGTGATCGTCGCGATGGCGGCGCCGGAGACGTACACGCCGATGCTCTCGCTCGCCAACCCGCCGCCGCCGGAAAAAACGCTGTTCTCGAGCGTGGCGGCGCCTTGGCAGACGACTGCGGCCGTGTAGCCGAGGTTCGCGGTCGTGGCGCGCACGTCGAAGCCGGAGAGCGTCGCTTGCGTGACGCCGGCGGGGATCACGACCGGCGCTGGCGTGCTCGCGGTCGTCGTCTCGTCGATGATCGTCGTCTTGCTGCTGCCGGGATCCGCGTCCCAGCTCGCCGTGTTGTAGCCCCCGCGCACCGTCATGTTGCTGGCGAGCGTGATCGGAGCGACCGCCGAGTCGAGCGTCTGCAGCGCGCTCGACACGCGCACGGTCACGGGGGCGCCGATCGCGATGGCCTGCGCGATGCCCGCGTGAATGCTCTTCCTCGGCGCCGCGCGGCTTCCCGAAGCGCTGTCGTTGCCACTGAGCGCGTCGACGAAGACGATGCCGTCGAGCACGTTGTAGCTCACCGTCAGCGCCGGCGCGGCGGCTCCCGCAGCGCTCGTGGCGTTGACCGTGAGCGACAGGGCTTCGCCAGGCGGCCATACGGGCGATGGTGTCACGACGAGCGTGTCGTTGGCGAAGGACGTCTGCTGCCAGGTGACCGCCAGTGCGACGCTGCCAAGCGCCCCGGTGAAACCCGCGCTCGTCGGGTTCATCGTTTCGCTGAAGACGAAGCGCAGTACGTGCGTGTCGCGGATCGTGCTCCCGCTCGCGGTCTCGGCGCCGACCAAGGGCGGCGCCGGCACGCCCGGATCGGTGCCGGGATCGGGATCGCCGCCGAGATCCGCCTCGGTGGTGAAGCTGTACGTGATCTCTTTGGCGAGCGGATGGCCGGCGGCGGTACGCGCCTCGGTCGTCACGCGGATCGTGTACGTCGTGCTCGGCATCAACGCGACCGAGGTCGTGAACACGAGCTTCGTTCCTTCGATCGTGACGACGCCCGGCACGCAGGTGGCAAAGTCGTCGGCGCTCACTTGCACCGTGCCGTTGCACTCGGTGGAGCTCGTGCTGCTGAGCGAGCTCGGATCTAGAGGCTCGCCGGTGTCGATCGAGAGCTGAACCTGCGCGCCGCCGCCGATCGATCCCGGCGTCACTTCGACGCCGACGACATTCGCACGCGATGAGCGGCCGAGCCCGGTCGGCGGCAGCGCGAAGCAAGCGACGAGGGTCAACGCAGCAAAGGGAGCGAAGGCGCGTGGCATCAACGGAAGCCTATAGAGAATCGCCTGCGATCGCACGGATGACCGAGCGACATCAGGCGATGAACGCCAATTGTCGGCTTACTGCACGCCGCCTTGTAGTGTGTACGCTTCGATCTCGTAGGGGATGTTCTTGTACGCCTTCTTCATGTCGCCGCCCGAGGTCGTCAGGTTCGCGATGAAGTGCGCGTAGTACGACGAGAGGAACACCGGAAAGCCGCCGGGCGTGTCCGACACTTGCAGCGAGTGGACGATCTCGTGGCGCAAGAGCTCGGGCCACGCGGCGTGCTCTTCGACTTTGCCGCGCCAATAGATGTCGTGATCTTGCGTCGTCGCGCCGACCTCGCCCCACATGAGCGCGTGCAGGATGCCCTTCTCGTGGATGCGGATGCGATCGAGCGTGCTCTTGTCGTAGTCGCGCTCGAGCACCTTGCGTTCCTCGTCGCTGAGCTTGCGCGGCGGGAAGATCGCGTCGTCGAGGCCGCGCAGCGTGTAGTAGAGCGGCGCCAGCGCCGTCGCGATCGCGCCGAGCACCGGCTGCGCAAAGGTCTGCAAGAGCAGCTCCGGATCCTTGATCCAGCGGAACGAGAACAAGTCGCGCAGAAACGCGAAGCCCACGCCAAACGCGGCCTCTGGGAGCCGCAGCGCCCCTTCGATCGCTCCGGTGACGATGCCGAACGGAGCGGCGATCACTTTCTTCATCACGTCGATCACGGCCTTCACGTCGACGCCGAACCAGCCGATGAGGTGCACCGGTGCCGTGAGCACGATGGTCGCGAGGACCTTGCCGACCATCGCCAAGATGCTCGCGATGAGCGTCACGAACCATCGCGCGAAGGTGAGCGGCGCCGACAGCACTTCGCCGATGATGCGCATCGTCTTGTCGTACTTCGGCTCGATGATGCGGCGGGACTCTGGGACCTTGTGAAAGAGCCGGGTGCCGGCCTCGATGATCGCGACTTCACCGGCGCTGAGGGTGCCACCCGCCGCTGCGACCGCCGCGTTCGCCGGCGCAGGCGCCGCGGCTGGGCGGTTGTCTGCGGCGACTCGGCCGGGCGGAGGCTGCAGCGCCCCGAGCATCGGCGAGCCGTCGCTGCGAGCGCTTCTGTCCTTATATATGGCGGGCGGAAGCGGGGGCTCTGTCAGCGGCGAACTGAGCGCCGAGCGGACCGGCTTTTCCGCTGGAGATTCCGCGACTTGGGTCTTGGCGCCGGCCACGAACGCCCGGGTCGTCGATCCCAAGTTGGCCGCAATGCCACGTAGCGGTGCCACCGTTCCTCCGCGTAAACCCTTCTGGGCCCCTTAGGAGGGTTATCGCGGACAAAGGTCACACGGGCGCCAAAGAAAGCGACGAAACGATAGAGAAAGATCAGGAAACGGCGAGCATCCGCTCCATCGGACGCAGCGCGGCGAGGCGGAGGTCCTCGGGCATCGTGATCTCGGGGGTCAGGTCGCGCAGCGCCAAGAGCACCTTCTCGAGCGTGTTGCGCTTCATGTACGGGCACTCGTTACAGGCGCAGTTTCCTTCGGGCGGCGCCGGGATGAACTGCTTGTCGGGCGACGCCCTCTGCATCTGGTGCAAGATGCCGGGCTCGGTGGCGACGATGAACGCCCGCGCCGGGTTCGTCTGCGACGCCTTCAACAGCGCCGAGGTCGAGCCGATGACGTCGGCGTGGCGCAGCACGGTCGGCTCGCACTCGGGATGCGCGAGGACGACGGCGCCTGGATGATCGTGCTTCAGCGCGAGCAATTTTCGCTCGCTGAAGGTCTCGTGCACGATGCAGGTGCCTTGCCAGAGGTCCATCTTCCGGCCGGTCTGCTTCATCACGTAAGCGCCGAGGTTGCGATCGGGGGCGAACAGGATCGGTTTGTCGGCCGGCAGCGAGCGCACGACCTTCTCGGCGTTCGACGAAGTGCAGATGATGTCCGAGAGCGCTTTCACCCCGGCCGTACAGTTGATGTAGCTGACGACCAAGTGCTCGGGGTGCAGCTTCTTCCACGCCGCGAGTTGATCGGCCGGGCAACTCTGCGCGAGCGAGCAGCCGGCATCGAGATCCGGCAGCACCACTTTGCGCGTCGGGTTCAGGATCTTCGCGGTCTCGGCCATGAAGTGGACGCCCGCAAACACGATGACGTCGGCGTTCGTCTTCTTCGCTTCCTGCGCGAGCTGCAAGGAGTCACCGATGAAGTCGGCGACGTCTTGGATCTCGGAGTCCTGATAATAGTGGGCGAGGATGATCGCGTTCTGCGCTTTCTTCAGGCGCTCGATCTCGGCCTCGATGTGCTTCGCCTTGCTGATCAACCTAGTCCGCCTTGGCCGTCACTTTCACCTTGAAGCTATCGGCGAAGCCGGACTGGCCGCCGAAGGGGCGCGCCAAGTGGAACTGCAGGAGGTAGTCGCCTTCCTCGTGCACGCTGAAGTCGAAGACGCGGTTCTGCGTCATTTGCTGCTCGGTCTGCTCGATGCGCGGCTCTTCGAGCTGCACGCCGTGCGGGAGCTTTTGCAGCTGCCAGTTCATGCCGCGGAGCGCATTCTCCGGGAGCTCGATGCGAATGTGCGTCCCGCGCTTCGCCTCGACGGTCTTGCCGTGCCACTTCCTATTGATCACGAAGTCCGCGTTGCCGAGCGCCTTCGCCCCGGCCGGAGCATGCTTCTTCTCTTCGTGGCCGTGACCGTGGCCGTGACCGTGGCCGGAATCTTTCTTCGCTTCCTTCTTCGGCGCGACGGCCTTCGCCTTCACTGGCGCGACGGCCTTCTTCGCCGGCGCGGCCTTCTTCGCAGGACCCTTCGACTTCGATTTTCCGTGATGTTGTTGCGTTGGCATGGTGCGCTTTCTAATCACACGCCGCGTGGGTTTGCACGTCCCCGGCCGCGACTTTCGTTGCCGCACTGCGCTATCGCTTGCCTTTCCGTCGGCACCTCTGCCAAAGCGCGAGCCCATGATGACGCTGAGCGAAGAGCAAACCCTGCTCGTCAAATCCGTGCGCGACTTCTGCGAAAAGAAAGTGAAGCCTTTTGCCCGCCAGTGGGACAAAGAGCAGCGTTTTCCCAAAGACGTCGTGCGCGAGCTCGGTCATCTCGGCGTGCTCGGCATCGTCGTCCCAGAAGCGCTCGGCGGGTCTGGCCTCGGCTACGTCGAATACGCGCTCGTCTGCGAAGAAGTCGCGCGCTACGACGGCTCGCTGGCCTTGACGGTCGCATCGCACAACGGCCTCGGCTCCGGCCATCTCGGCACCTTCGGCACCGACGCGCAGAAGAAGAAGTTCATGCCGATGCTCGCGCGCGGCGAGATCCTCGGCGCCTGGGGCCTCACCGAGCCCGGCAGCGGCAGCGACTCGGCCGGAATGAAGACGACCGCGGTGAAGCAAGGCAGCAAGTGGATCTTGAACGGCACGAAGATGTTCATCACGCAGGGCACCGTCGCCGGGTGCTACGTGGTGCTTGCGGTGACGAACAAGGAGCAGCGGCACCGCGGCATCACGGCGTTCATGCTCGAGCCCGGAATGAAGGGCTTCACCACGCGTCCGATCCACGACAAGCTCGGCATGCGCTCGTCCGACACCGCCGAGCTCATCTTCGAGAACGTCGAGCTCACAGACGAGCACGTCGTCGGCGAGGTGGGCTCCGGCTTCATCGACACGATGAAGATCTTGGATCGCGGTCGCATCAGCATCGCGGCGCTCGGCGTCGGTATCATCCGCGGCGCGCTCGAAGAGTCGCTCCGTTACAGCAAGGATCGGCAGGCGTTCGGCAAGCCGATCTCCGACTTCCAAGCGATCCAGTGGAAGCTCGCCGCGATGGCCACGGACTACGAAGCGGCACGCTTGCTCACGCTGCGGGCCGCGGCGCTCGCCGACGCGAAGCAACCGTTCTCCAAAGAAGCGTCGATGGCGAAGCTCTTCGCGTCGGAAGCGGCGATGCGCGCCGCGACCGAGGCCGTGCAGATCCACGGCGGCTACGGCTACACGCAGGAGTTCCCGGTCGAGCGCTACCTGCGTGACGCGAAGCTGCTCGAGATCGGCGAAGGCACGTCTGAAGTGCAACGCATGGTCATCGCCCGTCACCTGCTCGCGTAATGTCACTCCTCGAAGCAGCGCTCCTAGGCCTCGTCGAGGGGCTCACCGAATATCTGCCAGTCTCGTCGACCGGGCACTTGGTCCTGGTCAGCCATTTTTTCGGCCAAGATGGCGAGGCGTCAGCGGCGTTTGACATCGTCATTCAGCTCGGCGCGATCCTGGCGGTGGTCGTGCAGTATCGTGCGCTGCTCGCTGAGCGCGCGCGAGGATTGCTTCGCCGTGACAGCAGATCGCAGCGCCTGCTCGTCGCGCTGGCGCTCGGCTTCTTGCCCGCCGCGGTCACCGGCCTCGTGCTGAGGAAGACCATCAAGGCGCACTTGTTCGGGCCGACGCCGGTCGCCCTCGCCTTGATCGTCGGCGGCGTCGTCATGATCGTCGCCGAGCGCCTGATGAAGGGCAGGGCGCAAGCGAACGACAGCGTCGACGACGTGACGCCGAAGCGCGCGCTGATCATCGGTGGCATGCAGTGCTTGGCGATGTGGCCCGGGGCGTCGCGCTCGATGTGCACGATCCTCGGCGGCCAGGTCGCCGGCTTGTCGACGAAGACGGCGGCGGAATTTTCGTTCTTGCTCGGCTTGCCTACGCTCGGCGCGGCCACGCTCTACGAAGCGTACAAGTCGAAGGACGTGTTGTTCGCGGACGGCGCCGTCATGCCGCTCGTCGTCGGGCTCGTCGTGTCGTTCTTCGTCGCGTGGGCGGTCATCGCCGCGTTCATCCGCTACTTGTCGCGGCGCGGGCTCGAGCCCTTCGGTGTGTATCGGATCGCGCTCGGGATCTTTGTGCTCTTGCTCGTGCGATAGAACGCATTCAGCCGCCAGCCGTCAGCTCCGAAGAACTGACAGCTGACGGCTGAGAGCTGAGAGAGACGCTGCTTACGCCGCGAGCGCGTCGAGACGCTTGTTCATCTCGTCGAGCTGCGCAGTCGTGATCGCGTACTTGTCTTGACCCTTGTGCGCGAGCGCGTTGCCCGCCGCAGCCGTCGCTTGCGCCGCGATGAGCGCCGCCTCACGGGCCGCGTCGACGCCCTTCTCGGCGGCGAGGACGGCGATCTCCGCCGCGCGCGTGCCGAGGGCCGCCATCTTCACGACGCCGGCGTCAGCGGCTTCGATGCCCGCCATGCCGAGGTGCGCGAGGGCGCCGCCAGCGTGCCCGGCCGCCATCAAGACGTCCTTGGCCGCGAGGCCGACGTTGCCGGCAGCGCCGAGCAGCGAGGTGAACGCTTCCTCGTACTTGCCCCACGCCATCTCCATGCCCGCAGCTGAGAGCTCGAAGCGATCCCCGGATTTTTGGAACATCTGCTCCGAGAAGGTCTTCGCCGCCGGATCCTTCAGGATCGACTTCTCGAGCGAGCGCACTTCGTCGAACTTGCCGAGGTGCTTGGCCAAGAAGTTCTGGATGGCGAGGAATGCCTTCGAGAGGTTGAGGAACGCGAGGCGGACCGCGTTCGTGAGGCCTTCGACGGCCCAGCCAACACCGCCGACCGCGCCGAGCGCGACGCCGACCGCGGCGTCCTTGCCCGCGAGGGCAACGTCGACCGTACCGTCGATCGCTTGCGCGCCACCGATGACGACGTTCGCGGCAGCGCCGCCAACGTTGACGGCCGCGTCGCCGAGCTTGCTGCCGGCGGCCTTGCCTTCTTTGCCGGCTTCTTTGAGGTCGGCCTTCGCGTCGCCCATCAAGCCCTTGGCGGCTTCGTTGAGCTTCTCGGTCGTCGCCCGGAGGCTGGCGGCCGTGTTCTGATAAACGTTCACTTGGTTTTGAATCTTCGACATGATGTTTTTACCTTCGTCGTTCTTGTTTTTTGTTCAGTGGAAATCAGACCGAGGCCGGGCGCAGCAACGAGCCGAAGCTCTGCAACAAGGCGATGTTGCCGCTGACCGACATGCGCTGCTCGGCGAAGGCCTTGGCAACGTCGAACTTGCCCGTGAGCATGTCCGCGAAGGCTTCGGCGTCGATCGACATCTCGAAGTCGGCTTTCGCGTTCACGCCCTTCGAGACGCTGAGCGCCGGCAGGTCGACGGTCCAGGTGCCGCCGTTCTCGCCGCTGATCTTGAACACGTAAACGGCGTTGATCTTCTTCGCGAGATCGCTCGTCGCGCTGATCACGTGTGGCAGATAGTCATCGAAGATCATCGTGGCTGTGATCGTCTGCGGACCCTGCATGGTGGACGGATGCTTGATACCCATGGTCGTTCTCCCCGCTGCAATGCAGCAAATAATCCGAGTCATGCTCGGGTATTGAAACTTATCGCTGCGAGGGGGACTCGTGTTGTTCGCGGACTTTGCTCGATGACCAACAAGAGTCTCATTGGCGACAACAGTCACTGACGCATCAACGTCGCGCAGCGGCAGGACAAATTTCACATTCGGGTGCTCAGATTCGAAGCGTGTGAGGCCTCGAAAAAAAACTAAAAAAACTTTTCCCCCGAGGCACGCGACGCCTCGTGGAGGCTTGGCCGCGCAGAAATACGATGGCTGTCGGGCACTTGGAGCCGTGCCCCGGACCCTTGGCGCGTTTCTGCATGCGGATGTCGTCGGGTGTCAGCGGTCGGCGGTCGGCAGGGCCTTCGCGAGGATCGCCAAGGCTTGTTCGCGGGCGACGGCGCGCGAGCTCGTGTCGACGGCGTGCCACGGGATCTCGGCGGCGTTTTTGGCGGTGAATGCCTTGAACTTGCCGTCGATGGTGCCGAACGCGGCGTAGGCGGGAAGATCGTTCGGCGAGAGCGTGGTGTCGACGATGGCTTGCAGGCCGGCGCCTTCTTGCGCGCTGAGCCCCGGACTTTCGAGCAGCTCTTCGGCGATGAGCGCGCGCGCCCAACGTTTGCCGAAGGTCGCCGTCTGCCGCTCCGGTTCGGCGCGCAGGTTCAGCTTGATGACGACGGTGTCTTGCTTCAGCTTCGCCTCGAACGCGTGCAGCTCGGCGAGCTCCTTTTCGCCCGCGGGCCCGTACGCCCAGTTGCCGGCGGGGCCGCGATCCCAGACGAGCACGCCGGGATTTTCGTCGACGCTCTTTTGGAAGCGTTCGAGCCAGTGCTGCTTGCGCTCCTCCGCTGTCGGCGCCTTGAACGATCGCACCGCGCTCTCGTAGCCGGCAGCGTGTAACGCCATGAGCAGCGTCTGCGACGCCGAGCCTTTGCCGGCGGCGTCGTGCCCTTCGACGTAGATGAGCACCCTCTTGCCTTCTGCCTTCAGCCCCTTCAGCTGCTCGACGAGCGGGGCGCGCATCTCGCGCAGCGCCGACTTGTCGGAGAAGATCGCCGAACGCTCGAACGCCGATCGACCAAGCGTGATGAAGCGGCGGAGCGCGTCGAGGCCGTCGATCGCCTTGTCGCGCAGCCACGGCTTCGTGAGGGCCGTGCGGTATCGGGCGAGGGTGCGGTCGCGCGCTGCCTCGATCTGCTGCCAGTCCGCCAGGCTGATCTCCGCGCCGTTGATCTTCACGATCGAAGCGCCGGCCGCGTTCTTCGTATGCTCGGCGACGACCTTGCCGAAGCGAACGCTCTTCTCATTCGCCGGCGTCGTGCCGAGCTGTGCGCGCTTCTGCAGCATCGCTTTGTCGAGCGCGCGGCGATCGCCTTCAGCGGCCTTGTCGAGCGCCTGACCGAGCTGCGTTTCGCCGTGCCGGAGGAAGCGGGACGAGAGTGCGTGCATGGCGGCGCGCACGTCGGGATCGTTCGGATGCGCGCGATCGGCGACGATCAGCATGCGCGCCGAGCGGTAGAGCCAGGCGAGCTTGTCCTTGCCGGTCGAGAGGTACGCCAGGCGATCGGCGCGCGCCGCGGACGCGAGCAAAGTGGCGCGGTCGGTCGACGCCGGGGTGCTCGGCTCGGTCGCCGCGCGGGCTCGCAGGTCGACGACCGTCGTCTTCTCGGCACGCGGCAGCTCGCGCCACTCGAGGAAGTGGCTGAGCGCAGCCGACCGGGCCGCCATCGCCGGCACTCGCTGCTTTTCCTCAGGGCTCAGCCCTGAGAACAACTTCTCCACTGTGGCGAGTGCTTGTTGGGCGATGTCGGGGTCTTGGGCCTGACGCTCCAAGCGCCGCGCGGCGACGGCGAAGAGCTTCCACGCGCTCGAGTCTTGGCTGTGACGGCCAACCAACATCGCGTCGGTTATCGCCATTTGCCGAGCGCTATTGCGCGTTTTCAGCCTTCGCTTCGCCCAGGCAGGCTGCTAAGGGACCCGCGCATGCGCCGCCTCGCCATTTCGTGCTTCCTCTTCGCCGCCTGCGGCAGCGCGAAGCCAGCGCCGAGCAACATCGAGCGCGTCGTCTTCATCGGCGACAACACCTCTACGTCACGTTGGTTCTAGCGTGCGTACGTAGCCATTCCGCCGTACGAGCGATGACGATCTTCTCCGTCTTGCCGTAGCTGTGCTTCGCTCCCGCGATCGTCTCGATGACCACATTGTGATTCTCCGCGCAGATCTCCCTCAGCAGCTCCGGATCGCCGAGCTCGTCGTTCTCGCCTTGCAAGATCAACGTTGGACACATGAGCGCCTGCAACGCCCGCTCGTCTTCGGGGCGGGTCTTTCCAGGCGGGCGCACGGGAAAGCCAAGCAGCACCATCGCACGCACCGGTTCATGCGCCGCAAGCCGCACCGCGACACGACCGCCGAACGAACGACCAACGATCGCGCCCTTGCCGTTCGTGAGCGCGTGAAAGAACGCGCGCAGTTCCTCGGTCTCTTTTGCGAGCGATGGCTGCGGCCGGTGCTTCGTCAGCGTGATCGCCTTGCCCGCGACGTCGTTCTCCGCGAGCGCTTTGACGAGCTTCGTGAGCAGCGGCTGCGTCTCGGTGCCGCCGAAGCCGGGCACCAGCAAAACGTCGTGCATGCCTACTTCAAGAAGTACGGATGCATCGCCGCGTCAATCCGGCCCATGAGATCCTGGTGCTCGAGCAAGGTCGCGCCGGCGAGCCGCGTCGCCTCGATCGCGAGCATCAGGTTCGCGTCGCGCAGCGCTTCCAAGGCTTCGGTCGACTGCATCGCCTTCAAGCTGTCGACGGCGACCCGGCGCGTGCCGTACGTGCGAACCTTGTCGGTGTTTTCGATCGTGCCTTTGAGCTCGCGGATGATCGTCGTGGCGAGCGGCGAGCCCATGGTCGGCAACGGATACTCGAGCGCGCCCCAATCGCGCGGCGCATCGAGATACAAATTGCGCAGGAAGATCTGGTGCAGCTCGTTCAGGAGCTCCTGATCCGCAGCCGCCGTGTGCTTCGAGAGCCCGACGCTGATCGGCGCCATGATCGCCGCGAGGGCGTTCTCGGCGTGCGGCGCCGTGCCGTCGCGCACGAACTTCATCATGTCGGTGAGGTACCAAGAGTAGTAGTACGTCTGCCAGTAGCGCGCCCATTTGAAGCGCGTCGACGTCGGATCGAAGAGGCTCTCGACGAACTCCGAGTAATCCTTCGCGTAGCCGACGAGCGGCACCGCGCCGGTGTCGAACTGATTGCAGTCCGCCGACTCGTAGATGCCGCCGTCGGTGCAGAACGGCTGCTTCGGCTCGTCTTTCGAGAGCCCGTAGAGGAAGCGGATCGCGTCGACGTCGTAGGCCTGCGGGTGGCCGAGGAAGAAGGTGTCGTCGTCGTTCAGGTAGTCCATCACCGAGCTCGACGGCGGCAGCAGCGAGCCCCGGAAGTTGTGGCGCAGGCCGAGCGTGTGACCCACCTCGTGCAGCACGACGTGCGTCACGTACTCTTCGAACTTTTGCTTCTCGGTCATCGTGATGCCACCCGAGATCAAGGACGCCGGGTGCTTCAACGACGTGAGCGTGCGCTGCGCGTAGGTGCACAGGCGATCTTCCTTCATCCCGCCCCACGCGAGCTGCGGCAAATCCGCGGGCGGCTTTGCGCTCGGCGGCCGGTGCGTCGTCGCCTTCGCCGCGCCGGTCGCGGTGCCGAACCAGCCGGCGTTGAAGTACACCGACGCGCCGCGGATCTCGCCGGTGTTCGGGTTCGTGCGCCAGTTGGCGAACGCCGCGCCGTAGCTCGGGTCCTTGTCGAAGATGAGGTAGTTCACGTCGTCGTCGGCGTACGATTCGTCCGCCGACGCGATCTCGACGCGCAACGCTTCGAAGCCGAACGCGTCGTTCCAGCGGAGCACGCCGTTCTTCATCGCTTGCACGACGTCGTAGCCAAGGAGCTCCGGCGTCTTTGCCGCTTCGAGCACCTGCGGCGAGATCTTCCAAACGATCGGCTCCATGCCGGGCGCGATCGCCCACTTCGCCGACGGGCTCTTCTTGAAGCCGGTGTTCGCCACCATCTGCAGATCGCTCGAGAAGTAGTGATCGCTGTAGCCGGCGGGCTCGAAGCCCGGGCTCTCTCTGTACTCGCGCAGCGCCATGCCGAGCGTGCCGGAGCCGCGCAGCGTGTTGTCTTCGCCGTACATCGACGCCCACCAGTCGACGCCGGTGCCGTCTGCGTAACCGGTGAACGCGAGCTCGTAGGTGAGGCCGTCGGAGATCGGCCGCAGGCGCTGCACGAACGCGAGCTCGATCTCGAAGCGCACGCCGCCGGCGCCTGACGCCTCGCTCGCCATGTTGAAGCGGTTCATGCCGGCCGCCGGATCGATGAGCACGTAAGCGCCGCTGCCGGGCTGCGCGTTGAAGGGAGCGTAGCCGGTGACGAGCGGATAGGCGTCGATGATCACCTCGGGGTCGAAGGTGTCGCTCGTCTTCTTGATGGAGTCGGCGCTGAAGACGTAGAGCTTGTCGTTCTGGATCTTGAAGCTGACGACGCGCGTGCCGAGCGAGCGCGCCGCGCCATACTTCACCGCGCCCGGGAAGTACTGCTTCATGAACGCCGACAAGAACCACTTCTTCGCGAGCGCCTTGCGATTGATCGCGAGGTAGAAGTGCTCGTCGTCGCTCGTCACGTCGATGCCGGCGCCGCCCTGGGCCACCGTCATGGCGCTCCGGTTGACGCCGACGAACGCCGAGCCCTGCATGAGCGCTTGGCTCACGGGCACGTACGATTCACCGGCGCCGGGCGGCGGCAATTCGGAGCAGGCGGCGAAAAAGGCGAGAAAAAACGTGGCTGAACGACGGCCTGGGAAAAGCATGGCGCGGATTATCGGGGCGAGGGCGACAAGAGTCCTCGAATTCTCGTCCGATCTGACGCTGGCTCAGGTTGCTACGGACAAACGGCTCCGACCGTCGTGTTCCCGCGCCACACGTTCGCGTGCTTCCAGAACTCGCCGATGTCCGGCGAGAGGTGCGCGTCGTCGAAGATCGCGAGCGGCTGGTACACGTGCTGATTCCACATCGGCCGCGCGCCGGCCCACTTCGTCCCAGGACCGGCGTGATACGTGATCACGCCCGGCGGCATCGGCACCGCGCCGACGAGCCGGCCTTGCGCGACGACGATCTCGGCTTGGCCGTCGCCGTCGACGTCGGCGACCGTCGGGGTCTCGAGCGCGGTCACGTGGATGCGCTCGGTGCTCCAGAGCTCGTGGCCGTCGTGGCTCATCACACGCAATTTCAATTCATCGGCGAAGACGATCTCGGACTTGCCGTCGGCGTCGAAGTCGAACATCACCGGGCCGGAGCCGGCCGAGACGTCGACGATCGTGTCCGAGCTCATGGCCACGCCGAGCGCGCAGTCATACGCGAAGAGCTTCGCCTGACCGTTGACGACGAACTCCACGTCGCCGTCGCCGTCGAGGTCGCCCGCGGCCACCGGCGACACGTTGTGCGCGCCCATCGGCCCCGCCTTCACTTTGCCTTTGCGATCCAAGATCACGGCGGAGATCTCGTTGGCGACGAAGATGTCGGGCTCGCCGTCCTTGTCGCAGTCGCCGACCGCGAAGTGCCCGTGGCCGATGGCGGCGTAGCTCCAGAGCAGCGTGCCGTCGGCGCCGTACGCGTTCGGGCCGTCGAGCACTTCCAAGCCCGGCCGCGCAGGATCGAGCTCGAGCGCGAACGAGAAGCGGCCGAGCTGCGCCGGAACGTCGGGCGGGGCGCCGGCCCACTCGAGCTTGCCGTTCTCGTCGAACACGCGGTTGCCGAGCAGGATCTCGACGCGGCTGTCGCCGTCGAGGTCGGCGATGCTGATCGCGCCGACGGCGTCGGCCGGGATCGGATCCGGCAAGGGATCGCTCGACCACTTGAAAGTGCCATCGTGCTCGAACGCGGTGAGCCCCTTCAGCTGGAGCTGCGTCATGTTGCCCATCTCGGCGACGATGATCTCGGGCTTGCCGTCGTTGTCGATGTCGGCGATCGCCGGGTGCGTGTAGACGCTCGTCTTGTAGGCGCCGAGATCCTTCGTCCACTTGATCGCGCCGTCACTGCCCGAGAAGACGACGAGCTGCGCGATTTGGCCGCCGGCGCCGACGAGCGCGATCATCGCCAGCACGTCTGGCGTATCGGCGGCCGTGATCTTGCCGTCGCCGTTGTCGTCGGTGAACTGCGCGACGAGCGGCGTCACAGAGTTTGATGCCGTCGTCTTGATCAGAATCGACGGGTTCGGCCAACGCCACGCTTCCTCGGCGGCGAAGGGCTTCGCAGCGCACGACGGCGACGCGATCGGCGCGCAGTCCGTGTCGCTGTCGCCGGGAAACGCGCAGCAGCTGTCGCCGTCTTTTTTCGGCTTGCGCGTCACGCTGCACTTCACCGCGCAGCCGCTGCCGCTCATCGCCATGCTCGCGCACGGGCCGCTCGCCGGGCACGCGCTCTTGCACAGGTCCTTGCCGCTCGCCGCCGTGTCGCAGGTCTCGCCGGGATCGATCATTCCGTTGCCGCAGAGCACGGGATCCGGCGGGCAGTCGTCGTCGTCGCTGAACACTTTGCCGGCGGGGCAGCAGCTGTCCTTGTCCTTCGCCTTCGTCACCGCGGTCTCGGCGCACGTGGACGAGCAGGTGTCGGGGTCTCCTTCTAGCGTGCGCTCGATGCAGGCGTCGGCGCTCGGACTGCAGCGAACGACGCACGCGCCGGACTCGCCGGCGGCGATCGCTTTGTCGCAGAGCTCGCCTTCATCGATGACGCCGTTGCCGCACGCCGGCGGCTCCTTGGCGACCGGCGCTGGATCGATCGGCCGGTTTTGCAGGCGCACTTCTTCGCAGGCGACGAGGAGCACGGCGCACGAGAGGAGCCAACGTGTCATGAAGCAACGTTCAACACGCGCTCGGCGATCGCTCAATTGCGAAGCAGCAATCGGGTAGAAAAATGTCTACCTCGCCTTGGCGCCGAGGACGGCCACGGCGTATGCACCTTGCGTGCTTGTGCTCTTGCTCATCGCCGCTGCTTGGCAACCCGTGATCGACGAAGACGGCATCGTCGTCGAGGCGCGCTCCGTCAATGATTCGAGCTGGGAGGAATTGCGCGCGATCGGCGAAACCAAGGCGTCGCCCGAGGTGCTCATCGACGTCATCTGGGGCATGAGCTCGCTCGCCGACAAGCCGCCGAACGTGAAGTTGCGTCGCGTGGTGCGCGAAGGGAGGGACGAGAAGGTCCTCTACGAGCAGCTCGAGGTGCCGATGATCTCGAACCGCGACTACACGATCTGGAACCGCCGGCTCGCCGATGCGCAAACGCGCGTCTACCAGGTACTCTTCGACACGAAGAACGAGTGGGGGCCGCCGCCAGCGTCAGGGTTCGTGCGCATGCCGCTGATTCGCGGCTCGGTCACTGTGGAGCCGAGCGCGAGCGGCGGCTCGGTCGTCACGTATATTGTCCTCGGCGACCCGGGCGGCGCGCTCCCGGCGTGGATCGGCAAGCGCGCGTCGCGGAAGGCCGCCCTCGAATGGATGCAGCACAAGTTCAAGTTGGCGGCCGTTAAGGCACGGTGACCGCGTGGTGCGGCGACGCCTTCCAGTTGTTCGTCAGGTTCCAGTACGGACGCACGCTGCCGTCGGTCGGGCCAGTCGGTCCCATGTATTGCTTGAGCGTGCCTGTTCCGGGCGGCTCTTCGCACGCGATGACCCCGGTTCTCCAGATGTTTCGTACGTTCGCGGCGGGCGTGCGTGCGTCGTAGAGCGCCTGAACGCTGGCGCAGGTTTGGGCGCCAAAAAGGAAGACGCTCGCGCTGCCGCCGGCGTCGAAGTCGATCGGACCCGCGGGCGGAGCCGATCCGTCGGTCTGATAGATGAACGACGGCTGAGAGGTCGTTTGGAACGTGCAGGCATCGATGCGCGTGGGGGCGGCCGTGATGATCGCGTTGCCAGTGAGCGCATTGAAAGACGCACCGCTGAGGATGAGGCACGGATCGCTCGAGGTGTCGCAGGTCTTGTTCGTCGCGCTGATCGCGGTCTGACCGCCGCTGAACCCGACCGCGCCGCTCACCAGCGCACGGACACGCCCGCGCAGATCGATGGCGGTCTGCAGTCCGGCGAAGGTGGTGCTCGCACTCGCGCTGCCGCTGACTTGCAAATCGGAGTCAGCCGCGACTCCGGCGTTGTTGACGAAGATCCCGGCGCCGCCGCCCAAGGAGAGCGTCGCGAAGGATGACGATGACACAGTGCCGAGCGCGAAGTCGTCGGACACGAGGCCATAGAGGCACAGCGAGCTCTCGAAGGCGACGTGATCGATCGTGTAGACCGGCCAGTTGCCCGTGTTTGGAGAGCCTGCGACGTAGATCGCGGCACGCAGATACCGAAAATGCACGTAACTCACGCCCAGATTGCGCACGTTCGGGTCGCCGCCGCGCATGATCAGCCCGACCTCGTTGTTGCCGCAAACACCCGAGCCGCTGATGATCGCAGGTTCCGCGGGGTTCGAGGTGATCGAGATGTCGCCGAGCACATTGCCCGCGGTCGCGCAGGGATACGCTGCGCAGGTAGGCCAGACCTCGCCCGTCGCCGCCGCGCTGTAGGTGCCTGGGTTTAGGTAGATCGTGTCGTAGCCGCTCGCGAGCGTGAGCGCGTGCGTCAGCGATCGAAACGGCGCCAACGGCACGCCGCGGCCGGTGCCGTCGTTGCCGGCAGGATCGACGATGATCCGGCTCACCGCCAGCGCGTTGGCGACGTTGACCATGCCGAGCGGGTGCGTCGCGCTCAGCGCATAATTGCCGTAGCTCACGCCATGACCGACGTAGACCGTGACCACGATCGTTTGCGGATCGCTTACGAGGATCCCAGTCACGTACGCCGCGCCAGACATCGGCGTCATCGGGTTGATCGCCACGGCGCTCACCGCCGCCAAGTGCGTGCCGGTGAGGACGAAGTTCACGCTCCCGAAGCCTTGGCGAACGGCGACGCCGGTGCCCGACTGCAGCGCCACGGTCGTGATCGCCGGCGCGAGCACGTTGTTCACGTCGCTCGCCGAGTTGTTGGCGCTGTTCGTGTCCGGCGTGCTGCCGTTCGTCACGCTCGCCGTGAAGGTGAACGGATTCGCCACCGAGATCTGCGGTGCGCCGGTGATGCCCAAAGCGATCGCGCCGCCGGGCGGCACCGTGACCATGGCCGTCGGATCGCCGCTGCCGCTCGCCGTGCCGCACGTGGCGCCACCGGTGCCGAGGCAGGTCCACGTGATCGCTTGCAGCACCGTGAGGGCGTTCGTGGCGACGACGGCGCCGCTGGTGCTCACGGCGCCGGCGTTCGTGATGCTCACCGTGTACGTCGTGCTCTCGAGGAGGCCGACGCCGCTCTGCCCGTCCGACACCGCGACCGCGAGATCGTTGCCTTGATCGGCGAGCGTGTTGGTGTCGGTGGCTGTGTCGTCGGCAGCGATGGGATCGCTCGGGAGCGTGCCTTGGAGCGCGACTGTGACCACCAGCGGCGACGCGCTGCCGGCGCTCGGCGTGACCGTGACGGTGCAGGTCGTCATGCCGTTCGGGGCGACGCCGATGACCGGTAGCGTCGTCGCGTTGCCGGAGGCCGGCGTCGCGCTTGGACACGACCACGCGTCGAGCGTCGCGCTCGCGGGCAGCGTGAAGAGCAGGCTCGTCGTGGCCGGGATCGCCAGCAAGTTCGTGACGGTGACGGTGTAGACGATCGGCAAGCCGCGGACGCGCGCGCTCGTCCCGTCATCGATCGCCACGGCCAAGCTGCTCTGCGGCGAGCAGCGATCGACCACGCCGCCAGCGCCGCAGACCTCCGGCGCGGTGCAGGCACAGCTCACTAAACCCTCGCATCCGTCGTCGGCGCTCCCACAAAATCCGGCGCCGAGATCCGCACAGGTCTTCGCCACGCACGGCTTCGTGTTGTTGCCGCCGATGACGTCGATGGTGTCATTGCACTCGGCGCGGCCCTCCATCGGGCAGTGCTGCTTCACGCGCGTGAAGTTGACGCAGGCCGAGAGGAAAACGAGGGAGAGTGCAAACCGCCGAACCATCTCTGGAAGCATAACACGCCCGCCGCACGACGAAACCCGCACAGCTCTTGCGCTCGCCGGCGCCGTGAAAAGGCGTGCACCGCAGCGGAGCATACGTACGATCATGAACGGACGGGGAGGGGCATGCTGCAGTTCACGACCGATCTCGCGGTGCCGCTCACGATCGACTTCGATCTCGAAGAGCGCCTCGCCGAGATCCCGCGCGAGATGACCGTGAAGGGCATGTTCCTCGCGCGCGCCGCCGGCGTGCTCGGCAGCGATCTGCAGGCGATCCTGCCGACCTTGACCCATCCGCCGCGCTTCGGCCGCTTCATTCCTTTCGCGGACTATCCCGTCGTCGACCACATGCGCGTCTCGGTGCTCGCGGCGTTCAAGGAGCATCCGCGCCTCGCCAAGGCCGAAGCCATCCGCATCTACGAGCGTGAGAGCGTGCACACCGTCGCGGCGTCGACGATCGGCAAGGTGATGGTGAAGCTCATCCCCGACGTGAAGGCCGCGTACATGCGCGTGCCGGAGACCTCGAGGATGATCGCGCCGAGCTGGGAGATCAAAGCGTTCGTCGAGGGCGAGCGCACCGTGCGCCTCTCGTATCGGAACTCGGCCGGCTTCCTCGACTGCGGCACCATCGGATCGCTCGAAGGCATCGCGCTGATGTACAAGGAGACGCCGAAGATCGAGGTCATCTTGGCCACGCGGCGGAGCGCCGACTACATCGTGCGTTGGTGATCTGTTAGGCTCGCACGCGTGCTATGGAACGAGGCGTGACCGGGGGTCAGCACGCTCGTGCGCATTCGGTGAACGTCCTCTATCGCGACGATCGCCTGCTCGCGCTCGACAAGCCGCCCGGGATCATCGTGCACCGTGGGCTCGCGGACGACGACGACACGATGGCCGATCGCGCGCGCGATCTCGTCGGTCGCCCGGTACACGCTCTGCACCGTTTGGATCGCGGCACGAGCGGCGTGCTCATGTTCGCCCTCGACGCGGAGACGGCGCGCGTGCTGCAGAGCGCCTTCACGCGGACCTATCTTGCGCTCGTCCGGGGTATTCCAGCGCCTTTGTCGGGCCGCATCGATCATCCGATCCCGAAGGGGGAGGGGAAGGATCGCGTGGCGGCCGTCAGCGACTATCGCGTGCTCGGCGTGTGCAGCGCGCGCTACGGATGGGTCGAGGTGACGCCGTTGACCGGGCGCTTTCACCAAGTCCGCCGGCACATGAAGCACATCGATTGTCCGCTGATCGGCGACACGACTTACGGAAAGAGCGAGCACAACCGCCTCTGGCGCGAGCGTTACGGCCTCTCGCGGCTCGCGTTGCACGCCCGCGCTGTCACGCTGGATTACAACGGCGCGGCGCTCGCGATCGAAGCGCCGGTGCCCGACGATCTCACGCGGGCGCTGGCAGCGGCGGGGCTCTCAGATCCAACGCGGTGAGGAAGTAGCGCACCAACCCCGGCACGTCGTTCTCTATCCACCGCGCCGGATCGCGCGGATTGAAGCGCCAGAACAAGCTCGGCGCGCGCAGATGTTGGCGCAGGCTCGCAGCAACGGGAAAGGTCTCGACGCAGATCGACCAGCACGCGAGCGCGTGGTGCAGGTGGTCTTCCTGCTCGCCGGTGAAGACGTCGAAGACGCGACTCGCGACGCGGTGATAGCGCGTGTGTGACTGCGCCGAGACGAACGCCCGGCAAAGATCACGATAGGTGGAATACGCGTCGCGATCAGTGACGCGCGCCGGGATCAACGTGCCCATGAACGAGTGCAGGTTGGCGCTCGCGTGGAAGCGTTGGGTCGCGGCGAGCTCGGCGATCGCGCGCGTCTCGGGCTCGGAGAGCGGCGCCGGTCCGCAGTAGGTCGCGTCGCCGTGGCGCTGCGAGCCCGCGCCCGGTGCGGATCGCCGTAGTGCGCCGCCGGGCAGTGGAAAGTTGCGGTTGAGATCGACGCCGCGCGCGTTCGTGCGCAGCGCGGCGAGCGTGCCTTTGCCTTCGCGATCCCACGTGCGCCGATAGCCGTCCGGGTTCACGCACGGCACGATCCAGATCTCGGCGCGCTCCCGCAGCTTGGCGATTTCTCCTTCCGGCGCCGCGAGCCGCTCGAGCAAGCCGAGCGCGACCTCGGCGCCGACGTACTCCGGCCCGTGGATGTTCGCGCAGCAGAGCACCTTCGGCGCGCCAGCGTTCGCGATGCGCGCGGCACGGATCGGAGCGCCATCGACGCTCTCGCCGATGACGGCGGTGTCGGCGCCGGCAGCGCGTGCCAGCGTGTCGAGCCGCGCTTCGCGTTCGTGTGGTGAGCGGTACGGCTGCATCTGCCGCGTTGCTCTATCCGGTCGCGGCGGCCGCGGCTACACGAAGCACGGATCCCTCGCACGGCTCGCAGGAACGCTCGCTACTTCTTCCCTGGCCTTTTCGGCGTCGAATACGGGACCAGCTTCACGTCCGTCCTCGCGAAGTCTTCGTCCAACGTCAACAAGGGTTCATTGCGAAGCCGCGCGAGCGCGTACGCAAAGCAGTCACCAAGATTCAACGGATGCCGCAAACGAGCGATGGCGGCGAGGGTAGCGGTTTCCACGTCTGGTGCGACCTGCTCAATCGCGAACGGCGCGAGGAGACCCGCAACCGTGGCCACGTCTACCTCATAGCGATCCGCCGCGAGGACCAAGGTTTCGCAAAGGTTGATGGTGCTCATCGCGACGGTGTCTGCCCTTTGCATGAGCGCCGCCATCTCCGCACCTCGCGGCTCACCGAAGAGCACGGCGAGGAGGGCGGATGTATCCAAAATCAACGCGAGCCCCAAAGATCGTCTTCGGTCTCGAAGCGAGGGTGATGGTTGGGTGCAGCGGAGGCAAGGGCGCCCAACAATGTGTCGAAGTCTTTCCTCTTCTTCTCAGCGTTCGCGGCCGCCGAGACCGCGTAGCGAATGGCTTCGGACTTCTGCTTGATCTTGCGCGCTTTCATCAGGGTTCGAAGGTCACGCTCGAATTCATCGGTCAGATTGAGATTGAGCTGAGCCATGGTAAAGGTTTAACATGTACAGCCCCAACATGCAATGCGCGGCTTCTGCTCAGCAAAGAGCCCGCCGAAGATCGCAGCGCGAGGCCGGACCTCGCGCCACCGTTGGGCTCGAGCGCGCATGCGGCTTCATTTGCCAACGACCCGCGAGAGCATCTGATCGGCGAAGACTTCCCACTTGCCGCTTTTCCCCTTTGATTCAATCAGCAAGCGGTAATCCTGATCTTTCGCGGTGAACGCGTTGCGGAATTGAGTGGTCGGATACTCGTACGATCGAAGTGAAGTGCGGGCCGACCTACCTGGCGTCGGGCAGCGTGCACGGCTTGAGCGCGGCGACGAGCGTCGGGCTCTCGCTCACGAGCGAGGTCGGCGTCGAGATGCTCACGGTGGAGAGCGGCGGCGCCGCGACGGCGTTTGCGTTCACCAAGCGGCTGCCATCGATGAGCACGTACGCGCTCGCGGTGACGGCGTACGCGACGTCGTTGATGAACGGCGGCATGAGTCTCATGGGCGTTATGAAGCTGCTTGGGCATCGCGACTATCGGATGACGATATCCGGTTAGTTAACATAATGTGTATTATCGGACGTGGCAGCTGAGCGCGTCAGTACGTCGCCCAGCTGATCAACGTCACGCTGGTCACGCCGCCGTAGCTCTGCGCCGCCCCTTCGGTGACCGTCCCGCGACCCTGCGAGCGCCCGAGGTTCGCCGAGAACGCGCAGCGCTCGCCGCTCTCGCAAAAGCCGTTGTCGTTACCGACGCCGTCCATGAAGACTTCCACCGCGAAGCGCACGATCGTCGTCTCGCAATGCCCGGACGCGTAGGTCGAGCCCGGAAAGTCCGCGGCGCATTTCGTCATGTCGGTCTCGGAGTACGCGTGCGTGCGCGCGACGTTGGCGCCGGCCATCGTCGGCACCTGATTGACCAGGCGCAACTCGGTCGCGGTGCCGCCGAGCGACCAATCCCAAATCTGGCATTGGGCGCCGCACGGGCCAGCGATGGGCGCCGCTGAGAACGCACCAGCGCCCTTCGGCTTGCCCCACGCGCGCCGCGGGTTGTCGAAGTTGAACCAATCGAAGTTCGTCGCGGCGGTGCCGACCGTGGTCAGGCCGTTGACGTCGCGCGGCGTCAGGTTGCGGCCTTCCATCGTCGTCGCGCCGACGAAGCTCATCGTCGCATCGAGCACGTCGGTCGTCACGAGCGGCGACGCGGTTGGCACACCGCCAACGTCGATCCCAGGGCTCGTCGTGCCCGTGATCCCCGTGACCGCGTTCGGGCCGCCATCGCCGATAGCGAAGCGGCCGATGAAGCGCGTGCGGTCGCTGTCGCCGTTCAGGTTGATGTAGGTGTCGGTGCCGTAGACGCCGAGGCCCTCGAAGGTGTTGTCGTCGGAGCCTTCGAGCAACGCCGCCACCGGCCGCGCGCCGATCGCCGCGACGTTGAGGTAGGTGCCAAAGTGCGCCGTCGCCAGGTGCAGCGCGGCGCTCGCCAAGTTCGCGATCGTCACGTTGGCGACGAAGCTATCCGTGCCGCTCACACGCAGGCCGTCGCCCGTCACGGCGCTCACTTGCGAGTCGACGATGAAGTGCCGCGCGCCGGCCACGCGGATGCCGCGCCCGTTGTACGCGGCCACGTCCTTCAAGAGATGCTCCTTGCCGTCGACGTCGACGCCGAGCACCGAGGTGTTGGCGATCTGCGCGTCGACGAGCGTATGCGCGAAGCTGCACGCCGGCGCCACGCACGCGCCGCCGCGCTCGAAGAAGACGCCGGTCGCCGCTCCCGCCAAGCGCAAGCTGCGCAAGGTATTGAAGCGACCATCGTGCACGTGAACGCCCGTCGCAGCCGTCGTGATCACCGTGCCTTCGAACCAACCGAACGACCCGGTCCAATCGACGAGCGCAGGCTGCACGACGACCGGATCGCCGAGCACGGCGTTCGGCGCCACGACGACGATCACATGATCGGCCGTCACCGTGATCGCACGCCCTACCATCGCGCCCGGCGTCGCCGTGGTGATCACGCGGATCGTGGCGTTGTCGCTGGCCGCGACGTTCCCCGAAGGATCGATGGCGGCGATCGCGTTCGGCCACCAGTCGCTGCTCTCGACGCTGCTGACGTCGGCGGCACCATCGGTCACAGTCACGGTATTTTTCCGCCATACGACGGCGTTCGTGTTGGCGAAGTCCAAGAGATCGGCGAGGCGCTTTCCACTGCGCAGGCCACGGCTGAAGATCTCGACGCCCCCCGCGACCGTCTTGCATCCCCACTCGAAGGCGTTGAGCGTGTCTTTCGGATCGCTGCCTGCGCACGACGTCATGCCCGGGACGATCACGCTGCGCCGCTCACCTGCGTGAACGCAGTCGCCGCGGTGAAGCGCGGGCGTGCCGGCGTCGCATACGAGCGGCGGCTCCCCGAGCGTCGCAAAGTCGCTGAAGCGCTCGAAGCCGACGAAGCTCGCGCCAACCTTGCCGACGCAAACGACGGCGAGCGCGGTCACATCGATCATGGCCACGGTGCCGGCGCCGCTCGGCAGGCGCACGGTGCAGCGCTTGTCAGCCGGCTGCGCCGTCACCGCGAGCGCGTACGTGCTCATCGACGGCAGCCGCTTGGTGAACGCAAACGCGGTCGCCGCCCCGCCGCTCTCGACCGTGAGCATCTCGACGCCGACTTCGCTCGTGAGCGACAGCCCGACGCTCGTCGCCGCGCTCAAGCCATGCACGCTGCCCGACGCCAAGTAGGTGGGTCCACACTTCACTTCGATCGTGGTGATCGCCCGCGGCGCTTCGACTGTGCCCTTGTCGTTGTCCTTCGCTTTGTCGATGCGGCAAAAGAGCCCTGCCGGCTGCGCTTGGATGGTCACCTGATAGGACGCGCCGTCGGGAACGTCGCTGAAGCTGAACTTTGCCGTTCCTGAAGGGACGCTGAGATCGGTCGTCGTCGGATCGGCGTCGCCGTTGACGATCCGATTGCGCAAGATGAGTCCGTCCGCCGTGAGGCCGCTGATCGTGCCGCCGATCGCTGCGGTCAAGGTGGTGCAAGCGACGCTGACCGTCGTCACGCCTTCGGCCGGGACGAGCCCCTTGCTCTGCAGCACCTCGCAGGTCTGCCGCGGCGCGATCGGATCGTCGCTGACGAACACGACGTAGCCGCCGCCGATCGGCACCGGCTTCGTGAAGGTGAAGCTCGTCGCGCCGGCCGCGATCTCGAGATCCTCGACCACGCCCGGGGCATTGAGCGTGAGAAAGAGCCCGCTGCCGACGAGCCCGGTCACGGCGCCGCCGATGGTCGCGGTCGTCGGCGCACCCTCTTCTTCATCGGTCGGCGGCAGGCGCTCGGTGGCCGACGGACAGCCGCTCGCAGAGAACCCCAAGAAGACCAGCGCGGCCGCCGCGAAAACCCGTGGCGCAAGACTCACGAACGAATGATACTCGAAACCCGTATGCTTTCGATGAAATGGCGCATGGTCCTGTTCTCGGCGCCGACCCTATTGTTGATTCTTTACGCGCACTTCTACTTGTACCGTCGCCTCGTGTTGCCGCTGAGCCCGCGTAAAGCCGTGCGCAACGTGCTCATCGCCTCTTCGATCTTCGCTTTCGCCATGGGTTTTCTGGCGCGCTTCTTCAACACGTCGGCCGACCCAGACCTGCTGCGCGCGCTGACGACGGCGGCGATGATCTGGAGCGGCTTCCTCCTCTACTTGCTCTTCGTCACGGTGGCGCTGCACGTCGGCGCCGCGGCCCGCGCGCGCTGGCGACGGCGGCTCGGCGACGACACGGCCCTCCCCTCGCCCGAACGCCGCGCGATCTTGCAGCACGCGTTGACCGCCGGCTCGGTCATCGTCGCGGGCGGCCTGAGCGCCTACGGCACGATGCGGGCGTTCGTCGGACCGGAGATTACCGAGACCGTGATCGCGCTGCCGCGCCTCCCGCGCACGCTCGACGGGCTCACCATCGTTCAGCTCACCGACATCCACGTCGGCCCGCTCATCCAGCGCGCGTTCTTGCGGACGCTCGTCGAGAAAGCGAACGCCGCGCGGCCCGATCTCATCGTGATCACCGGCGACCTCGTGGACGGGCGCGTGGAGCGGCTCGCGGGCTTCGTCGGCGAGCTCTCACGCTTGCAGGCGCGCTTCGGCGTGCACTTCATCACCGGCAACCACGACTATTATTCCGGCGCTGACGCGTGGAGCGCCTTCGTCGCGTCGCTCGGCATCAACGTCATGCGCAACACGAGCGCCGTCATCGGCGACGCGGGCGGCGCGCTGCGGCTGCTCGGCGTCGACGACTTCAGCGCCCCCCGCTTCGGCGAGCCCGGCTACGATCTCGATCGCGCGCTCGTCGGCGTGCGGCCGCGCGAAGAAGCGACGGTGCTGCTCGCGCACCAGCCGGCGAACTTCGACGAAGTCGCGGCGCGCGGCATCGGCCTGCAGATCTCGGGGCACACCCACGGCGGCCAGTTCTTTCCGGTGACGCTCGGCGCGCGGGCGATCTGGGGCGAACGGTCGCGCGGGCTCAGCCGGATGGACGCGAGCGCGCTCTACGTCAGCCGCGGCTGCGGCTTCGTCGGGCCGCCCTTTCGCGTCGACAGTCCGCCCGAGATCGCGAAGATCGTGCTAGTGTGTGGCTGAGGTTATGGCACGTGAATGCGGACGTAGATCTCCGGCACGTGCAGCACTTCGTACGCGGAGTTGTTCGTCGAGTCGGTGTCGGTGTCTGCGAACACGCGCAGGATCAACGTCGACGGCGTGGTGCCGCTCGCCGGAGGTCCCGGCTTGTAGAGTGACGAGATGTCGTGCGTGACGGACATGTAGTTGCAACCGTCGCCCGGGCTCGCCGAGAGCGGTGACCCGTTCGCCACGTGGTAGTGCAGCGGCGATCCTCCGACCGCCGTCGTGTCGTAGCGGTAGATGTAGTGCTCATCCACCTCGAGCGCGCTGCCCAAGAAGAGCTCGCCGTTCGTGTCGCAGGTCGTCGCGTCGGGCGTCGACTGCGTCGAAAACAACGTGAGCGAGACGGCGCACACGTCGAGACCGAACGGGATGCCAGTGTCGATCCTCAAGAAGCGGCTGTCGTTGTCGGTCGCGAGTTGGAGCGCGACCTGATCGGCGACCGCGTTGTCGTCGACGTTGCAATTCGAGGTCGAAGCGCCGGTGAGATCGCAGCGGTCAGCGGCGACGCAGCTCGCCACGGGATCCACGCTGGTAAAGTCGATGGTGTTGCTCGGACCCTTGCTGTTGCTGATGCTGCGGACTTCGTCGATCTTCAGCATCCCGTCCGTGGCCACCGGCAGCCCGGTCGACGCGCTCGGTCCCGAACAGTGAACGGGCGTGACGCCATGCGCGTCTCCGTCCAGCGGGTTCGGCGACAAGACCTTCGTCATGGTGCCTTCGACCACGGTGAAGTCGCTGGTGCCTGCGATGCGTGCTTCCAGGTAGCCTCCTGCCGGGGTGGGGCTCAGACGGCCCCAGACCAAGAAGTCGCGCGACTGACCGAGTGGAATCTGGAAGTCGGTCCCGAGCGTAATCGTGATCGCGTCGTTCGTGTTGCGAATGGCTGTGCCCGTGAGCTTCTCCGCGTCGATAACCGCGCCGTCGCCGTCACCATCGACCGCGAGCCCCGCGTCGATGGCGTTGGCGGGATCGGTGCTGTCTGTCGTGAGACGAAAGATGGAGAAGTTCGTCGTCGAGAGCGTGTTGCGCCGAATGATGATCGAGCGGAGGTGACTCCGGCAGGTGGCGGAGGTCGCGGTCAGGCGCAGCAACACGACCTGCGTATCGCCGACGAAAGGCAGGCAATCCTTGGCGTCGCCATTGCCCGGAGAGAAACGCGTCACGGTAAAAGTTCCGTTGCACACCGGCGGCGGGAAGGTGACGCTCTGCAGGTTCTTCCCGGTCTGCGTCCCGCTGTTGCGATAGTCGGCGTCGGCGCGGCAAAACACAGCGTATTCGTAGGTCTGGCCGAGCGACACGCTGCTGTCCGTGGCGCCGCCGGTCGCGCCCGTTTGCTCAACGCCGATATCCGTCCCTGTCGTCGGCGACGGCGTGCTGCCCGTGCCGCGTTTGATCTTGCACGCGCTCGCGCCGGGGGGCTTCGTGTACGTGATCACAGCCGACGGCGTGCCGGTCATCGACACCATGAGGTCCTGCACGATCGCGATCGGCGTGGCGAAGGCGCCGTTCTCGCCCGCCGTGACGGTCACCGTTTGGTACGCGTCGCCGCTGCGGCAGAACGAGGCGTAGCCGTAGGTCGTCCCGTTCGCGACGGCGATGTCTTGCAAGAGCACGCTGTCGCTCGCCGTCTCCGAACCAACCGCGCTGCCGTCGCTCGCGGACGTAGGAAGCGCGCCGGTCGCTCGCCGCACCACGCAGGCGATCGCCCCGCTCGGCTTCGTGAACGCGTAGGTCGTCGACAAGTGCTCACCGCTCGTCACAGTGAGCGTCGTGACCCGCGGATCGCCGGTGGCTCCCGTGCTGCCGGTCGAGCCGGTGTTGCCCGTGCTCCCGGTCTCCCCCGTCGTGCCCGTGCCGCTGCCGGTGCCCGTCGTGCCTTCGGTGCCGGTTTGGCCTTCCGTTCCCGTGAGCTCTTTGACGCAGCGTCCGCTCGGCGCGTCGCAGGTGTAGCCCGGGGCGCAGCGGCCGGCGCCGTCGCACGCTTTGTCTTCGAGCGAGACGATCGGATGCCGGCAGCCCGCGGCTGACAACACGCCGAGCAGCAATGCCCGCGCGATGGTTTGCTTACACTTCATGACGTGCCCCGCATTCGAGCGCACTCTGAAGCATACCCGTTGCCATGAGAATTTTCTCCTCTTCACGCGTCGGCATTTGTTGGTGTCCGTCGCGCGCAAAGGCTAAGCTGAGCGCGAATGCAGCCGATGCTCGCCGCTTCGTTCTTGGCGCTCGCCCTCACCGCGGAACCGGGCAGCGCGCCGATCCCCGAGCCGAGCTCGCAGCCCGCGCAGCGCAAGGTCGCGCCGCTCTCCGATCGATCGCTGAACCTGCTCGCCTTCGGCCGCACGATCGGCGCCAAGGGCAAGGCGATGGAGAACCCGTGCGTCGCGAGCGAAGGCGGCCGCTGCCGCGCGACGGCGCTCGATCTCTTCTTCGCGCAGCTCGACGCGCTGCAAGCGGGCCGGGCGACGCGCTCGTTGAAGATCGTCACCTTCGGCAACTCGCTGATCTCTGCCGACAACGTCACGAACGTCGTCCGCGAGCGGTTGTCCGAGCGCTTCGGCGACGGCGGCCGCGGGCTCGTGCTCGTCGATCGCTTCGCCAACTACGGCCCGCGCTCGCGCAGCGGCTACGCCTACGCCGGCGCGTGGACGGCGTTCAACTTCGCGATCGGCGAAAAAGGCCGCAACGTGTTCGGCCTCGGCGGCGTGGCGCACGAAGCGACGCCCGGCGCCTTCACCGAGTGGCGCTTGAAGGGCGAGACCGAAGCGGAGCTCTTCTGGCTCGATCGCAAAGACGGCGGCGACTTCGAGCTGAAGGCCGACGGCAAGCTCTTGCAGAAGGTCGCGTCCGAGAAGCACGACGCGCCGAAGCGGCTGCGCTTTCAGGTCCCGGCCGGCGCGAAGAAGCTCACGCTCGCGGCGCCGCACGGGCGCCTCTCGGTATTCGGGATCAGCCTCGAGCGGCAGACGCCGGGCATCGTCTTCGACACGATCGGCGTGCCGGCGGCCGAAGCGTCGCACTATCTCACGGTGAAGGAAGCGATCGCGCTCGATCACATCGCCGCGCGTGATCCGAAGCTCCTCGTGTTCATGCTCGGCGGCAACGAGATCCGCCGCCTGTCGTGGGTGCGCGGCGCCAAGGCCGACGCGCGCAAGGCGAGCCTCGAAAACGACCTCGCCACCTTCGTCGATCGCATGAAGAAAGGTGCGCCGGGCGCGGCGTGCCTCGTCGTCGGGCCGATCGATGCGGTCTACAACAACGCAGACTCGCCCATGAAGTTGAAGACGCGGCCGCAAACCGACGAGATTAACGCGATGGAGCGCAAGGTGGCCGCCGACAAGGGCTGCGCGTTCTTCGACCTCTACGCAGCGATGGGCGGCAAAGGCTCGCTCGCGAAGTTCCACGCGAACAGCATGCTGCAAGACGATCTCGTACACCCGAAGGGCCGCGGCTTCGACCTCCTCGGCGAGCTCTTCGCGGACGCGCTGTTGAAGGCCTACGTCGAGGCGCCTGCGCTGCAAGAAGAGCTCGCGACGCGCACGCCCGTCGACGCGCGTTAGGCTTGCTTTTCCCCACCCTCGCCTGTTTGAGAGCACGCGATGCGCACCGCTGCTGACGTCCCGCTCGCGCCTTTGTCGACCCTCGGTGTCGGTGGCCGCGCCCGCGCGCTGTGGACGCTCGAGCGCACGGATGACGTGGTCGAAGCGCTGCGCCAGGAGCCCGACGCGTTCGTGCTCGGCGGCGGCAGCAATGTCGTCTTCGCCGATGCCGGCGTGGCCGGCACCGTGCTGCACGTGGCGATGCGCGGCGTCTCCGCGCACGTGGCGGGCGATCGGATGCGCTACTCGGTGCGCGCTGGCGAACCGTGGGATGCGTTCGTCGAGCGCACGATCATCGACGGCTGCGCCGGGCTCGAGTGCTTGAGCGGCATCCCCGGCACGGTCGGCGGTACGCCGATCCAGAACGTCGGCGCGTACGGGCGCGAGGTCAGCGAGCACATCGTGTCCGTCGACGTCGTCGATCGGCGGACGGCGGCGTTGAGCACCGTCAGTGCCGACGCGTGTGCGTTCGCGTATCGAACCAGCCGCTTCAAGACCCGCGCGGACAGCGTGGTCGTCGACGTGTGCTTCGAGCTCGCTCGATCGGCAGCGTCGCAGCCGATCCGTTACGCGGAGCTCGCCCGCGCGCTCGGAGTGGCCGAAGGCGCGACGGCATCACTCGCTGCCGTGCGCGCGGCGGTCCTTCGGCTGAGACGCGCCAAAGGCATGGTGATCGACGCAGCCGATCCCGAGAGTCGCAGCGTCGGCTCGTTCTTCACCAATCCGATCGTCGACGCCACGACCGCCGACCGCGTCGAAGCCGCGAGCGGTGTCTCCTCGATGCCGCGCTATCCGCAGCCGGACGGCCGCATCAAGCTCGCTGCCGGCTGGCTCGTCGAGCGCGCCGGGTGCACGAAGGGCGAAACGCTCGGCGGCGCGCGCATCTCGCAGAAGCACGCGCTCGCGCTCGTCAACGGCGGCGGCGCGACGGCCGCAGACATCATCGCCCTCGCCCGCCGCGTGCGCGACCGCGTCCATGCGCGCTTCGCCGTCACCCTCGAGCCCGAGCCCGTCCTCGTCGGCCTCGCGCTCTGAGCGTCTCCCCGGTCTGAGCGCCTGCCCGGTCCCTTCGGGCCGCGCTCCCCGGTCCCTTTTCAGCCGTCGAGGCCGGCGCGCAGCTCGCGCACTTTCTCGGCGACGGCAGCGGCGGGATCGCGGGCGCCTTGCATCACATCGATGAAGACGCTGCCGGCGATGACACCGTCGGCGATCGGTCCGAGCGTGCGCGCGTCGTCCGCGGTGCGAACGCCGAAGCCGACGCAGATGGGGACGCGGGTCAGCTTGCGCAACGCGGCCACGTTCGCGCGCATCTCCTTCACGTCGTTGCCGCGTTGGTTGGCGCCCGTCACGCCCGCAAACGCGACGAGGTAAACGAAGCCCTCGGCACGCGCCGCGATGCACTTTCGCCGCGCCGCCGTCGCGTTCGGCCCGAGCAGGCGAATCTTCGGAAGCGGCGCGCCCACGAAATCGGCATCGTGATCCGGCGGCGCGTCGACGATGAGCACGCCGTCCGCGCCGGTGCGCCCGAGATCACCGCGCTCGCCCGCGCGCAAGAACGGATTGGCGTAGCCGAAGAGTACGAGCGGCGTATCGGGGAGCGCGCTGCGCAGCCGCTGCGCCAACGCGAAGACGTCGGCCACCCGCACGCCGTTTTCGAGCGCCCGCTGCATCGCGCGTTGGATCGTCGGGCCGTCGGCGGACGGATCCGAAAACGGCACGCCGAGCTCGAGGAAGTCCGCCCCGGCGGCGACGGCGGCGTGGGCGGCCGCTTCGCTCACGGCGAGCGAGGGATCCCCCACGGTCAAATAGACGCCGAGCGCTTTTCGTTTGGCCGCCCGCAGCCGCGCGAACATCGCATCCAAGCGCGGCGGCGCCGGCGCAGACAAGGGCTCGACGCTGCGCGCCGCCACCACCCGCTTCGGCGTAGCGTGCGCGGCGAGCTTCGGCGGCGCCTTCGACCAGCGCGTCATCAACGACGGCATGTCTTTGTCGCCGCGACCCGAGAGGTTCACGACGATCGTCTTCGTCCGCGAGAGCTCGGGCGCCAGCGCGATCGCATGCGCGACGGCATGCGCCGACTCGAGCGCGCACAAGATCCCTTCGTCCTTGGCCAAGCGCTCGACCGCTGCCACCGCGTCGGCATCCGACACGGCGACATACTCGGCGCGCCCGCTCGTCTTCAGGTGCGCGTGCTCCGGTCCCACGCCGGGATAGTCGAGCCCGGGCGCCACCGAGTGCGCTTCTGCGATCTGCCCGTCGGCGTCTTGCAAGACGAGCGTGCGGCTGCCGTGCAGAATCCCGACCGAGCCCGCGCACAACGACGCCGAGTGCTCGCCGGACAGCAGCCCTGCGCCCGCCGCCTCGGCGCCGATGAGCCGCACGCGACGATCGGCGATGAACGGCGCAAAGAGCCCGAGCGCGTTCGAGCCGCCGCCCACGCAGCCGATGACGGCGTCCGGCAAGCGGCCCGTGGCCCGCACGATCTGCGCCCGCGCCTCGCGGCCAACGATCGCCTGAAACGTGCGGACGATCGTCGGATACGGATGCGGTCCGGTGACGCTGCCGAGACAATAGTAAGTGTCGCCGACGTGGCTCACCCAATCGCGCATCGCCTCGTTCAGCGCGTCCTTCAGCGTGCGCGTGCCGCTCTCGACCGGCCGGACCTCGGCGCCGAGCAGCTTCATGCGAAACACGTTGAGCTGCTGGCGCTCCACGTCGGCCGCCCCCATGTAGACGACGCAGTCGAAGCCGAACAATGCGGCGACCGTGGCGGTGGCGACGCCGTGCTGCCCGGCGCCGGTCTCGGCGATCATCCGGCGCTTCTTCATGCGCCGGCAGAGCAGCGCTTGGCCGACGCAGTGGTTGATCTTGTGCGAGCCCGTGTGGTTCAGGTCCTCGCGCTTCAAGAAGATGCGCGCGCCGCCGAGCGTCCTCGACAGCGTCCGTGCCTCGTAGAGCAGCGACGGCCGCCCCACATAGTCCCGGTACATCGCCGCGAGCTCGCGGCGAAATTTCGCGTCCTTTTGCGCGACCAGAAACGCCGCTTCGAGCTCCGCCAACGGAGGCATCAACGTTTCGCCGACGAACTGCCCACCGAACTCGCCGAAGTAGCCACGCCGACGCTCAGCCATGTGCAGCCCTCGCGGCAGCGACGAAGGCGCGAAGCTTCGCCGGATCCTTTTCGCCTGGACGCGCCTCGACACCACCGGCGACGTCGACGCCGAAGGGCGAGACCGCGCGCACGGCTTCGGCAACGTTGTCCGCGGTGAGGCCGCCCGCGAGCAGCACCCTTCGCTTTTCGGCGAGCGCGCGCGTCAGCGGCCAGTCCGCCCGCCGCCCGCTGCCACCGAGCGCGCCGGCCGCGTCGCTCAGCAAAAAGGTCCCTGGGACCTTTTCCGCCGCCGCAACGTCTTCATGTGCTTGCAACCGGACGACTTCGACGCGACGATCAGCCCCCAGCGCCGGGGGCCAGGGCCACGACGGATCGCAGCGCTGCACGAGCGAGCGCGGAAAAGCACGGATGAGCTCGGCGAGGAACGCTGGCGGTGCGGCGGCGACCACCCACACGATGCGCGCGCGATCAGCGACGGCCGTCGCCAACGCCGTCGCCAAAGCTTCGTCACACGCCCGCGGCGAGCTCGGCACCAGGTTCAGGCCGATGGCATCGACAGCGAGCGTCACGCACGCCTCCAAATCTTCGAGCCGGCGCACGCCGCAGATCTTCACGAAGAGCCTCATGCGGCGAGCCACCCCGCGAGCGTCGCGCCGGGATCGGCAGTCTTCGCCAACGCCTCGCCGACGAGCACGCCGCTCGCGCCGATCGACCGCGCCCAGGCCAGATCTGTCGGCCCTGCGATCCCGCTCTCGACGACGAAGCGGCACCCGCGCGGCAACCGAGGCACCAGCCGCTCTGCGAAGCGCGGATCGACGGCGAGCGATTCCAGGTCGCGTTGGTTCACCCCGAGCATCGTCGCGTCGTCCGAGAACGCCGAGCAAGCAAACGCCGCGTCGAGCTCCCGCATATGATGCACTTCCATAAGCACCGACAGCCCGCGCGCGCGCGCCTCGCGATAGAGCGACGGCAGCTCGGCGCCTGCGAACGCGACGATCAGCAGCACCGCCGACGCCCCAAACGCGACCGCCTCGTCGAGCTCGAAGGGCGCCAAGAGAAAGTCCTTGCGCAGGAGCGGCACCTTCACCGCCGCCGCCACTTCGCCGAGCGTCTCGAGGTTGCCGTGAAAATACGTCCGCTCGGTGAGGACGCTGAGCATCGCCGCCCCGCCGCGCTCCAAGCCCTGCGCCCAGGCCTTCACCGGGTGGTCCGCGATGGGCCCCTTCGACGGCGAAGCCCGCTTGATCTCGGCGATGACGGAGAAGCCCGCCCACGCGAAGGCCGGGCGCAGCCCCACCGGAGGCGGCAAAGAAGGCCGTACGGGGGGCCACGCACCCGACGCCATAAGCGCCTGTTTTTGCTCACGTAATTTCGTCAGGAACGCTGCCACGGCCGCCTTCGCAGACAGATTTGACTCAATTTTGCAATCGCCTTCCGCCCTGTGTTAGGGACGGCGAACTTTTCGAGGTGAATTGTAGTGTCAAGCGCAAACGACCGCAAACAAGCCTTGCTGAAAATCGTCAAGTCCGCGTTTGCAGCCATGGAGCCCGAATCGGCGACGAAGTCGTCGATCAAAGTGAACGATGACACGTTGATGCTCGGCAAATCCGCCTTGAAGCTCGGCGAGCTCGGCAAGCTGCGCGTCCTGGCGATCGGCAAAGCAGCGGTGGGCATGGCCAAGGGCGCTACCGCGGCGCTCTCGACGATCATCGAAGACACCCTGGTCATCACGACCCACAGCGGCGGCAAGCAGCCGTTCAAAGTGCTGGAGGCGCCCCACCCGATCCCGGACGGCGCCAGTGAAAAGGCAGCCAAGGCGGCCATCGACTTCGTCAGCGGCCTCGGCCCCCACGATCGCGTCCTCTTGATGCTGTCGTCCGGCGCGTCATCGCTCGTCTGCCTGCCGCCGGATGGCGTCGACCTGCGCTCGAAGCAGAAGATGACCGAGCTGCTCCTGAGAAGCGGCGCGCCGCTGCCGGACATCAACATCGTGAGGAAGCACCTCTCGGCGATCAAAGGTGGCTTCTTCATCTCGGCAGCCTCCCCCGCGCAGATCATCACGCTCGCGATGAGCGACTCGCCGAACGACTCGGTCGACGTCGTCGGCGCAGGTCTCGCGAGCTTCGATCCGTCGACCTTCGCGCAGGCGCTGCAAGTCATCGAGAAGAACGACCTCGTGAGCGAGACGCCGAAGCCGGTGATGACGTACCTGCGCGCCGGCGCCGAAGGCAAAGTCGCCGAGACGCCGAAGCCGATGCTCGGCCGGCCAACGCCGCCGTTTTGGATCACCCGCTCGCCGCGCGACCTGATCAACGCCGCGTCGCGGGCGTGCAGCGCCATCGGCATGCAGACGCAGCTCCCCTTCCCGCTCGCCGACGGGCCGATCGAAGAAGTCGCGCGCCGCTACGGCCACTGGCTCGCGCAGGCACGCTCGAAGCTGATTCAACGTCCGCTCGTGATGGTCGGCGGCGGCGAGCCCCGGATCAAGGTCGCCGGCAAGGGCGAAGGCGGCCGCTGCCAGCACTTGGCGATGCTGATGGCCAAGGGCCTCGCGGGCGACAAAGGCGCGACCTTCCTCGCGGTGGCGAGCGACGGCATAGATGGGCACGAGAAGGCGTCGGGCGCGATCGTCACCGAGTCGACGGCAGAGAAGGCCAAAGAGAAGCGCGTCAACATCGACAAACACATCGAAAAGTTCGACTCGCTGGCGTTTCACAGCGAGCTCGGCACGCTGATCCCCGGAAAGCCCACCGACACCGCCGTCGGCGATCTCCACTTGCTCTGCCTCGAACCGGGGTAAACTAAGGCCATGTCCGACATCGAAGAACAGCGTGTGCATGTCCGCGTTCTGTCGATCCTGCCGTGCCGCCTGGCCGCGGTCACCGGTGAGTTCGCCGGCGTCGTGCTCGATATTTCCCGCGGCGGCGCGCGCGTCGATGCCCCCCGGCGTATGACCTCGCTCGGCGAGATCATCTCGCTCACCGTCGAGATCCCGACGTCGCCGAAGCCGATCGCGATCATGGCCGAGGTCCTGCGCATCGAGGAGCGCGAGCACGCCGATTGCCTCGGCATCCGCTTCGCCGCGATCGAGCCGAAGGACGCCCACGCGCTACAGACCTTCATCCGCGACATCGACACCCGCGCCGGCGGCGACGCGCGGCGGCACCCGCGCTACATGCGCCACCTCGAGGTGACGCTGACGACCTTGGCGCAGTTTCAAGCCGTCATGCGCGACGTCTCGCGCGGCGGCATGGGGCTCACGTGCGACGTGCCGGTCGTGCTCGACGAAGCGGTCAAGGTGGACGTGCAAGTGCCGCGGCTGCCACGCCTCACGCTGCCGGGAAAAGTCGTGCACGTGCGCTCGGCGAAGGCCGGTTTCTATCGCGTCGGGGTGCGCTTCGATCCGCTCACCGCCGAGACCCAGGAGCTCCTCGCGATCTTTCTGAAGAGCTTGGGCCCGAGCGACGACGAGTAGTAGGAGGAAGCCATCAGCTATCTCACGCGCCGCACGTACTCACCGAGCGCGGCCGTCCCCTCGAGCGCGCCCGTGTGCGAGAAGGCGATCGTCTTCACGGGGACGCTCTCTTTCTGCAGGCGATCGTAGAGCGCGATCATCGATCGGCGGTTCTCGGCGAGGTCGTCGGTGAAGATCCACGGCGGATCGGTGATGGCGCCGTCGGGCTTCGAGGTCAGGCTGTCGCCCACGTAGAGGACGTCTTTGGCGAGCAACGCAGCCGCGCCGGCGGTGTGGCCCGGGATCGCGAACGCACGCACTTGCAGGTCGCCGACGGTCACCGTCTCGCCGTCTTTGAGAAACTTCGTCACGGTCGCGGTCTTCGCCGTTTGCTTGCCGGCGAGCTTGCCCATCGGGCTCTTCGCCGCGATGCTCCCGGCCGCCAGCGGAGCGTCGGCCTCGAACGCGTAGACGTCGGCCTTCGCAAACGCGACGCAGCCGGCGATGTGGTCGGGGTGGCCGTGCGTCAGAAAAACGGCGCGCACAGCGTCGACCGTGGCCCCGCGCTTCTCCAGCGCCGCCCGGATCGCTTTGCCTTCACGATCGTTGCCGCAGTCGATGATCGCGTAAGTGCCCTCGCCCGCCGGCAACAGGAAGATGCCGACGTAGCCGTCGTTCACCGTGAGCGCGTGACCATTGAGCACCGCGCCGTCTTCGAGCTTGCGGTTGCCGACGAACACCGAGGCAAAGAGCGCCGCGAAGGCGACGATGACGAGGAGCACCAAGCCGGCGAAGATGCGAAAGACGCGTCGAGCGGTCACCGCTGTTCTTCATCACGCAAACGGTCCGCGTGCAATGCCGGCTCCCGTTGCTCGAACCGTTGCGTCAAAACGAACCAGCGACAAGGATCGCAAGCAGAGTTGTCAAGCGCCGGACAAATGCCCGAGAGCGCCGATAAAGCCGCCATGGCACCGACGATCCACGGCTTGAGCGCGTTTCGACCCTTTCAGCTGCTGCCGAAAGCAGCCGCGGGCGTCACCTCCGCCGCTCCGACCGCGCCGCCGCTGAGCGCTGGCGTTCAACGCGTGGTCTCGCTCGTCAAGAAAGGCGACCTCGACAAAGCCGAAGAGCGCGAGGTCATCAACTTCGTCCGCTCGGCGAGCGCCTACGAATTGAACATGATGCTCTACACGGTCGACGCGCACGCGCTCTTCGAAGCCGTCGAAAACACCTTCGGCTTCTTCGGCATCGGTGGCGACAAGAACGGCGATGCCCTCCGCGTCGCCCTCGGCGCCCGCGGCAAGGATATCGACGTCTACCGCAAGAACAAGCTGATCACCGAGATGCAGATGTGGGGCACCGACGACGAGGACGAACAGCTGATCACCGACCTGATCCTCGCCGCCAAAGGACCCGAGCTCACGACCTTGAAGCGGCTCATCGATCTCGGCAACGAGAGCCATGACTTCAAGAACTTGATGACCGACGACGTCGACGACAAAGGCCGCCGGGCGCAGATCCTCGCGCACGTGAAGGCCGAGGCGCCAAAGGCGACCGCGAGCTCGCCCGTGAAGATCTACAGCGACATCGACGACACCTTCCGCCGCGGCTGGATGGACCCGCGCTTCCCTAACGGCGCGGTGTATCCCGGCGTGAAGCAGCTCTACCTAGAGCTCGATCAAGGCCCGCAAGGCGGCGATCCGACCGGCGATCTGCTCTTCCTCACGGCGCGCCCGAGCCTGTTCAATATCCTCGAGGACAACACCCTCGCCGGCCTCAACAAAGACGGCATCGTCGAAGCGAGCGTGCTCGAAGGCAGCGTCGGCGCGATGGTCGGCAACGACAAGATCGCCGCCAAGAAGGTGGCGAACTACGACACGCACCGCGAGTACTACCCGGAGTACAACTCGGTCTTCATCGGCGACAACGGCCAGGGCGATCACATCGCCGGCGAGAAGATGCTCGCGGAGAAGCCGCCACCGAAGGCCGTGTTCATCCACAACGTCGATCCGAAGTTCCCGGCCGCGGAGAGGAAGCGCCTGGAAGCACTCGGCATCGTCTTCTTCGACAGCTACGTCGACGCGGCGATCGCGGCGTACCAAAAGGGGCTCATCTCGCGCGCGGGCCTCAAGCGCATCGCCGACGCCGCGAAGGCCGACCTGCCGAAGATCAAAGGCATGACGGCGGCGCAGCTCGCCGGCGCGAACGCGGCGCTCAACGCGGCGCTCGTGCGTGAAAAAGCGATCCCGTAGCGCCGCACCATCAGGCCACGCGCGAGTAGCGCAACATCACGAGGTTGCCGAACGGGTTGCCCCAATGCTGATGCGGCACGGCGCGCGAGAGCCGCATCGAGAAGTCGAGGCCGAGCGGCGCCAAGAACGGCGCGATGAAGTGCGTCGTCGTCTTGAAGTCGACGGTGAGCTCGCGCGTGACGACCGGCGTCAGCGCCGCGAGCTTCTCGATCACGTTGAAGTAGGTGAACTTCGTGATGTGCTGCTCCTCGTAGCTGAACTCGCTCAGCTTGTTGACCAACACCTCGAGCACCGGCCAGGTCGACGCGTAATTCGGCGTCGACACCACGAGCTTTCCGCCTGGCACGAGCAAGCGCGCCACGTGCTCGAAGATTTCGTGGATCTCATCCGGCCGCAAGTGCTCGATGACCTCGATGAGCGTGATGCAGTCGAAGCGCTCGTCGAGCCGACCCAGCGCGGCGATCGTCGGCACGTGCTCGAAGCGGCGAAAGCGCGTGCCGAAGCGCTCTTTGGCGAAGTGGATCTGCTTCTCGACGATGTCGACGCCCACCTGGCGGCTGAAGTGCGCGCCGTCCAAGCGGCCGAGGAAGGTGCCGGCGAAGCAGCCGATGTCCAAGATCGATTGGCCGGGGCGCGGCGGCAGACATTCGATGACACGCTCGAACTTTTGCAGGTGCCACGCGCGCCGCACCGGATGGCCGCGCTCGATGACGTCTTGGTAGAAGCCCTCCGGGAGCTGCGAATAGTCGTAGCTCGCCGGGGCAGCGTCGACGGGCGCCGGCGATCGTCGAGCGCCGCGCGCGGCCACCCTCAATCGCCCTCGGGCTTGTCGTCTTTGTCTCGGTGCACGGTGACGTCGGTGAGCTGCACCTTGGCGCCGCCTTTGTCCTTCGTCTTGAACTTGATCTCGGCCTTCACCTCGATCGTGAAGTGCTCGAGCATCTGCGACAGGAGCTTCTCGAGCTCTTTGCTGCGCAGGTACTTCTTCACCTCTTTGCTGACGGCTTCGAAGATGTCGCGCCGCGTCCTGTCGGTCTGCGCCAACAAGTACGAGAGCGCCTCTTTGGGCAGCTTCATCTCGCTGACCATGTTGCGGATGCCCTCTTCGGTGAGGAAGACAGCGCCGACGCCGGCAGCGAGCACTTTCTTCAGGGCTTCGGGCACGCGGTCGCGGATGCGATCCTTCTCGCCGCGGCGCGTGTCCTCCGGCGGCGCCTCTTCCGGCGCGTCGTCATCGGCGTCGTCGGCGTTGTTCATGGCAGGTCGAACTCCAAGCGCACGTGCGCCCGATTGCTGCGCTTCTCGTCATCGTCGACCAGCACGAGCGCCATGTCGACTTGGGCGCCGTCCTTAATGTCTTTGCTCGCAAAGCGCAGGGCGGCGCCGAGCTCACCGCTCTTCGCCGTTCGCGGCAGGCCGCTCGCTGCGAGCAGGTCGCCGAGCTTCAGCTTCACCGGCTTGTCGCCCGAGCCAACGTAGAACTCGGCGAAGCCCAGGCCCACGCCCACGTCGCCCGCCTGAAACGCGAAGCTGAAGACGGCCGTGTAAGGATCGGCCGGGAACTGCTGCTCGAACTTGAATTTCGTGATCGACGGGCCGCCTTTGTCCTTTTTCTGACCACAGCCAATCGCCAAAAACACGAGCCCGATCAGGGTCGTAGCAGCCAGTTGGCGCACGACCTTTGGCAAAAGGCAGAAACCCAGTCGCCTACCTTCTCGATAATCCACTTGGGTGTTCTGTGCGCTGTGTGTGCCCTGGAGGGCTATCATGACTAAGTGCGTCAAGCGTTGGGGTTTCCTTGCGGTCGTCGTCGGCCTTTCCCAGCTCGCATCGGGCGAGTCAAGTGCGGCCTCGGTCACCTACGTGACGAACCCCGCCCTGACGGCGCAGACGCTCAACAACACCGGCCTGCGCATGAGCGCGCCGATGATCGACAAGTCGGCCCTCATCAACTCGAACCTGTTTCTGATTCAACGCACGATTCAAAACGGCATCGGCGTTCGCCTCTATGACCGCGCGGTGAAGAAGGCGCTCGCCGAGCTGCCGAGCCTCATCGGGCCGGTGATCCAAGAGAACGATCTGTCGTTCGTCTTCGCCCATGGCGAGGACACCTATTTGTTCTGCGACTTCGGTTACACCCTTGGCGTACGCAACGGCGACTTTCGCATGGACCTCTCGCCGAGCGTGACCACGCTCGACTTCGGCTTTCGCCCCGGCAACGAGATCGGCGGCACCTTCAACATCGACGTCTCCGGCTCGATCGATCCCTACGCGAGCGTGAACCTCTGCGATCTGTGGGAGCCGGAAGCGTCGCCCACAGTCTCCGCGTCCGGCCTCTACGGCAGCGTCTCGCTCACCGCGAGCATCATCAGCAATCAGCTGACCGTGACGAACGCCGCGTTCGATGGGCACCTCGCGTACTTTCACGTCGACCTCGGGCCGATCTCGTGGTTCCTCGATCTCATCACGCTGCACGACGAGTTCGACGACTGGATCCGCGGCATCGTGCTCGACAAGGTGAACAGTATGGTGTCGGCGGAGCTGCCGGGCGCGATGACCTCGGCGCTGCGCGACAAGCTGAACTTCTCCGACACGATCCAAGGCTTCGACTACGCGATCCAACCGAGCCAACTGACGACGTCGTACAACGGCATGACCATGCGCGTGAACTCGACGCTCTCGGCGCACGACCTCGCGCCGACGTGCCCGGGCCCGACCTGCTTCGAGCCGGCGTGGCCCGCGGTCAGCGGCACCCCGGCCGACTACGACGCAACGGCGGACGCCGCGGCGAGCATCGGCGTGTCGGTCATGAACCAAGCGTTCTTCGCGTTCTGGCGCGGCGGCAAGCTGCAGTTCGAAGAAGACATGGACGCGCAGGAAGTGCTCGGCGCGCTGATCCCGGGCCTGCCGGTCAACGGCACCGCGCACATCAAGGTGTGGACCGAGAAGTGGCCGACGGCCACGCTGCCGGATCCGGTCATGCAACCCGGTGTCAGCGATCCGTCGATGCTGATCGAAGACGTGGTCGTCAACGTGAAGGTCCCCGGCAACGGCATGGCGCCGCCGCTCGATCTCACGCTGCGCACCGAGCTCACCGCGACGGCGGTCATCGAGATCACGCCGCCCGAGCTCGGCGGCACCGCGAACCCCGAAGGCAACCGGATCCAGTTCCGCATGAAGGACTTCGGCATCGGCACGACGACCGCGACCTACGGGCCGGGCTCGGCCGTCCTGACCCAAGCCGAGCGCGAGCAGCTGCTCAACGAAGTGGTCCTGCCGATGTACAAGACGAAGGTCGGCACCGTGCCGCTGTCGAGCTCGATCATCGACTTCCAAGTGCCAGGCACGAACCGCCGCGCGGCGTTGAAGGTGCTGCGTAAGGCGCGCGTTTACGACGCGATCGCGGTCTACGTCCGCTTCGACATCTCGCCGGCCGGCGACAACATCGCGCCGGTCGTCACGGTGCAGGACGTCGGCGGCGCGGCCCCGAACGCCGCGACGCGCGAAGTGCTCGTCGGCGAGAACGAAGCGATCGTCCACTACACGGCGACCGACAACTTCCCCGACTACCTCGACTACGTGCAGTTCGAGACGCGCTTGGGCCTCACTGGCTGGACCGATCGCGACTACGTGCGCGCCTTGAAGATGACCGACCTGTCGGAAGGCGTGAACTGGTTCTACGTCCGCGCGCGCGACTTCGCGAATAACCTGTCCGCTGATCCGACGAGCGCCGCCGGCAGAAACGCCAGCGTGAAGATCACCGTCGACACGCTGCCGCCGACGACGGCGTTCACCGCGCAGCCGCCGCAGTTCACGAACCAAACGTCGCAGACCGTCGTCTACGCCGGCCTCGACTCTGGCTCGGGCGTCGCGAGCTACACCGTGACGCTCGACGGCGTCGTCCAAGGCGCCGCGACGACGGCGACGTCGAAGACCGTCAGCGGCCTCGCCGAAGGTCCGCACACGATCAAGGTCGTCGCCAAGGATCGCGTCGCGCACGTGGATCCGGTCGGCGCCGAAGCCATCTTCACCGTCGATCTCACCGCGCCGAAGACCGCCCTCACCGGCGCACGCACCGGCTACGTGAAGCCCTCGGCCGCGCGCTTTGCCGTGCTCGGCGCCGACAACTTCACCGCGCCCGCGCAGATCAAGTTCGCGACGATGCTCACCGGCCCGGCGTGCGCGACGACCGCGTTCTCGAGCTTCCAAGCGCTCTCGACCGTCGACGTCACGGGCTGCGCGCTCTTGGACGGCGCCTACACGCTGCACGTCAAGTCGCAGGACCTCGCCGGCAACGACGAAGAGATGCCGGCGCAGCGCGCGTTCGTCGTCGACGGCACGCCGCCGCGCGTGCAGATCATCGACAAGCCGGACGAGCGGAGCACGGCGCAGACGCTCGAGTTCACGCTGCTCGGCACCGACAACCTGACGCCGCCGCAAGGCCTCACCTACACCTATCGCATCACGGGCCTCTCGGATGACTACTCGGCCCCGGTCTCGGATCCGCACGTCGTCGTCGAAGGCCTGCCGTCCGGGGACTATGTCTTCGAAGTGAGCGCCGCCGACTTCGCCGCGAACCTGTCGCCGGTCGCGTCGTTTCCGTTCTCGCTCGACAACCGCGCGCCGACGACGAGCCTCACCGAAGCCCCGCCGGCGTGGGTCACCGCCGAGTCGTTCACGCTCGCGGTGAGCGGCCTCGATGATCGCACCGCGCCTGGCGCCCTCGCCTACGACGTTCAGTTGAACGGCGGGAACGTGCGTCGCTACAACGCTCCGCTGCAGCTCACCGCGGTCGAAGAAGGCCGCCACACCGCGATCGTCCGCGCCGTCGACGAGTTCGGCAACGTCGACCCCATCGGCATCAGCACGCAGTTCACGATCGACCGCACTGCGCCCGAGACCGAGATGGTGCGCGCCCCGCAGCGCGTGACCACCGGCAACTGGCGCCCCGCCGTCACCGGCAACGACAACTTCACGCCGCAAGACGAGCTCCGCTACAGCTACCGCTTGTCGCGCGCCGGCAGCGAAGGCGAGTGGAGCGCGCCCGTGCCGTTGAACGAGCTGCAGATCGGCTTGCGCGAGCTCGGCGTCGTCACGATGGAGATCGCCGCCGTCGACAACGCTGGCCTCATCGACGAGACGCCGGTGAAGCTGACGACCGACGTGAAGCCGGTCGGCGGCTGCGCGTGCTCGTCGAGCGAAACCTCGCCCGAAGACGTCGCCTCGTTCCTGGCGCTCGCTGCGCTCGTTCTCTTCCTGCGCCGCCGCCGGCGCTGACACCTCACCTTATTAAGCCTCGGTAAATCATAGCGATTTCGTTGACTCGCGCGGGTCGCGGCGCCTACCTCTGGGCTCGTGACCCGCCCGCAGAAGTTCGTCATCGGCGCCGCTGTGGTCAGCGTCGTCCTCGCCGCCGTCGCCGTCATCATTTTTCGAGACAAGAGCCCCGAAGGTCCGCGTGTCGAAACGCAGAAGGTCGAGCGCGGATCGCTCATCGCCAAGGTCACGGCCAGCGGCAGCGTCTCGGCGCTCGTCACCGTTCAAGTCGGCAGCCAAGTCTCCGGTCGGATCAAAGAGGTGCTCGTCGACTTCAACTCGCCGGTGAAGAAGGGCCAAGTGATCGCGCGCTTGGATCCGCAGATGTTCGTCGCTGCGCTCGAGCAGGCGCGCGCGAACCTCGCGGTGTCTGAGGCCAACGTGATCCGCGCGCAGGTACAGCTCGCCGACGCCGAGCGCCAATACACGCGCGCCAAAGCGATCTTCGACAAGCAGCTCGGCGCGCAGGCCGACGTCGACGCGGCGCAAACCGTGCGCGACGCTGCGGTCGCCGGCGTGTCAGCGGCTGCGGCCGGCGTGAAACAGGCGAATGCCGCGTTGACGCAAGCGCAAGTGAACCTCGACTACTGCACCGTGCACTCGCCGATCGACGGCATCGTCATCTCGCGCAACGTCGACGTCGGTCAGACGGTCGCCGCGTCGTTGTCCGCGCCGACGTTGTTTAGCATCGCCGAGGATCTGAAGAAGATGCAGGTCGACACCAACGTCGCCGAGGCCGACATCGGCAAGATCGAGGCGAAGATGGAGGCGTCGTTCACCGTCGACGCGTTCCCGGCCAAGCGCTTCAAGGGCAAAGTACGGCAGATACGCAACGCGCCGATCAACGTGCAGAACGTGGTCACTTACGACGCGGTCATCGACGTCGACAACGAGAAGCTCGAGCTCAAGCCCGGCATGACCGCCACCGTGACCTTCGTGGTCGCGCAGAAGGACGACGTCTTGAAGCTGCCGAACGCGACGCTGCGCTTTCGCGCGCCGCCGGACTTCGGCGCCGGCCCCGGCGGCAAGCGTGAGGGCAAAGGGCGCAGCGGCCGCGGCGAGCTGGCGACCGACGAACGCATCGTGTGGCGGCAAAACAAAGGCGGCCCGGCGCCGGTGAAGGTGAAGGTCGGGCTCTCGGATGGCGCCATGACCGAGATCGTGTCGAGCGGAGCGAGCGTTCAGTCGACAGCCGCCGCGTCCAGTGAGAGCGCCGCGCTGGAGGAAGGCGACCTCCTCGTCACTGACGTGAAGGACAACGCGAACAGTCCGCGCCCCGGCGGACCGGGCAGGTTGTTCTGATGGCGCTCATCGCCCTCGACGACGTGCACAAGACGTACGCGAGCGGCGGCGAGGCCGAGGTGCGTGCGCTGCGCGGCGTGTCGTTGACGATCGACAAGGGTGAGTTCGTCGCGATCATGGGTTCGTCGGGCTCCGGCAAATCGACGTTGATGAACATCTTGGGTCTGCTCGATCGGCCGACGCGCGGGCGCTACCTGCTCGCCGAGCGCGAAGTGTCGACGCTGTCGAAGAACGAGCTCGCCGAAGTGCGCAATCGCATGATCGGCTTCGTGTTTCAGAGCTTCAACTTGCTTGCCCGCACGAGTGCCGCCGAAAACGTGGAGCTCCCGCTGATCTACGCCGGCGTTCCGGGAAAGCTCCGCCGCGCGCGCGCGAAGGCTGTGCTCGAGCGCGTCGGGCTCGGCGACCGTTTGGGGCACCATCCGAGCCAGCTCTCCGGCGGCCAGCAACAACGCGTCGCCATCGCGCGCGCGCTCGTCACGGAGCCGCCGCTGCTGCTCGCAGACGAGCCCACCGGCAACCTCGACTCGAAGACCAGCCTCGAGGTCATGGCGCTGCTGCAAACGCTCGGTCGGGATGGGCTCACTGTCGTCATCGTCACCCACGAGCTGGACATCGCCGAGTACGCGACGCGGCTCATCACGATCAAAGACGGCCTGGTCGCCGAGAACCGCCGGCAGACGCAGCGCATCGCCAAGGTGTCGGCATGAGCTTGCTCGAGACCCTTCGCGTGGCGTTGCGCGCGCTCTGGCGCAACCGCTTGCGATCGTTTCTGACGACGCTCGGCGTGGTCATCGGCGTCGCAGCGGTGATCGCCATGGTCGCGATCGGCGAAGGTGCGAAGGCCCGCGTCGAGGCCACGTTCAACAGCATGGGCACGAACTTGCTCATCGTCATGAGCGGCTCTTCGAGCCAGGGCGGCTCGCGCGGAGGCTTCGGCTCCATGCCGACGCTGACGTGGGACGATCTCAAGGCAATCCAAACGGAGTGCCCGGCGGTGCGCGCCGCCGCGCCGCAGCTGCGCTCGTCGCAGTCGATCGTCGCGGAGGAGCAGAACTGGACGACGCGCGTGTTCGGCACTACGCCCGAGTACTTCGACATCCGCTCGTGGCCGATCGCCAAGGGCAATGCGTTCTCGGCGTCTGAGCTCGACGCGGGCGCGAAGGTCGCGGTGCTCGGGCAAACCGTCGTCGAAAAGCTCTACGGCGCCAGCGCGGATCCCGTGGGCCAGCAGATCCGCATTCGCAACGTGCCCTTCGTGATCATCGGCGTGCTCGACAAGAAAGGCCAATCGCCCGACGGCCAAGACTACGACGACTGCGTCATCGTGCCGGTCACGACCTACGAGTCGAAGCTCGTGCGCGGGCTGCAGAAGTATCTGCAAGGTTGGGTCATGGTCTCGGCGCACGCTTCGAGCGGCACGCAAAAGGCGCAGAGCGAGATCACGGCGCTCTTGCGCGAACGCCACCAGATCCGTCCGCCTGCCGAGGACGACTTCTTCGTGCGCAACCTCGCCGAGGTCGCGAGCGCGCAGCAGGAAGGAACGAAGACGCTCACGACGCTGCTCGCGTCGATCGCCTTGGTGTCGCTGCTCGTCGGCGGCATCGGCGTCATGAACATCATGCTCGTCAGCGTCACCGAGCGCACGCGTGAGATCGGCCTGCGGATGGCGATCGGCGCGAAGCCGCGGCAGATCCTCGCGCAGTTTCTCGTCGAGGCGCTGGCGCTGGCGACGCTCGGCGGCCTCATCGGCGTGGCGCTCGGGCTCATCGTCGCCGCGCGGCTCGCGGTGAGCTTTGCTTGGCCGATCCTCGTGCGCGCGGACATCATCGCCATCGCCGTCTTGTTCTCGGCCCTGGTCGGCATCGTCTTCGGCATGTATCCGGCGAGGAAGGCCTCACGGCTCGATCCGATCGAAGCGCTGAGGTACGAATGATCGCGCCGTGGATCTTCGTCGCCGCGGCACGTGTGCTCACGCTCGACGACGCGTTGGCCGAGACCGAGCGCTTGCAGCCTGCCGTCCGCGTCGCCAGGGCGAACGAGCTCGCCGCCGACGCCCGCGCCGACGTTGCACGGGCCGTGCTCTTTCCGCAGCTCACGCTGAACGCGAGCTACCAGCGCTCGACCGCGAACTTCGTGCAGCGGCCGGGCGCCGTCCCGCAGAGCGTCGACACCTCGGGCGGCATCAGCGCCACGACCTACGACTTCTTCAACTTCGGCGCGACGATTTCGCAGCAGATCTACGACTTCAACCAGTCGATCTTCCGCTGGCAGGCGCAGAAGAAGACGGCCGAGAGCGCCGTGCAACAGACGCGCGATCAGCTCGTGCAGAGCGCGTACGCGACGCGCATCGCCTACTTCAACGTCGGCGCGCAGCGAGCGCTCGTCCTCGTCGCCGAGCGCACGCTCGAGAACGAGCGCAAGCACCTGAGCCTCGCGCAGGCGCAGGTCGAGGTCGGCGCGCGGCCGGCGATCGAAGTCTCGCAAGCGAAGACCCAGCTCGCCAACGCGCGCGTGCAGCTGATCCAAGCGCGCGCGGCCGAAGACAACGCCAAGCAAACGTTGAATGTAGCGATCGGCCGCATCGCTGGCGTCGACTTCGACGTCGACCTCGTGAGCGCGCCGCCGGTGCCCGGCGAGGAGCTCACTGCAGACGTGCTCGTCGACGCCGCCTTGCAAGATCGCCCGGACCTCGCCGCGATCGAACGCCAGCTCGCCGCGGCCGACGCGACGCTCGTCTCGCTGAAAGGCGGCTACGGCCCCACGCTCGGGCTCTCGTCGGGCGTCACCGAAGCTGGCCGCCGCTTCGACCAAATGGCGTTCAACTGGAACATCCTCGTGTCGCTCACGTGGAACGTGTTCTCGGGTCTGTCGACCTATCGCTCGGTCGCCGAAGGATCGAGCGAGAAGACCGCGCTCGAAGCGCAACGCGACGCACTCCTGCAGCAAGTGCGCGCCCAGATCGCGCAGGCCACGCGTGCGTTGAACGCGGCCCGCGAAGCGATCGGCGCTGCCGACGACGCCGTCAATGCGGCGAGGGAACGCTTGGCGCTGGCCGAGGGCCGCTACCAGGCCGGCATCGGCAACGCGATCGAGCTCGGCGATTCACAGGTGGCACTGACGCAAACAGAGGCGCAGCGGGTGCAGGCGGACTTCAACCTCGCGAGCGCGCGGGCCCAGCTCGTGCGGGCGTTGGGGCGGCGGTAGCGACCTACTCGTCTTTCCCGTCGCGCCCGCGATTCCACGCGACCCACTCGTCCTTCGCCGCGTCGTCGGCCGCGAATTGCTCTTGGCTCATTTGCCCGTTCGCCGCGACCTTCACCTGCTGCAGCGCTTGGGCGACCATCTCTTCCCACTGCTTCTTCGACACTTCTTGCGGCCCGGCGACTTGCTTGCGCTCTTTCTTGCCCGGCGGGCCTTCGGTCTTCTTCGGCGGCTCTTGCGTCATGTAGATCGGCCGGTTCGAGATCAGCACCTTGCCGTTGAACACCCGCACCGTCGTCGACTTGTCGGCGCCTTGGTCGACCGCGAACGCCGTGCCGCGCACACCAGCGACGGCGTTCGGCGTCTCGACGTCGAAGCTCGACGCGCCAAACAACTTCGTCACCTTGGCCCAGAAGCGACCGACGACGAGCTTCACCTGCACCTGCTTCGTCTCGTCCTTCTTGTTGAACTGCGCCTTCTGGATCATCACGCGCGACTCGGCGCCGATGCGAATGACCGAGCGATCTTCGAGCCGCGCCTCTGCGCGCGACTCGGCCTCGGTCTTGATGAAGTCACCCTCGAAGACGTCGCCGCCTTCGCTGATGCGCCGGTACGGACCCTCTTCTTTTTCGGCGCGAAACACGCCGCCCTGGGCGAAGCTCAGCTTACCGGCCGCCGGCTTATCGGCCCACGCGGGCAACGCCACCACACACACCACCCCGAACACAATCAAACGAAGCATCGTCGTACCCCTAGACTGACAGCTGATGGCTGATGGCTACTTCAGCGTGATCTCGAGCGCGTTCGCGGTCACTTCGTCGACCTCGACCTTGAAGTCGGCGAAGTTCTTCGCCTCGAGCTCGATCGCCAAGTCCTGCGCCGAGCCCTTCATGTCGAGCTCGAACTCGGCCACCTTGTTCTTGAAGCCACGATCGCGGACGGCGCTGACGCCGCGGATCTGTTCGGTGAGCGTGCTCTTCAGCGTCTTCAGAAACGCCGTTTTCTTCACGTTGTTGACGACGAGCTTGATCGCCTGGCCCGAGTTCACTTCCTCGAGCCACTTGCGCATGATCTTGCCCTTGAGCTCTTCCGCCATCTTCTTCGTCGACTCTTTGAACGCATTCGAGCCGGCCGTCGTCGCGTCGAGCGCCATGGAGCCCGCGTCCATCGTCGACGTCGCCAAGATGTCGCCCGTGTCCGTTCGGATCGCGCGCACAGAGAGGTTCGCGCGCGCGCTGACCATGTTCGTGCCGAAGACCTTGTTGCCGACTTCCTGCGCGACGGCCTTGCCGACGATGACGACTTGCGCGCCTGCTTTGCCGGCGAACTCCTTGGCGTCCTTGTCTTCGACGGCGGCCGACTGCATCGCCTTCGACACCTTGATCTTGCCCTTGAGCGCCTGCGGATCGACGAACGAGAAGCCGATCGGCTGCCACTGATCGATGAAGGTGTTCTCGACGACGTCGAGGTTGGTCGTGAAGCCTTGGTTCGTCCACCACGCTGCCGCCGTCGCTTGGCCGACGTTCTGCTCGGCGACCATGATCAGGATCTTCGGCTTGCCCTTCTGCGAGATGAGCTGCAGCAACGCGTCAACGTCTTTGGCGAGCTCGTCTTTGCCGATCTGCGCGGTCAGCGTGATCGTGACGACGCCGTCCGCTTCTTTCTTGTCCTTGATGTCGTACTTCTTCACGTAGCCGCGCGAGTTCGACAGCACTTTGTCTTCGACGAGCTCGAAGTCCTTCATCGTGCTCGACGAGGTGACGACGGTGCCGACCGCTTTTTCGACGGCGTTTCTGAGCGCGTCCGCGAGCGCCTTGTCGCGCGCCTGCACGACGTCGCCGCCATGAATGGCCGCTTCGCCGGTCGCCTCGACGGTCACCAAGTTGTCAGCGGCGAAGGCGGCCGCCGACAACCAGAGACAGGAAAGAACTACTGCCGATTGCACTTTGACGTTCATATCCAACCTTTCACTTTGCCAGCCTGGGACCGACGCTCAGTCGACGACGATGATGAGCTTGCCTTCGCCGAGATACCCGGCACTCGCAAACGCCGCCGCGTCCTTGCCACCGATGACGAGGTCGTTCTTCGATCCTTGGGCGAGCTTCGTCGCCTTGACGATGAGCGGCTTCGCGCCCGCGCGCTTGTCGCTCTTCGCCGAGTCGAGGTCGCGCGCGTAGGCGCAGACGCCGTGCTCGCGCAATTTGTCTTTCGATACGATCGCGGCCGAGTAGATCTCCTTGCCGCTCTCGTCGAACACCTTCGGTGCGAGCGCTGGCGTCAGGCCGAGGCCCTTAGCGTCGATGATCATGGCGGTCGAGCCGTCCGGGCTCGGGCCGATCTTCGCGGGCTTGCTGCCGGCGTCCGGGATCAACAGCTCGGCGAGCGTGCCGTCGATCGTCATGCGCACGATGACGTCGACGCCGCCGTCGTTGAAGTACTTCTTCTCGACGATCTCGAAGTTCTTCACGATGCCTTCGACCTTCGTCTTCACCTCGCCCATTTGCATGACGCTCGCGGCTGGCGCGCCGCTCGTCACTTGCACGCCCTTCAACGTCTCCAAGAGATTGCGCTGGGCGTCTATCTTCGCGGCCTTCTCGGCCATCAACCGCGCCTGCGCCGCGTTCGACGCCGAGTTCGAAAACGCGCCGCTGCCGGTGACGGTGATCGTCTTTTGCGACCAGTTGACCTCACCCTTGTCGGTCTTCTGCGTGACGCCGCCGGCCGGGGCCTCGGCGTGCGCCGCAAACGCGACAGCGGTGGTCAGGACAACTGCAAAGGTTGCTCTTCTCATCTTCATCTCCCTCACAGATGTTACTCCCATTCGATCGTGGACGGGGGCTTTTGTGAGACGTCGTAGACGACGCGATTCACGCCCTTCACTTCGTTGATGATGCGCCCGGCGATGTGACTCAGCACACGCACCGGGATGTCGCCTACATCCGCCGTCATTCCGTCTGACGATGTGACGCAGCGGATGGCCACCGTATTCGCATAGGTTCGGTTGTCGCCCATGACGCCCACGCTCTTCACCGGCAGGAGCACCGCGAAGGCTTGCCAGAGCGCATCGTAGTGACCGCTCTGGCGCAGCTCGCGCTCGACGATGACGTCGGCTGCCTTCACGATGTCGAGCTTCTCCTCGGTGACATCTCCCAAGATGCGCACCGCGAGGCCCGGACCCGGAAACGGCTGGCGATGAACAATGTGATCCGGCACACCGAGCTCCTTTCCGAGCAAACGCACCTCATCTTTGAATAGCTCACGAAGGGGCTCGATCAGAGTGAGCTTCATCACCTCAGGCAATCCGCCGACGTTGTGATGCGTTTTGATCGTTTGCGACGGGCCCTTCACGCTCACGCTCTCGATGACGTCGGGATACAACGTGCCCTGCGCGAGAAACGACGCGTTCGACAGCGTCTTCGCTTCCTCTTCGAACACCGCGATGAACTCGCGGCCGATGATCTTGCGCTTCTGTTCCGGGTCGGTGACGCCGGCGAGGCGCTCCAAGAAACGTTTTCGCGCATCGATCACGCGCAAGTCGACCTTGAAGTGATCGCGGAAGACTCTCTCGACGCTCTCCTTCTCGCCGTGGCGCAAGAGGCCGTTGTCGACGAACACGCAGGTGAGCTGCTTGCCGATCGCTTTGGCCAAGAGCGCCGCGACGACCGACGAATCGACGCCGCCCGAGAGCCCGCAGACGACGCGATCGTTCGCCTTCACCTTCTCCCGCACGAGCGCCATCTGCTCTTCCAAGAAGCGGTTCATCGTCCAGTTCGCTTGCACACCGGCCACGTTGAACAGGAAGTTGCCGAGCACTTTGATCCCGAGCGGCGTGTGCGCGACCTCGGGATGGAACTGCACGCCGAAGATCTTGCGCTTCGTGTCGCCGACCGCGGCGTGCGGCGACGTGCCGGTGTGCGCGAGCGAGACGAAGCCCTGTGGCAGCGTCTTCACTTGGTCGCCGTGGCTCATCCACGCTTCGATGCGTGAGCCGCCTTCGCCGCTTGCTGCACGCGGACCACCGACGAGATCTTCGAACAGCGGCTCCGGCGAGTCGATGTCGACGAACGCGCGGCCGTACTCGCGCGCTTCACACGGCTCGACGCTGCCGCCGAGCTTGTGCGCGATGAGCTGCAGTCCGTAGCAAATGCCGAGCGTCGGGATGCCGAGCTCGAAGAACGCCTTGTCGATGTGCGGCGCGTCCTTTTCATAGACGCTCGCCGGGCCGCCAGAGAGGATCAGCGCCTTCGGAGCGGCGGCTTTCACTTTGTCGAGCGGCGTCGTGTACGGCCAGATCTCGCAGTAGACGTGCAGCTCGCGGATCCGGCGCGCGATGAGCTGCGTGTACTGGCTGCCGAAGTCGAGGACGATGACCGGGATCTGCATGGGTGGCGGTTAGCGCAGGAACGGGGGCAGGTCCACCTGGCCTGGCCCACAACGCCGTGGCCCAGATGCCCTGGCCGCGCTCGCGCTCCTGACCATGACCCTGGCCCTGGCCACCGACGGGCCCGACGACGACGGGCCAAGGCCACGGTCAGGCTCACGCTCGCGGCCAAGGCAAACGGTCAGGGTTTTGGGCCAGGGGTTTTGGGTCAGGCTCTGAACGCCCCGTGAAAACCGACCGGCAAGTGGATCGGCAGATGCGCTTTCGCCAGCAGGCTGAGATGGGCCGCATCGAGCACCGCGACGTACGAGCCGTGCGTCGTCGCATCGTAGACGACGGACAGCAGCCACCCGTCGTCCTCGGAGACAGCGTCCGGCTTCGGCACGAAGATCGGCTCGCCCGGAAAGTGGCCGGCGCCGAAGTCGTGTGAGCTCGTCTGCCCCGACTTCACGTCGGTCTTGACGAGCCGCGAGCTCGACCACGCGCCGGTCTCGCTCTTCACCGCGTACAGGAACTGATAGTCGCGCCCGGCGTAGCGCGGGTTGATCTGCGGAAACTCCGCGTCCATGCGCGCGAGCTTCTTCTTCTCGACGCCGCTCCTGCTGATCACGAGCCGCGTGAGCGTATTCTCCATCGCGAGCGTCGGCGGCGCGTCGAGCACGCTCTGCAGCATGCGATACGGCGCGTCGTCCTTGTACCCGAGATAGTCGACGCAGACGTTGCCGTCTTTGTCCTCGAACGCGTTGACGGTGTGCCCGATGAAGTCCGGCGGCGTCTCGAAGCGCTTCACCGCGCCGCTCTTGTCCATCACGTGAACGGTCATCGGATCGTCGCCGTGCCACGCGAGCGCGTTGGCCAGCGTGTCTTGGCCGGCGAACATCTTCAGAATGCCGCCGATGCCGGCGCGGTAGGGATGCTCGAGCACGACGACGTGATTCTTCGTCGCGGCGAAGTCGTGCATCATCGTGTTGTGGCGCAGCGGTAGCCGCGGCAGCTTTTCGAGCGAGCCGCTGGGGTCGATGCGCCACAGATTCACCGCCGGCAACGGACCGTAGGCCATGCCGAAGTTGTACGCCGTGCCGTCGGCCAACACCTTCGGATGCGCCGAGAAGAAGGTGTGCGGGCCGAGCGTGCCGTTGAAGTCGTGCTCGCCGATGGTCTCGAGCGTTTCGGGATCGAGCGCATACGGGCGGCCGTTCTCCGCCATCGCGAGCAGCTTGTCACCGAAGGGCAGGACCGACGTGTTCGCGGTCTCGTCGATGCCGGCGATCGCATTGCCGGGCACGCCGCCGGGGAGCGGTGAGCCGAAGCCGCGATACAAACGCGCACCCGCCGCTTCTTCCTCGAGGCGCTGCGACGTTTGCACGAAGCGGTTCGAGAAGGTGATCGCGCCGTCATCGAAGTGAAAGCGCGCGACCATGCCGTCGGCGTCGAACACGTGCGAGACCTCGCCGAACGCTCCAGGTCCGTTGCGATAGAAGGTGCCGTTCAGCGCGCGCGGGATCTCGCCCTCGATCTTCGTGATCTTCACGCCGTGTAGCTCGCGCGGCTGAGGCAGAAAGCCGCTGAACCACGACGGCTTCTTCGGGGCGTTCGGAAACAGCGATTGCAAGACGAGCTGCGCGCCGTGGAGCATCGACGTGATCACGGACGTTCGCGGCGCCTCGCTCGTTCGCGGCCCGCGCACGCGCGCGAAGGTGTCGGGCTTAGGCGCCAGCGAGGTTGTCGCTGACGGCACCTCGGCGGTGCGAGGGATCGGACGCGGACCCGTAGCGCGAACAGCCATGGTTCGGTTGTCGGCGGCAACGGTGTGGTCGCGCACCAAGCGGCGCGCGCCGTCGGCGACAGAAGTACGCGTCAGATCCGCAGCGCTGAAAACGCACGGCGAACGAAGAGCAAGCTCGCGGCCCAGAAGAAGGGGTGCCAGAGTGGCATCTGCTGCCAGGTCGGGACCGCGAAGCGGTAGACGCCGTTGTGTACCAAGATCGCCTCAGCGAGCGGGCCGAGCGTCGCCGCGACGAGGACGAGCGGCAGATCATGGCGCGCCGGCGCGATCCGCAGCATCACCAGCGCCGCGAGCGTGCTGGCGAGGGCCACGTGCCACGGCGTTCGATAGAGGCCGCACACCGCGAAGAGGGCCGCTGCGAACGCGAGCGAGATGAGCGCGAGCTGAGCACGCGTCGGCACGGGTGGCGCGCCTGGCGACATGCGCTGCGCCGTCGCCAGCACCGACGCGATGAACAACATGATCTGGCCCCACACCGGGACCATGCATGCAGGCAGCACGAAGAGCTGTTGGACGGGATAGGTGTAGACGCCACACGCGACTTGCAGGGCGTCGCTCCCTGCGGCCGCGGCGCCGCCAGCCACGAACAGCGCGACGTCCCAGCGCCGGCGGATCAGGGCAAGGCGCGCGACGGACGTGAGCGTGCAGAGCGCGACGGAGAGCCAGAGGCGCTCGCGCAGCGCGATGATCCAGACGAAATCGAGTGCGAGGGCCGCCGCGTCGACGGCCAGCGCGTAGCGAGAGTGCACGGCCGTGTTATCGGCGGCGGCGGGTGACGGCGGTCGAGATGCGAGGATCGCTCAGGAAGGCTCACTGCTTGCGGAGGCCGACGCTGCCCATTTTGACCGGTGGCAAGCGTTGTTGCACGCACGACGCGTCGCCGCCCACAGCGGTGCAGACGTCGGCGTCGGTCGGCTTGTCGCCGTGGCCCATGATGCTGTCGCGATCGCGCCCTTTGTCGTAGCCGTGATCGAAGCTGTGCAGAAATAGGCTCAAGCGCTGGTCGCGCGGCATGGCGCCGTTGGCGGCGTGGCGGCCGGGGACGTTGTAGGCGTCTTCGACGTTCATGAGGTGCAGGCACTCGTGCGCCGCGACGAAGGTGCCGGCCGACCAGTTGAGGCAGTTCGGCCACACCGTGGGATCGGTGCCGACGGTGAAGACGTCGTCGCCATCGCGCTCGACGAACTCGATGTCGACCGTGAAGCCACCGGCCTTGCCGAGCGTCTTCTCGATGGCGTCTTCGAGCTTCTTGATGTCGGCCGCTTGCGGGCCGGTCGCGTGTACGCGGATCTTCACGAAGACGTTCTTCGGGTCGCGCTTGTCGACGTCGTAGGTCTTGCCACCGTAGCCTTTGACCGTCGTCCAGCTCCGCGAGGCGCTCTTAGCGTCGTTCTCTTCGACGGAGGTATTGGCGACTTTCGCCTGTGCGTTGGCAGCGGCGACGTCGGCCTTCAACTGCGCGCTCGCCTTCTGCATCAGTTGCGTCTTCTGGGCTGGGTCTTCAGGCGTCGTGATGATCGTAAAGAGGCGCTGGAGGTAGAAGCTCGGGTTCGGCGACGCGAGCGCCTTCCTGACGCCCTCTTCCACGGAAAGCCGCTCGGCCGCGGGGAGCTTCACGTGATCCATGGCGATCTTGATGCGATCCACCATTTCCTTCGTGGAGACCTTCGGCCAAGTGCTGAGATCGACGACGCCGAGATCACCCGTCGGAGCGATCGCCGGACGATTGGCGCCAAGCTGCGGTGACGGAGGATTCATCTCTCCATGCAGATTACACGACGCGTCGAGGTATTGGCTCGGCTTTTCTTAGTTGTCCAAACGATAGTTCGGCGCTTCCTGCGTGATGATGACGTCGTGCACGTGGCTCTCGCGCAGGCCGGCTTGGGTGATGCGAACGAAGCGCGCGCGCTGCACGAGATCGTTCACCGTGCGCGCCCCGACGTAGCCCATGCCGGCCCTGATGCCGCCGATCAGCTGATGCAGCATCGACGCGAGGCTTCCTTTATATGGCACGCGCCCTTCGATGCCTTCCGGCACGAGCTTGTCGTTGTCGCTGACGTCGGCCTGAAAGTAACGATCCTTCGAGCCCTTCTTCATCGCGCCGAGCGATCCCATGCCCCGGTAGGTCTTGTACGCGCGGCCTTGGTACAAGATGACGTCGCCCGGGCTCTCCTCGGTGCCGGCGAAGAGGCTGCCGACCATCACGCACGAGGCGCCGGCGGCGAGCGCCTTGACGATGTCGCCCGAGAACTTGATGCCGCCGTCGGCGATGATCGTCTTCTGCTTCTCGCGCGCCGCCTTCGCGCACTCGAGCACGGCCGAGAGCTGCGGCACGCCGATGCCGGCGACGATGCGCGTCGTGCAGATGGAGCCCGGGCCGATGCCCACCTTGACCACGTCGGCGCCGGCGCCGATCAACGCCGTCGTAGCGTCGGCGGTCGCCACGTTGCCGGCGACGATCACGAGCTTCGGATACTTTCCGCGCAGCGACTTCACCATCTCGAGCACGCCCTTCGAGTGGCCGTGCGCGGTGTCGACGACCAAGATGTCGACGCCGGCTTCAACGAGCGCTTTGGCCCGCTCCTCACCTTCGCCGCCGACGCCGATCGCCGCGCCGCAGAGCAAGCGACCGCGCGCGTCTTTGGCGGCGTTCGGCGCGCTCGCCGATTTCTCGATGTCCTTGATCGTGATGAGGCCGCGCAAGGTGAACGAGTCGTCGACGATGAGCAGCTTCTCGATGCGGTTCTTGTGCAAGAGCTGCTTCGACTCGTCGAGCGACACGCCTTCTTTGGCCGTGATCAACGTCTTCGTCATCACGTCTTTGACCAACTGCTCCAAGTTCTTCTCGAAGCGGATGTCGCGGTTCGTGAGGATCCCGACGAGCTTCCTGCCGTCCACGACCGGGATGCCCGAGATGTTGTTCGTGCGCATCAACGCGAGCGCGTCGCCGAGCTTCTTGTCTGGCGCGATGGTGATGGGGTCGCCGATGAGCCCGGCCTCGAACTTCTTCACCCGGGCGACTTCTTTCGCTTGCTCTTGGATCGTCGAGTTCTTGTGGATGACGCCGAAGCCGCCCTCTTGCGCGATCGCGATCGCCGTCTGGCTCTCGGTGACGGTGTCCATCGCGGCGCTGACGATGGGGACGTTCAAGCGAATGCTCGGCGCGAGCTGGGTGCCGACGTCGACGTCTTTGGGCAGCACCTCGGAGAACTGAGGCATCAAGAGGACGTCGTCGAAGGTCAGCGCGAAGGGAATCTCGTCGGCCATGGCCCATGAGTACAAAGCGGCGTCAGGTGTCAAGGCGTGATCCCGGACACCAATGTCCGAACCGCGCGCTGCGCGACGCGGAACACCGCGTTTGGGCCGCTATTTTACGCGTTCTTCACGCTGGCACGCTCGTTGCTGAACGGCACGGTCATGAACGCTAGACGATCGCTCGTAGCTTCGCTCGCTCTCCTCGCCGCCTGCTCCGGCACCGGCCCGAACCCGCAACCCGTCACGCGCCAAGCCGCGCTCGAATCGTTCAAGGGCCCGAACGCCTGCGCCGACCTCGAGCGCTACATCGAAGACACCGCTGTCCAAATGATGCGCACGCAGCTCGAGCAGCAGCGCGACGCGATCAGCGAGGCCTACGGCCGCGCGAAGGCGAGCCCGAACGTCGGGCTCTCCAGCCCCGAGGGAGCTCAAGCCGGAGCCGCCGCCGAGGACGCTTCGACGACGAGCGCCGCTGCGCCGAGCGCCCCGAGCGACTACACGACGACGAACAACCAGGTCCAAGGCGTCGACGAAGCCGACTTCGTCAAGAACGACGGCACGCGCATCTTCGTGCTCTCGGGCGGCTCGCTGCACGCCGTCAAAAGCTGGCCGGCCGCTGAAGCCGCCGCGCTCGGCAAGGTGAAGATCGACGGCTGGCCGCGCGAGCTCTTCCTCGACGGAAAAGACAAGGCGGTCGTCTTCTCCACGGTGTACAAATCGTACCCGCTCGCGCAGAACGACTCGGTGTGCGCCGCGCGCTCGATGTCGTGCGGCTACTACTACTCGAACAGCGTGAAGATCACCGTCGTCGACGTCTCGAACATGGGCGCGATGAAGGTGACCGAGAGCTACGAGTTGCCTGGCCACTACAACTCGGCGCGTAAGATCGGCAGCGCCGTGCGCGTCGTGCTCTCGGACGACTTCAACTGGCCGAAGGGCGTGCAGTTCTATCCGACCTACGAAGACTACAACTGGAGCGGCGGCCAGCTCGACATCGAGAAGCTGAAGCAAGCGTACACGAACCTCATCATCAAGAACGAGCCGCTCATCCGCGCCCAGCCGCTCGCCGCGTGGCTGCCTTCGGCGTCGCTCACCGACCAGAGCGGCACGCGCGACCTCGGCTACGACTGCGGCGACTTCTCGAAGGTCAACGCACCGACGAAGCTCGGCACGGTCAGCGTCGTGACGCTCAACCTCGAGCAACAGACCCTCGATCAACGCACGATCGTCAGCGAGCCCGGCGAGATCTACGCCTCCCTCGACAACCTTTATCTGGCGACGCGGCACTGGTGGTGGTGGCCGGCGCTCGATCAAGAGGACGCGACGTACATCCACAAGTTCGACATCCGCTCGCCGGACGAAGCGAAGTACGTGGCGTCGGGCACAGTGTCCGGTCACATCGTCGACCAGTTCTCGATGGACGAAAACGCCGCCGGCTTCTTCCGCATCGTCACGACGATCTCGACGCGGGTGCCGGACCTTCAGTTCCCGCAGAATCGCTGGGGGCGCACCGAGACGACGAACCGCTTGTGGGTGTTCGCCGAGAAGAACGGCACGCTGACCGACGTCGGCCGCTCGGAGCTCCTCGCCAAGGGTGAGCGCGTCATGTCGAGCCGCTTCGTCGGCAACAAGGCGTTCGTCGTCACCTTCCGCCAGATCGATCCCTTGTTCACCTTCGACCTCACGGATCCGACGAACCCGAAGAAGATCGGCGAGCTGAAGATCCCGGGCTTCTCGACCTACATTCACCCGCTCGACGAGAATCACCTCTTGACGATCGGCACCTACGTTCCCGAGAACGGCCCGCAGACCTGGAACACGCGCGCCGTTCAACTGCAGATCTTCGACGTGAGCGACCTCGCGAACCCGACGCAGACGCACTCGCAGATCGTCGGGACCGCCTATAGTTGGAGCGAGGCGATGTACGATCACCGCGCGTTCAACTACTTTCCGGCGAAGAAGCTCTTGGCGATCCCGTTCAGCGACTGGAACATGAACGCCAGCGACTACTGGTCGAGCTTCACGTCGGACTTGCGCGTGTTCTCGGTGGACGCCGAGACGGGCTTCACGGCGAAGGGCGCGCTGTCTCTCGGCGACTTGTACCAAGCCCGCCAGACGAACAGCTGGACTTACTATTGGATGCCGAACGTTCGCCGCAGCGTCATGGCCGACGACTTCGTCTATGCGATCAGCGACGCCGGTGTGCGCGTCGCGAACATCGCGGACTTGTCGACGCCGATCGCGACCGCGGAGTTCGCTCCGACGACGATCACGCCTTGATTCGGCCACGGCCATTTTTCACGGCCAAGATGAGAGTCACTCGCGCAGCAGATCGCGCACGAGGCGGTTCAGCTCCATCCCCTTGATCGGCTTGTGCAAGACCGCGGTCGCGCCGCCGCTCGACAGCACGCGCTTGTTGTCCTTCTGCTCGCCGAGCGTCGTGATCATGATGATCGGGATGTTCTTCGTCTTCGGCTCGTTCTTCAGAAACTGCAGCACCTGGCCGCCGTCCATCACCGGCATCTGCACGTCGAGCAAGATGAGGTCCGGCACGTGCTCGACCGCCAGCTTCACCGCTTGCGACCCATCGAACGCCTCGAGAAATTCATAACCGCGGCCGGCGAGCAGGGCCCGCTCGAGCTGCTGAAAAGTCTTCGAGTCGTCGACGATGAGAATCTTCTTTCCCACGCTGAAACGATGACACGTCGGGCCCGTGCGTCCACAAATTTATTGTTTCGTGGCGACGCCTGGCGCGCTCCATTGACCCGTGGGCCGCACTGAGCGCATTTCTCTTCCGATGCACAAAGATCGGATCCCCCCGTCGGCATTGCGCCGGCTGAGCACCATCGCCGGCCTGAAGTTTCAGACCACCGATGAGCTCGAGCCCGCGCATGGCATCGACGTCCAGAAGCGCGCGATCGAAGCGCTCGACTTCGGCCTTTCGATCCAACGCGAAGGCTACAACCTCTTCGTCATGGGCAACGAAGGCACGGGCAAGCTCACCGCGGTGAAGAAGCTGCTCGAAGCGCGCGCGCATTCGGAGCCGGTGCCGAGCGACTGGTGCTACGTCTTCAACTTCGCGGTGCCCTACGCCCCGCGCGCCATCCGCTTGCAGCCCGGGCACGGCCGGCGCCTGAAGAGCGACATGAAGCAGCTCGTCGAGGACTTGAAGAGCGCGCTGCCGGCGGCCTTCGATGCGCCGGACAACCGCTCGCGCCGGCGCTCGCTGCACGACACGCTGCAAGAGAAGCGCGACGCCCTCGTCCAAGAGGTCGACGCGCGCGCGAAGAAGCGTGGCGCCACCGTGCTTACGACCGACGACGGCCTCCTCGTGGCGCCGCTCGACGGTGACGAACCGTACGGCGAAGAGGAGTTCGCCGAGCTGCCGCAAGAGGAACAAGCGCGAATCATGGAGGTGCTCGATCCGGTCAAGCAGGACCTGCAAGACACGCTCGAGCAGATGCCGCGCCACGAGAGCGAGATGCGCAAGAAACTGCGTACGCTCGATCGTGAGATCGCCGAGGGGGCGATCCGACCTTTCTTCGACGACGCGACGAAGTCGTGGAGCCACGCGCCGGCCGTCGTCGACCACTTGGAGGCGATGCGCAAAGACGTCGTCGACAACGTCGCGCGCTTCTTGCCGAACGAGGAGGTGGAGGAGCACCCCACCCCGCCGCAACAGCACCGAGTGCCGCAGGACGACAAGACGCTCTTTGCGAGCTACCACGTCAACGTCCTCGTCGATCAGAGCGAGCGAAAAGGCGCGCCGGTCGTGCTCGAAGACAACCCGACGTACGCGAACCTCTTCGGCCGCATGGACCACGCGCCGGACTCCACCGGCCCGGCGAGCGACTTCGCGCTGATCAAAGCCGGCGCGCTGCACAAGGCCAACGGCGGTTACCTGATCCTGCAGGTGCAAAAGCTCCTGCGCGACGAGCAAGCGTGGGACGCTTTGAAGCGCATGCTGCGATCGCACGAGATCCGCTTGGAGTCGCCCGAGCGGCAGATGACCTTGCAGAACATCGTGTCGCTGGAGCCCGAGACGGTGCCGCTCGACGTCACGGTGGCGTTGCTCGGCGAGCGCGAGCTCTTCTACGGCCTCCTCGACGTCGACCCGGAGTTCTCCGGGTTGTTCAAGATCGCGGTCGACTTCGACGACGAGTTCGAGCGCAACGAGGCGAACGAGGCGCTCGTCGCGCGCGTGCTCGCCGCGATCTGCAAGCGTGAGAAGCTCTTGCCCTTGGAGCGCGGCGCCGTCTTGCGGGTCATCGAGCACGCCTCGCGCGTGGCCGAGGAAGCGACGAAGCTCACCGCGAACTGGCGCCGCCTCGCCGACGTCGCTCGCGAAGCCGACGCCCACGCCCGCCGGCAGAACGCCAAGACGATCACGCTCGCGCACATCGAAGGCGCCTTCGCCGCGCGCGAACGCCGGATGGGCCGCGTCCGCGAGCTGGTCTTGCAGCAGATCCTCGACGGCTCGGTGTTGATCGACAGCGCCGGCAGCGTGGTCGGCCAGGTGAACGGCCTCACCGTCGTCGAGTTCGGAGACGTGGCGATCGGCAGCCCGGCGCGCATCACCGCCCGCGTCGGCCTCGGCCGCGGCAAGGTCGTCAACATCGAGCGCGAGGTGGATCTCTCGGGCGCCATTCACTCGAAGGGCGTCCTCACCTTCGTCGGCTTTCTGCGCGAGCGCTACGGCCGCGACGTGCCGCTCGCCTTCGACGCGAGCCTCGCCTTCGAGCAGTCGTACATGCCGGTCGACGGAGACAGCGCGTCGTGCGCCGAGCTCTGCGCGTTGCTCAGCGCCATCGCCAACGTGAAGCTGACCCAGGGCATCGCCGTCACGGGCTCGGTGAACCAACGCGGCGAGCTGCAAGTCGTCGGCGGCGTCAACGACAAGATCGAAGGCTTCTTCGAGCTGTGTCGCGCGCGGGGGCTCGACGGCAAGCAAGGCGTGATTGTGCCGCGGGCGAACGCCCGCCACTTGATGCTCAAGCCCGAGGTGGTCGAGGCCGCGAACGCCGGCCTCTTCTCTGTCTACGCCGCCTCGACCGTCGACGACGTGCTCGCGTTGCTCAGCGGGCTCGATCCGGGCGAGCGCCAGCAGGACGGCCGCTTCACCCAAGGTAGCTTCAACGCCAAGGTCGTCGACACGCTCGAGCTCTTCGCCAAGAAGACGCGCGCCTACATGGGCATCGACCCCGACCGCGCGGGCTAATTTCCTGCGTCCTTCCGGCTTTTGCGCTACACCCTCTGCAGCATGGCCAAACCCGGCGACACTGAAGACTCCGCCGACGAGTGGGGTTCGACCTTGGACGGCCGGGAAGCGCCCGCGATCGGCGTCAACGAGGACATGCTGCGCAAGGCCATCGCGCTGAACCCGTCGATCAAGCAGGGCAAAGACACCGTCGACATCATGAAGGAGCTCTCGGCCGCGCAAGCGTCGCGCACCGTGGCGCAGCCGCAGCAAGAAGCGCCCAAAGCAAAGCCGAAGGACATCGTCGAGTTCTTCCTCTCGGCCAAAGAGAAGTACGAGAGCGAGAGGAAGCGCATCACCGCCGAGAAGCAGAAGCTCGACCAGGAAGAGAAGCAGCTCGCGCCGAAGCTCGTCGAGCGCATGATCGACGTGATGCTCGAGCTCGATCCGAACATGACGAGCCCACAGACCCAAGAAATGCTGAAGATGCAAGCTGGCTTCTTCAACGTGATCGGCTTCTCCGCGCGCAAGGTCATCGAGCGCAAGATGCAGAAGAAGTAATGAACGATCCGAAGAAAGCCGTGGTCGAGAGGAAGCCGCGCGAGCCGCGCAAGGCCACGGTGCAGGACCTGCCGACGCTGCTCGGCCTCGCGCGCGCGTTCGCCGACGCCGGCGACTTTGCCGCGGCGGAAGCGGCGGCCGCGGCGGCGACGCTCGTCGACGGGCGCGCGTTCTACGCGTGGGTCGCGCTCGGGATCGCGCGCGCACGCTTGGGCCGCGACGCCCTCGCGGTGACGGCGTTTCTGAAGGCGCTCGAGATCGATCCGAAGGCCGTCAGCGTCTGGGTCGATCTCGGCGAGATCTACCTGAACAAGGGCCGCTACGAGCTCGCGGCCGAAGCGCTGCGCAACGCGTGCGAGCTCGACAAGGACGGCAGAACACCGCCCGGCCGCCGTGCGCGCGCCTTGATCGGCCGCACGATCGCCCTGCTGAAGAAAGGATGAACGAGGTCGCGGCTTGGCTCCCCGAGCCGGTCATCCCTTCCTGAGCAACGCGATCGTCCGCCCGACGACTGCGCGCGCGCGCCGGCCGCTCGGATGATCTGCGTTCGGATCGAGGAGCATCGCCTGGCGGAAGGCCGCGGCGGCGCGCGGATAGTCCATGAGCATCGTCAAGCATTCGCCGAGATCGGTCCAGCAGGCGACGTCGTCGGGCCGCAATTCGAGCGCCTTCACGAAGCAAGGCGCCGCACGCGACGGCTTGTTCTGCTTGGCGTGTGCGAGGCCGAGCATCACCCACGCGTCGAAGCACTTGGGATCAGCAGTCGTCGCCATCTGCGCGGCGGCCTGTGCGGCGCCGAAGTCTCCGTCGGCGGCGACGGCGTGTGCGAGGGATGCGAGCTTTGGGGCGTCAGCGGGCGTTGGCTTGCTCATTTCATGTTCCCGATGATCACTTCAGAGGTTTGCGCCATCTTCTTCATCACGTTGGAGAGCGTCTCCATCGCCTTGGCACGGCGGTCCATGTAGAGCTGCAAGCGCGTCTGCATCAGCTCGGACTGCTCGCCCATGCTGTCGAGATCGTCTTTGGCTTTGTCGATGTCGGCGGCGAAGCTCGCGGCGGTTCCGGTCTGCCAGCGGCGGCCGTCGGCGCTCGTGCCGTCTTCGTTGACCACGATCGCGCCACCCGCAGAGCTGCCGAGCGCGCCTTCGGTCGCGTCGGTCTTCTCCTTCTTGCGTTTCTCGGCCTCCGCTTTGTTGTGCGCCGCGACTGCCTGGTCCTGCTTGTCTTGATCGCGCTGCGCGGACCACTGCGTTGCGAACTGCGTCTCGAACGACTTCTTCGGCGGCGGTGGTGGTGGCGGCGGTTCGCTCCCAGATTTGCCGCCGTCTTTGCCCTGCACGAAGCTCGTGTAGTCGGAGTCCAGATTGGCCTTCAGCGTCTTCGCCTCGGGACCGAGGTTCATCTTCGGCGTCCATGCCGAGGGGCTGCCCTTGCCTCTCTGCGCCCAGTCTTCGTTGAACTGAGCATCGTAGCCGATGGTCGTCCACCCTTCGATGCAGTAAAAGCTGCCAGGCGATCCGAAGCCCGACGTATCGTCGCCCAAGCCGCCCAAGCCGCCTGAGCCCGGAATGCCGCTCGATCCAACCCCACCAAATGGTGGAATTTCTTGGACGCTGAGGCCGAGGGTTTCACGCAGCGTCTTCAGATCCTTGTCGTTGACGGCTTTGACGAAGGTCTGCAAGACGCGCTCGCGCATCTCGGCCATCACGCCCTGAAGGAGCACCCCTCCGGCCTTGCCGAACGCCGTCTCGATCGCCTCGCACGCGTCGTTGAGACGCTGGCCGCCGCCATGGCAAACCGCCTTGATATACTCGCACATCATTGCCTTGAACTCGTCGAAGCTCGGCAGCGTGTTGCCCTTGATCTCGGCGCGCAGCGCTTCGTAGAGCCCCTTCAGCTTGGCATCGTCCATCGCATCCAAGTCGCTCGCGCGAGGATGGCGACTCACCGGGACCCCGTCGACCATGATCGTGTTGGGATCGGCTGCCGGCGTGTCGGGCAACACGATCTTCGCCACGAGGATCATCGCGTCGGTCTTCTGGCCCGTCGCTGCGACGTCTTTGAGGATCTCCTCGAGGCGCTTCTGATTGCCGGCCTTGTCTCCTTCCTTCAGCTTGGCGCCGTAGCCGGGCTTACCGGTGAGGAAGTCTTGGAAGTCGGCGAGGGTGTGTCCGGTCACCACGGCGATCTGCTTCGGCCCGACGCCATACGCGGGGTTGTGATCCCAAAGCGCGTAGAGCGCTTGGATGTCGCCGGGTGAGACGCCATATTTTTCCGCGAGGAGCTTCGCGTAGTCCGGCTTGAGCCCTTTGAACGAGACCGGCGTCGTTTCGCCGGTAGCGTCGGCGACTGCCGGGCGACCTTCACGCAAGAGCACGGGGATGTCCTTCGTCTCGATGGGCTTCAGCTGCGCCGAGCCGTCTTCCGAGCGCTGCACCGGCCGCCACGCTTTGTAGTCTTCATAGGTGGTCTCCTTGGCGAGCAGGCCGGCGCCGGCGAGATCGTTGAACTCTTTGCGCGTCTCGATGTCGATCCGCGCTTGCTCCGACTTCATCTTCTGAATCTTCTCGCGCTGCACCTTCTTGGCGTCGAGCGACTTCTTCATCTCCTTCATGATGTCGCGCAGCTCGCTCGTCGCGTCGTCGGCGACTTGGTTCATGATCCAATAGATGAGCGCCTCGATGTCGCCGCCTGCGATGACGTCGTCGAAGGACTGGTCGGCAATGCTCTCACTTCGCGCCGCCGCGTCCGTCACCGTACGCATCGAGCCTTTTTCTTCAGAGAACGGGGCCACGTCACGCACGACCTTGGCGATGTCTGCCGGCACCCCGTCGAGCTTTCCGGTCTCACGGCGCTGGCGCAACGCTGTTTGAAAGGTCGCGAACTTTTGCGGATCACTCTTCAGCGCGGCGAGGGCCTTCTCGTTTGCACCGGCGGCTTCGAGCACGGGCTGAAACCTCGCTTCGGCCTCCACCACGAGGCGGCTCGGGATCACGATTTCGGCGTCGTTGCTTTTCCCTTTCAGCTGCCCGTCGATCTCCTTGAACGTGGCGCGCAGCGTATCCAAGATCTGCGGCATCGCTTTCTGCAACGCGACGACGACGGCGGTCGGCTGCTTCTCGAGCAGCGCCTGCGGCGAAAGCTCGGTGTGCTTGGTGAAGAACTTCTCGACGAGCGCGCCGTACTTTTGCAGCGTCGCGCGCAGCTCGGCGGCCTTGCCCTTCTCCGTCGTTGCGTTTCCGGTCCACGACTGCGCTTCCAGTGTGATCCCGGACTGCTCCAAGATCGCCCTCATGGCGCCGCCGTCCACGCTGACGCCGCCATCGCTCGTGGTCGTGACGCTCGCGAAGAAGCTCATCGTCTCTGGCGAGAGGACGACGTCGTAGCCTTCGCCGGCCGTGTCGCGCAGGCGCAGTCCATCCGGTACGTTCGCCTTCGGCGCGCCGAGCAGCTCCTTCAGCTGCGTAAACGCTTCGAGCCCCGCGGCGGACGATCCCGCGCTCACGGGGAGCTCGCCTTGTTTGCCGACCGCCTGCAGCAGCGACGCGACGAGGGCACCGGCCTCGCTCTTCACCACGACGTCGGTCACCTTCGGCTGCTCGGTCGCCGCGATCGTCGCCTTACCGTCGCCGGCGACCTTCGCGTCCTCGCGCTTCTCTGCGGCGACCTTCGCTTCCTTGCCGCCGGTCGCCGAGTTCTCGTTCTTGCTGACCTCGGCGCCGTCTTCTTTCGGGCGCGACGCGTCGGCCGCGGCGGGGATGTTCTTCGGTGTCGATCGGATTTCCACGACGCGCTCCTTACTTGAGATTCGCGATGATGTTGCCCTGGGTCTCGGCGCTCTTCTTGATCAGGTTCGAGAGCATCTCGAGCGCCTTTTGCCGGCGCTCCATCAGCAGCTGCATCCTCACCTGATCTTGCTGCGTCTGATCGCCCATCGTCTGCAAGGCGTCGTCGAGCGCCGAGATGTCGCTGTCGAGCTTGCTCAACGTGCCGCTGTGGCGCATGCCGGCCGGCGCGCTTTGCTTGTCGACGTACGGCTTCGGCGGCGGCCCCGAAGACGTTCCGGCCGGCGGCGCGCCGCCTGAGCCTGAGCCCGTTGCCGGCGGCGCGGTATCCTCCGCGCCGCCGATCTTCGGCTTGTACGGCTTCGCCTCGGCGCCGCCGATCTTCGGCTTGTACGGCTTTGCCGCTGCGGCCTCGGCGCGCATGCGAGCGAGATCCGTTTCAGAGAGGCCCTCGATGCGGATGCCGAAGAAAGGATCCGGGACCGGCATGCTCATGCCGAAGCCGAGGTCGATGGAAGACGTGGCCGGCTTCGCCGGGACGCTCGCGATCTCGCCCAGGCGCTTCAGGTTCATGTACACGTCGCGCGCGCCGGCAGCGAAGGGTGTCGAGACCGCGAAGCCGAGCTTCTTCAGCCACCCTTCGAAGCTCGGCGCCTCGCCCTTGTAGTTCGCGTTGTAGGCGTTGCGGAGCGCGACGAGCGACGCTTCCGAGATCCCGGTGCGATCGCTCAGCGGCTGACTCTTGATGCTTGTGTCAGTCGCCTTCACGGCCGCCGCATCGTTGATCGTCGCGGCGGCCTCGCCGACCTCGGGACGGGCGAGCGGATTCGAGCTCGGCTTGATGTCCACCGCGAAGCGCATCGAGCTGCTGCCGTCGCCTTCCCCGTCGCTGATCAGGCGCTTCACCTCATCCTTCGGCGCCTCACCGCCGAGCGGCGCCGCGAGCGTCGGCGGAAGCTCGGTCGGCGGCGACGGATCGCAGAGCTTGCCCGGCGAGAGGCGCACTTCATTGTCGACGCGCTTCGCCTCGCCCCACGCGACCTTCCTGAACTTCTCATAGTCCTCGACTGTGACGCCCTCACGCAGCGCGCCGCTGTTCTTCAGCTCAATGAACTCGGCACGCACGAGGTCCGAGAGCGTCTGACGATCCTCCTTCAAGAGGCGCAGCTCGTCACGCTTGAGCCGCTTCTCGTTCAGCTTGATCTTCATCTCCTTCATCATCTCGCGCAGGTCGTTGTCGGCGTCCTTGCTGATCAACATGAACATGATCGCGATCGCGGCGTTCAGATCCATCGTCGCGAAGTCGAAGCCGCCCGGCAGGCTGCCGAGGAGCTTGGTCGCGCCGTCGGCCAGCTTCTTCACGTCGCCCTCGGCCATCGGCTTCTCGGCGTCGGCGACCGTGCGCAGGCTGGCCTTTCCATCCGGGCCCTTCGCGATGCCGAGCGACGCGTGCAGCTTCCCCATCAGCGGCCCGAGCAGCGCGGCCTGCGCTTTGCCCTGGGGCGACGACAGCATCTGCATGACCGCCGAATTCGGATCCGGCGGCGCCGTGGCTTTGTCGAGCACCTTCGTCCACGCCGCGTCGGTGACCGCGTCGAGCGCGAGGCGCAGATCTTTGTTGTCCGTCGCGGCACCCTCGGGCGGAAGGAAGGCCGCGATCGTCTCGAGATCGGCCGGCACCACCGCGAGCTCGGGGAAAGGCAGGCGATCGCCCGGCGCGCCCTTCGGCGACTCACTGAGGTACTTCTCTTTCAACGCGGTGAACGCTTCGAGCACCTTCTCTTTGAGGCCCTCCACGTTGACCGTGCTGTCGAGCGGCGTCATCTCCGCGCGCGCTTGCAGCCCTTTGACGCTGTCTTGCACCATGGCGCCGAGCTCGGCGATCTCGGACGCCGCCACGCTCTGCAGCGCGCGCAGCGTGAGCGGATCGATTTGCTTTTGCGGTTGCAGCGGCGCCGTCGTGCCCGGCTTCGTGCTGGCGATCTGCGGCTTCGGACCTTTGACTTCGTTGACCGACATGGCGGGAGCATAAACGAGAAACGCCGCCGCGGATGAGGAATCGACGGGCGTGTACACTTTCCGTGTGTACAATCGACGAACATGGAGTCGGAACGGAAGAAAGCGTTGCGCTTCCTCTCGGGGCTGCGCGGCAAGGAGAAGAGCCTCGGGCGCCTGGTGTCGGCGCTGCGCATGTTCGAGGGGTTGTCGCAAGCCGAGCTCGCGCGGAAGCTCGGTCTTCGCCGCGGGGTCGTCTGTGATCTCGAGGCAGATCGGCGCGTCTTGATGCCGGCGCAGGCGTCGCAGATCGCCAAGGCGCTCGGCTACGACGAAGAGGTGATCATCGGCTTCGCGGTCGAGGATTGGCTCGCGCGGGAAGGGCTCGCGTTCGAGGTCGCGCTCAGTGCTTTGCCGCCATCAGCGCCGTCAGGTCGCCGTCCGCGAAGCCGACGCCGGCGCCGATGAGCGCCGGGCCCACGCGGCTCGCGATCGCGGGCCCATCCGTGGCCGTGGCACCTGGCCGTGGCACTTGGCCGATCTCTTCTTTGCCGCCCACGCGCGTTGGCGGCGCACGCGTGATGACGGTGTCGTTCGCGGTGCCGAGATACTCGGCGATCGCCTGTTGCGGAGAAATGTTCCCTGTTCGCTTGAGCAGCGGTTCGAGCATCGCGAGCAACGCCTTGGCCGACGCCGGGCGATCGTCCGGGCCCTTTTGCAACATCGCGTCGATCACCGCCGACAGCTCCGCGCCGAAGCCCTTCTGGGCGAGCGGTACGTGCGGCTTCGACACGATCATATTGACGAGCTCCAAGATCTTCTCGCTCTGAAACGGAGGCGCGCCGGTAGCGGCGAAGTAGAGCGTGGAGCCGAGGGAGAAGAAGTCCGACTGCACGACGAGCGGCGCGCTGGCGAGCACTTCGGGGCAGCTGTACTCGGGCGTGCCTAGCATCTTCGTGGCGCCGGCGAGGAAGGTGTTGCGCTTGGCGGTGAGCAGCGTGCCCTTGGCGAGGCCGAAGTCGATGAGCACGACGCGGCCGCCCGGCTCCAAGAACACGTTGTCCGGCTTGATGTCGCGATGGACGATGCCGCTCTCGTGCGCGGGCCGGAGCGCCTCGATGAGCAGATAGGCGAGCGCCGTGAGCGCCGGCTCGGGAAGCGGCTTTCTGGCAACGTGGACGGTGAGCGTCTGGCCCTCGAGCAGCTCCATCACGAGGTACTGCCGCTGCGCGTCCGGCCCGGAGTAGTCGACGAGCTGCACGACGCCCGGGTGGCGCAGCGACGCGAGCACGCGCGCCTCGCGGTTGAAGCGCTTGCGATCGTCGTCTCCGGTCGCCGAGGTCATGACCTTGACGGCGACGTTGCGGCGCAGGTGCGCGTCCCAGGCGTGAAGGACCTTGGCCATGCCGCCTTCGCCGACGACTTGGCTGACGAGGTAGCGATTCGCGTGCTCGAGCTCGGCGCCGTGGAGGTCGAGGAGCTTGCCGAGCGGTGTGCCGGTGGGATCGGACATGGGCTCAGAGTGCCGCGAACGACTGCACGAAGTCCAAGTATACGCTCACCGGAAAGAGCGAAGAGTTGTAGCGCTTGATCGGCACGCCGACGTCGATCGCGAGCACGCCCGGGTTCACGCCGAGCTGATCGAAGAGGAAGCGAATGCCGTAGCCCACGTCGAAGAACATGTTCTCGTAGCGGAACAAGCCGGGAATGTTGTCCGCCAGGAACACCGCGTCGCCGAAGAACGCGCCCTCGACGCCGTCCAAGTACACGAGGTCCAGGAGGCTCGAGCGAAAGCCGCGGAAGAGCTCGTGCCGGTACTCCGCCGACGCCGTCAAGCGCGCGTTTCGCGTGAGCTCGCCGAGCGGAAAGCCGCGCGCGTTGAAGCGGCCGCCGAGCGCGTACTTCGCTTGATCCGGCGCGTCGCCGAGCGTCGTCGCGAAGCGCAGGCGCAGCGCGATCGCGTGCGCGTCGGCCAGGTGGAAGATCTTCAGGATGCTGCCGCCGGCGTAGCCGAACACCGGCCGCCCGATCGGCAAGCCGATCGCCGCGTAGACCTGCCACGCAAAGCCGCGCATCGCCGTGCGATCGCTCGGGCGGTCGTCGTAGCCCAAGTACGCGTACATCGTGGCGAGGTAGACCGCGTCGGTGGCGCCGGCGAAGCCTTGGGTCAGCCGGTCCAGCGCGAGCGTCGTCCCCACGCGATAGCCGAGGTAGTCCGGCGTCACGCGCGGACCGAAGCCGTAGGAGTAGCGCGCGTTCAAGCCGAAGCCCGACGGATCGTAGTCGGCGCCGAAGCCGAAGTGATGGTGCAAGTCGTACTCGCGGCGAATGGACATGTCGGCGCCGGCGAAGACCTCGAGCGCCGAGAACCCGAGCGCTGCGCTCAGCCGTGTGAGCGTGACGCGCAGCCGGTGCCAGCTCTGGTTGTTGAAGCGCGGGTGCTCGCCGGGCTTGAGGTGGTACTCGACGAGGCGCCGATCCGGATCGAGCTCCACCTCTTTGAACGGCGCCTTCGCCTCGGGAAACTCGACAGCCTCATCGGTGCCGATGCCGAGCGCTTTTTGCACGTGATCTTTGCCGTCCGCGTCCTGCACCCGCACGGTGATCGGCTCGCGCGCGGCGACACCGGGACCGTCGCGCAAGACGTGCACCGCTTGGCCGTCGACTTTGTAGGTGAAGTCGATCGCCGGATACGGGCCGGAGAAGTCCTCGAGGATCGCCTGCCAGATGTGCGGCAGCTCCTCCTCGGCGACGACGCTGATGCCCACGTGGCGCTCGATCGCCTTGTGCATCAAGATCGTGAACAGCTCGTCGCCCACCCGATCGAGCAGCTTCTCGACGAAGAGCTTGCCGCGCGGGCGGCCGTGAAAGAAGGCGTCAGGCGTGGGCGGCCCCGTGCGCGGCTCGTCGACGGCGAGGAAGTACACGTCCGCCCACGGCATCTGCGGCGCGTAGATCAAAGAGTCGATGTCCGGGATGAAGGACAGCGGCCGCAAGAGATCGCGCGGGTTGACGAGCTTGCCCTTCGCCTCGGTCAGGAGCACGCGCGTGAGCCACACCGAGAACGCGTCGGCGTCTTCGCTCGACAAGACGTGCGCGCGCTTCGCCGCACACGCGAGCGCACGGCGAGCGAGGCCGTAGCGCTGAAAGTCCATGATGTCGGTCAGCGGCGTCGCGCGGAAGAGCTCGCGGCTCACGATCAACACATCACCACCGCAGACCGCAGGCTCGCGGCGCAGCGCACCGACGACCCAACGCTGGGCCGGAATGCCGAAGCGCGCGAGCGCCGCCGCGATCCACGCATGCGCGTCGAGCAAACGCTCATCGGCGTTCGGCCCGTAGACCACCCATCGCGGCAGGGAGCGCGGCGCCGCGTCGAGATCCGCGGAGTGGCGCGGCGGCTCGGCCGGCCGGACGACGGGCGCCCGCGGCTCACCGTTCAAAGTGACGTAGCCGCGCAAGGAGACCGCGAGCGAGAAGGTGCTCGGATCGCCGTCGAAGTGCGCGGGCTGCTCGAGCCACTGCGCCCCGTGCGCGAGCGGCGCGTAGCCGAGCGTCCACTCGACGAGCAGCGGCCGCGCCCGCACGGGGTCGCTCGCGTGCTCGACGACGAAGGGCACGAGCCCGGTGAGCAAGGTCTGATCCTTGGTGGCGCCAAGGCCGCCGTAGCGCCGCGGCAAGATCGCTTCGAGCGTCGCGCTGAACACGCCGGGGCCGAGGCGCCGCCCTTCCGCGCACGGCGTGCAATCGAAGCGCACGACGCGCGCCCCTTCAGGCGGACCGGGGTAGTCCCACAGCCGATCGACGTCGCCCGGCAGATAGGGATCCTTCAGTGCCTCCACGTACGAGACGAGCGCGAGATCTTCGCCCTCGGGCGCGACACCTTCGATCCGGACCGTCAGCGCGCGACGCACGATGTCATAGTCGACCGCGACCGTGGCCATGGCGCGGGGACGCAGGCCCTCCGCGGGCGCGCCGAGCAACAGAGAAATCAAGGAAATCGCCGCGATGGACACTTCAGCTTCTTTGCAAAAGTCTGGGGGTTATTGAATAGTTATCCGGAATGCCGAAGAAACGGGCCGTCATCGTCGACCACCACAAAGGCAAACGCCTACAACTCGCGGCGGCGCTCAAGGGTCAAGACCTCACGATCGTCATGGTCGAGAGCGAGATCGAGCTCTTCGCCGACAATCAGCCCACCGATCTCTTCGTCCTGCGCGCGGAAATGGATCGCTCGAGCGGCTATTCCATGTGCAACCGCCTCCGCTCGAACGATCGCACATCGAGGGCGAAGATCGTCATCGTCGCGAGCGACGTCAGCGATCCCCGCCTGGCGCAGCACAAGTCGTCTGGACAAGCCGCCGACGCGTACATCGCGCCGCCGCTCGGCCTGAAGGACCTTCGGCTGCAAGCCTATAGCCTCTTGGATCTCGATGGCGGCACGGTCAGCGACGAAGACATCGAGGCCGTGGAGGACGATCCGTTCTCGGCGATCGATCGCGCGCTCAGCGAGGGCCCGGGTGGCACCGCGACCGCCAGCCCCGAAGCCGCGCCCGTCATCGACGACAAGCCGAAGCCCGAGTTCGACGACGCCGACTTCGAAGGCGCGTTCGGCAATCTCGATCCGGAGAGAAGGACCGCCGCGGCGCCGACCGAAGTCGAAGAGATCATGGAGGCCGACGAGGTCATCGAGGAGGACGACGTCCACGACGTCCCCGTCGCGCCAGACGTGCCGAGCCCGCTGAGCCAGCTCAGCGAAGACGAGCTGAAGTTCGTCGAAGACGTCTTTCACCGGGTGAAGACCGTGCCGAACGCGCCGCCGCTGCCGCCGGGGATCAAGTCGGCGAAGGATCTGCGTGGGCCGGAGGCGAAGATCTTCATGCTGCGCGAAAAACTGCGCGAGCGCGAAGTCGAGCTGCAGCGCCTGCAGCAGATCTGGCAGCAGCACGAGCACGAGTACAAGACGAGCGCGCAGCGCGTGGCCGAGATGGAGATCGAGGTCCGCGCCGCGCAGATGGGCCAAGAAGAAGCGCTGAAGAAGCTGAAGGCCAAAGACGACGACATCAAGCGCGAGCTCAAGGGCAGCTCGGTCGCCATCGACAAGCTGCTCGAAGACAAGTTCATGCTCGAAAAAGATCTCATCGAGGTCGTCGCCACGAAGGAGAAGAACGTCGCCGAGCTGCGGCGCATGCTCTCGGCGCGCGAGCGTGACCTCGAGGCGATGGGCAAGGCCAAGGAAGCGGTCGAGCAGGAGCTCGTGAAGACCCGCGCCGACGACGACGCCGCGTTGCAGCAAGCGCGCGCCGAGGGCGAGGCGGCGGTGCAGCAAGCGCGGCTCGAAGGCGAGACGGCGCTCTCGCAAGCGAACGAACGCGCTGCGCAGACGCAGGCGGCGATGCAAAAGCAGGCCGACGACACCCTGCAAGCGACGATCACCCGCAGCGAGGACGAAAAGCGCGCGCTGCAAAACGAGATGGCGGCGCAGCTAGAGTCGGCCGCCCAGCGCCTGCAAGACAGCGAGCTCGCGAACGCCGAAAAGCTGAAGCTGCTCGAGGCGGCGAAGGCGGCGATCGAGCAAGAGTTGCAAGAGACGAGGCAAGCGCTCGAAACGAAGCTCGCCGAGTACGAAGATCGCATGCAGAAGCAGAGCACGCAGATCGAGACGATGAAGGTCGAGATCGATCGCAAAGAGAAGAACGAGATGGAGCAGTCGCGCCTGCTCGGAGAGCTGAAGGCGCGGCTCGAATCGACCGAGCAGAACGCGAGCGAGAAGGTCACGCAGAAGACGCAGGAGATCGAGCAGTCGAAGAAGGAGAAGGACGAGCTGCAGGCGCGCCTCGTCGGCCGCCTGCAGGAGAAGGAAGCGATCATCGCGCAGAAGGACGCGGTCATCGAGCAGCTCTCGAAGGAAGTGCAGGTCGTCCGCGAAGACAAAGAGACGCTGACCAAGCGCCTCGGCGAGAAGCTGCAGGAGCGCGAGAAGACGATCGCCGCCCTCAGCGAGCGCGCCGAGCAGAATCAGATGGAGAAGATCCAGATCGAGGAGCGCTTGAAGGCGATGCTCGACGAGCGCGCGCGCCTCGAGCGGCTGATGAACGACAACGACCCTCCGGAGCCGAGCGCCGACAAGACCCAAGTCGCGCCGCCGCCGGCCGCAGCGACGCCGGCCGCCGCGACGCCTCCCCCCGCAGAGCCGCCCGCCGCGCCGCCAACGCCAGCCGCAACGCCAGCCGCAACGACGGCGCCGGCGCAAGACAACCACGACGAAGAGTCGATCCCAATCGCCGACAGCAACGAGAGCGTGCTGCTCGGTGACGGCAAGAAGGCGGCCTCCGGAAGCTGAGCGCGGCGGCCGACGGGGACGATTCACCCTTCTTCCTGTTGATTATATCCCCTTCCTCAGCGCACCCTCGCCTCGCCGTGCACTTCCTTCGTTGCCTCGTCGCGCTCGCCCTCCTCACCGCCTGCGGCAGGAAGACCTGGATCGCGCCGAATCCCGAGGCGCACGCCGCGGCCCTCGCGGAAGCGATCGAGGCGATGCGCGCCGACGAGAGCGTGCCCGGCGCCGCCGTCAAGGTGCAGACGCCGAAGGGCGAGTGGGTCTACGTCAGCGGCAACTCGCAGGACGCGCCGCCGCGGCCGGTCGACCGCTTCGATCGCTTTCCGATCCGCGACATCACGGTGGCCTACGTCGTCACGGTCATCTTGATCCTCGCCGACGAGAACGTCGTGCGCCTGGACGATCCGGCCAGCAAGTTCGCGCCGGGCGCGCCAGAAGGCGTGACGATCCGCCAGCTCGCGAGCATGCGCAGCGGCCTCGTCGATTACACGGCGACCGACGCGTTCCGTGCGCGGGACCCGTCGCAATCGGCGACGCCCTTCGATCTCTTGGCACTCGCCGATCCTTCGCCGCAGTTCGAGCCGGGCTCGCAGTACGCGTACTCACGCACGAATGCGCTGTGGCTCGGCGAGGTGATCCTCGGCGCCACGGGCAAGACTTGGTTCGAGCTCATGCGCGAGCGCATGCTCGAGCCGGTGAAGCTCTTTCGCACCGAGTGGCCGGTCGGCACGACGCCGCTCGAGCCTTTCGCGCGCGGCCACGACGGCACGGCGCCGGCGACGCCGCGCAATTTCTCGGCGCTTGCGGCCGCCGCAGGACTCACGACGACGATCGACGAGCTCGCCACCTTTGGCCGCGCGTTGGCCGAGGGCGCGTTTCTCTCGACCTTCATGCATACGCAGCGCCTCACCTACTCGCTCATCGCCGAAGACGACACTGGGCCCTTCGCGCAGCACTACGGGCTCGGGCTCATGGAGCTCGACGGGCTCTACGGCCACTCGGGCGAAGGCTACGGGTATGCGGGCGCGGTCTGGCACGAGCCGCAGTCCGACACGACGATCGCGATCCTGACGAATGCATCAGGTACACCGACGCGCGGCGCGACGAGCCACTTGGCAGAAGCCCTAGCGCGCATCCTCGGCTGGCCCGGAAAGTAACGCTGGCGCGGCACGAAAGTGCGCCAAGTGCCCTAAATTGTGCGTTTTCGACGCACGCCCCGCGGCACCTCCGCGCGGAAAAAAACCGAGATGGCATCGACTCTTAGACGAGCAACCGGCGCCCAGCCGACCTCGATAATGAGATCAGGAGAGACCTGCCGATGCCTCAAACTGCGCTGTCATTTGTCCTCTTGGTTGCGCTTTCTGGCGCCCTGCCCGCCGTGGCTTGTCAAAGCACCGGCCTGCAGCGCTCGGGCGACCCGACCTCGCCTGGTTCGACCCCTCCGAGCGCCACTGCGGCCGTCGGAGGTCCGTCGTCGGCCGGCGCCGCGGCCCCCGGCGCTTCACAAGCGGTCGACCCGGCGAAGCTCGCTGAAGTCGAAGCGCAGGTGAAGCAGAGCAACGACGCCGCCAAGGCCGAGCGCGATCACTTCGTCGCCGAAGGCTGGACGATCGTCGACGGCATCCCCGCCCCCGACGCGCGCGTGCTCGGCTACGACGCCGCGCTGATCAACGCGGACCCGGACGCGCTGCGCACGCAGCTCGCGTCGACGACGCCGACGAGCGAAGACCTCCCGCAGGTCGTCAAGATCGCGCAGATCGCGCAGAGCCCCGAGCTGCGCTTGAACGCGATCGAAGCGCTCGGCCGCATGCACTCGGACGCCGCGCAAGCCGCGCTCGTCGACTTGCTCGCGAGCGGCGTCTTCGGCAGCGACGAAGCCGCGCGGATGACGGCGGCGCCGCTCGTGCGCCCGCGAGATCTCGACGACAGCAGCGTGATGGCGAGCGCGATGTTGCTCGACTCGCCGCTGCTCGGCGACGTCGAGAAGAACCAGATCGCCTTCACGCTCGCCGCGATCGGCCTGCGCGATGGAACGACGTTGCCTGACGCCGTTCTGAACGCGCTCTCCGCCACCGCCAAGCAGCGCATCAGCACCATGCGCGCCGTCGCCCAGAACTGACGTCGCGCACCGCTACTCGACCAGAACGAACGAACTCAGGGACCCCACATGCTTGCCTTCGCTCTCGCGCTCGCGTTTTCTGCCGCGCCGGCCACTGCCTCGCCCGCTGGCACGATCTCGACGTCGACGTCGACAACCACCGTCAACCCCGGCGCCCTCCCGCCGCCGACGCTGCCGTGGCGCTGCCGCCGCTGGAACGGCACGACGTGTAACGCCGCCGACCGCCAGAACACCGCCAACAAGCAGCTGATGATCCTCGGCAGCGGCTTCGCTGCGGCCGACGAGAGCGCATATTGGTCGACCTTCGATCGCGTGATCAACCTGATGACGCAGAGCGCGTCGGCCGGCACCACGTGGAGCGTGCAGAAGCGCGATCAGCTCCTGTTCATCGGCTACTTCATCCCGAGCACCGCGATCGGCACCAAGACGGCGCTCTTCGGCGCGTCGCTCCCGAAGCACCCGATCCGCGGCTACGCGACCTCGCTCGATCAGAGCGCCGTCTACAAGAAGGTGCAAGATCTCACCGCCGAGATCTCGTACCTCAAGCCGATCGGCGTCGCGGTCGTCTTCAACTCGTTTCAAGACGGCGTGACCGCGAACGCCGCACCGCCGACGGTCATCGGCAAGCCCTTCGGCGTCGCCAAGTGGCAGATCATCGACCTCGATCAACGCGGCGCTTACCTGCCTGTGCACGAGCTCGGCCACGCGTCGATGAACTTCCTCGACGAGTACGTCGAGAAGGGTTTTGACGATCTCAACATCGCGCAGCTCGACGTGCTGACGCCGCTCGCGCTCTTGGACGGCACCTGGGGCGGCATCCTCAACACCATCGCCGACATCTTCGGCGTCTACGACATGCGCATCTCCGAGATCCTCGCCAACAACGGCAGCGACAACATCGCAACTCGAAGCATCCCAGCGACTGTCGACACGCCGGGCTTCGCAAAAGAGAGCTACAAGTACGAAGGCGGCATGTTCTTCGGCCGCGGCACCTGGCACATGGCCGGGGCCAACGTGATGAACGGCAACCGCGTCCAGCGCGGCCCCGATGACATCTTCGGCTTCAGCCACTCGCCAGCGCAGAACGCGGTCGTGCAAGAAGCGTTCGGCGCCACGCCGCATCGCCCGAACGATCGCCTGCGCAACACCGGCCCGACGAACGGCTGGCCGTCGGCCCTCGGCAGCGAGACGAAGGTGATGATCTTCGACGGCGACAAGCTGCATCACTTCCACCCGACGCGGACCTACACCGTGCAGGTCGGCTGGTGGGAGCGTGAGTGGCACACCTGTTGGAAGTGGGACGTCTTCCCGTATCCGTGCTCCACGGATACCTGGCGCGTGGCCGAGAAGACCGCGTGGGCAGCCGAGCGCAAGATCGAGCTCAAGGCGACCGCGGCGTACGGCCTCGCGTCGCTGCTCCAAGGCGCGGTCTGCGCGTTCGGCATTCAGGAGATCAAGAGCGGCGAAGGCACGATTCGCCTCTGCGATCAGAGCGTCGCTCAACTGAGCTCGGCGTTCCTGCCGACGATCGTGTTTCGCTTGCCCTACCAGGAGATCAAAGTGCCGGCGTCGCAGTGGTTCACGAAGTACTACTGGCGCTTCCACACGGACAACGGCGTGCACGTCTCGGGCAACACCGGCTGGTCGAGCTTCTACCGCACCTTCTGAGCCTGACGCGCTTTGTCCACGAGCGGCACGTCCGCCGGCGGCATGTCGTCCATGTGCGCGTCGAACCAAGCGTCCGCGACCCACTGCATGTCGGCGACGTCCACAGCGCGCGGCGCGCCGACATATCGAACGACTTCCATAAGGATCAACTCCACCGTCCACGGCGCGCCGTCTTTGCCGGCGTACTCGTGCTCGACGCGGGCCAGCTCGCGGCCGATCTCGGCGTCGATGGCGATCTCTTCTTTCAGCTCGCGCGCGAGCGCCTGGGCCGCCGTTTCGCCTGGCTCGAGCTTGCCGCCCGGAAACTCCCACAGGTGCTCGAGGTGCGTTCCGGCTTTGCGTTGGGTGAGGAGGATCTTGCCGTTCGCGTCGTTGATCCAGGCGCAGACGACCTGCTTCTTGCGCACGCCGTTTAGAGCCCGACGTAGCGGCGCTTGGCGTCGAGGAGCAGGTTATGCTTCTCGCCGTAGCGCATATAATAGATGACGCTGCCTTCGGACATGAACGCGAGCGAGCCACCGCGCACGGCGAGCTCCGACGCGACGCCGCCCGGAAAGAAGCGCTGCACGAGCCTGCCGGTCTGCACGTCGACGACGTAGAGGCCGCCCGGCTTCGCACCGAACGCGATGTAGCCGCGGTGCGCGACCGGCTTGCTGACGACGGCGGTCGGGAACTTGAGCTCCCAGCGCGGCTTGCCCGAGTCGGCGTCGATCGCCTGCAGCTTGCCGCTCGCCGAGAGCGCGAAGAGCGTGGGATCTTGCGCGGTCAAGCGCGTCACGTTCGCGGCGCGGAGCTGCCAGATGACGTCGCCCGTGTCGGCCTTCAGCGCGTAGACGCCGTCGTGCACGCTCGACGCGTAGACGCGGTCGCCGACGACGATCGGCGTCGCGTCCGCGTCGGCGAAGCCTTGGCCCGAGAGCGTCAACGGCCGCGACCACTGCAGCAGGCCGTCGTCCAACTGCACGCACGCCAAAAAGCCGTCAGAGAAGCCGACGAAGACCTTGTCCGCCTTCACCGCGACGCCCGAGTGACCGAGGATGGTGAGGCCCACCGGGAAGTCGCGCGTGTACTGCCAGAGCCACTTGCCGGTGAGGGCGTCGAGCGCCATCAGCTGGTTGCGCGAGTTCATGATCAGCAGGCGACCTTCGGCGACCGTCGGCGCTTCGCTGATCTCGCCGCCCATCTCGTACGTCCACACGGTGGCGCCGGTCTGTGCGTTGACCGCGAACACGCGGCCGTTCTGCGAGCCGAAGATCACGAGGTCGTCGGGCGAGCGCACGGACTCTTTGCTGACGAAGGTCGGCGGCATCGACAAGGGATCGACGCCCGAGTGCCGCCAAAGCGTCTCTTGATCGCGCACGCGCACGGCCGAGTAGACGCCTTGGAAGTTGGCGGTGAAGAGCACTTTGTCTTTGCTGTCGAGGCCGACGCCGCCGAGCGCTTCGATCGGCTCGAGCAACGGTGTCAGCAGCTTCACGCGCTCCGTTGGGTGCGCGAAGACCAGGCCCCAGACGACGATCGCGGTCGGATCGTCGACGAGCTTGAAGGTGTGGAGGCGCGAGGGATTGCCGGCGCAGGAAATAGAGAAGAGCGCAACGGCCGCGAGCCAGCGTCCGTGACGCACGCTCAGCCTTCCTTTTTCGGCAGCGCGCTCAAACGTTGCTGGGCTTTGAAGCGCGAGTAGGAGCTTGGGTAGTCGCGCTCGATGCGTTCGTATGCCGTGCGGGCCTTCTCCAGGTTGCCGAGCTCTTCGTAGAGGCGCGCGGCGTTCATCAGCGCGTTCTCGGCGATGGCCGACGCCTTCTTCTCTTTCTCGGGCTCGCCATCTTTCTTCGGCGCGATCGGCGCGGTCGCCGGCACGAGCGCTTCGTACTCTTTGATCGCGTCCTCGAGCTTCTTCTGATCCTCGAGCGCGGCGGCGAGGCCCATGTGCGCCGTGGCGGCGATCGGATCTTCCTTCGGCGTCTCGGCGATGAAGGCGCGGTAGTGCTTCTCCGCCTCGGCCGGCTCGCCTTTGTCCATGGCGAGGCTCGCGAGGTAGAGCTTGGCAAAGCGCGCCGCGCCCGTGCCAGCGTGCGTCGAGACGACCTTGTTCAACTTCTCTTCGGTCGCCTTCGCCCATTCATCCTTGGTCTTGTAGCTCTCACCGGTCGCGCCGCTCGGACCCGTCTCGACCGCAGGCGTGGCGCCGAGCGGCTGCTTGTCGAAGGTCTTCTGCGCGTCCGAGAGATCCTTCGACGCCGCCTCGCTCTGCTTGTCGGCCCGGCTCGTCGCGATCGCGGCGCCGGCGCCCACGAGGACGACGAGACCGGCGCTTGCGGCGACCATGGTTTGATGCGATTTCAACCACGCGCCGAGCTTCTGCATCGCCTCGAGGAAGGGGTCGCTCTTTGTCAGTTCGCGAATCTCGTCTTTTTTGCTCACCGCTACGCTCCGCGCGATTGGTTTTTCTCTTTGTCTGCGTCCAGATCGGCCTGGCGTCTTACAGCGTGGAGCCGGCGAGCGCAACGGTCGTTCCGGTGACGCTCGCGCCGGCGCTCGTGAATGGCGTCATCATCGCGGCCGAAGGTGGCGGCGGCATCTACTTCTTCGGCAAGAGCCCGCCGCGTGGCCTCGGCTGGGGCGGCCGCATCGACGTGCCGATCATCTGGGGCTTCGGCGTGGCTGCCGGCTATCAGGGCGTCTATGTGCGGAGCGCGACCTTCCCGATGGTCACGCACCACGCCTACGCGTCGTTGATCTATCGGATCGACGACCTGCCGGTGGTCATTCCCTGGGGGGAGCTTGGCGCGGGCGTCATGTTCATGGTACCGACCCAGGGTCGGCCGACCGTGACCCTACTCCAAGTCGGCCACTTCGGCGGGGGCATCGATTTTGCTATAGGCCCTGTCGTTGTCGGCGTAACTGTGCGCTACCATATCTACTTGCAGACCCTGACCGTTCCTGGTGGCCTCGGCCTCGGCGTTCGCGTCGGCCTGCGCATCTGGGAATAAGGATCTCATGTCTAGGACCATTTTGATCAACGCCCGCGAGGGCGACATGCCGCATGGTGAAGTGCGGGTGGCCATCATCGAGAACGGCTCGCTCACCGACTTCGATGTCGACCCGCAGTGGAAGGAAAAGACCCGCGGTAACATTTATCGAGGCGTCATCACCAACGTCGAGCCGGCGCTGCAGGCCGCCTTCGTCGACTTCGGCGCCAAGAAGCAGGGGTTTCTGTCGTTCTCCGACGTCGCCCCGCACGCCTACCGGCCGGACGCGCCGAAGAACGCGCGCACGATCACCGAGGCGTTGAAGCGCAAGCAGCACGTCACCGTGCAGATTCTGAAGGAAGAGATCGGCCAAAAAGGCGCCGCGCTCACGACCTACGTGTCTCTGCCGGGCCGCTACCTCGTGCTGATGCCGAGCGGCGAAGGCGCGCACATCTCGCGCAAGATCGAGGACGAAGAAGAACGCCGGCGCATCAAGGCCCTCGCCGCCTCGCTGGATCCGCCAGAGAACGTCGGCCTCATCGTGCGGACGGCCGGCATGGAGCAGCCAAAGGCCGTGCTCGCGCGCGACCTCAAGTACCTGTTGAAGATGTGGGAAGGCATCGAAGCGCGCTTTCGTGCGGCGACACGCCCCACCCTCTTGCACCAAGATCACGACGCGATTCTGCGCACGCTGCGCGATTATCTGACGCCCGACGTCACGCGCATCATCGTCGACACGCCGCAAGCGTTCGACACCGCCAAGGAGTTCATCGCCGTCGCGATGCCGAAGCAGGAGTCGATGCTCGAGCGCTACGACGGGCGGCGACCACTGTTCACCGAGTTCAACGTCGAGACGCAGGTGGAGGCGCTCTTCTCTCGGCGCGCGCCGCTGCCGACTGGCGGCTACTTGATCATCGATCAGACCGAAGCGCTCGTGTCGATCGACGTCAACAGCGGCAAGAACAACCGCGAAGGCTCGCAAGAAGAGACCGCGTTTCGCACGAACATAGAGGCGGTCACTGAAGTCGCGCGCCAACTGAAATTGCGCGATCTCGGCGGCATCGTCGTCGTCGATCTCATCGACATGATGAACCCGAACCACCGCGCCGAGGTCGAGAAGCGCTTCAAAGAGGCGATCAAGAGCGACAAGGCGCGCTTCAAGGTGTCGCCGATCTCGCAGCACGGCCTCTTGGAGCTGACGCGCCAGCGCATCCGGCCGGCGCTGCTCGAAGGCATGATGACGACGTGTCCCGAGTGTGACGGCCGCGGCCGCGTGCGCGCGTTGCAGTCGGAAGGCACGCACTTACTGCGCGCCGTGGCCGACCGCCTGGCGCACGAGCTCGCGTCAGGCCAGAGCGCGAAGGTGACGCTCGATGTGCCGGTGGAAGTCGCGATGCACCTCTTGAACGATCGGCGGCCGGCGCTGCAGGCGTTGGAAGCGCAGCACAACGCGCACATCCGCGTGCAAGCAAAGACGCACCTGCCGGCGCCGCACTACGCGATCTCACTCGACAAAGACTTCGCGCCGCCCGCGGTGCACGAGCCGCGGCGGCCGGCGCCGATCACGATGGACGAACCCGACGCCGAGCTGCCGGGCGCTGAGGCAGAGCCAGCAGCAGCGGTTCCGGTCGCGGAAGGCGGCGCGAAGAAACGTCGCCGCCGCGGACGGCGCGGTAAGGGCGGCGAAGGCCATGCTCCGGCGCCGGTCTCCTCCGCGCGCGAGATGAACGATGACGATGCGTTCGACGTGGCCGTGCTGCCAATGGCGAGCGCGCCGGTCGAAGCCGAAGCACTGGGCGACGATGAGAGCGCCTTCGAAGATCACGAGGTGCCGATGGCGAGCGACGCAGACGTCGAGATGATCGACGAAGGCGCCGCCGCCGAAGCGCCGAGTGTCGCGGCCGTGCCGCCTGCAGGGAAACGACGCCGACGCCGACGGCGCGGTGGACGCGGCGGTCGCGGTGGCGGCCGCGGTGCATCGCCGACGCCGTGAGGCTGGGTGCGAGGCGAAGCGAGAGTGCGAGCGAGAGCGAAAGGCTGAGTGCGAGGCGGAAGCTGAGTGCGAGGTTGAGTGCGAGTGCGAGGCTGAGTGCGAATCCCGGCAGTTTCGGCTTTCCTGCTCGCACTTCGCCTCGCACCCAGCCTAAGTCTCGCACTCAGCCTTTCGCTCTCGCTCGCACTCTCGCTTCGCCTCGCACTTCGCCTCGCACTTCGCCTCGCACTCAGCCTCGCCGACGGTCGATCGGACGCGGTGGCGGCCGTGGTGCATCGCCAAGCCTGACTTGATCGTAGTTCCCATCGATCGCCTGGCCTGCTGTTCGCGATCGACGGTCGGTCGCCTCGTGCTTCCGGCTTCACCTCAGCAGAGCCAACTGAACCGTTGCTCCGTCTGAACGAGCCCGCGCGCGCCGAGGCGGATCGTCGAGGGGATCGTCTGCGCGCCGCTATGCGATCGATAGGAGAAGCCCGTCGGCAGTCGCGAGTACGGATCGTAGTGCAGCAACCGGACGCTGTCGTAAAGCGTTACGACGCTCGGGCGGCTCTGCGCGTCGTAAGCGACATCGGCGAAGAGATCGCCATTGACGAGCAACTGCACCGGCCGGTCAATCGCGTCGACGACGATCTCCCGGTACATGCCATGGTTCAAGCACGCCGCGCCGGTGTCGGTCGCGAAGATCTTCACGCTGCGCGCGCGCTCGGAGCTGTCTGTAAAGTAGTCGAAGTCCGTGACGATCGCACACCATCCACAGATCGCCGCCGCGGATCACTTCTTGACGCAGCGGCCGTCGCCGCAAACGAGCGTCGCGTCGCCGCAGTCTTTGTCTTCGCAGCAGGCGACGGCGCAGCGGCCGTCTTCGAAGCAGCGCTGGCCGGCAGCGCAAGCTGAGTCGTCGGCGCAAGCAGCGACGCACTTTCCAGCTTCGCAGATGTTGCCCGCTTCGCAATCAGCGTCGGCCTTGCATTGCGGGCACTGCTTGCTCGCCGGCACGCACTGCCGGCCGAGCGCCGCGTCGAAGCGTCCGGTCTTCGGATCGGTGACGGGTCGGCATTCGTAGGTCGCGGGGCAATCGCAATCGATCGTGCACTTCTGCCCGCAGTGGCCGGCCGTGCTCGTCGCTGCATCGGCGCCGAGGCACAAGCTGCCGGTGCCGGCGCACTCCTCGTTCTTCTGACAGGGTTCGCAGATCGCCGCCTTCGGGGGCACCGGCGTACAGCTCTTACACGGCGCCGGTGGCGGCGCCGGCTCGGGGCGCGGGCAGCTCGCTTCATCGGTGACGCACACGTCGGTGCAGACGCTGATGCACTTGTCGTAGGCTTTGCGATCGTTGATGTCGTCGCAGTCCTCTTTGCATTGATCGTCGCACGACGAGCTCGCTTGCTCGGTCGATGAGGTGCGGGCCTGCTTGCCGATGTCGGGGGTCCAGTTGGTGAAGCACGCGGGGAGCGTCGCGAGAGCGATGAGCGAGAATGAGCGCATGGTGATCCTCCGCTGCTTGCAACACCGGAGCGATCGCAGAGTGTCACCATGCACGACGAGCGGCGCTCGATCAGATCTGGATGCCGGCGATGAAGCCCGGCCAGATCTGGAGCTGCTGGCTGCGCTCGACGTTCGTCGTCCGCGGCACGAAGGTGACGTTGCGCAGCGCCTCGTCGCCGGCGAGCGTGCTGTTCGGCAGGAAGCTCAAGTTGAGCGTGGCGCCAACGAACACGCCGAAGCGTTCCACAATCTGGCCGCCCAAGAGCGCGCGCGCTTGGAAAAGCCAGTACGGCGTGCGGACGAAGAGCGGCGGCACGAAGAGCAACTGCGCGCTCGCGTCGACGTCGAAGTAGAGGTGCCAAAAGGGCGCGTGCACGCCGAGGCCGAGGCCCGCCGAGCCGCGGACCGCGCCGAAGAAGGGCTGGAGGCCGCCGAGCGCGATGCCGTAGAGGTACTTGCTGCCGTAGCGCAGGCCCACGTTGAACGCGTTGATGTCGCTCGTGTAGATCTGCAAGCGCAAAGGCACGTTGCCCGCGTAGCTGAAGAGCCCGAGCTGGCCGCCTTCGGACGACTTCGCGATGTTGATCAAGCCGAGCTGAAAGCCCTTTTCGACGTTGCTCGCGTAGTTGACGAGGCCGAGCTGAAAGCCGCGCATGCCGCGCACGACGTTGACGGTGCCGAGCTGGGCGCCGGTCAGCGCGTCGGCGAAGTTGAAGAAGGGCGACGCCTGCACGCCGCGGATCCAATCCTTGCTGATGTTCGCGCCGAGCGAGAACTGCACGCCGTCGATGCGGCCGTTCGTCAAGTTGGCGAGGCCGGCGAACATGGCGCCGTTCACGCGCTCGGTGACATGGTTGATGCCGAGGCCGAGCGCGACGCCGTCGAGGCGGCGGATCTTCAAATGCAAACCGGTGAACATCATAGACGCAGCCACGTCACCGCGCGCGCGCCGCTCGGTGTTGATCGGCCCAGCGAAGCCGACGACCGCGCGGACGCGCCGGGTTTCTTCGAGCTTCGGCGGCTGTGGCGGCGGCGAGGTTTGCGGCACCCACGCCGGCCGCGCGGGCTCTGACGTGGGCTCGGCGCGCGTCTCGACTTCGTCGTCGTCGCCGCGGCGCACGGTCATTTCCTTGTCGATGTGGCTGAAGTCGCCGGCGTCGAGCGAGAGGCGTTGGCCGGAGGCGACGTTCGCCTGCGCCAGCGTGAGCTTCCCCTGATGCTCGCGCGTGATCGCGTACTTACCGGCGGCGAGGCCGATCTCGACGCGGCGGTCCTTCGGCTTGTCGAGCTCGACGATGAGCCGGCCGTTTTCGTCGCGCACGAAGAGGCGGCCGTCGACCGGCTCGTCGAACACGATGCCGGCGTGCATCGAGCGCACGTCGGTCATCACGAGATCGCCGGCGCCGGCGAGCTGGATGTCGTAGCTCGGATGCTGCGGGCCGCTTTGGGTGCGCTCGGTGCGGTGCAGCGTCTCGTTGAACGCGAATTGGTACGCTTCGTTCAGCGTGACGCGCTTGTCGCCGGTGGTGTCGGCGGCGCCGCGCAGGCCGCTGATCAAATAGTGGGTGAAGAACGAGCCGGCGATGCGATCGGACTCTTGCGCCGCTTCGTCAGCCGAGCTCGAGGTGATGAACGCGTGGCCGCGCGCGCTTGCCGATGCATCAACGAGAAACGCCGCGCGCCGCTCGCCGCCTTTCAAACGCACGAGCGCACCGGACGCGCACGAGTCGACGATCGCGATCTTGACGTCGACCGGCATCGTCGAGACGAGGGCGCGCAGCTCTCGGTATTCCAAGCGGCGGCCGGCGAGCAGCAGGCCTTCTTCGTCGGAGTGGCCGGAGTAATAGAGGAGGAACTCGGCGCGCTCGTTCGCCTTGTGCTCTTGGGCGATGCGCTGCTTCAGGCGATCGAGCGCGTTTCGGAACAGCGCCTCGGTGGCGTCGCGCAGGAGCACGAGATCGTTCTCTTGCACGCCGCCGAGATCGAGCATCACGCGCGCGAGGCTGCCGGCGTCGCTGTTGGCGTAGCGCAGGCGCACGCGCTCTTTGCCGCCGTCGTTCGAGCCGACCACGAACGCGTAGCGCCGCACCGTCTGCGCGTTGGACGGCTCGGCGTACGCATGCAAGGGAGCCGACAGAACGAGCGCCGCGAGAGCCAGGCGGATCATGGCGTGTCCTTGTCTTCGCTGTCCTTCAGCACGACGAAGGTATGGACCGCGGTCTTGCCGGGCAGGATCGGCACGCCGCGCAGGCCGGCGTCGCTCTGCTCACCGAGTCGGTGCAGCGCTTCCACCACGCGCGCGGCGTCGAGCGGCTCGTTGGACGTGACGAAGAAGAAGCGCTCGAAGGTCGGCGCGTCGTCGAGCTCGTAGGCCTCGTCGAGGAGGATCGCGCCGCCGTCGGTCGAGAGGCGCGTGCTCAGCTCGGACTCGGCCGGAAAGTGCAGCGTCGCGTGGCCGCGGCCGTCGAGCGAGGCGATGACGCCGTAGCGCGCGCCGGCGGCGACGTAGCCGAGCTGCAGGACGTCGCCTTGCTTCGTGAGCGATCCCGGCAGCAGCGCTTCCGGCTCTCCCGCGGTCTTGCGCCACGCGAGGACGTGCGGCGCGAGGCCCTTCGTGCGCTCGGTGGGATCGTCGGCGCGCGGGATCATCATCACGACCATCACCGCGAGCGCCGCCGTCGCAGCAAACGAAAGCGACATCGCGAGCCCACGACGCTTCGGAGCACGCCGCCTCTCGATCTGGCGGACGATGACCTCTGGCCGATGCGCTCGCAGAATCTCCTCGTTCGACCGGCGAATCGCTTCGATCCGCCCGCGGATCTCCGGCTCGTTCTTCCGTCTCTCGATGGCGGCCGCACGAACGGCGTCGAGCTCGCCGAGCACGAAGCGTTCGAGCACGAGATCGCTCGGTTCAGATTCAATGGCGCTCATCGCCCGCTCCTTCTCCCACCGCCGTACCTTCGAGCTCGGCCAAGCGCTCACGCAATCCACGCAGCCGTTTACGTACACCTGAAACACTCAGGCCGGTAAGCTCGGCGACTTCTTCGAGTGTCATCCCGTCATGTAGGTGGAACACCGCCATCTCGAGCGTGCTCGGCGTCTCCTTGGCGAACAATTTGTCGAGCATCATGCGGGCGATGCCGGCGCTTTCGCTGTCGGTGTGCGAGATCAACTTCTCCACGATGCTCTCCCCTTCCGCCGTCGCGCTATCGCCCGTGGGCTTTCGCCGCTCGCTGCGCAGCTTGTTCAGGCTCACGTTGGTCGCGATCCGATAGAGCAAGGACGACGGCGCTTCGGCGTCGAGGCTCTTTTCGTAGCGCAGGACCTGCACGAAGGTGTCCTGCATCGCGTCGAGCGCGCGCCCTTCGTCCCGGAGCAGACGCCGGCATCGCCGAAGCACCATCGGCCCGTAGGTTCTATAGAGCGTTTCGACGTCGACCATTTCGTCGCTCGCGCCATACAACACCGGCGCCCAAGAAATGTGTCACCTAGCGCATGTGACCCGGATCACGAAGTGACACCCCATGAAACACCCGGTGTTGGAGAGGGCGAAAGGAGCGCGCACATGCCGCGTCTCGTTGCCCTTTGTACCCTGCTCTTTTCTCTGCCTGCGTTCGCCGAGGACTCCGAGGACGATCAGACCGCCGAGCGCGAGCGCGTCGAGGCCTCGCTCGAAGCCGACATGGAGGCGGCCCGCGCGCGCATCCGTGCGTTGAAGGATCGCAAGCGCGAAGAGGCCAAAGCGTTCGCGCAGAAGTGGCGAAGCCGGCGCGACGAAGAACGCGCCGCGAGAATGCAGCCGACGAATTGGCCGCAGCAACCGGTGGTCGTCAACGTGGAGCCCTGCCCGACCTGCGACGTGCGCCCCGAGCCGTGCGATGCGCCGGTGCGCAAGCGATCGTTCTACGCCGAGCCGCGCCTCGGTTGGACGCTCTTGAACCGGCGCTCGGGCGGCGTCGCGTCGCTCTCGCTCGGCGGCCTGGTCAGGGAGCGCGTGCAAATCGGCGTCACGCTCAACGTGCTCTACGCGCGCGGCGCCGGAGCGGACAACGCCGATGCCGGCCTCGCGTACGGCGGCATCGACACGACCGTGCTCGTCTTGAACCACCGCTTCATCCGCATCGGCGTCGGCGCGCTGCTCGGCGGCGGCGCCTACGGCTACGCGCGCGACGGCGGCTTGGAGTACGGCAGCCTTTTCGCCGCCGAGCCGCACGCCAACGTGGAATTTCGTCCGTTGAAGTGGCTCGCGCTCGGCATCGACGGCGGCTACCGCTTCGCGATCGGCGGCCCGCGCGCGAGCATGGACTACCGCGCGATGAGCGGACCGGTGGTCGCCGGCTTCATTCGTTTCGGGCTCTGATCACCGCTCAGTACGCATTCTTCGACAAGAACCCGCCGAAGATCGTCCGAAGCACGATCTTCAAGTCGAGCATCAACGACCAGTGCTCGATGTAATAGAGATCGTATTCGATGCGCCGCGCGATCGATGTCTGCCCGCGCAGGCCGTGGATCTGCGCCCAGCCGGTGACGCCCGCCTTCATCTTGTGGCGCAAGTGGTACTTCGGAATTTGGTGCTTGAAGTCCTCGATGAACGACGGCCGCTCCGGGCGCGGACCGACCACGCTCATGTCACCCTTCAGGACGTTGACGAACTGCGGCAGCTCGTCGAGCGAGAGCGTGCGCAGGAAGCTCCCGATCGGCGTGCGCCGCGGATCGTGCCGATCGGCCATGCGCGCTTGGCCGTCGTGCTCGGCGTCCAGGCGCATCGTGCGGAACTTGTACATCGAGAAGACGCGACCATCGAGGCCCATGCGCTCTTGCAGGTAGAGCACGGGACCCTTGCTCGACAGCTTGACGATGAGCGCGATGAGCAGCAACACCGGCGCCAGCCCCACGAGCACAGTCGTGCTGAAGAGCACGTCGAAGAAACGCTTCAGCACCGAGTTCCAGCCGTAGATCGGCGCGTCTTGCAGCGAGATGATCGGCAAGCCCGCGAACTCTTCGACGCCGCGGCCGAGGGTCGCGTACTGGTAGAGATCGGGCACGACGCGCACGTCGACGGTCTCGAGGCTCAGCCGGTCCATCAACGCCTTCAGCGCATGCAGCTCGGTGACCGGCAGCGCGATCACCACTTGGTCGCACGGATGGGTGCGCAGGATCGTCGCCACGTCTTCGACGACGCCGAGCACCGGCACGTCCTCCACCCGGCGCGGGACGCCGTGGCGGCCGGTGGCGATGGCGCCTTGGACGCGCAGGCCGAGCTCGCTGTGATCGTGCACCGTGCGGATCACCTTGCGCGCGAGCTCGCCGGTGCCGACGACGGTGAGGTAGCGCAGGTTGAAGCCGCGCGCGCGCATCGTGCGAAGGAAGCGGCGAAAGCTGTAGCGCCCGCCCGCCACGAGCACGAACGAGATGAACGCGAAGAGCAAGAGCACGCCACGCGAGAAGCGCTGCGGGCCGAAGAAGAAGTACGCGAAGGTGACGACCGCGACGATCGACGTCACGCTCGCGCGGAAGATCCGATAGAGCTCGCCGGTCACGGAGTTCGTGCGCTGCGAGCGATAGAGGCCGGCGAGCTGCGCCGCGAGCGGCCAGGCGCCGAGGCAGACGAAGAAGAACTGCTGCGCGTCCTTCGGATCACTCATGACGTCGAAGGGAAAGAAATCCGGGAACGAGAAGCGCACGTAGTAGGCGAGCGAAAACGCGGCCACCACCATCGACACGTCGTGGAGAAAGAGCAGCGAGACGAAGAAGCGGTTGTGGCGTTTGAGCATCGGCGGCGCCCCGAGGACGCCACCGAGGCACTAGGCCGAATGACGCGGCATGACAAGACGATCGCGCACGCCGGGTTGACCCCCACGCCATCGCGGTCTAGCGCGGCGCCTCACGAAGGAGCTGCCATGAACGCGCTACGCCTCGCCGCCGTCGTCCTGCTCGCTGCCTGCGCCTCGAACCAAGGGACTGCGAAAGTGTCAGAAGGAACGCCCGCCTCGTCGAACCCCCTCTTGCAGAAGTGGACCGGTCCGCAAGGCGGCGTGCCGCCCTTCGACCACGTGAAGATCCAAGACTTCAAGCCGGCGATGTACGCGGCGATGGACATGCAGCGTAAAGAGATCGAGCGCCTGGTGCTCAACCAAGAGAAGCCGTCGTTCGAGAACACCATCGTCGCGCTCGAGGACTCGGGCCGCGCCTACTCCGACGTCTCGACGCTCTTCGACATCTGGAGCTCGTCGATGAGCACGCCGGAGTTCCAAGCGGTCGAGCGCGAGATGGCGCCGGTGCGCGCGGTCTTCGCCGACGAGCTCGTGCAGAACGCGCCGCTCTTTGCGCGCATCGAGGCCGTCTACAAAGATGAAGCGATTCAGGCCAAGCTGAACCCCGAGCAGAAGCGCCTGTGCTGGCTCGCCTACACGAACTTCGTCCGCGCCGGCGCCAAGCTCGACGAGAAGGCGAAGAAGCGCACGGCCGACATCAACCAGCGCTTGGCCACGCTCTACACCGAGTTTTCGCAAGCGGTGCTCGCCGAGGAAGAAGGCATCGCCGTCGAGCTCACGAGCGAAGCCGATCTCGCCGGCTTGCCGGACTCGGTGAAGCAAGGCGCCGCCGCGGCCGCCGAGGCGAAGGGCAAGAAGGGCCAATGGCGCATCGCCAACACGCGCTCCGCCATGGAGCCCTTCCTCACGTTCTCGACGCGACGAGATCTGCGCGAGAAGGTGTGGACCAACTACGTCAACCGCGGCGACAACGGCGACAAGAACGACAACAACAAGCGCATCAGCGAGATCCTCGCGCTCCGCGCCGAGCGCGCCAAGCTCCTCGGCTACGCGACGCACGCGCACTGGCGCCTCGAGAACGCGATGGCGAAGACGCCCGAGCGCGCGCTGCAGCTGATGGAGCAAGTGTGGAAGCCGGCGGTCCTTCGCGTCGGCGAGGAAGTCAAAGACATGCAAGCGATCGCCGACAAGGAAGCGGCGGCGGCGAAGACGGCGAAGTTCAAGATCGCGCCGTGGGACTATCGCTTCTACGCCGAGAAAGTTCGCAAGGCGAAGTACGACCTCGACGAGAACGAGATCAAGCCGTACCTCCAGCTCGACAAGCTGCGTGAGGCGCTCTTCTACGTGGCTGGCGAGCTCTTCGACTTCTCGTTCGCGAAGATCGAGGGCGTGCCGGTCTATCATCCGGACGTCACGGTCTACGAAGTCAAAGAGCGCACCGGCGGCAAGGTCGTCGGCCTCTGGTACTTCGATCCCTACGCGCGCGACGGCAAGCAGTCGGGCGCGTGGATGAACGCGTACCGAAACCAAGAGCGCATGAAGGGCGAAGTGACGACCATCGTGTCGAACAACGCGAACTTCGTGAAGGGCGAGGCGGGCAAGCCGATTCTGATCAGCTGGGACGACGCCAACACCTTGTTCCACGAGTTCGGCCACGCCCTCCACGGCTTGGCGAGCAACGTCACCTACCCGACCGTCAGCGGCACGAACGTCGCGCGCGACTACGTGGAGTTTCCGTCGCAGTTGCTCGAGCACTGGCTCGACACGAAGGAAGTGTTGTCGAAGTTCGCGCTGCACGAGAAGACCGGCCAGCCGATCCCGGACGCGCTCGTCGCGAAGATCAAGAAGGCGGCCACCTTCAACAGCGGCTTCGCGACGGTCGAGTACTTGGCGAGCGCCCTCGTCGACATGAAGCTGCACTTGGCGGGCGACAAGGCGATCGATCCCGACGCGTTCGAGAAGGAGACCTTGAAGCAGCTCGGCATGCCGAGCGAGATCGTCATGCGCCACCGCACGCCGCACTTCGGCCACGTGTTCTCGGGCGACGGCTACTCGGCGGGCTACTACAGCTACCTGTGGAGCGACACGCTGACCGCAGACGCGTTCGAAGCGTTCGGCGAGGGCAAGGGCGCGTACGACAAGATCGTGGCCGGCAAGCTGCGCCAGTTCGTGTTCTCGGTCGGCAATACGATCGATCCGGCGGAGGGCTACAAGCAGTTCCGCGGCCGCGACCCCGGCATCAACGCCCTGATGAGGAAGCGCGGCTTCCCGGTGACGGCCGACGCGACGAAGGCCGTGCACTGAGCGCGGGCCGCGTATCTACGCCACGGGAAAATGGACCGCGTGGAACATGCGCAAGTTCGCGTCGGTGAGCGGGATGCGCACGGTGCCGCGCGCGGGATCTTCGACGACGACGTCGCCCGGGGCCGGCGCGCCGATCGGCTGGCCACGCACCGAGAGCGGCGATGAGCCCCACGGATTTCTGCAAATGAGCACCGGCGGCCGCCCGGCGTAGTCGATGCGCTCGATCATCATCTCGTGGCCCCCGCCGTTGCCGAAAGGGATCAATCCGACGAACCAGCCGCGCCCGCGAAAGTCGCCGTCGGGCACGCGCGCACGCAGCCAGGCGAGGCGATCGGTCTCACCGTCCAAGATCGCCGTGTCGTAGCGACGACCGAACAACTGGGACGCCGCGTGCGTGACGCCAGCGTCGTCGAGGCCGGGCTCGCGGAGGCGGCGGCGCGGGATCAGCGCGAAGATGATCGCGAAGATGATCGTGAGCGCGGCCAAGATCTTCCAGAACGGATGCAACGAGTCGTAGAGCGAGCTGTGTTCTTCGACCACGCCCTCCCGCGCGCCGTCCGTGGCGTAGTCTCGCTTCGGAAGCTCGGCTTGCATCATCGCGCTCTGGAACACGCGCTCGCTCGCGCTGCGGGTGGTCCGGCCGGTGCTGACGATCGCGTTGTCGTCGCGCCGGACGACGTCGCCGCCACGCAGGGTCACGCGCGCGCCAGCGGACATCAGGTCCGTCATCACGCGCACGTACTCGGCGGGATCGTGCTCCGCGAGGTGATGCTGCAGCGACGTGACCGCGCACGTGCCGGCTTCGGCTTGCTCGATGCGATCGGGATCCGCGACTTCGAGGAGGAGCGTGCTGAAGATCGCCGCCGCCGTGAGCGGCTCCACGCGACGGACGAGCGCGGGATCGACGGTGAAGCGCGTGAGCATGTCGAGGATCGTGGCGCCGCCGTCCGTGCGCGCGAGCAGGAGCGGCCGATCGTCGCGCTGGCGCCGGCAGAGCGCGATGAACGCGTCGTAGCCGTTGTGACCGGCCGTGTGTCCTGCCGACGGGCCTGCATCGAGCGGCGCCGCGTCGAGCCGATCGAGCAAGCCGAGGAGCGCCCGACGTTCGGCGGCGTTGGCGGCCGCCCACGTTGGCGACGCGACGAGCGCCCGCACCGCGATGGCGCGGGTCGCCGGCACATGTGTTGGCGCGACCTCGGGCCGGGCGCTGTAGACGCCTGGGACGACCGCGACCGGGGGCGGTGCCTCTGGCCGCGGAAGAACCTCTGCGTAACGCGCTGCTGATCCGAGGACTCGACCGACGCTCATGGACGACCTAGTCAAAAGCCCCGTGATCCGGTTGCAACGCGCGTTTGACGCGGGCGCACGTGTCGCGGACAATTGTCTTCATGCCCCGGCTGCTCTGCTTGTTACTCTCTTCGCTGCTCATCCCAGCCGTCGCGATCGCGGCGAAGAAAGTGCCGGCGCGCGCGGGCGCAGCGCATGATCCGCTCGCCGACGGTGAAGCCGCGTACCAAGACGGCAAGTTCGCCGACGCGCTCCGTATCCTCGCCGCGCACCTGCAAAAAGAGCACGACCCGTCGCTGCGCAAGCGCGCGCTCCGCATGGTCTTCGCGGCCGCGTTCTACGAGGGCGACAAGGCGGCGTCCGAGGCGGCGATCAAAGAGCTCGTCACGCTCGACCCGAGCGCGACCGCGATCGCGAGCGAGTATCCGCCGCAGCTCGTCGCGTTCTTCGATCAAGCGAAGGCCAAAGCGAAGTCCGAGCCGGTGGTCGTCGCGCCGGTGGTCGAGACACCGCCCGCGCCGGAAGTGCCCGTCGAGATCCGCCACACGGCACCAGCGCCGGACCCGACGCTCACTGGCGCCGGCACAGCGCTCGTCATCGTCGGCGCGGCCGGTGCTGCGACCTCCGTCGCGCTCTTCATCGCCGACGCGATCCTCGGCGGCCAGTTGGTGCGCGACACCACCGCGTACAACGCCGATGCCGCGCGCACCGACGCCGCGCACTCCCTGCTGCTCGCCCGCCGCCAGCAGCTCGGCGCCATCGAAGTCTCGGCGTTGGTCACCGCCGGCGTGTCGGTCGCGGCGCTCAGCGCGGGGGTGATCATGCTCGTCAAGGCGCGGCCGGCGAGCGGGACGGTCGCGCTCGGCGTCGGCGTCGGATCGCTGTTCGTGCGGGGACGCTTCTGACGCGCGCCGCGCTCGGGATCTTCGTGTCCCTGAGCGCCTGCAGCGAGCCGTTCCTCGTCCGCGATGCCGCCGCTCGAGAATCCGACGGTGGTGTTCTCGACCGGCGCCCTCGGCAGCGCGTGCGGCAATGCGTCGGATTGCGCGAGCGGCCATTGCACGGACAAAACTTTGCTGCAACGCGGAGTGCGGCGGAGGCGGCGTGGGAACGCCTTCGCTCTCGAGCGGCGGCTTCACCTGGTACCCGGACGCACGGCCGCCCTTGGACCACGTGCGGCGACTGCAACTACAGTGCGCCGTCCGTGGCGCCATCGACAGTCGATGCGGCCAGGAAGATGCCCTGTCGCTAGGGCGCGACCGGCACGACCGCGCAGCTTCTGGTCTGCAGCGGATCCGATCCCATGAGCCGCGGCGACACCTCAGAGCACACGGTCACGTCGCCCGCGCTCTCGTAGTACAAGGCCACCGGGATCGTCGCACGGGCGCCGGCGAGCATGCCGCCTTTGTGCCGGCAAGTGACGATCGTCTCGCCGGTCGCTGCCTTCGTCGCTGTACAGTCGAACATCGGCGCGTTGGCGACGCCGACGAACGCAACGCTGGGCGGCAAGATCACGGCCGCGAGCGTCGGATCGGGGCTGGTGACGCTGCCCTTGTTCTCGACCGCGAGGCTCAGTGCACCGATCGTCCCGGCGGTCGGCGGGCCGACTACGCTGAGCTTCGTGGTCAGCGAATAGCTCCCGGTGATCGGCATCGCCGGCAGCGCGAGGCACGCCTGGTTGTTCGCCGCGTTCGTGTCGCCGAGCGGATCGATCGACAAGCACGCGGGCGCCGCGCCGGTCGCGCCGGGGTCGAGCCAGAAGGTCATCCACACGACGTGCGTGGCGCCGGACGGGATGAGCACGCTCATCGGACACGAGATCTTCGCAGTGCCCGCGACCGGCGCGCAGTTGCCAGTGTTGGTGCTGGTCACGACTTCGCCATCGATGCCGCTGACGTAACTCAACGTCGCCCCAGGCGGCGGCGCGTCGAGCAACACTTGCAGCTGCTGCGTTGTGCCGTTCGGGCCGGCGTTGTGAAGGAAGAAGTGATACTGCCCAGTCATCCCCGGCGAGGGCGGGTTGGTGACGACGCCGGTCACTTGCAGATCGAAGGGCGCCGGCGCACCGCGCTCGAAGCTGCAGCAGCTGTCATTGTTCGCGAGCTGGAAGTCCTGCGCCGCGCTCACGTGCGCGCAGTTCGTGACGGTTCCGCTGACCGCCGGCGCGATCGCCGCCTGCACTTGGATCGTCTTCGTCTTGTTGTGCATCGCCGTGCCGAGATAGGCGATGCCGCACTCGAGCGATGCCGGCGTCGGCACGCCGCAGCTCACGCCGAGGCTCGTCGCGTAGCTCACGACGCTGAGGCCCGTCGGCAATGTGTCGGTCACGGTGATCGGATCGAACACAGGATCCGGGCCGAGGTTCGTTACCACGATCACGTACGAGACGATTTCGTCGTTCGGGCTGCTCGACGACCACAAGGTCTTCTCGATCAAGACGTCGTAGCTCGCGGTCGGCACGAGCGGCGTGTACACCTCGCAGACGTTGTTGTTGTTCGGGTTGACGTCGCTCTCGACGCGCAGCTCGGCGCAGATGCGAATCTCGTCCTTGACGATCTCGTAGGGGCCGATCGCCCACGTCAACGTCAGATCCGGCAGCGCCGCGCCGGCAGGCAAGATCGTGGCGTAGGTGCAGATGACGACCGGGCCGGTGGCGGCGCACGTCCAGTCGGTCGCGGTCGACTCGACGAAGGTCACGCCGAGCGACGGTTGTAGGATCACCTTGATCGGCGCGACGCCGTCTGTGTCTCCGAGGTTGCTCACGTGCACGACGTACGCCGTCGCCGGGTGGCCGTAATAGAACGGGTCGGGGGCGCTCAGGCCGAGGCTGCCATCGACGCCCGGTACCAGCCATGGTCCAGAACAGGCACAAAGACCAGCGGCGAGCGCGACAAGGCTTCTCATCCGATGTCTCAAAGGCCGCCTGGCACGGGCTGTCAACCCATGCGAGACGAGAAGAAGAGCCGATCGCGCTGCGAAACAAGGTGGCGACGACCACGCGAGGCGGCGCCGCCATGTTCGCGCAGTGCAGGGCGAGCTGCAAGGCGGATCCAAACCGTTGGACCACGCAAGATCCAGCCGGAAGGAAGCGCTTGGATGGATAGGCGTCGCGCGCCTTTTTGCAGACAACTCTGGATGGCGCGCAAGAACACGCTGCGCACGGCCGAGAGCAGGCGTTTGTCCCCCTGGACAATCCTGCTGGCCTAGCCAGACTCGCATGAGCACTTCAACGCGACGCCGTTTCACGATCGCCGGCACGGTGAAGTATTCATGCCTCCCTCACATCGCCAAGACGACGATGCGATCCCCCGGCGCGAAGGTGACCTTCTCGGCCTTATCTTTCGGGTTCAACACGACGCCATAGCTCGGCCTCTCGTTGCGCGCCTTGATCAACCGATAGCCGAGCGCGAGCTCGCCGCGATCGATCGCCGCCTGCGCCAGCGTCCAATAGTCGACGGGCGTCCCCGTCTGCACATAGTGCTCGATCGGCTTGACGTAGAGCTCGGAGCCGTCGGCGTCGAGCAGATCCTCGAAGACGCTGAGCAAGCGGCGATCTTCGGCGAGCTGCGAGAGCATCAGGCCGACCAAGCGATCGCTGATGATGAAGTCGTCGGCGCGGGTCGCTTCGGCGAGGTCGCGGTTGCGCGGATCACGCATTTCGCTGACGATCGAAAAACGCGCGGCCTGCTTGTCTGAGATGTCGCGTAAGTGGAGCAGCGTCGCGAGCGTCTTCGCGTCGGCGGTCTGCGTGTCTTCGATGGCGCCGTCCGACAGCGTGATCACTTGGTCGAAGCTCTCGGGCTTCATCTGGAGCAGCACCGCGCGGGCGGTGGGGTCGCCGCGTTGCGCCGACAGCTTCACGCGCTTCAAGTCGGCCGCGAGCTCGGCCACTTCGGCGGCGAGGTCGTGCGGTGACACGATCACAATCTGCGATCCGGCGGCTGCGTATTCGTCGAAGGTGCGAACGATGATCGGCCCGCGCTGATTCCAGCCGAAGATCAACGTGCGCTCGGGCTTCGGCGCGCGCTCCTCGTGCGGCACGATCATCGATCGGTCCGGCGCCGCCGCCGGCACGATGCGCAGCGGGTCGTCGTCTTCGCAAACGCAGATGAGGTCGTCGGAGGCGTCGAGCGTCGTGTCGAGCGGCGGCAGCAGGCGCGTGCCACTCTTCTTCGATCGGATTCCGAGCAGAGTGACGTCGGGGCAGCAGAACACCGCCTCGGCGAGCGTCTTCCCGGCGAGTGCGCCGCACGGCATGAGATAGATCTCGTCGCCGTCGAAGTTGAAGAGCTCGGTGTAGACCGCGCTCAAGCCGGATTGCCGCGTGGTCTGCACGGTGATCCGCGCGAGCACGTCGTCGACCAAGAGCAATTGCGCTTCCTTCTTGCCGACGAGGCGCGCGACCTCGAGGTTCTGCGCGTCACGCATGACGGCCACGATGTGATACGGCGCTTGGCGGCGCGTCGGCGAATTCGTGAGCGCGAGCAACGCCTTCAAGACTTGCGTGTCGGGATCGCCCTCCTCCGGCGCGAGCAGCACGAACGCCTTCGCTTCGTTCGGGTTCGTGAGCTGCAAGTCGTCGAGATCCATCGGCGAGCCGGTGCGTGTGACGACGCGGGTCCGGCCGCGATCCTTCACCTTCGTGCGCAGCTCTTCGTCCATCTCGGCCTTGTCCGCTTCGCCGAGGATCACGACGCACGACTTGCCCTGGTTTCTGTTCGCCTCGCAGAGCTCTTGCACGATCGGGATCACCTGCGGCGACCAGCCGAGGATCACCGTATGGCCGCGCTCGACGACGAGCGAGCGGCCGCGGCGCAGCTCCTCCAAGCGTTCGTCGAGGCCATTCGTCAGGAGGCTGATGAAGCTCGACAAGACGAAGATGCCGCCGAGCGCGACGATCACCGTGACGACGCGATAGCCGCCGCTGTCGTCGCCGATGCCCGACGGTTCGAACGCGCGGATCAAGTGGCCCCATGAGAGCTCCCAGAAATCCGGCGCTTCGCCGCCTTCGGGCGCCGGCGCGAGGTGCAGCTCATCGGCGATGAACGCCGTTGCGAAGACGAAGATCGCGGTGAGTGTCGCGAGCGCGAGCGTCAACGTCGCCGTGCCGCGCGCCATCAGGTTGTCGAACGCGTACGAGAGGCGCTGGCGGAGAGTCGCTTTGTGCATGCGTGCGGGACCTTAGCCTTCGGTCCACAACGCGGCAAAAATTGCTCAACCCTTGGCGCGCGGCTACTGACCATGACGATGACCGACGTCGACGCCGCCCTGTGGAAACCGCCGATCGGCGCGCAAAACGACAAACCGCATGCGCTCCAGGCGTTGCGCGCCGTGCCGCTGTTCCACGACTTGAAGCCGCGTCAGCTCGAGAAGGTGCTGCGCTTGATGCACGAGCGCACGTACGAAGCGGGCGAGACGATCTTCAGCGAGGGCGACCCTGGCGCGGGCATGTTCATCGTCACGAAGGGCGCGGTGAGCATCAGCATCCGCTTGCCGGGCGGCGGCGAACGGGTGGTGGCGGCGCTCGGTGACGGGCACTTCTTCGGCGAGATGGCGCTGCTCGAGTCGGCGCCGCGCAGCGCCACGTGCACGGCGACCGAGAAGACGTCCCTGCTCGGTTTCTTCGAGCCCGACCTCGAGACGCTGACCGAGCGTGACTCTCGGCTCGGCTCGAAGATCCTGAAGAACCTCGCGCGACTGATGGCGGCGCGCGTGCGGACGATGAACGAGAGCGTCAAGGCCGGCGCCGGCAAGCCGGTGGACGCGCCGCCGCGATGATCGCCGGGCCACTCGATCGGCTGACGACGGCGCAGGTCGTGTCGCGCACGTTGCTCGTGCTCGCGTTCGCCCTCGCGCTCGCGTTTCTGTGGCGGCTCGCCGGCTTCTTGCTGACGCCCATCGCGCTCGGCCTGCTCATCGCCTACTGCGCCGGCCCGCTCGTCAACCTGCTCGAAGACCGCGGCTTGCCGCGCGCGCTCGCCGTCGCCGCGTGCTTCGCGGCCGCCGCCGCCGTGGTCCTCACGATCGCGCTGGCTGCATGGCCGAGCCTCAGCGATTGGTTGCACGAAGCGCCCGTCCCAGGCGACGACGTCTTCGCCACTCGCCTCGCCCTGCGCATGCAAGCGTGGGAACAAAAGCTCGTGGCGGCCTTCCCTCGCCTCGACTGGCACGGGCTCTTCGCGCGCCTCGCCGCCGCGATCGAGACGCAGCGAAAAGAGCTGATGGAGACCGTACCGAGCCTCGCGTTGTCCGCCCTCACGAGCGCCGGCACCTTCATCCTGGCGCCGGTGATCGCGCTCTTCATCCTGCTCGACGGCGCCGCGATGCAAAAGGCCGTCGTCGCGCTGGTGCCGAACCGCCACTTCGAAATGGTGCTCGTGCTCCTGCACCGCGTCGACCGTCAGATCGCCGCTTATCTCCGCGGCGCCGCCAGCGAGAGCGTGCTCGTCGCGATCTTGATGAGCGCGGTCCTCTGGCTCGCGGGCATGCCGAAGGCGCTGCTCTTCGGCGGCATCTACGGCGTGGCCAACGTGATCCCGATCGTCGGCCCGCTGATCGGCGCCGGCGTCGGCGTCGTCTTCACCTTCGTCGAGCCGAACGCGCCGACGCTGTCGACGCTGCTCGTGAGCTACGGCGTCGTCTACGTGATCGACGCGATGTTCATCAACCCGCTCGTCGTCGGCAAGAGCTTGAACCTGCACCCGCTGACCATCATCGTCGGCATCAGCATCGGCGGCCACGTGGCGGGGATCCTCGGCATGCTCGTGAGCATCCCGCTCATCGCGATCGGCAAGGCGATCGTCGTGACCGTGCGCGACCTCGCCCGGGCGCGGCGCCCGCTGTAGGACGCGTATGGCTAAAATGGAGCCTCCTCCCGTTTAGTCGTGACTAATCGGGAGTCCTGATCCATGATGGCCATATGCACAGAGAAGGCGAAGAGCGCATGCGCAGAGACCTCGACGAAAAGCTCGTGTTCTTGTCGGGTCCGCGCCAGTGCGGAAAAACGACCTTCGCAAAGTCGTTGTACTCGCGCATCGACTACTTCAACTACGACGTGCTCGGCGATCGCACACGCTTGCAGGCGATGCAGTGGCGGCGCGACTGCGATCTCGTGGTCTTCGACGAGCTGCACAAGATGCGCAAGTTCAAGGGTTGGCTCAAGGGCGTCGTCGATGGCGAGGGCGTGCGGCCGCGCTTGCTGGTCACCGGCAGCGCCAAGCTCGATTCGTACCGGCGCGTCGGCGACTCGTTGGCTGGGCGGTTTCTGCAGCAGCGCCTGCATCCATTGGATCTCAAGGAGATTGCCACCGTCGAGCACGGCGGCGCGATCAGCGCTCGTGCGGCTGAGGCTGTGCTCACGAGGCTCATGCGCCACTCCGGCTTCCCCGAGCCGTACCTGCGGAACAACGACGCGGCGTATCGGCGATGGCAGCAGTCGCACCTCGACATCATTTTGCGTCAGGATCTCATCGAGCTCGAGACGGTGCGCGACGTGGTCACGATGGCGACGGTCGTTGAGCTCTTGCGCCACCGCGTGGGCGGCGGCGTTTCGTACGCGAACCTTGCGCGCGACGTGGAGCGCGATCCGAAGACGCTGAAGCTCTGGCTCGAGATCCTCGAGCGCTTGTTCGTGCTCTTTCGGGTGACGCCGTACAGCAAGAACGTGGCGCGGAGTCTGCTCAAGGAGCCGAAGCTTTATTTCTTTGACGTCGGCCGGACCGGCGATGATCGCGGAGCGCGCTTCGAAAACCTGGTGGCGTGCGCGCTGCAAAAGGAGCTGCATCGGATCGAGGACACCGAGGGCTATCGCACGCGCCTGCATTACCTGCGGACGAAAGACGGTCAGGAGCTCGATTTTCTCGTGGTCATCGACGAGAAGCCGCACACGTTGATCGAAACGAAGTGGTCGGACGGCGCGTTGTCGCCGGCGTTTGCGCATTTCGCGGCGCTCTTTCCGAAGGCGCGCAAGGTGCAGCTCGTGCGCGAGCTCGACCGCGAATATGACGAGGCGAACGGCGTGAAGGTGCGCCGCGCCGCGCCTTGGCTCGCAACGATGAGCTTCGAAGCGACGCTCAAAGGATGAAGGACTTCACGACCGGCACCGAGCGATCCTGGGGGAGATTCCGATAGAACGGCTCGAGCTCGCGGATCAGTGCGAGCGTCATGCGAAAATTTTCGGCCGGTGTGGCGCCGCAGGGCGCGGTGAACTTGTTCATCTCGCGAAACTCGGGGTTCGCGGCGTTCGCTCGCAGCTCAGCGACCTCGTCGGGAGAGAGCCTGGAGAATATCGTCGAGCTCATGTTGAATAGCACGAAATAGTCGCGCACGAGAGCCATGTCCATGCGCTCGTGAAAATGATCCACGAGTGTGCGCACGTCGATGACGTCGCGGCCGCGCTCGGGTGCGTTCGCGAGAGCCTGCAGCTTGAGGCCGATCAGATCCTCAGGCCCGACAATCTTCATCGTGAACCCATCGACCTCGATGGCGACGGCGCGCTCGATCATGCGTGCCGTTCGCGCGCCTTGGGTGTACAGAAAATCGACGCGGAGCGACGGCAGCAAGTAGTGCGCGAAGAGCTTCGATCGCTGCAGGGTTTCGAAGCCAATCTGAGTCATGATTGAATGAGCGGCGTCGGCAGCGCCCGCCGCGATGAGAAAATCGAGGTCGCGCGTGGCGCGTGGCGGGCCGTGCAAGCTCATCGCCATGCCGCCGATCAGCGCATGCGGGACGCCACCTGCTTCGAACCGCCGCGAGAGCGTACGCATCGAAGCGCTCAGTGCTTCCGGGAGCTGCGGCGCGCGCCACCTTCGCCACCAGTGCCGGATGCGATCGAGGAACATGAAACGACCTTAGTCCGCGAAGCCCACACAGGCAAAAACGCGACACCTTCGCGGCGTCCACATGAGGCAACACTGTGCGCCAACGTACGGAGGCGTCAGGACGCCGTGATAATCGCGGACCGGTGAGACGGTTCTCTGAAATTTCGGGGCTTCGGAAAGGGGGCCTATTCTCGGTGGGCGTGATCGAAAAAAAGTCACCTGGATTCGGCGTGACAAAAATATTCTTGCTGGTAAACGGGGCCTCGGGAAACCTAGCGAGAATACTTTTTTGGGCAGGAGTGCGCCTTGCGCAAGAACATCGCTCTTCGGTCTGTGGTCGCGCTTGCGGTACTCGTGAGCGCTTGCACCGGACCTGGCGGATTGTCGCTCGTCCTGCCTCCTAACGAGGATCACATACTGCGAATCGATAGTGTTCGCGGCGCAGGTGCCGGCGGACGTATCGATTCTAGTGGCGATCTCGAAATCACCGGGGCCGGCCTCCTTGACCTCACGAACGTAAAGCTGCGCGATGCAGCGACTGGCGCAGAAATTGGGGATCTTCCCGTTAACGCGCAAGATGGAACTTCCGCTTCAGTCAAGTTGACGCCAGAAATGATCGCGGCTGCGGCTGCGTCGCCATCAGGTCGATTCACGCTCGAGTTCGAAAACGAAACTGGGCCGATTCGTCAGGAAATTTCTATTTTGCGAGGCGAGAAGGGAGACACAGGTTCAACCGGTGCCCAAGGCGCCACGGGTGCCGACGGTGCGACCGGTGCGACTGGCGCGATGGGCGCGGTTGGTGCGACCGGCGCGGTCGGTGCCACTGGGGCCGGAGCGACCGGAGCGAGCGGAGCAACCGGAGCGACCGGCGCGACGGGTGCGACTGGCGCCACCGGGGCCAACGGCGCGACAGGTCAGACAGGTGCGACGGGCCAGGTCGGAGCCACAGGCGCAACGGGCGTAGGCGCAACGGGCAGTACTGGTGCGACCGGCGGCGCAGGAGCCACCGGCGATACCGGAGATACCGGTGCGACAGGTCCGCAAGGTACACTCGGCGATACCGGAGACACGGGCGCAACTGGCGCGACGGGCGCAACGGGATTTGCCGGTGATACCGGCGCGACTGGTCCGCAGGGTACAGCTGGTGACACCGGAGATACAGGAGCTACCGGTGCCACGGGGTCTGCTGGCGATACCGGTTCGACTGGTCCGCAGGGCACAGCCGGTGACACCGGTGACACTGGCGCAACCGGCGCCACGGGCTCTGCCGGCGATACCGGTGCAACCGGTCCGCAGGGTCCGCAAGGCACTGTCGGCGCGACCGGCGATACAGGCGCGACCGGCTCCGCGGGCGATACCGGCGCGACGGGTCCTCAGGGCACAGCCGGTGACACGGGCGACACTGGCGCAACCGGCGCCACGGGCTCTGCCGGCGATACCGGTGCAACCGGTCCGCAGGGTCCGCAAGGCACTGTCGGCGCAACCGGCGATACAGGCGCGACCGGCTCCGCGGGCGATACCGGCGCGACGGGTCCCCAGGGCACAGCCGGTGACACGGGCGACACTGGCGCAACCGGCGCCACGGGCTCTGCCGGCGATACCGGTGCAACCGGTCCGCAGGGTCCGCAAGGCACTGTC
>JADLHZ010000032.1 GCA_020848545.1 Deltaproteobacteria bacterium | reverse complement strand
GTGGCGCCGAGCTTCGGCAGCGCGTGCAGGTTCGAGCGGGCGACGCGGCTGTGGCGCAAGTCGCCGATGATCGCGATCGTCTTGCCTTTGACGCCGCCCCACTGCTCCCACAGCGTCACGAGATCCAAGAGCCCTTGCGTCGGGTGCTCGTGCGAGCCGTCGCCGGCGTTGACGAAGTGCACCTCCGGGCAGCGCTTCGACAGGAACTCGACGGCGCCGCTCGAGCTGTGCCGCACGACGAACGCCTTGATGCCCATCGAGTAGAGGTTCATCACGGTGTCGCGCAGCGTCTCGCCCTTGCTGACGCTCGAGCTCTGCACCGCGAGCGAGGTCGACGGCAGCCCGAGGCGGCGCTCAGCGAGCTCGAACGAAGTGCGCGTGCGCGTCGACGCTTCGAAGAACAAGTTCGCGACCGGCACCTGCGGACAGGGGATCTTGTCGCCGTGCTGGAACGCCTTCTTGATCGACAACGATCGCATCACGAACGCTGCGAGGGCGTTCTCGTCGAAGCTCGAGAGTGACAAAAAGTGCCGCATCACCGCTCCGTACGCATCGTCCACTTGATCGGCTTCGAATAGGTCTTCTTGGTGAACAAAAGGTTCCAGGTCCGCGTGTAGGTCACCGTGATCGCGGCGAAGCGATGATCGGCCTCCTCGACGTTGAGCGCCGCCTTCACCTTCAAGTGGGCGAGCTTCTCTTGCTCCAGGCGCCGGAAGAACAGCTCTTCCAACTGCTGCCCGTCGCGCACGTTCATCGCCAGAAAGTCGTTACACGAGCCGCGCGCGATCTGCTTGATCGCGTAATCGTCGCGAAACACCGGGAAGTACGAGAGACCCACGTAGGCGCCGCCCGCAGCCGCCGCGAGCATCAGAATGCCGATGAACGAGAGGCCGCGCTCGCGTGAGCGTGACGTGCTCATACTGGCATCACCCCATGCTTGCGCGGCGGCAAGGTCACCTTCTTGCCGTCGCACATGACGAGCGCGTCGTAGATCACCTTGCGCGTCTTCTTCGGGTCGATGACGTCGTCGATGTGCGTCCACGCGGCCGGGATGAACGGCGAGACCATGCTGCGAAACTGCTCGACGAGCTCGGCGCGCGTCTTGTCCTGCGCTTCTTTCTTGGCCACCGGGTCGGCAAGGTCGGCGCCCGCCGCTTCGATCTGCTTTCGAAACGCGATGTTCACCGCGCCTTCCGGCCCCATCACGCTGATCTCGGCGTTCGGCCAGCCGACGATGAGGTCCGGCTTATAACCCTTGCCGCACATCACGTAATAGCCGGCGCCGTAGCCTTTGCGCACGACGACCGTGAGCTTCGGCACCGTCGCGCGGCTGACGGCGTAGAGCATCTTGGCGCCGTGGCGGATGATGCCTTCTTTTTCGGTCTTCGTCCCGACCATGAAGCCCGGCGTGTCTTGCAGGAAGAGCAGCGGAATGTTGAACGCGTCACAGAGCTCGATGAAGCGCGCGGCTTTGTCGGCCGGATCGTTCGTCAGCACGCCGCCCATCCACTTGCTGTTCGACGCGACGATCCCGATCGGCCGGCCGCCGATGCGCGCAAAGCAGGTGATGACGGCCTTGCCCCAGTGCGGCTTGATCTCGAGCGTCTTGCCGTGATCGACGATGAGCTGGATGACCTTTTGGATCTCCATCGGCGAGCGTGGGTTCGCCGGCACGCAGTCGTAGATCGCGGCTTCTTCGCGCTCCGGCGGATCGGTGATCGGAAGGCGCGGCGCCGGCTCGTCGCAGGAGCTCGGCATGTACGAAAGATAGTCCTTGATGACAGAGAGGAGCGCGTCGTCGTTCTCGACGTCGCAGTCGGCCACGCCGCTCTCCCTGGTGTGCACCTTGTAGCCGCCGAGCTCTTCGCTGGTCACGTCGACGCCGGTCGCGGCCTTGACCAACGGAGGTCCCGCCAGAGCCATCGACGACGTCCCGCGCACCATCGGCACGAAGTCGGCGAGGCCAGGCACGTACGCGGTACCGGCGGCGCACGGGCCGCACATCGCCGCGATCTGCGGGATCACGCCTGACATCATGACTTGGTCGTAGAACATCGAGCCCGAGCCGGCGAACATGCTCGTCGCCGCCTCTTGGACGCGCGCGCCGGCCGAGTCGAGCAACCAGACGAGTGGGATGCGGTTCTTCAGCACCATGTCGCGGAAGCGCGAGCACTTCATCTCGCCGATCATGCCGATGGTGCCGGCCATGACGGTGAAGTCGTAGGCGATGACGGCCACCTTGCGCCCGTCGACGAAGCCCCAGCCAACGACGATGCCGTCGGCCGGCGTCTTGCGGCCCGCCATCATCGGCGACTCCGACTGGTGGTGCGCGTGCATCATGTACTCGACGAAGGTGCTCTTGCCGGCGGCGTCCTTGTCGAAGAAGCGATCGACCCGCTCGCGCGCCGTCAGCTTGTTCGCGGCGTGCTGCTTGTCGATCGCCTGGACGCCGCCGAGTTGTTTGACTTCGTCGACCTTGGCTTCGAGCGCTTCCGCGAGTGACTTGAGGCTCATTTGGGGTGCCGTTCGCTTAGCGGCATGTCTGCCCGTGGTCAATCGGCCCACGGACCGGGCAGGAGAATTCTCTCGACGGTGCCTGGGAGCTCGAGGCCGAAGTCGGGCGCGCTTTGCGCACTCAGTCGACCGTCTCGTCCCACGTCTCTTCCGGCCGCGGCTTCAGCGACGCATCGCGCATGAGCGTCCGCGCGCAGGTGTTCCACCGCAGGATCGCGTCGTCGTTGCCGGCGGGCTTCAGCGCTTCGGCGCGTTCGAAGCACGTCATCGCCAGGCGCAGCGCTTCGTACGCCGTGTAGTGTGAGCCCGGACGGTTCGTGTCGAGCTCCGCGAGGCCGCTGCGCTCGTGGATCACGCCCTCGAAGTACGCGCGCTCGTAGTCGGTCGGGAGCTGCTTCAAGAGCGCCTTCGCTTCGCGCACGACGTCGGCGCGGGCGCCGAACTGATCGGTCAACGACAAGAGCAACGCGTGCAGCGCGTCGTGGTTCTCGGGATCGACCGCGAGCACGTCGCGGCAAATGCTCTCGGCCTGCGCCGGCTCGTTGAGCAAGCGGTAGCGCTCGGCCTTTTGTAGCGCGGAGGGGACGGCGGCCTTCGACAGCGGTTTCAGTGTGAAGTGGCTCATCGCAATGCCTCATTCGGCGACGGCGACGGCGACGGCGACGGCGACGTCAACGCGCGAATCAACTGTTCGGCTTGAAGATCCTGAGCAGCTTGTTCACCGGGTCGAAGAACTCGTCGACGACGCGCTCCTTCAACGGGATGATGCCGTTGTCGGTGATCGTGATGTTCTCGGGGCACACCTTCGTGCAGCACTTCGTGATGTTGCAGAGGCCGATGCCGAACTCGTCCTTCAAGTCCTTGGCGCGGTTCTCGGTGTCGAGCGGGTGCATCTCGAGCGCCGCGGTGTAGATCAGAAAGCGCGGGCCAATGAAGCTCTCGTGCATGTGGTGATCGCGCAGCACGTGACAGACGTCCTGGCACAAGAAGCACTCGATGCACTTACGAAACTCTTGGGGGCGGTCGATGTCCTCTTGCTGCATGCGCCACGTGCCGTCCGGCGCGTCCGGCGGGCGTGGCTTGAACTTCTTGATCCGTTTTTTGACGTCGAAGTTCCACGACACGTCGGTGACGAGGTCTTTGATGCGCGGAAACGCCTTGATCGGCTCGATGGTGATCGGCTTGTCCTGCGGCAGCGTGTTCATGCGCGTCATGCACATCAGCTTCGGCATGCCGTTCACTTCCGCCGAGCACGAGCCGCACTTGCCGGCCTTGCAGTTCCAGCGCACCGCCATGTCGCCGGCGCTCTCGGCTTGGATCTGGTGCACGGCGTCGAGCACCACCATGCCTTCGGTGATCTCGGTCTTGTACTCCTTGAACTCGCCCTCTTTGCCTTCGCCGCGCCAGATGCGGAACGTAACCTGGCTCATTTGACCTCCGTGGCTTTGGCTTCGTCGTCGATGATCTGCTTCAGGTCCGCCGGGATGTCGGCGCGTGCTTCACGGCGCATTTGCTGCGCGCCGCCGTCGCCCTTCCAGATGACCAAGTTGAACTTCGCGGCCGCCGCGTCCTTGTTCGGATAGTCGTCGCGGAAGTGGCCGCCGCGGCTCTCCTTGCGCTCGATCGCCGCGCGCGTGATCGCTTCGCTGACCGTCAGCAAGTTGCGCAGATCCAAAGCGGTGTGCCAGCCGGGATTGTACTCTCGGTTGCCGAACGCGCCGACCTTCGCCGCCCGCGCCTTCAACTTCTCGAGCTCGCCCATCGCCTGCTTCATCTCTTCTTCTTGGCGCACGATGCCGACGAGCTTCTGCATCATCTTCTGCAGATCTTGCTGCACGGTGTACGGGTTCTCGCCGCCCTGGCGATCGAAGGGCTCGAGCGCTTGCTTCGCCGCGGCGCTCACCTGCGCTTCGTCCACCTTCACGTTGCCGTTCTTCTTCGCGAACTCGGCCGCGAACTGGCCGGCGCGCTTTCCGAAGACGAGCAGGTCGCTCAACGAATTTCCGCCGAGGCGATTGGCGCCGTGCAAGCCCGCCGCTGCTTCACCGGCCGCGAACAGGCCCGGCACCTTCGACATCTGCGTGTCGCCGTCCACCTTCACGCCGCCCATGATGTAGTGGGTCGTCGGGCCAACTTCCATGGGCGTCTCGGTGATGTCGATGTCCGCGAGCTGCTTGAACTGGTGGTACATGCTCGGCAGCTTCTTCTTGATGTGCTCCTTGGCGCCCGGGATCTTCTCTTTGATCCACGCGATGTCGAGGAACGCGCCGCCGTGCGGGCTGCCGCGGCCTTCGCGGACTTCGCGTTGGATGCAGCGGGCGACGTGATCGCGCGTCAGCAACTCTGGCGGCCGGCGCGCGTTCTTGTCGCCTTGGGTGTAGCGCCAGCCCTCTTCCGGGTTGTCCGCCGTTTGGTTCTTGTAGTTCTCGGGGATGTCCTTGAACATGAAGCGCTCGCCGGCCTTGTTCTTCAACACGCCGCCTTCGCCACGCACGCCTTCCGTCACGAGGATGCCGCGCACCGACGGCGGCCAGATCATGCCGGTCGGGTGAAACTGCACGAACTCCATGTCGAGGAGCTCGGCGCCGGCGTCGTACGCGAGCGTCTGGCCGTCACCGGTGTACTCCCAGCTGTTCGAGGTGATCTCGTACGCGCGCCCGATGCCGCCGGTGGCGATCACGATCGCTTTGCACTTGAACACGCGAAAGCGGCCGCGCTCGCGATCGTACGCGAACGCGCCGGCGATCCTGCCGCCGTCCAAGAGCAGCTTCGTCACCGTGACTTCCATGTGCACGTCGATGCCCTGATGGATGCCGTGATCTTGCAGCACGCGGATCATCTCGAGGCCCGTGCGATCGCCGACGTGGGCGAGGCGCGGATAGCGATGGCCGCCGAAGTTCCGCTGAAGGATGCGCCCGTCCTTGGTGCGATCGAACAACGCCCCCCAGGCTTCGAGCTCTTTGACGCGCTCAGGTGCTTCTTGCGCATGCAACTGCGCCATGCGCGGGTTGTTCAAGTACTGCCCGCCGCGCATCGTGTCGGCGAAGTGCACCTTCCAGCTGTCGCGATCGTCGACGTTGCCCATGGCCGCAGCGGCGCCGCCTTCGGCCATCACGGTGTGCGCTTTGCCGAGCAGCGACTTACAGACGAGGCCGACCTTGACGCCGGACGCCGCCGCCTCGATCGCGGCTCGAAGCCCCGCCCCGCCGGCGCCGATCACCAAGACATCGTGCTCGTGCGTCGTGAAGTCACTCACAGAATTCTCCAGTTCGTCCAAACGCCCATCGCGCAGAGGCGCGTATAGATGTCGCAGAACATCACCGTGAACATGCTGACCCACGCGAAGAGCATGTGCCGGCGGTTCAAGCAGCTCGAGCAGTCGTAAACTTTCTTGCGTACCGACGCGCGCGAGATCCGATCGAGCACGCCGCCGGCGATGTGACGGAACGAGTGGCACCCGAAGGTGTAGCTGCCGATGAGCACGACGTTCGTCGCGAGGATCAGCGTACCGAGGCTGATCCCAAAGCCATCCGGGAACTTCATCGACACGTAGATGTCGTACGAGAGCAAGAAGATGAACGCGACCGCGGCGTACATGAAGTAGCGGTGAATGTTCTGGATGATCAGCGGGAACGTCCGCTCGCCCCAATAGGTCTTGCGCGGCTCACCGACCGCGCAGCCCGGCGGATCCGCCCAGAACGCTTTGTAGTACGCGCCGCGGTAGTAGTAACAGGTCATGCGGAAGCCAGCTGGGAACGCCAAGATCAAGAGCGCCGGCGAATACGGGAAGATCGCGTTCGGCCACCACGACGGCTCCGGGCCGAAGATGGCGTGCGGCGATTTGCCGAACAGCTCCGGCGAGTAAAACGGCGACAGCAGATTGCCGTCCCAGTAGTTCGCGTTCTGCAGCGCGGCCCACGTCGTATAGACGATGAACGCGGTGTAGCCGGCGAAGGTGAGAACAGGCGGGAGCCACCATGAATCGCGCCGACCGGTCTCCATGAAACCGATCTGGACGAGCCTATCCTGCTTTACGGCCATTTGCCCTCCGGCTGAGTTCGAGTGTGCGAGCGCTCATACATGGATGGAGCGCGTGACACAATAATGTCAGCGCCCGCTCCACACCGGATCGCGTTTTTGGAAGAACGCCTGAATGCCCTCCATCGCGTCCTCGCACATCGTGTTCAGCGTGATCTGATCGTGCAAGTACGCGAGCGCCGGATCGAAGGCCATGTCGGCCTGCGTGTAGAACGATTGCTTGCCGAGGCGCAGGATGGCCGGCGAGTAGCTCGCGATCTTGGCCGCGTAGGCGACGGCGGCGTCCAAGAAGCCGTCGTTCGGGAGCACCTTGTTGATGAGGCCGATCGCCTCCGCGCGCTCGGCGCTGATGGGATCGCCGCTGAGCACCATCTCGAGCGCGCGCTTTCGCCCGATCTGGCGCGTGAGGACCGCCATGACCATGTACGGCATCAGCCCGCGCTTCACTTCGGGCAAGCCGAAGGTCGCGCGCTCGGCCGCGACGATGAGATCGCACGACATGATGACGCCGAGGCCGCCCGCGAGCGCCGCGCCGTTCGCGGCGCCGATCACGGGCTTCTTCAGACGGTTGAGCTGCTTGAACAGCTCGGCGATCTCGCCGCGGCCTTCGTGCATGGCGAGAAAACCGGCGTCGCTGCCGAAGCTCTTGCCGAGATCGGCGCCGGCGCAGAACGCCTTCTCCCCGGCGCCGGTCAGCACCAATGCGACGACGTTGCTGTCGCCCTCTGCGTCGCTCAACGCCTTGCGCAGATCGATCAGCAGCTCGGGCGACAGCGCGTTTCTGGCGTCGGGACGGTTCAGGGTGAGAACGCCGACTTTGGCTCGTTGCTCGTAGAGGACGGTGCTCATGCGGCACTGCTGTCTTTGCCCGCGGCGCGAGTCAAGGGCGGCTACACTAGGCCTCCGATGAACGCTCCGCGCGAAAGCCGATGTCCGAACTGCAGCAGCGCGCGCGCGGGCCGCTTCTGCGCGACTTGCGGCCAGGACAACCAAGACCCGAACAGTGCGCTCGACACGCTCGGCGTCGACTTTCTGCGCAACGTCTTTTCGCGGGACGCCAAGATCTGGCGCACGATGTTTCAGCTCTTCTTGCGCCCGGGCGCGCTGACGCAGGCGTTCATCGCTGGGAAGCGCATCTATTATGTGCATCCGCGCAAGCTGTACTTGCTCCTGAGCATCGTCTTCTTCGTCAGCATCTCGTTCACCGACGAGGCGCACTTCTTGGATCTCCTGCGCTTCTCGCGCGACGCGCAAGCGTTTGCACACCAAGATCTCGTCAAGACCGCGTCAAAGGTGGTGAAGGCAGGCAAAGAGCTCGGCGAGACCTTCGAGGGCACCGAGCTGCACGTCGATGCGGCCGACGCGCCCGCGGCTGCGGCAGCGCTGGCCAAGCTCGAGAAGCTGTCGCTCGGCGCGCGGATCGAGGCGCGCTTGAAGGCGTTGCAGAGGATGGATCGGCGCGACGTGAAGACGCGCTTCTCGCAGACGTTTTCGCATCACTTGCCGAAGCTGATCTTCCTGTTGATGCCGGTGTTCGCGTGGATCATCGCGCTCTTCTTCGGCTCCTCCGAGCAGAAGTACGTGCAGCACCTGGTGTTCGCCTTCCACATCCACGCGTTCTTCTTCGCGCTCGCGTTGTGCTGCCTCGTCTACGAGCTCGCGACGGGCAACGCGAACGTCGCGTCGGCGGCGCTCGTCGTCACGGTGCCCTACATGATCTTGGCGACGAAGCGGGTCTACGAGCCGTCGCTCGGGCTCGCGCTGATGAAGCTCGCGGGCTTCGTGGTCGCGTACGCGCTCGCGCTCGGGCTGGCGTCGGCGCTGCTCGCCGGGATGACTCTGTTGTGGTGGGTGTGAAAGGTCGAGATTCCGTTCTCAGTCTTCGGCGTCGTCTGCGTCGTCCTCCCGCTTCGAATACCCGCCCATGCTCGGCTGCGCGAGGCGCACCGGCCGCCGATCGCCGCGCTCGACGCGATCGCAGACTTCGTCGATGAGGTCGAAGAGCATCCGGTTCGTGTGCGGACGATACTTCTCCAGCGCGTCGGCGTGCGCGTCGATGCGCTTCAAGAACGCTTCGACGATCTCCGGGGCGAGCGACGCGGTGTACTGCCCGTAGCCGAGCTTCTGTAGATAGCGCGCGTTCAGCTCCTGCTCGAATTGCCCAACGAGCGGCACGCTCAACATCGGCACGTGCAAGTGCACCGCTTCGCCCATCAGCGAGAAACCACCGCCGGCGATGACCGCGCGCGCCGTCCGCAGATCATCGACGAAGCCGGTCTCGGAGAACGCGCGCAGCTTCACGTTGCCGTCGTCGCCGTCTTTGCCGAGGCCATAAACGCGAAACTCGTAGGGCAAGCGCTTCAACGTGGGGATCGGCGCCGCGTTGTTGTCGGCCGTTTGGTAGACCAGGATGTGCTTGCCGGGCTCGCGCTTCGCGGCGAGGATCTCCGGGCGCAAAATCGGCGGCACCAAGGTCGTCCGCTTCTTGCGCACGCGCGGGAAGAAGAAGCTCGTGATCAAGTAGTGATAGCACCCAGGCAGCTTCACTTTGACCGCGGTCTTCGCCAGGCGAAAGTCGAGGCGGCGGTTGTCGGTGACGTCGTCGTCGTGCGCGCAGCGGTTCAACACCTGCATGTTGTCGATGCTGAGCACGGGGATGCGATGGTTCTTGCCGTAGAAGTACGCCCACGACTCGAAGTCGCTGACGACGATCTCGGGCTCGAAGCCGTCCTTGGTGACGATCTTGCGATAGACCTCGATGTTCTTCAGCAAGCCGCCCGGCGCCGCGGCGAGGTTCGTGCGCAGGCTCTCGCTCTTGTCGACGGCGTTGTTGTCGTAATTCATGTGCAAGCCGTGGATCTCGTCGAAGGTGATCCGCTCGCGGCCGGCGAAGCGGCTCAACAAGAAGCCGTGCGCGCGCCCGGAGACGACGACACGCACGGTGTGCCCCGCGGCCAAGAGGTGCTCCAAGATCACGCGGCTGCGGGTCGCGTGACCCATGCCTTCACCGACGACGCCGTAGAGGACGCGCATGGCGATGCGGTGACACGGATCGCTGCCGCGATCACGAAGAAAAGTGCGATGTTTTGTAGTATCGCGCCCGACGATGCAGGATCGCTGGCGCGAAGAGATCACCGAGCGTGCGCGCGCGCATTGGACCAAGGAGCGCCGGCACGCGCTCTTCGGCGACAAGACGCTCGCGCTCGATCCCGTGACCGACGCGCCGCTCCTGCGCGTGCTCGACCTCTTGCAGCGCGACGGCAGCATGAACGCAGGGAGCGTGCGCAAGTTCATGCAGGTGGCGCACATGCTCGTGCTGCTCGAGCCGCCGTTGCGAGATCTCATCGCCGCGAAGCCGCGCGTGCGGGTCCTCGACGTCGGCTGCGGCAGCTCGGCGCTGACCTTGGTGCTCGCCTGGGCCTTCGCGCACCGCTGGTCGCATCCTGCCGAGATCGCCGGCATCGATCGCCGCGCCGTCGTCATCGAAAAGTCGCGGGAGCGCGCGGCAGAGCTCGGCCTCTCCGTCCGCTTCGAGCAGCGCGACGCCGCCGACCTCGGTGACGACCGTTACGACGCGGTCCTCGCGCTGCACGCATGTGACACCGCCACCGACGCCGCGCTCGCGTTCGCTGTCCGCGGTGAGGCCTCGTTGATCGCGGCGGCGCCGTGCTGCCACGCCGAGCTGGCGCGCGCGTGGTCGGACGAACGCATGGCCGGCGACCTCGCGCCGATCTGGACCTCACCGCACCTGCGCCGCGAGGCCGCCGCGACCATGACCGACGCGCTGCGCACGACGCTGCTCCGCGCGCACGGCTACAAGACGACGGCGATGGAGTTCGTCCCGTCCGAGCACACGCCGAAGAACACGATGATCCGCGCAGTGCGGGCGAGCGCGCGCGACCCTGCCGCACACGCCGAGTACGAAGCACTGAAGGCCGCCCTCTCGGCGCCGGCCCTCGCGCTCGAGCGGGCGCTCTCGGCTTGAGCGCGCTACACTCACACACATGGAAGAGATCATCGGCAAGCTGACCGCGGAGCATGTGAAGCTGACGCAGCTCGCGGGCGAGATCTTGGCGATCAACGGCGAGGCGCTGGCGAAGAGCGCGACCGCAGCCCACAAGACGCTGATCGCCTTCAGCGCGACCTTGCAAAACCACATCGCGCTCGAAGACAAGTCGCTCTACCCGGCGTGCGTCGGACACAAAGATCCCGCCGTGCGAGAGGCGGCGCAGCGCTTCTTGGCGAGCCGCAAGGACCTCGAGTCGAATTACCTGCGCTTTCGCGACGAGTGGTCGACGGCGTCGAAGATCCAGGCCGATCCGCGCCGCTTCCGTCAGGAAGTGAAGCTGCAGTTCATGAGCCTCGCGCAGCGCATGTTCGAAGAAGACGAGCAGTTTCACCCGCTCATCGTGAAGGCCTTCCAGCGCTGAGCTGCAAACGCCGCTTTCGGCCTGATCCACCCGTCCTCACTCCTCGCTTGTGCGACGTGGCTCCGCCACGCCTCCGCGCTCGTCGCTGCGGGCGGGCGCCTCAGGCTCGAAATCGACGTTTTCGCTTCGGAAATGTGCAGGAGCACAGAGCTGAGACAGAGTGTCCGATTTTGGGACACTGCCATCCTTCGCCAGCCGCCGGACGTGCGCCGCCGATATATAGGCCATGCGCGTTTCGCCGGGGGTTCCTCGTTCGTTCAACGTGACTCCTCTGGTGGGCTCTCTTCCCCCGGCGAAACGCGCACCCCCGGAGACGCCCGCCGCATCGCCATCGCCATCGCCATCGCCATCGCCATCGCCATCGCCATCGCCTGCATCGATCGTCGCCAAGATCCTCTCGGCGCCGTTCATCGCGCTGCGCTTCCTCGTCACGAAGCTCGTCGAGCTCCTCACGGCGTTAGCGCTCGGCCTCGCGGCGTTGTTCGTCAGCCTGTTCGCCGGGCCGCGCGGCGACGCCGTACGCCTCGCGCTTCGCACCGCGCACGCGGCGATCACCGGCCTCGTCGAGGGTGCGCTGCGCATTCCCGAAGCGCTCGTCCAGGGCCTCGTCCTCACTGCACGCAACTTCAGCGACGCCGTCACGCAGAAGAACAAAGCGAGCGCCGTCCGCGCCCTGGTCACGCCATTCTTCGCCTTGGGTACGACCGCGCTCTCACCGATCTACTCCGCGCTCAAAGCGATCGACGACGTCGTGCACCCGCCGCGGCCGCTCGCGGACCACGAGAAGGAACGCATGCCGCTGCCGCGCGCGCTCTTGGATCGCGTGCGCATCCACGACGCGGACGAGAGCTGGATCGGCAAGATCTTCGTGCGGCTACCCACGGCCGCGCAAACGCATGGCCACGACATCTACGTGCGCGGCTTCCTCGACGCGACGCTGCTCCGCCACGAGCTCGAGCACGTCCGCCAATACGAAGACGCACCGACCGGCGTCACCGGCTTCATGGCGAGCTATCTCGCGTCCTATGTCGGCCACTTCGCCGAGAGCCAGGATGCCTACGCGGCCTACACCGACATCGCCGAAGAGCGAGAAGCACGGCGGCGCGAGGGCGACCTCAGCGCGCGGTGACCCGCACGCGACCCCACGGCCGCGCCGCGCCGAGGTCGAAGGCCGGCAGCTCGCGGCCGCCGAGGTGGCGGTAGATCGTCCAGGTCGACATGATGTGCTTCACGTACGCGCGCGTCTCGTCGAGCGGAATCTCTTCGATGAACTCGTCGAGGGGCAACGCGCCGCGCAGCTTCAACCAGTGCGCGACGGCTTTTTCGCCGGCGTTGTAGCCCGCGAGGATCAACGGCACCGTGCGAAAGCGCTTCTGCAGCATGCTCAAGTGGTGCGCGCCCAAGGTCAGCGACACGACCGGCTGGCGCAGCGCATCGGCGTCGACCTTGCCTTCGTAGCCCATGTCCTGCGCCGTCGCCTCCGCCGTGGCGACGAGCAACTGCGTGAGCCCATAGGCGTTGGCCCATGAGCCGGCGTCCAAGCGAAACGCGCTCTCTTCACGGACGAGCGACACGAGCAGATCCTTCGGTAAGCGCTCGGTCCGCTCCGCCTTCTGCATCACGTCCGCGAAAGGCAGAGGATAGGCGATGCGCCAGAGCGGCTCGGTGGCGCTCGACGGCTCGGCGCCGAGCAGCTCGACGAGCGTCTTTCGGAACGGCTTGCTCGCGCGATAGTAGTCGAACGCCTCGCAGTACAGCGAGCACATGGCGACCGGATCTTCGGCGGCCGCTTCGAGCTCGCTCAATTCCTGCTGCGCCTCGGTGAACAAGCCGTAGCGGCTGAGCCCGCGGATGCGCTCGGCGAAAGCAAGCTCCGCCTTCGGCGACACCGGCGCCGGAGCAACGGGCTGCGAGCTCGCCGAGGTCGTGCGTCCGAGGCGATGGCGCGCGAGCACGCCATAGTAACTGAGCGGCGCTGCACTGCCGATCGCCAGCAGCGGCTCGTCGACTGTCGCCTGCGGCACCTTCAAGTGCGCGAGCGCGCGCGACTGCCAGTACAACGCCCGCACCTTGGCGTTCATGTCGCTCTGGCACGGGCCGTTCGCCATCGCCGCGAGCTGGTTCGCCGCCCTCTCGTGATCGCCGGCGCGATACGCCTTGTACGCCATGCGAAAGCTCGCCTCGGCGCACAGGTCGCCGCTTGGATGATCCTTCACCACGCGAGCGAGCAGGCGTTGGGCAGCGTCGTCCTCGCCAGCCTTAGACGCGGCGGCGGCCAGGTGCGTGAGCACGTCGTCGGTCAAAGGATCGGTCGGATAGACGTCGGCAAAGGCGGTGCCGGTCTGCGCGGCGATCTCGAAGGGCCGCGCGATCGCTTGCACTTGCGTCAACAGGTACCAGGCCTTCTTCTTCGCGTCGTCGACCTTATCCTTGACGGCAGGCGCTGCCGTCGCGCCTTCGCACGCGATCTTCGCTTCGTTCAGGGTACGCTCGGCGACGTTGTACTGGCGCAATTTCCGTAGGGCCGCGCCGCGATAATAGAGGAGGCGGCAGCGCACGGCGTCGTCGGCCTTGCCGCGCAGGATCTCGTTGCTCTCCTTCAAGACGTCGAAGTTCGCGTGCCGGCCGTGCAGCACGCTGAAGCGCGCGTCGAGCTCGTCGAAGGTGGGCCCTTCGATCTTCTGCGGCGCGTGCCAGGCGTCGGGATAGTCGGTCCACAATTCGCGTTGCCAGCGCGCGACGCTTTCGTTGTCCGCTCCGGCGCTCTTGCCAAACGCGAGCAAGCCTTGAAGCTGCATGAGCCGTAGCCGGCCCTTCGGCAACGCGCGCTGCTGCAACGCCGAAAACGCAAGCTCCGGCTCCTTGAAGCCGCGCAGCGTCTCGCCGAGCAGAAACGCGCGCTCACGCAGCGGAAATTCCTCGGTGAGCCCGGCGAGCACAGCGCCAGCGTCTCGGTCACGCTGTCGCCACGCGATCTCGGCGCGGCGAAACGCGATCCAGTCCTTCAGCGCGCGCTCGTCGAGCGATCCTGGCACGAGATCCTGATGCAGCTTCGCGAGCAGCCCACGCCCGCGCCAGAGCAGCCCGGCGTCCTTCTTCTCGTCGAAAAGGCGGATCGCGCTCATCGCCGCGTGATAGATCTCGCACGGCTGCTTCGCCTTGCGCTTCGCTTGGTTGTAGTACGCCTCGTCGTCGCCGAGGAGGCTCAGCTCACCGAGGGCTTTGCAGCGCGCGGCGGGATCGACGTCCGCCGGCCCCGCTTCGAGCGACGAAGCGGCCGCGATGAAGAGCAGCGCGAGCATGAGTCAGAAGGATGCCCGCTCGCTCGAGCCGCCGCCACTTCCTGGTCGCTTACTTGCCGTAGACTTCGACCGCTCGCTGCAACGCCTTCATCGCCCGCTCGATCTTCGGCACCTCGAGCACGTAGGCGAGGCGAATTTGGTTCAACCCCTGCCCTTCTTGCGCGTATTTGCCGCGGACGTAGAAGCCCGGACCCGGCGCCACCATCACTGTCTCGTTGTCTAGGTGAAAGTCGGTGAGCAGCCAGCGCGCGAAGGCCTCGCAGTCTTTGATCGGCATCTCGGCCATGATGTAGAACGCGCCGTTCGGCACGAGGCAGGTGACGCCCGGTATCTTCATGAGGCCGCCGTAACAAACGTCACGCCGGCGCAGGTACTCGTCGCGCACGGGGGCGAAGAAGTTTGGCCCGAGCTCGGTCATCTTGAGCGAGGCTTCTTGCTCGACGATCGGCGGGCACAAGCGCCCCTGCGCCATCCGCACCGCGGCCGCCCGCGCCGCCGCGTTCTTCGTGACCAAGCAACCGATGCGCGCGCCGCATGCGGAATAACGCTTCGAGATCGAGTCGACGAGGATCGCGCGATCGTCGATGCCTTGCAGGTGCATGATGCTCGTGTGCGTGCCTTTATAGCAAAACTCCCGGTACACCTCGTCCGAGATCACGAAGAGCTCGTGCTTCTTCGCGAGCGCGGCGATGCGCTTCAGCTCGTCCTCAGTGAACACCGTACCGGTCGGGTTGTTCGGCGAGCAGATCAAGATCGCCTTCGTCTTCTTGCTGATCTTCGCTTCGATCTCGCTGTCCGCCGGCAAGTGGTAGCCGACGTTCGCGTGCGTCCGCACCGGCACGAGATCGACGCCCGACATCATCGCGAAGGTGTTGTAGTTCGTATAGAACGGCTCGAAGACGATGACCTCGTCACCGGGCTCGCACGCCGTTTGGATCGCGAAGAGCAACGCCTCGCTGCCGCCGACGGTGACCACGATCTGCTCCGGGTTCACGTCGATGCCGACTTGGCCGTAGTAGCGCGCGAGCCCCTGGCGGTACTCGAGCTCGCCCTCGGACTTGCCGTACGCGATCGTTTGCTTGCTGTAGCCGTGGAGCGCGTCGAGGAACGGCTTCGGCGTCGGCAGATCGGGCTGGCCGATGTTCAGCGCGTAGACCGTGCGGCCCTTCTGCTTCGCGGCGTCAGCGAGCGGGACGAGCTTCCTGATCGGCGAATCGGGGATGTGCTGGCTGCGGACGGAGATCTGCATGGTGTGTCACCTGTCATGACGCATGACGCGTTTCAACGTTTCCGTTGACGACGGCTACGTCAAAGTTGATCGCGCCCCCTTCTACCACTAACTAGTCCCTGTGCGCCTCGCTCTCCTCGCGCTCGTGTTCAGTGCATGCTCCACCGGCGTCTACGAAGGCACGGTGTTTCGCCGCGGCAAGCTCGTCTACGAGACCGGCACGCTCGGCCCGGACTGGAAGCGGATCAGCGTCGAGGACGCGAACCTCGCGTTCAAGCACAAGAACGGCGGCGCGATCATCTGCAACGCGATCTGCGGCGAGCAAGACATCCGCGACTTACCGCTCGACGTGCTCGTCAACCACACGCTCTTCGGCGTCGATCAAACGCGCGAGCTCGAGCGCGAAGAGCTGGTGCTCGATGGCCGCGGCGCGCTGCGCGTGCACGTCGTCGGCACGATGGACGGCGTCGCCATCGAGCTCGATCTCGTCGTCATGAAGAAGGACAACTGCACCTTCGACTTTCAGCTCGTCGCCGGCATCGACGAGTTCAAGGATCGCCGGCCCGCGTTCGAGGCGTTCTTCAAGGCGTTCAAGAAGCGCCCCTCCTCCGGCGAGCAACGGCCATGACCGACTCATCACTCGCCGATCGCGTGCACCGCGGCATGGAGGTCGCGAAGGGCATCGCGCTCCTCGGCGAGAAGGCGATCGTCACCGCGTTCACGAAGCCGATGAGCCTGAAGGATCTCGCGCAGCAGATCGAGCTCATCGGGCAAAAATCGGTCGCGATCGCGGTGCTCACCGCCATCTTCTCGAGCATGGTGATGACCGTGCAGTTCGCGTCGCAGCTCTCCCGCTTCGGCGCCAAGGAGTACGTCGGCACCATCGTCTCGCTGTCCTTGGTCCGCGAGCTCGGGCCGGTGCTGACGGCGCTCATGGTCGGCGGCCGCGTCGGCGCCGGCATCGCCGCCGAGCTCGGATCGATGGCGGTCACTGAACAGATCGACGCCATTCGCTCGATGGGCGCCGACCCGGTGAGGAAGCTCGTGGTGCCGCGCGTCGTCGCCGCGGTCATCATCATGCCGCTCCTCACCGGCATGTCGAACGTGCTCGGCGTGCTCGGCGCGATGATGGTCGCGTTCGTGACGACCGGCGTGAACATGACCCTCTTCATCACCTCGGCGACCACGGCGGTCGACCTCAGCGATCTCGCCGGCGGCCTGATGAAGACGCTTTTTTTCGGCTTCTTCATCAGCGTCATCGCCTGCTACCGCGGCATCCACACCCATGGCGGCACCGAAGGCGTCGGCCGCGCCACCACCGAAACCGTCGTCCTCACGAGCGTCGTCACGTTGATCTCGGACTTCGTGTTGACGAGCATCCTCTTGCAGTTCGGACTCTAGATGAGCACACCCCTCATTCAATTCGTCGGCGTGCAAAAGGCGTTCGGGCCGAAGGTGATCTACGACGATCTGTCGCTCGACATTTTCAAGGGCGAGACGATCGTCATCCTCGGCGGATCGGGTAGCGGGAAAAGCGTGCTCTTGAAGATCCTGATCGGCTTGCTGGAGCCCGACGCCGGCGAAGTGCGCATCGACGGCAAGAACGTGGCGCACGGCAGCGAAGACGACTTTTTGCCGATCCGAAAGCGCATCTCGATGCTCTTTCAAGGCGGCGCCCTCTTCGACTCGATCAGCGTCGCCGAAAACGTGGCCTATCCTCTGCGCGAGCACTCGGCGCTCTCCGACGACGCCATCGACGCTCGCGTCCGCGAAGCGCTCGCCCGCGTGGGCCTCGCCGGCAGTGAGCACCTGAGCCCCTCCGATCTCTCGGGGGGCATGAAGAAGCGCGCCGCCCTCGCCCGCGCCATCGTCGCCGAGCCAGAGGTGCTGCTCTACGACGAGCCGACGACCGGCCTCGACCCGGCCAACACCCGCCGCATCAGCGAGCTCATCCTGCAGATTCAACGCGATCTGAAAGTGACCTCGATCGTCGTCACCCACGACATGCCGTGCGCGTTCCTCGTCGGCGATCGGATCGCGATGCTGCACGATCGCAGGGTGCGCCTCGCCGCGCCGGTCGACGCGTTCAAGCACACACAGGATCCCGTGATCAAAGACTTCATCTACGCCATGGAGCCCCAAAAATGACCGACCCCGCGCCGATAAAGAAGCGCAGCAACACGCGTGTCATCGTCTTTTTGGTGATCTCGCTCGCGGTGCTCGGCCTGTCGATCGCCATGCTTGGCCGCTCGCACAACCTGTTCTCGAAGAAGGTCACCTTGAGCACAACCTACGACAATGTGAGCGGCCTGCAGGTCGGCGCGCCGGTCCACCTCGCGGGCGTCAACGTGGGCATGGTTCGCAAAATCGAGTTCTTCATCGACAAAGACGGCAAGAAGCGCGTGAAGGTGGAGCTGGCGGTGGAGAAGAGCGCCTTGGAGCACATCCGTGATGACTCGGTCGCCGAGCTGAGCTCGAAGGGCCTGCTCGGCGACATGCTGATCAACATCACGATCGGCAGCGTCGAGGCCGAGCCCTTGAAGGACGGCGACTTCATCCCGCCGCAACCGGCGATCGGCCTCTCGCACGTCGTCGTCGCTGTCGAGCAAGCGATCGCGCGCGTCTCGAACCTGACGACGCAGCTCGACAAGAGCGTGAGGGAGACGCTGACCCCGCAGCTCTCCCAGGATCTCGGCCGCATCATGCACGCGACGGCGAACCTGACGGAGAAGATCGAGCGCGGCGACGGGCTCATCCACGCGCTCGTCTACGACAAGCAGATGACCGCCGACGCGTCGCAGCTCATCGCCGAAGCGCGCCAGACGGTGACGAAGATCAACACCTCGGTCGGTCACATCGAGGCCGTGCTCAACCAAGTCGAGAACGGCGACAACATGATTCACACGCTCATCTACGACAAAGAGGGCAGCAAGCTGGCCAAGGACCTCGCGCGCGCAGCCAAAGAGCTCGCGACGACGGTCGAAGAGATCCGCACCGGCAACGGCATGCTGCACTCGCTGATCTACGAGAAGGATCGCACGAACCTCGTGCAAGACCTGGCACAAGCGGCGAAGATCATCCGCGGCGTCATCGAAGAGATGAACCAAGGCAAGGGCACGCTCGGCGGCATCTTGAAGGATCCGACGATCTACCAGGACTTGAAGACGGTGCTCGGCAACATCAAGCGCAACATCATTTTGAAGTCGGTGATCCGTATGACAATAGAGAACGACGACTTGAAAAAGACGGGGGAGATCAAAGAATGAGAATCACCAAACGTCGCATCGCCATCGGCCTCGTGCTCGCCGGCCTGCTCGGCTTCGCGAGCATGTGCTCGATGAAGGCAAGCAATCGCGAGTCGTACGCGCCGCAAGCGATCACCATGGAATCGCCGAAGGCGGACTCCGCCGCATACGGCCGCGCCGCCGGCGGCATGCCCTCCCCCGCCGCGCAAGCGCCGCCGCCGCCACCTGGTGCGCCGCGCGACGTGTCCGGAGAAGAAGACACCCGCGACGGCGACAAGAACAACGACGAGAAGAGCGCGGCGCCGCACGAAGCCCAGCAAGCGCCGAAGCCCGCGCGCATGCTGCACTACAACGCCTACGCGCGCCTGCGCGTCGACTCGCCGCGAAAGGCCGGCGATGAGGCAGCGAAGATCGCGACGGACGCCGGCGGCTTCGTCGAGCAGCTCACGTCCGGCGCGGTGACGCTGCGCATCCCGGTCGATCGCTTCCGCGCTGTGCTGGCGCAGCTCCTGAAGCTCGGCGACGTCCTCGACAAGGCGATCACCGCGCAAGACGTGACCGACGCCTTCGCCGCCATCGAGCTCCGCCTGCAGACCGCGAAGACGAGCCGCGATCGGTTGATCGCGCTGCTCGCCAAGGCCAAGACCGAGCGCGAGAAGCTCGACCTCCTCCGCGAGATCCAGCGCCTCACGCAGCAGATCGACGATCTCGAGAACGCCTCGAAGACGCTCGTGTCGCTCGCGTCCTACTCGCGCATCTCGCTCGCCTTGGAGGAACGCGCGCGCGGCATGAACGCCCCGGCCGACGAGCCGGTCGCGGCGTTTCAGTGGATCCACCGGCTGAGCGCGTTTCGCCGCGACGTCGCGTTCGAAGGCAAGAAGCTGAAGCTCGAGGTGCCGCAAGGGTTCGTGCAGCTCGACGACAAGCAGCACTTCGTCGCCGAGAGCGCCGACGCCGCCGTGTTCTGGTCGTCGAAGCGCGAGAACAAGCCCGAAGGCACCACGCGCTTTTGGGTCGACGCGTTGAAGTCGCGCTTGCAGCCCGAGTTCGCGAGCGTGGAAGAGAAGACCGCCGGTGCCTTCACCGTGCTGCGCTTCGTCGATCGTTCGGACACGCCGTACCGCTACCTCGTGGGCGTGCGCGCCGACAAAGACGACCTCGAGGTCATCGAGGCGCACTTTCCGAGCGAGGAGCAGGAGAAACGCTACGCCGACGCCGTCCTCGCGGCCATCGGCAAAGGAGCTCTGTGATGGACGCCGTCCTCGCCTACTTCCTCGTGCTCTTCGCGCCGGCGCCAACCGCCGCCCAGACCGTCTCACCGCTGCTCACCGCCGCGGCGACCGAGGCCACGCTCACGTTGAAGGTGAGCGACCGAGACGCCGCCGCCGAAGCGCTCATCGCGAAGGTCGAAGGCTTCGGCGGCTACTTCTCCGAGCGCAGCGATCAAGCGGTCACCTTCAAGGTTCCGGCCGATCGCGAGCTCGAGGTGGAAGCCCACGCCAAGACCCTCGGCGTGCTCATCGATCGCCAGCATCAAAAGGTCGACCTCGGCTTCGCGATCGATCAAGCCCGCTCGGTGCTGAAGTCGCGCGAAGAGATGATGAAGCGCTACTTCGACGTCTTGAAGAGCGCCGGCCCGAACCAAGTCGTGACCGTGGAGCGAGAGATCGTCGGGCTGATCCAAGACATCGAGCGCCAGAAGGGCTCGCTGAAGCAAATGGAGCACCGCGTTCGCTTCGCCAAGGTTGTCGTCTCGTTTCAGTTTCGTGAGCGCAACGCGCCGGTGCGCGACGGCACCTCGTCCTTTGGCTGGCTGAATGGCGTCAACTTGAGCGACCTCATCGGGGATTTTCACTATGAGAAGTAGTCTCTTGCTGCTCCTCCTGCTCGCGTCCTGCCGCCACTACGCCGCCGCGCCGCCGGACGGCTTCGCCGCCTTCGAGCTGAAGTCCGGCGACGACTTTCGCGCGGTGAGCCCCGACGGCGTCGTCTTCCGCGTGCGCGACGAGCCGAACAAGCCAGAGGCCGACCTGCCGTTTTGGAAGGAAGCATTGAAGAAGCGGATGATCGAGGCCGGCTACACCTTCTTCGCCGAGAGCGACATCAAAGCGCAGAGCGGCGAGCCTGGGTACTTGCTCGAGCTCTCGGCGCCGCTCGGCCCGCGCGACTACAGCTACCTCGTCGCCATCTTCGCCAAGGGCTCGCACATCGTCATCGGCGAGGCCGCCGGAGAAGTCGTGCGCGTCAAAGAGCGCCACGACGCGATCGTCACGGCTTTGCAGAAAACCACGTTACGCTAAACCATGACACAAGAACGCCTGGTCTTTACGTCGTCATCTTGCCTTCGCCGGCGCGCCAAGCCACCGTGCGGGTAGATGCCGATTGCAGTTGACGAGTCGCGCTACCCCGTCGTGACCATGACCTTCCCCGAGCTTCCGAGTGATGAAGACATCCAGGACTTCATCGCCGTGAACCTCCGCTTGCTCGCCAAGAAGGAGCGCCACGCGACCGTCGTCGACATGCGGCCGATCGCCGAGGCCGCGCCGCAGCAACGGCGCATGACGGCGGACTATGTTCGCCAAAATTACGCGGCGCTGCAGCAATGGCGGGCTGGCGTGGCCTTCGTGTCGAGCTCGCGCTTCACCCGCGGCATCGTGGCGGCGGTCATGTGGCTGCAGCGTCCGCCCTACGAGTGGGCCGTCGTGGCCAGCGTAGAGGCCGGCATCGCTTGGTGCGAGGCCCGCCTGCGATGACTGCCCCTGGGGTGATGTGCTAGCGCCGCGCGCGTGATCGACTCGGACATGACCGCTTGGGCCACCGCCGCGCTCGCCGATCTCATCGGCCGCCGTGGCGCCGAGCCGCTGCTCACGGCGCCCATGCTCTTGCCGAACGATCGCTACTTTCCGGATCCGTGGTCGGCAGACGCCCGCGGCGTGAAGCTCGTGGCCCGCCGCTTGCTCACCTACGCCGGTCTCGGCCACCTGCGGGTCGACGTGCAGCTCGACGGCGAGGTGGTCGAGGGCAGGCCGGCGGCGTGGTTCCTCGGCGTCGACAACGGCGTCTGCGCGTTCGGCGTCGACGCGAGCCAACTGCATGAGCCCGAAGCGATCGTCGGCGCGCTGGCCCACGAGGTCGCGCACGCGTTCATCGCCGTTCACGGCCTGGCGCAAGGCGACGACAGCGAACGCATCGCAGGCGTCGCCACGATCTACCTCGGCTTCGGCGTGCTGACGACGAACGCGAGCTACCTCTATCGCTCGTCCGGCTTTCAGGTCGGCGATCTTGCGTTCACCAAGTGGTCGCACTCGGCGAGCGGCGCCTTGAGCCCGGAGTTGATGAGCTTCCTGCTCGCGGCAGTCGTGCGCCTGCGCGGCGGCAGCGAGAAGAGCACGGTCGCGCGCGAGCTCGAGACGAACCAGCGATCGCTCTTCGAACGCGCGTACGGCGAGCTCGACGCCAATGCGCTGGCGCGGACGCTCAAGGTGCAGACGCTCGGGCGCTCACCGCCGAAGTTCGTGACGCCGCCGCCGTTCTCGCCGGAGCTCGAGGTCGTGACCGCGCCGGCGCGCGCGAATGCCGGCCAGAACGTCTATCGCATCCTGCGCACGCGGGCCGGGCTCTTTGCGCTTGTCGCGACGGTGATCGTGGCGCCGGTGGCGTCGATCGGCGCGTACAAGGCCGGCGTCAGCGATGTCATCGCGCTCGCGATCGCGTTCGGCTGCGGGGTCGCCGGCTACGTGCTCGGAAAGACGCGGCATACGGACTATTGCTCGGCCTGCGACGAGATCTTCACCGGCCCGCAGATCACGTGCCCAAAGTGCGGCGGGACCGTGGTCGCAACGACGACCGAGCGCGGGTTCGCCGCGTTGAAGTACCAGCAGTTGGACGACTGACTACTTTCCCGGCTCGTGGAGCTTCGGCGAGTCCTGCACCACCTTCGCCACTTCGTCGACGCCGAAGAACTCGAGCACCTGCTGCACGGTGAGCTTCTGCTCGTTGCAGAGCTTCGTCGCGGCCGCCTGCTCGTCGCGCGTTTGCTGCATGATCGTCTGCAGGTCGATGATCTCCTTTTGCAGCTTCTCGATGCGCCCGGCGGCTTCGGTCAACGACTTCGCCGTGTCTTGCGCCTTCTTTTGGATGTACGCTTCGAGCGCTTCGATCTCGCTGACACCGGCTTCGATGAGATCGCGGATCGGATACCCGAACGCCTTCAACGACGCTTCGACGATCTGCCGCTTCACCGCGATCGGCGTCTCGACCGGCAGCGTCTTCAGCAGCTCCTGCGCCTTGCCGACGCGGCCCTGCTCGTCCGCCGAGATGCCCGCCGCTTCGAAGATCTTGGGAAAATCGAGCTTGCCGCCTTCTGCGTTCGGCAAAGGCCCTTTGAGCTCGACCGCAGGCGCCGGAGGGGGCGTCTCGCTGTTGTACTTCTTGATCAGATCCTCGGCCGCCTTCGCGTCGTCGTGCGGCGCGTTCTCGTCGACGACGAACCAGCCGAGCACTTTCTTGCCAAAACCTTTGTCGGCCATCTCAGTCTAATCCAAGGTCTTTGGCGACCGTCTTCAACGCGTCGACGTTGTGCAGGTGCGAGAGCTGCGAGAGCAAGTACGTCCGCACCAGCTCGTCGATGCGCTTGAGCTCCTTGTCTTCGAGCCCGAGCGCCTTGCCGATCGTGTCGATCCACGCGCGCTCTTTCTCGCTGACGGTGCCGTCGGCGTAGGTGAGCATGATCGCCGTCTTCATGAACATGCGGCGCATTTCCTTGGTCGGCAGGCCACGCGCGAGATCCTGACCCGTCACGTCCGGCAGCTGCTCGAACGCCTTCATGTCGAGGATCGCCGCGTTGCCGACGACCTCCATCCAGAACGACTTGATGAGCATACCCTCCCGTTCTTCGTGGCCGTCGACGCGCGACAGGGTGAAGAGCGCGCGGGCGATGAGCGCGGCTTGCTCGTGGTTCAAAGGCACTTCGGTGATGATGTCCATGGCGTTATCTCCTGTGACCGACGCGCAGTCGCGCCGCCTGCAACTTGTCTGACAATTCCTGCGGGCTCAAGCCCTGGTACTTTTTAGGCAACATGCTCTTGTTCGATGCCTCGTAGACCGCGAGCAGCTCCATGAACTCCAAGATGTTCACGTCGCGCGACGGTAAGTAGTCGTCGACCGCTTTTTGCATGTCTTCGAGCGTCGGCGTGTCGCGGCGGCCGGCGGTGTCGGCCAAGCTGGCGCCGAGCAGCACGACGCCCTCGATGTCGGCGTTCGACCAGCCGACGAGCTTTTCCAAGATGTTCTTCTGCTGCGCCGCCACGTCGAAGCCCGGCTTCAGCTTGTGGCGCTTCAAGAGCGCGCTCAGAATCGGCAGCACGTCCTCGGGCGTCTGCGAGTAGAAGAACGGGATCTTGCGGTCCAAGCGGCCGGTGCGCTTGATGTCGGTGTCGAGCAAGTCCGGCCGGTTGGTCATCAGGATGAACAGAATGCGCCCGCGGTTCTGCGAGTCGCTCATGAACTCCTTGAGGCGCGCGATGACCCGGCTCTCGGTGCCGCCGTCCGAGCCGCCGTCGTTGCCGGCCAGAGCGCGATCCACCTCGTCGATGATGACGATGACCTGGCCCATGCCGCTGATGACGTCGAGGATGCGATCGAGGTTCGACTCCGTGGCGCCGACCCACTTGCTGCGGAACGAGCCGAACTTCACGGCGGTGAGATCGCTCTCTTTGGCGAACGCTTCGGCGACGAAGGTCTTGCCGGTGCCCATCGGCCCGACGAAGAGAAAGCCCATCGGCACGCGGCCGACGTTGCCTTCGCGGATCGCTTTGGCCACGCGGTTGAGCTCGCGCTTCACTTCCTCCATGCCGCCGACGACCTCGAAGCCGTGCTTCGGCTCGACGAACTCGAGGAGCCCGGCGCACTCGCGCTCGATGATCGATCGCTTGTGCTTGGCGATGAGCCGCTCCATCTCGGGCGTGATGCCGTTGCCGGCGCCGGGCAGCGCCTTCTTCGGCGCGACGAGCTGGCGGATCTCTTCGGCGCCCATGCCCTTCGTGATCTTCGCTAGGCCTTCGACGCGCTCGGGCGTGCCTTCTTCCCCGAGCAGCTCGGTGATGAGCTTCTTACGATCGTCGACGTCGTCCTGCAGATCGTCGGGGCTCAAGATGCCGCGCACCTGCACCATCTTGAGGCCGGCGGTGATCTCGGCGAGCCGGTCGATCGACGCTTGGTCGAAGCGCGGCGCCAAGTGCTTGACGAAGGCTTTGCGCTCGCCTTCGCTCGGCAACGGGATGCGGATCGCGCTGACCCTGGCGTTGTTGACGAGGCGCGGGTGCAGCTCGCTCAAGTTCTCGGTGAGCATGATGACGAGGTTGTCCGAGTGCTCGAGCGCCGGCAGCGACGCCCAGCGGTGCAAGGTCACGAGCGCCGAGCGATCAGTGTCCGAGTACATCGACAGATCGGCCGCGGGGCACAGCGTCTCGGCGTAGGTCAGCAAGAGCGCGAAGCGGCTCTCGGTGACGAGCGCGCGCTCGAGCAGCGGCAGCACCTTGTCGCGGGAGCGGTGCAGGACGAGCTCTTCCAACCCCTCGAGCTTGGGCTTGCGCTTGTTGAACTTCACGCCGGTCGAGTTGTTGTAGCTGACGATCGTGTCCTTGTTGCCACCGAGCATCACGGTGGCCAGGAACTCCTCGATCGGCAGCTCCTTGCCTTCGTGCAGCACGACGTCGTGCACGTTGCCGTGCAGGATGAACTGCGCCGCCTCGCCGCGGAGGTAGCGTTGGCGAAGATCGTTCGCCCAGTCAGGAAGAGTCGGTTGTGTCGCCATCGAAAGCTCCGATCAACGAAAGATGAAATCCCCGTATCGCCCGATCCTAGCTGCTCACGCCGACGAGCAGCTGGTCCGCTTCTCGCGCCGTCTCGCGCACCGCGTTCACGCCGTCGATCAGTTCGTCGAGCTGGCCGCTCAGTTCCTGCGGGCTGCGCATCGACACGATCTGGTCCGACAAGAGCGCGAACGAGTTCTCGATGAGCTCCAACTGGCGCTTCGCCCGCTCGACGAACTCGGTGATCTCGCGCAGCCGCTCGATGCGCCGCATGACGACGTCCAAGTTCTTCTTCGCGAGATCGGTCGGGCCTTTGCCGTCGGCGATCTGCTTCTCGTACTGGCGTTGCAGCCGCTCGACTTCGCCGACGTCCTCCTTGTCGAGGTACGCCGTGTAGCGGCCGAGCGTGACGCAGAGATCGATGAAGCTGTCGGTGAGCTTCTGCAGCTTCGAGATCTCGCCGGCGAGAAGATCCGAGTGCAGCGTGCGGTTCTCCATGGCGAGCTTGGTGATCTCGGCCTGCTTCAGCATGAGCGCGCGACAGCGGCCGCGGTAATACTCCTGCATCCGCTGCAGCTGCTCGAAGCGGCGCTCCTCGGCCTTCATCGCCTCTTCGCGATCCATCTCGGCGTCGACCCGCCGCCGCATCGCCTTCGAGTCCGGCGCGTAGAGCATCCACAGCGCTTCCAGGCCGAGGCCCGCGACGAAAATCCACCAGTCGCCGGTCATCGCGGCCGCCGTGGCAGCGCCGCCGAGCAGGGTGTAGTTGTAGACGTTGTGGAACAGGCGCCGTGCGTAGTCGCCGTATGAGCGCCGCTTCACGCCGGCTTCTTCCAGGAGCTGACGGCGCCGCTCGAGCTGGTCTTCGATCTCGCCCACGCTCAGACGCCCCCCGGGCCCTTCGAGTAGACGAGATCGAGGAGCTGCTTTTCGACGGCGCGGAACTCCGGCGCGGCTTTGAGCGCCGCGTTGCGCTGGCCGAATACGGGAACGTCGACCTTGTGCAAGACGCGCGTCGGCCGGCGGTCGAGCACGTAGCAGTGATCGGCAACATAGACGGCTTCGCTGACGTCGTGCGTGACGAGGACGATCGTGTTGTCCTCTTTGTGGGCGATGTCGAGGATCAAGGTCTGCATGTCCCAGCGCGTCTGCGGATCGAGCGCGCCGAAGGGCTCGTCCATCAGCAGGAGCTTCGGCCGGTTGATCAGCGTGCGCGCGATGGCGACGCGCTGCTTCATGCCGCCCGAGAGCTGCTTTGGATAGTACGCGCCGTAATCCTGCAGCTGGACGAGCTTCAGGTAGTGATCGACGCGGTCTTTGCGCTCGGCCTCGGGCACGCCCTTCAGCTTCAAGCCGTACGCCACGTTGTCGCGCACGGTGAGCCAGCCGAACGAGGTGTACTGCTGAAACACCATGCCCCGGTCGGCCCCGACGCTCTCGACGAGGACGCCGCCGACTTTGATCGTGCCCTTCGTCGGCCGCAATAAGCCGGCGATCGCCTTCAGCACCGTCGACTTGCCGCAACCCGACGGCCCCAGAAGCACGATCACTTCGCCGACGCCGGGCTTGTCCGGCACCTCGAGGTCCATGTCGCGCACGGCCTCGGTCGCTTGCCCGTCCGATCGGACATACGTGACGCCGAGATCCTTCACTTCGAGCTTCATCGTTGACGCCGCCGTTGACGTCGCCGTCGTCGTCGCCGGGCTGCTCACGATTCTCTCCATCTGAACAGCAGCTTCGACGCCAATCGAATGATCAGGTCCGTGATCAAGCCAATCCCGCCGATGACAAACAACCCCGCGAAGCTCCACGACGGCTTCGAGTGCGTGCGCGCGAGCTCGACCATGTAGCCGAGGCCGTGCCCCGGGTTCACCGCTTCAGCGAGGATCACGTACGTCCAGGCGATCGCGTTCATCACGCGAAACGAGTCGAAGATCTCCGGCAGCGCCGCCGGGATGAGCACCGTCGTCACGACCCGCACGCGCGAGGCGCCGAGCGTCTGCGCGGTCTGCACGAGCTCTTCCGGCACAGCGCGAATCGCCGTCACGACGACCGGCAGCAAGAACACGAAGGTGCCGAGGAACAAGAACGCGAGCTTCTGCGCCTCGTCGATGCCGAACCACAGGATCAACAGCGGAATGAACGCCGAGATCGGCATGTAGCGCAGCGGCGCCATGACCGGCTCGAAGAACGCTTCGATCGGCGAGAAGGCGCCCATCAGCACGCCGAGCGGAAACGCCACCAACACCGCGAGCAAGAACGCGATGACGATGCGCTTCGTCGAGATCCAGATGCTCGTGCCGAGATCGTAGTTGAAGAAGAGCTGCAACGTGCCCTTGATGACGTCGGTCGGCGACGGCAGAAAGTCCGGCGCCGCGAGCCCGCCGTAGCTGAGCACGCACCAGAGGACGAGCACGAGCACCGGCGCGCCGAACATGAGCAGCGTGCGCGTCTGGCGCGGAATGGGGCCGCGCACCGCGAAGAGATCATCGGGCCTACTGGTCATGGTCTTCCAAACTGACGGCTGACAGCTGAGCGCTGACGGCTGTCATGGAGCCGCCAGGACCACCTTGATATCGGTACGCCGATTGAGCTGGCGGCCGGTCTCGGTCGTGTTCGGCGCGACCGGGTTCTTCTGGCCGTGGCCGATCGCCTGGAAGCGCGCGTCGGACAAACCAGGGAACTCCTTCAATAAGTACTTCTTGACCGCTACCGCACGCTTCTCGGACAGCGTCTGGTTCGCCGCCGCGTTGCCGGTGGCGTCGGTATTGCCTTCGATGCGCAGGTAGGTGTTGCCGAACGCGATCAGCGTGTCGCCGAGCGAGTCGAGCACGAAGTACGAGCCTTCCATGATCTGATCCGAGCCCGGCGTGAAGTGGATCTGCAGCTGCTTGTTGATGATCGCGCGGTCCTTCACGCTCGGCGCCTTGGCCTTCACCTCGGCCTCGACGACCTTTTGGCCTTGATACACGCCCGCGAGCGACGCGACGAAGGTGGTGTCGACCGCGTCCTTGCCGCTCGCCACCTTCGTGACGAGGCCCTTCTTACGCCAAATGATGAAGGCGGTGTCGAAGAGCGTCTCGAAGTGCGACTTGCCGCCGGCGAGGCCGTAGAAGAGCGCGTTGTCGGCGAAGGGGGTCAGCTTCAACCCGCTGAGCATTCCGCTTACCGTCTCTTCGTCGAGCTTCAACGCATCGCCGATGATCTTGTTCGACGACTGCGGGTCGTCCTTCATCATGTCGATGCCCTTGAACCAACCGTGCACGAACGCTTTGACCGACTCCGGCGCCTTGTCGATGAGATCTTGGCGCGCGATCAGCGTGTCGGCGATGACGTTCGTCGCCGCCGTCGTCGAGACGAGCACGTGCGCCTCGTCGCCGCGCGCGGTGACGGCGCCCGAGAGATCCGGCTCCCACGTGACAGCGGCGTCGACGCGCTTCGCCTTGAACATCGCCGCCGCCGCCGGCGCGTCCTGCGTGAAGACGATGTTCTTCTCGATCGCCGCGCGATCTTCGGGGAGCAAGCCGGACTGGCTGAGGAGGAACAAGAGCAGGAAGTGCGAAGGGGTAAACTGCGTGCAGGCGATCTTCTTGCCCTTCAAGTCTTCGACCGACTTGATCGTCGCGAGCGACACGATGCCGTCACCGCCGCGGCTCCAGTCCTGCTGGATCACCGACTTGCCGCGCACACTCGTGTCCATGAGCTCGCTCGCTTCGCGCGCCCAGTTGTCGACCGTGTCCCACATGATGTCGACGTCGCCCTTCTTGAACGCGGCGAGCTTCGCCGCCGGATCTTCGAGCAGCACGAAGCGCACGTCGAGGCCGAACTCGCTCTTGTAGTGCGACTTGTCGTTCACCTCCAGGCCGCGATTGAAGACGATGCCCGGCGCGTGACCAGCCCAGGTGTTGATCGCGACGACGAGCGGCCGCCCGAGCTTGCCGGCCTTGACGGTCGTCGCGTTGACGCCGCTCACCGCCTGGTTGCGCGTGGCGTCCTTCGGCGCTTCGTTCAGCTTCGAGAAGTCGGTCTTCTCGACCGCCTCCGGCTTGTTCGCCGTCGGCGCGTTCGGATCGGCGTTGCCGGTGGCCCAATTGCGGACGTTGCCGCCGAACTTCGCGTAGACGACGTAGCCGACGACCGCGAGGATGACGAGGGTGATGAAGACTTTGGCGAAGGGTGTGAGTTTCATTGTTCCCCAAACGTAGCCGTAGACGTTGACGTCGCCGTCGCCGTCGCCGAGATCTGAGCGTGACGAAATCAAAATCCGGCGACGACGACGGCGACGTCAACGGCGACGGAAACGGCCTAACTCAACCCATCGTCCTTTGCGTCTTTGCTGCGCCCTGCGTCTTGAGTTTTTCCCACTCTTCATTCGCCGTCGCATCGCCGGACGCCGCGCGCAGCTTCGCGAGCTTCGTATCGAGATCGTTCTCACGCAACTCATCGCCGAGCTTCGCTTCGGCCATGGTCGTCTTGATGTGCTCGCGCACGTTGTCGAGCGCCTTCACCTCGGCGTCGACCGACAGGCCGTCGAGCTGCTCGTTGATCTTCACCCGGGCCTGCGCGCTCGCGAGCTTGGCCAACATGCGATCCTTCTCGGCCTTCAGCTTGTTGATCTCGCCTTGCACCTGCATCAGGCTCGCCTTGGCCGTCTCGGCGTCGGTGTTCGCCTGCAGGAGCTCGGCTTCCATCTCGGTCACGTCCTGGGCCATCCCCTGCTTCTTCTGGATCAGGACGACGCCGAGATCCTTCTGATCGGTCTGCACCGCGGCCGAAAGATCACGCTCGATTTGCGCGAGATCCTTCTTCGCCTTGTCGAGGCGGCTCGTAATGTCCTCCCGCCGGCGGATGATCGCCGCCGTCGCCTTCTTGAGCTGCGTGTACTTGGCGACCATCGAGTTGATCGCGTTTTCATAAGCGATCTCGGGGTGTTCCTTCTCGACGTTCGAGATCCACAGGCTGAGAAAACCCTTCCACAGGTTGCCGACACGCGCGAAAAATCCGTCTGCCACGGCGTCCTCCGATCTTAGGCGGGCTTTGTAATTGCCAAGGGACACGGTGTCAAAGATCGCCGCGCTCCGCATCCTTTGACCACGCCGACGCGCGCGATCTTCAGCTTGCTCACGAGACGAAGCGCCGCGGATCGCCGTCGAAGATCAACGCCGCGTGAAAGCGCCAGAGCAGCGTCTCGGCGCGGTCGTTCTTCTCGAAGCGCACGACGCGCGCGCGGAGCGGCAGCGCCCCTTGCGTCGTCGTCACGCTGAGCTCGTCGCCGATCGCCAAGTGATGCGGCGTGCCGATGAGCGCGCCCTCGTCGCTCACGTTCTCGGTCATGGCGATGAGCTCGCGACCGTCTGCGTGCTTCATGCGAACAGGGACTCCGAGGGCTACACGGTTGCTGCGCCGGCGTTCGTCCTGGGTCATGCGGCGCGACTAGCGGCGGGAAGACGTCCCTGTCAAACTCATTTATTATTTTTACGCATAACGATTACCCGAACGCCGATCACCGGCGCATGGCAGAGACCACCTTTTCCATCGGCGCAGGCCAACCCGGCAACACAGCAACACGTATGAAGGCACCGCGTACGGGCTCGGTCCCCACGGCGAGCTCGAGCAAGATCCAGGGGAAGGCGAACCTCAACCTCGGCGCCTTCATGCAGCTCACGTTCTAGCTTCGACCCTGACCCAAGAACCTGACCCTGACCGCAAGCCTTGGCCACGCTCGCGACCCTGAGCCTGGCCGTAGACTTGGACCTCCGACTCGAACCGCCGTCGGCCAGGTCAGGGCCAAGGCCAGGTTCAGGTTCAGGCTCGCGAGCGCGGCCAGGTCTTTGGTCTTGCGGTCAGGGCCAGGGTTTCGGGTCAGGGCCTCAGAGCTGCTTCTTCAGTTTCTCGAGCGCCTCGTAGTTCGTCAGATCCATGTGCACCGGGCTCACCGAAATGAGCCCCTCGGCGACCGCGTTACAATCGCTTCCCGGCAGGTCGTCGTGGCCCATCTCGTCGCCGCCGATCCAGTAGTACTTCCGGCCGCGCGGATCGACCCGGGCATCGACCGCCTCGCCGTAGCGACGCCGCCCGAGCGTGGTCCACTGAAAGCGCTCGGCGTCGGCCTTCGGCGGAAAGTTCACGTTGAGCAGCGTGTCGTGCGGCAGCCCCTTGTCGAGCACGAAGCGCGCGAGCTTCTGCACGAACTTCGTCTGCTGCGTAAAGTCGCCCTTCAACGACGAGAGCGAGATCTGCGAGAACGCGATCGACGGCACGCCGAACACGGTGCCTTCCATCGCAGCGCTCACGGTGCCCGAGTACGTCACGTCGTTGCCGAGGTTGGCGCCATGGTTGATGCCGGAGACGAGCAAGGTCGGCTTGCGCCCGAGCAAGTGGTGGATGCCGAGATAGACGGAGTCGGTCGGCGTGCCGTCGACGGCGAACCAACCCGGCATCACTTCGACGGCGCGCAGCGGCGTCGACAACGAGATCGAATGGCCGGCGGCGCTGCGCTCGCGATCCGGCGCGACGACGACGACCTGGCCGAGCGGCTCGACCGCCTTCACCAGCGCGGCGATGCCGGTCGAGGCGACGCCGTCGTCGTTCGAAACCAGAATGAGAGTGTCTTGCATAAAAAAAAAATCGGGGCGAGTGGATTCGAACCACCGACCCTCAGACCCCCAGTCTGATGCGCTAACCAGGCTGCGCTACGCCCCGATCGTGAGCGCGGCTTGTACCGGCATCGTTCGAACTAAGGCAAGTAGAACAACGGATTTTTCGCGCGCCCGGTCTGCCGAACTTCGAAGTGAAGATGCGGCCCCTCGGCGCGGCCGGTCTGGCCGACGTGCGCGATGACTTGCCCGCGCGCCACCCGATCGCCTTCCTTCACGAAGTTCTCTTTGTTGTGGGCGTAGACGGTCACCAGGTTCTGCTCGTGCTTGATGATGATCAAGTTGCCGTAGCCGCGCTGGCCGTCGCCCGCGTAGAGCACGACGCCGGTCCCGGCCGCCGCCACGCGCGTGCCTTCCGGCGCCGAGATGTCGATGCCGTCATGTTTGCGCGATCCGCGCACGCCAAAGCGCGTCGTGACGATGCCGTCGACCGGCCATTCGAGCTTGCCGATCTGCGCGAGCACGGCGGCGCGCTCTGCGGCTTCGTCGGGCGCCGGTTCGCCTGCCTTTGGCGGCGGAGCTGGCGCGATCGCGACGACCGCCGTCGCACCGGCGATGAAGAGCACGTCGCCAGTGCGCAATTTCTTCGGATCGCTGAGATCGTTCTGGCCGAGCAAATCGTCGAGCGCGACGCCGTACGCCTTCGCGATCCGAAACGCCGTCTCCCCCGCCTGCACCGTGTGGAAGATCCCCTCGCCCTCGATGACCGGCAGCAACTCCTGCGGCTCGCGGTTCCCGTAGACCACGTCGTCGACGAAGGGCGCGCATGCCGAGAGGAGCACGAACACGACCCCGAGCGGCTTCACTTACGTCCCAAGATCCCGCGCACGACCGCCCGCACGCTTTGGGCGTCGCGGCGGCGCGAGGTGTTCGCCGGATCGCTCGCCGCGGCGACCTTGTCGGCAAAGCGCCCGCGCGCTTGCTTGCCGAGCGCCTGCAAGGTGAGCGTCTTCTTGCCGCCGCGGCCGTCCTCGGCGTCAATGCGCATGAGCCCTTCGGAGTCGAGCTGCACGTCGACCTTCACTTTGACCTGCCCGGCCTTCTTCGCCGGGATGTCGTCGAGCACGAGCGTGCCCAAGTAGTCCGCTTCGTACGCGGCGGCCGTGTCGCCCTGGTAAAAGTCGATCTCCATCTTCGTCTGATCGTCGCGCGCGGTCGGCAGCGTCATCGACTGCGCCGCCGGCAGGCGTTGGTTGCGGTTGAAGATCGGCATCAGCTTGCCGCCGCCGATACCGACGCCGATCGGAACGCTCAAGACGTCGATCAAGGTCACGCTGTCGATGCGGTCGAGCGAATCGCCGAGCAGGGCCGCACCTTGAGCGACGACCTCGTCCGGATGCACGCCCTTCTTCGGCGCGCGGCCGAAGAGCTTCTGCAGCGCCGCTTGCACCGCCGGCATGCGCGTCATGCCGCCGACCAAGATCACCTCGGCGATGTCGCTCGTCTGGTGGCTGCGCTGATCGAGGAGCTTCTGCGTCACTTCGATCGTGCGCGCGATGAGATCGGCCGTCAGCGCGTTCAGCGTGTCGCGGCTCAAGGTCAGCGCGAGATCCACAGGCTTGCCGCGGCGCTCGGTGACGAAGGGCAAGCGCAGATCGGTCGTCATCAACAAGCTGAGCTCTTGCTTCGCCGCCTCCGCCGCCGCGCGCAGGCGTTGCATCACCGCGACGGGCTCGGCGCCGAGATCGATCTGCTCTTTGGCTTGGAACTCTTCGAGCGCCCACGCGATGATGCGGTTGTCGAAGTCGGTGCCGCCCAGGAAGTTGTCGCCGCCGGTCGCTTCCACCTCGAAGACGTTGGCCGAGATGTCCAAGATCGACACGTCGAAGGTGCCGCCGCCGAGGTCGTAGACGAGCACCCGCTGCTCGATGCCGCGGTTGACCCCGTACGCGAGCGACGCCGCGGTCGGCTCGTTGACCAGGCGGCGCACGTTCAAGCCTGCCTCGGCCGCCGCGCGCTTCACCGCCTGACGTTGCAGGTCGGAAAAATACGCCGGCACGCTGATCACGACCTCGCGCACGTCCTCCTTCAAGTGTTCGGAGGCGACGCGCGCGATTTGCCGCAAGAGCATGGTGCCGACTTCGCTCGGGCTCACGGTGCGGCCGTCTTCGAGCTTGATGACCGCTTCGCCGTTTTGCGCCGCGACGATGTCGAAGTCGAAGAAGCCCTGGAGGTCGTGCACCGCGCGCGAGTCGTAGTGGCGGCCGAGCAAGCGCTTCGTCGAGTGCAAGGTGGTCTTCGGGTGCAAGACGAGGCGTTCTTTGGCGCTCTGGCCAAAGACGAGCGTGCCGTCAGGGTTGAAGCCGACGACCGAGGGCAAGGTGTTGTAGCCCTTCTCGGTCGGGATGACGCGCGGGATCCCGTGCTGCACGTAGGCCGCGCAGCTGTTCGTGGTGCCGAGGTCGATGCCGATGATGCGCTTCATTTTGGCCCGTAGGCATCATGGACACGCCATGGCGGAGCGTCAATTTTGTTTGTATGGACGCCGTCATGCTGATCCTGGCGTTCATGATCGCTGCCTCGCCGCCAAAGCCCACCTGCGCCGATGAGCCGCGCCTGGTGTCGCCCGGCGGCACGGCGGCCACCGCGTTCGGCGTGATCAACGCCTCGACGGATCCCATCCGCGTCTATTGGCGCGACTTCGACGGCGGCCGCCGGCTCGAAGCCGTGTTGCCTGCGGACGGGCCTGCTCAGCGAGGGAAGCGACGAAGTCCGGCGTGCGCCTCGCGACCCCTGCGGACCTCACCGCGCGCGAGGAGCGGCAGATGAAAGCGTACACCCGCATGACCGTCGCCGACCTTCCGGTGTTCGTTCACGAGCGCGCGAAGAAGGACCAAGCCGCGCTCGAGAAGGCGCTCGCGTTGCTCGGATCGCAGCTCACGCGCTTTCGCGATCTGCTCGGCCCGGCGCATGCCGCGGCGTTCAAAGAGCTCTCGGTGTGGATCGAGGCCGACGTCGGCGACGGTGTGTTCCACTATCACAACCACTTCACGCTCGCCCCCGGCACGAGTGGCCACCAGACGACCTGGGCCGGGCACTCGTTCGCCGCCACGACGGGCGACGGCCGTTGCCTCAGCGCGTACACCGCCGCCGATGTGCCAACGATCGCGCGCATTGCGGGATCGGGTACACCTTGAAGATGCGCGCCGCGGTCTTCATCTTCCTCGCGCTCGAAGCCTGTGTGCTCTTCGGCAGCTCGTCGAAGAAGCCGGGCGAGATCGGCAGCACCGGCGAGACCGGAGAGACCGGCACGACAGGCGGGACGGGCGAATGCATCGCCGAGTGCGAGCTCCGCGCCGAGACGATCGCGGCGTTTGCGTACGGGACGAACCCTGCGCTCTACCGCCGCGGCGTGGCGATCACCGCAAATGTGCCGACGCTCGCAGTCGGCGCGCCGGTGACGGTGACGATCGCCCCGCCGCTGCCGGCCGGCCTCGCGCTCGACGCGGCGACGGGGACGATCTCAGGGACGCCGACCGTCGCGGCGCCGCTGACGACGTACACCGTCACCGCAAAGACGGCGAAGCACGAAGCGTCGACGACACTCGCGCTCTCCGTCGCCGCGCTCGACTACGCGGCGGCGAACCAGCTCGTCGGGGTCGGCAGTCCCGCGAGCCTCAGCGCCACGCTCGTCGGAGGCCCGCTGAGCGCCGCATCGGCGACGCCGCCGTTGCCGAACGGTTTGACGATCGATCTGACGAGCGGCGCCATCGCCGGTACGCCGGCGGCGACGCAGGCGTTGACCACGCACGCGATCGTCGCGACCAGCCCAGCCGGTGATCTGAACGCGAGCGTGGCGATCGCGAGCTACTCGCTTTGGTACCCGGCCTCCGACATCACGCTCGAGCTCGGCGATGTGCTCGCCGACGATGTCCCGACGCTCACCGGCGCCGCGAGCAACCAATATTCCGTGACGCCCGCGCTGCCGGCGGGCCTCGTGCTCGACGCGTCGACCGGCAAGCTCAACGGCATCGCGAACGCGCTCGCACCCCAAACGACGTACACGATCTCGGCACAGACCCCGCTCGGCTCGGTGCCGGGGATCGTGCGCATCACGATCATCGCGCGCTGTGGCGACGAAGGCGAGCCGTGCTGCGTCGGCGCGGTATGTGACGGAAGCACCGCTTGTCAGCGCAGCGTCTGTGTGACGACCGATTGCTCGAGCAAGCCAGACGGAACGCCGTGCCACAAGAGCGCGCTGCGCCCGTACGACATCTGCTACGGCACCTGTATTCCGCAGCTGCCCGACACGAACCAGAGGAAGTGCTACAACGACACGGCCGAGATCCCCTGCCCCGTCGGCCCGAGCGCGACCACCGGCCGTCCCTGCGACGGCCCGGGAACGACGTTTTGCGGACAAGACGCGCAGTACGGTTGGGACAGCAAGTTCCCGAGCAGCGCGCGCTTCGGCCTCGAATCGGTGAACCCGCGCCTCATTCGCGACAACGTCAGCGGCTTTCTCTGGCAGGGCTGCGTCGGCGGCCGCACCAGCGCCGATTGCTCCACGGGCACGACGCTCGGCGCCAATCAAACGACGGTCGAAGCGCACTGCACCGCTTCGATGCAGGGCGGCTTCAACAGCTGGCGCATCTCTTCGCTCACCGAGCTGCAAGGGATCTTCGACTACGGCCGCGCGCCCGGCCCTTGGCCGATCGATCCCGCGTATTTTCCCGGTATGCCGACGCCCGGCGACCTGTTCACCGGGTACTTTCACGTCGCGTTGAACGGGGCGGCCATGGGAGTGACCGCCTCCAACATCGGCTACTTCCTGACGAGCAGCGAAGGCTCCGTGCGCTGCGTACGCGACGGCCAACTCCCCACCGGTGTGTTCACTTTCATCGGCGGCGGCGCGACAGCCTGGATCATCGACGACCGCTACGCCTTCCGCTGGCAAGGCTGCGTCGCCGGCATGACCGGAGCTGGGAGCTGTACCGGCACGCCGACGACGCACACCTGGTCGGCTGCGCTCAACTTCTGCGAGACGCTCACCTTGGCGACGAAAACGGACTGGCGCCTGCCGAATGTCATCGAGCTCACCTCGGTCCTGCAAAACGCAGCGACCCCATCCTATCCGGCCTTCAACAGCACGCCGGACGGTTGGTTCTGGACATCGACGACCTCGGCCGCCGATCCCGCGAGTGCGTGGATGGTCAACTTTCAGGGGGGCCAGAGCACGAACGTAGGCGCGGTCGCCAAGAGTTACGGAGGCTACACCCGCTGCGTCCGCGGTCCGTAGCGACGCGTGGGCTACTCTTCCGCCGGCGCGCTCTCGCCGTTCAGCGTCGCCTTCAACACCTGCGACGGCTTGAAGCTCAACACGCGGCGCGCGGCGATCTCGATCGCGGCGCCGGTCTGCGGATTGCGTCCTGGACGCGACTTCTTCTCGCGCACGAGGAAGTTGCCGAACCCCGACAGCTTCACTTTGCCTTGGTTCGCCAGCATGTCCTTCAACGTCTCGAACAAGAGCTCGACGAGATCGGCGGATTCCTTCTTCGACAGCCCGACCTTCTCGTAGACCGTCTCGACGAGGTCCGCCTTGGTCATCGTCCGCGTGTTTTGCCGCTCCGCTTCGTTCGTCACGTGGGTCCCCTCATGCGCGATATCGCGAGCTGTGTCGGCTCCTTAGCGCCTCAGCTCAGGACTTCATATCATTCGTTTTCGTTGTCGTCCGGCTTTTGCGCTTCGTTCTTCTGTTCGTCAAGCGCCTTGACGTCTTTGCGCAGCTCCTCGAGCTGACGCTTGAATTCGGGATCCTTCTCGAGATCTTGGATCTCTTTGCTGAACTCGAGCTGGCCCTTCTTCGCCGCGTCTTGCACGAGGCAGTAGCAGCTCCCGAGCAGCGCGCTCGACAAGAGCACACCCGAGAACGACAGCACGATCCCGGCGGTCGCCCACGAACGCGCCGCCGGCCGCAACGGCGTCGCCTGCCGCATGCGCCGCTGGGCCACGCGCCCGAGCAGCACGCTGACGACGGCGAAGATCGCGCACACCGGAAAGATCCAGAACGAGATGCACGCCAAGATGCCGAGGACCAGGCTGGCGACGGCGAGCCCGTCCGACGGCCGCACGGTGATCGGCGAATCCGCCGGCAACGGCGGCTCGTGCTGCGGTCTCGGCTCGAGCGGCTCCATCTAGGCCTCGCGCAATTCCAGCTTGAACTTCTGCTTCAAGCCGAGGACGAGCGTGTCGAACTCCGCCTTCACCTCTTCGTCGGTGAGCGTCCGCTCGGGGTGACGGAAGAAGAACGCGAGCGCGAGGCTCAAGTGGCCATCGGCGATCGGCTTGCCTTGGTACACGTCGAACATGTGCACGTGTTCGAGCGTGAGGCCCTTCTGCTTCGCCTCGGCCAACGCTTCGCTGACGATGTCGCCCGCATGCACGTCGGCGCGGGCGATGACGGCGAGATCGCGGCGGATGCCCGGAAAGCGCGGCAGCGGCTGGTAGCGCGCGACCGCCGCTTCGGCCGAGAGCGGCAACACGTCGAGGTCGGCAACGAAGGTCGCCGACGCGTCGATGCCGAGGCCAGCGAGCACCTTCGGGTGCAGCTGCCCCACGTAGCCGATCGTTTCGTCGCGCGCGCCGACATGCGCCGTCGCCGGCCGATGCAGCACGAGGCGCGCCGCGGCCTTCGGATGAAAGTACGCCGGCAGCTCGTTCGGCACGTACTCGACCTGCAAGTGCCACGCTTCGAAGATCGCTTCGGTGATGCGCTTGACGTCGAAGAAGTCGACCTCACGCTTCGGCATGCCCCAGCCAAACGGCGACGCCGGGCCGTGCAGCAAGATCGCGAGCCGGTCGTGCTCTTCGGGCAAGGCGGCGTCGCGGACCGGCAGCGCCGAGAGATCGCCGCGCCGCGGATGGAACACGCGGCCGATCTCGAAGAGACGCACGTCGAGCACTTGTCGCGCGAGGTTGTGGCGCGCGTTCTTCACGAGCCCGGCCATGAGCGACGTGCGCATCACGCTTTGATCTTCGCTCATCGGGTTTTGCAGCGCGACGGCCGAGTCGACCCCGTCGGGACGAAACGCTGCTTCCTCGGCGGCGGCGACGAAAGAGTAGTTGATCGCTTCCGAGAGGCCTTGGCTCGCGAGCAGCTCGCGCAGCCGGCTGTAGTCCGAGCCTTGGTCTTGCTGCACGATCGCGTCGTAGCTGCCGCCGGCTTCCGGCAAGCGCTCTGGGATCTTCCCATAGCCTTCGAGGCGCGCGACCTCTTCGACGAGATCGACCTCGGCGTTGAGATCGACGCGAAAGCTCGGGATGCCGAAGGTGATCGCCTGATCGGTTCGGCCCTTCACCGTCAGCTCGAGCGACGTCAGATATTTGGCGATGTCCTCGGCGCTCACTTGCACGCCCAAGTACTCGGCGAGCCGCTTCGGCCGCAGCTGCACTTCGACCGGCGTGCGGCGGCGCGGATAGACGTCTACGGTGCCGCGGCAGACCTTGCCGTCGGCCCACTCGCTGAGCAGCTGGCACGTGCGATCGTTCGCGAACGCGAGGCCGTCCATGTCGGTGCCGCGCCAGAACCGGCTCGACGCTTCCGTCGTGAGGCCGAGACGCTTCGACGTGCGATAGACGACCTGCGGCTCGAAGTACGCGCTCTCGACGAGGACGTCGCCCGAAGCCGCCACGATCTCGCTCTCTTCGCCGCCCATGATGCCGGCGAGCGCGATCGCCCGCTGCGGATCGGCGATCACGAGGTCGTCTTCGCTGAGCGCACGCTCGACGCCGTCCAAGGTCTTCATCGTCTCGCCGGCGTTGGCGCGGCGCACGAGCACCTTCTTCTGCTTCGCGCCAGCGCCGCTCGCCGAGCCGAGGCGGCCGAGATCGAACGCGTGCAGCGGATGGCCGAGCTCGAGCATGACCCAGTTCGTGGCGTCGACCACGTTGTTGATCGGCCGCGTGCCGAGCATGAACAAGCGTGCGCGCACGTGCAGCGGCGACGGCTCCACCTTCACACCGGCGACGACGCGCGCCAAGTAGCGCCGGCACGCCGTCTGATCGACGATCTCGACCGCGGCGCGTTCGCTGACTTCGCCGCCGTCTTCACGCAGGACGACGCGGGGCTTGCGCACGCGCGCTTGAAACGCCGCCGCGAGCTCGCGCGCCATGCCGAGGTGGCTCATCGCGTCTGGGCGGTTCGGCGTGATCGAAATCTCCAGAATCGTATCGGCGAGCGGCGTATCCGACAGGCGTTTTCCGAGCGCCCAATCGCCCGGGAGATCAGCGAGGCCCTTCGCCTCGTCCGTGAAGCCGAGCTCTCGCTCCGAGCACAGCATGCCAGCCGAGCTGACGCCGCGAATCTCGCTGACTCCGATCTTCTTGCCGCCGACGACCGCGCCGGGCTCGGCGAGGGGCACGCGGGCGCCCACGCGAACATCGGGCGCGCCACACACGATCGCGCGCGTGCCTTCGCCGTCGAGCACCTTGACGATCTTCAGCTTGTCGGCGTTCGGATGCTTCTGCACCTCGGCGACTTCGACGACGATCACCTTTTGCAGCGGTGAGCGCAGGTCGTGCACGCCTTCGACCTCGAGGCCGAGGAAGGTCAGGCGCTCCGCCACCTCTTCGGCCGGCGCGTCGACTTCCGACAGCTCCTTCAGCCAGTTCAGTGAAAACTTCATTGAAACTGCCTCAGGAAGCGGATGTCGTTGTCGAAGAACAAGCGAATGTCATCGACGCCGTGGAGCAGCATCGCGATGCGCTCGACGCCCATGCCGAAGGCGAAGCCACGCACTTCTTCCGGGTTGTAGCCAACGGCCGTCAGCACGTTCGGGTGCACCATACCGGCGCCCAAGATCTCGAGCCAGCCGGTCTGCTTGCACACGCGGCAGCCTTTGCCTCCGCAGAGCACACAGGTGACGTCGACCTCGGCGCCGGGCTCGACAAAGGGAAAGTAGCTCGGCCGCAGGCGCACCTTCGTGTGCCGGCCGAACAGGCGCTCGGCGAACGCGCGCAAGACGCCTTTCAAATCGGCCATCGACACGCGCTGATCGACCCACAATCCTTCGACCTGATGGAACATCGGCGAGTGCGTGATGTCGGCGTCGCAGCGGTAGACCTTGCCGGGGCAAATGATGCGCACGGGCGGCTTGCGATCGAGCATCGTCCGGATCTGCACCGGCGACGTGTGCGTCCGCAGCAACACGTCCGGCGACGCGAAGAACGTGTCCTGCATGTCGCGCGCGGGATGATCTTTTGGAAAGTTCAGCGCTTCGAAGTTGTAGAAGTCGTGCTCGATCTCGGGGCCGTCGGCGATGACGAAGCCCAAGCTCTGAAACACCTCGATGATGCGAAAGGTCGTGCGCGTCAGCGGGTGCAAGGTGCCGAGCCAGCGCTCGCGCGCGGGCCGCGTGACGTCGACGCCGGAGGTCTCGAGGCTCTTGTCGAGCGCCTCTTGCTCCAAGCGCTTCAACGCCGCGTCGAAGATGCCTTCCAGCTGCTCTTTGATCGTGTTGGCGACCTTGCCGACCGACTTGCGCTCTTCGGGCGGCAGCGCCGAGAGCTGCTTCATGACGTCGGCGAGCAGGCCCTTCTTGCCGAGGTACTTCGCCTTACACGCGTGCGCGGCCTCTGAGGTCTGCAGGCGCTTCGCTTCGCGCTCGGCTTCGTGGACGAGCGCTTCGCCTCGCGATTGTAAGGCTTGGACGTTGGGAGCGTCTGACATCAGACGAAGCTCTCACTTGTGGAGGGGCCTGCACCGGGGCCGAGGCCGCCGTCGCTTCAGGCCGCTTTTTTGATCGACGCTTTGCGCTTGTCTTCGACGTCTTTGGCGAGAGCGATGAGCTCGGTGAAACCCTTCGTGCCACGCGTCGCGAGATCGGCGAGCACCTTGCGATCGAGCTCGATCTTCAAGGTCTTCAGCGCCGAGATGAAGCGGCTGTAGCTGATGCCGTGCGGGCGCAGACCGGCGTTGATACGCGCGTTCCACATCGCCCGATAGTCGCGCTTCTTGATCTTGCGACCCGCGAACGCATACGCCATCGCGCGATCCAAGGTTTCCTTGGCCGCCGTGAAGTATTTTCTGCGGCCGGCGTAGAAGCCACGGGCCGCTTTGAGAACGCGCTTATGACGCTTGCGCGTTTTGACGCCACCTTTAGTACGAGACATTTTCCACTCCTTACGTGAACGCTGAATTTGTCGCTACGGTCAGTAGCTGTACGGAAGCATGACCTTCGCCTGCTTCTGCTTGGTCTTGTCGGCAACCTTGACGCCGCGGCCCTGCCGCTTGGCGCGCTTGCTCTTGCCGATCAAGCGGTGGTTGCGGTTGGCGGTCGGCACGATGATCTTGCCCGATCCGCTCACCTTGTAGCGCTTGGCCGCTGCTTTCTTCGTCTTCATCTTCGGCATACGATTGATCCTTTTCTTCTAACGCACTTCCGACGGCGGACGCGCCACCGGTGGTTTTGGACTGATCGGCGATCCGGGTGGCGCCGGCGAGCTTGCCGGCGGCGCGTGGCTCTGTGCCTGAGCCGGTGCCGGCGTCTGCGACGCATGCCCGGCCTTCGGCGCGAGCAGCATCGTCATGTTGCGGCCTTCGAGCTTCGGATACTGCTCGATGACGGCCGTATCGGCGAGCTTCGCCGCCACCTTGTCGAGCACCGCCTTGGCGATGTCCGCGTGCGTGATCTCACGGCCGCGAAACATCATCGTCAGCTTCACCTTGTTGCCTTCGGCGAGGAAACGACTCACGTGCCCGGTCTTCGTATCGAAGTCGTGATCTTCGATCTTCGGCCGGAACTTGATCTCTTTCACCTCGCTCGCGTGCTGATTCTTCTTGGCGCCAGCGGCCTTCTTCTTCATGTCGTACTTGTACTTGCCGTAGTCCATGATCTTGCAGACCGGTGGACGGGCAGTCGGTGACACTTCGACGAGGTCGAGGCCAAGCTCTTGCGCCTTGGCGAGGGCAACTTCCGGCGCTAAAACGCCGAGCTGCGCCCCGTCAGGACCGATGACGCGGATTTCCCGCGCGCGAATACGGTGATTGACGCGAGTTTGGTGGTCGTCTCTGGGCTCGAATGCGATGACTGACTCCTGTATTGCTGCTGCGCAGCGGTTCTAAAGGGAGCTTCAAACGCCCTTTGGCGTCCCCAACTTCGGGGCCGCGCTCTCTTTCACCAGGAACGCCACCGCTTCTTCCAGCGGCAACGCCCCCAAATCCTCTCCACCACGCTTGCGTATCGCAAGGCGGCGCTCGCTCACTTCCTTCTTTCCGACCACTCCGGCGTACGGCACTTTCATGAGCTGCGCGTCGCGAATCTTCGCGCCGAGCTTCTCGTTGGAAATGTCGAGGCCGGCGCGGATACCCTGATTCAACAAAATTTCCAAGACCTCTTGTGCATAAGGATTTTGGTCGCCCGAAACGGGGATGACCCGCACCTGCTCGGGGGCCAAGAAGCCGGGGAAATTGCCGCCGGTGTGCTCGAGGTAAACGCCGAAGAAGCGCTCGAGCGAGCCGAAGATCGCGCGGTGCAGCATGAGCGGACGCTTCTCGGTGTTGTCGCTGTCGACGTAAGTGAGGTCGAAGCGCTCCGGGAGGGCGAAGTCGACTTGCAGCGTCCCGAGCTGCCAGCTGCGGCCGATGGCGTCCTTGATGTGGAACTCGATCTTCGGGCCGTAGAACGCGCCCTCGCCCTTCAACACTTCGTACTTGATCGCGCGCTGGTTGAGCGCGTCGTGCAGGGACTTTTCAGCGAGCGTCCACGCTTCGTCCGAGCCGATCGACTTCTCGGGGCGCGTGGCGAGCTTCACTTCCCACTCGCTGATGCCGAACGCCGGATACACCTCGCCGACCAGATCGATGAACGCGAGCATCTCGCTTTGCATCTGGCCCATCGTGCAGAAGATGTGCGCGTCGTCTTGGCAGAAGGTGCGGACGCGCGTGAGGCCGGCGGTGACGCCGCTCCGCTCGTAGCGATGCAGCCGCCCGAAGTCCGCCATGCGGTACGGAAGCGCGCGGTAGCTGTGCTTGTGCATGCCGTAGAGCAAGCAATGGCCCGGGCAGTTCATCGGCTTCGACGAAAATTCGCGCGCGTCCTGCTCGTCGGTCTCGGTCGAGGCGTGGGTCGACGCGAAGTACATGTTGTCGCGGTAGTTGTCGTAGTGACCCGAGCGCTTGAACAATTCGGCGTCGAAGATCTGCGGCGTGATCACTTCTTGGTAGCCGCGCTGCTCGTAGACGCCGCGCATGTACTCGATGAGCTGGTTGTAGACGAGCGCGCCCTTCGGCATGAAGAACGGCGACGCCGGCGCCCATGGGTGGAAGCCGAAGAGCTCGAGCTCTTTGCCGAGCTTACGGTGATCGCGCTTCTTCGCTTCTTCCTGCTGCTCCAAGTGCTTCTTCAGCTCGGCCTCGCTGAAGAACACGACGCCGTAGATGCGCCGGAGCATTTTGTTCTTCTCGTCGCCGCGCCAATACGCGCCGGCGGTGTGGGTGAGCTTGAGGCCCTTCATGTAGCCCGTGTGCGGAAGGTGCGGGCCGCGGCAGAGATCGACGAACTCGCCCTGCTTGTAATAGCTGAGCTCGTCGTTCGCTGGGATGCCGTCGACGATCTCGACTTTGAAGTGCTCGCCCATGTCGGCGAACATCTTCTTCATCTCGTCGCGGCTCATGGTGAAGCGGCGAAACGGCGCGCGGGTCTGCGCGATCGTGCGCATCATCGCTTCGATCTTCTCGAGATCTTCGGGCGAGAAGCCAGGCTCGTAATCGTAGTCGTAATAGAAGCCGCTGTCGGTCGCCGGGCCGATCGTGACCTGCGCCTTCGGGAACAGCTTCTTCACCGCCTCGGCCATGACGTGCGCGGTCGAGTGGCGCAGCACCATCAACGCGTCCTTGTCGTCGGGCTGCAGGAGCTGCACGGACTTCGGCGTCGCCTTGATGGGCGTATGCACGTCGACGATCTGATCGTCGACCCTCGCGGCGACGATCTGCTTGAGATCCTTCGCCTTGATGTACTCCCACAGGGCTTTTCCGACGGGGATTTCGCTTGGGCTGACTTCGATCACGGGCATTTCCTAGGCCGAACGAATGGTAGGCACGGGCGGGATTGAACCGCCGACCCCCACCGTGTCAAGGTGATGCTCTCCCACTGAGCTACGTGCCTAGGGCTCTCGTTTCGAGGTCCGGCGGCATACATGCGTCGCCCGCGCGCTGTCAACACGCGCACGACGGCGCATGAGCACCTCGACCACTTGCGGCGAGCAGTGGCGCTCAGGGCAAGGCAGCGAAGAACGCCCACAGCATCTCGCTCGCGTTCGGCCCCTCTGGATCCGAATAGGCGAAGCCGCTCTTGCCGCCGCTCCACGCGTGCGCGAGCCCCTGCACCGAGATGTGCTCGACGACGGCGCCGTCGCCCTTCTTCGTGACGACCCGCTCGTAGCTCTTGCCGTCGCTGCCAACGGAGCTCTCGTTCGGCGAGACGCTGTTGTTTCTGGCGGCGTCGTCGGCCCAGTCGGCGAGCGCACGGAATTGATCATAAATGCGCGAGCCGTGCGCCGGACGCACCGTGGCGTCGGCGTCGCCGTGGATGATGATCGCCGAGCTCGCGAGCATCTTGCCCGCGCAGATCTTTGCTCCTTCGGCGCTGGCATCACCGCTGTACGCCGGCCCCGCGGCCATGATCCACGCCGCCGTTGCTGCGGTGCTCGCCGCTTTGAACGCCAAGCCCGAATGCGCGCCGATCGCCTTGAAGCGCTCGGGATAGCAGCTGCCGAGGATCACGGCGAGCGCGGCGCCCGCGCTGAGACCCGCCGCGAAGACGCGCGCTTCGTCGATCGCCGTCAGCTGCGCCGCTTCATCGATGACGTTGAGCACGAAGAGCGCTTCGTCGCCGGCGCGCGCTTGCTCGGCGACCGAGAACCAGTTCCAGCAGCCGAGCGCGTTCTTGCTCGCCGCTTGCTCCGGATAGACGACGGCGAATTTCTCACGGCGCGCGATCGCGTCCATGCCAGTCACCGTGGCAAAATCGGACGCGCTCTGATCGCAGCCGTGCAGCATGACGACGAGCGCTTTCTGGTCGGCGTTCGCCGCGGTACCGGGGATGAACAGCCGGTAGCGACGCTCGCCGATGTCGCCCCAGACCACGGTATCGGGCCGCGGTTGGGGCGTGGCGGTTGTGCCGTCTGGCGGAGTCGACGTGGGCTCCGCTGAGGGCGCGCCACTTGGGTCGCCCGCCTTGGATGGATCGTCGTCCGCGCCCTTTCCGAAGGCGTCGATCTTCGTCGTCGAGCGCTCCCGCCCCTCGGACCGCGCGCCGCACGCCGCGAGGGCGAGCCCGATGAGTAGGGTCAGACGCTGTCGGGGCCGGGACATGAGCATCGGTCAGATCACGCCCGCGTCCGATCGTCAATCGCCGCTCCCCGGTCCCTTTTCGGCGAGAACGCTCCCCGGTCCCTTTTCGGCGAAAACGCTCCCCGGTCCCTTTTCGGCGGCTGGCGCGAACCGCCGGCAGTGTTTAGGATTGGGGTGTGCACGTGCTCGAGTCCCTCCGTAACGCGCTCGTCGGAGCCAGCCCGTGGACCGTCCTTGGCATCTCGCTCGTGGCCATGGTGCTCAGCTGCGCCATCTTGGTCGTCGCGATCATCGCTTTCCCAGAAGACTACTTCGCGAGCGACGCTCCGCCGACGCCGCGCCATCCCGTGCTGGCCGTGCTCCTGCGCATCGGCAAGAATCTGCTCGGCGTTCTGTTCATCGCGGTCGGGGCGCTGCTCAGTATCCCCGGTGTGCCAGGTCAGGGGCTCATGACCATCGCGATCGGCATTTTGCTCTTGGATCTTCCGAAGAAGCGCAGCATCGAGCGACGCTTGCTCGAGAACCGTCACCTGCAGAGCTTCATCAACGGAGTGCGATCGCGCTTCCACCGGCCGCCGCTGCGGCTGAGCGCCAAGTGAGCCGCCCCGACCTTTTCTTGACACACCGCCCCGTCGGCAGGAAGCTCACTGACACCCGATGAGCGCGACCCTCGCCGACAGCCGATCGCTCCTGAGACGTGTCACGATCTTTCAGGAGCTCTCGGACAAGGACCTCGAGAACCTGAGCCAGCGCTTGGTTCCGCGCACCTACGTCAAAGACGCGATCATCGTCAGCCAGGAAGAAGAAGGCGACTCGCTCTTCATCATCAAGACCGGCAAGGTGAAGGTCACCCTCTACGGCGACTCCGGGCGTGAAGTGATCCTGTCGATCTTCAAGCCGGGCGACTACTTCGGCGAGATGTCTCTCATCGATCACCAGCCGCGCTCGGCGAACGTCATCGCGATCGACGAGAGCGAGCTGCTCATGCTGTCGCGGCAGGCGTTCTTGAAGCAGCTCGAAGAGAGCCCGCGCTTGGCGATGGCCGTCATGACCGATCTGTGTCGCCGCCTACGCAGCGCGGACGCGGCCATCGGTTCGCTCGCCTTGCTCGACGTCTACGGCCGCCTCGCGCATGTCCTGATTGATCTCGGCAAACGTGAAGGCGCGCAGACCGCGGGCACCATCACGATCAAAGAACGGCCGACGCAGCAGGATCTGGCGAACATGGTCGGCACCACCCGCGAAACCGTGTCACGCGCGCTCAGCGAATTTGGGCGCCGCGGTTGGGTCGAGATGCGCGGCCGCAGCCTCATCCTGCAGCCTTCGTTCTCGCTCGCCGACGTCGCCAACCGCGACGACTAACCCTAGCGCTTGCGATCTCGTGTAAAATTCTGTAGCCGAGCGCGCGCAACCCGGTGGTGGGTGTAGCTCAGTTGGTAGAGCGTCGGATTGTGACTCCGACTGTCGCGGGTTCAATCCCCGTCACTCACCCCACTTCTTCATCCTGAGCGCTGAATGAACCTCCGCACCGTCGTCTCCGCCGCCTTCGCCCTCGCCTTCGTCGCCTGCCTTCGCGAGCCCGCGAAGATCGTGATCAAAGATCAACCGACCGACATCTTGAGCAAGAAGGGCCAAGAGGTGCAGCTGCGCGGCGTCGTCTACGACAAGGACGGCGTCATCATGGACGCGCCGGAGCCGATCGTTTGGACGAGCTCGGATCCGAGTGTCGTCACGGTGAGCAACACTGGCCTCGTCACCGCGCAGAGCTCCGGCACGGCGAAGATCAGCGCCAGCGTCAAAGGCCAGAGCGCTGACTTCACGACGCGCGCGGCGATCGTCGGCAGCGTGGCGATAGAACCGGCGCTCGATCAGACGCTGAAGTTCAACAAGACGATGCAGCTCAAGGTCGTGGTGAAAGACGATAAGGGCCAGCCGATGCCGCAGGCTAAAGTGCGCTGGTCGGCCGCGTCGCACGCCGTCGACATCACGCCCGAGGGGATGATCACGGGCCAGGCGCTCGGCAGCACGCAAGTGTTCGCGACGGTGAACGAGAAGGTCGCGGCCGTGCGCGTCACAGTCAAAGACTGACGCGCCAGCGGCTCACCGCACGCACGATTTGCTCGAAGGGTCCCCGGCGAAAGCGGTCGAACCAAAACGCCGCGATCGCGAGCTGGAGCGCGTAGACGCCCACCGCGATCACTTCAGCCTCGGCGACCGAGACGCCTGAAGCGAGGCCGAAGCCCCACGGATAAAAGAGCGCCGCAAAGATCACCGACTGCATCAGATAGAACGAGAGCGAGAGCCGCCCGGCCTTCGCGAGCAACCGAGTCGTCGCCGATCTGGGCTCGCCGCTGCCCATCGTGAGCGCAGCGCTTGCCACGTAAATCGCGCAGAGGCTCGGGCCGCCGATCGCGACGGCGACGAAGTGTGCGATGGTCCAGCCGTCGAAGGCCGACTCCGGCGGCGCTAAAAAGTGGAACGCGGCGAGCGCTCCGTTTGCGGCGAGCGCCGGAAACAAGCACGCCGCGCGGACGCGCCGCCAACGCTTCTCGTGCGCGGGCGCCACGTGCAACCAGCGCGCGCGCGCGAGGGTCACCCCGAACAGGAACGCGGCGAAGACCGCCGGCGCCGTCACGACGCCCGTGAAGTAGGTTTCGGTCAACGTGGCCAGCTGTGCGCGGACGAAGCTCGGGTAGTCGCCGCCAGCGCCGTAGAGCCGCGACAGCTCGGCCGCAAGCGTCGCGTCGCCGGCAAGCGCGCGCTGGGCTTCCGGCACGCGCTCGGAGAGGAAGAGCGCCACGCCTCCGATGAGCCCCCAGCAAAGGACGGGCAAGCTGAGCAGCAGCGTGGCGAGCAGGACCAGGCGCTTCGTCGACGTCCGCCGCAACGGAAGGAGCAACAGCCCGAGCGTTCCGTAGACGGCGAGGATGTCACCCGGCCATACGAGCGTCGCGTGGAGAAGCCCGATCGCGATCAGCGCGACATGCCGGCGAACGAGCGGCGCGGTGGGCACCTCTTCCGCTTGCACGGCGAAGCCGAAGCCGAAGAGCAGCGAGAAGAGCAGATAGAGCTTCCCGAGCGCGAGCGCGTCGATCGCGGCCAGCACGAGGCGATCGCTTGGCGTCTCAGCCACGATCCCCCCGCGCACGAGCTCCTCGACCGGGCGCACGAAGCCGCGCACGTTGATGACGGCGATCCCGAGCAGCGCCACGCCACGCAGCACGTCGACCACACCGATCCGTTCCTTCGCGCTCACTCGCCCCCGCGTACCACGCCCGACGCTCCCCGGTCCCTTTTCGCCGACGCTCCCCGGTCCCTTTTCGCCGACGCTCCCCGGTCCCTTTTCGCCGACGTTCCCCGGTCCCTTTTCGTTGTGGCGCGGGGCGGCGATCGCGTAGACGGGGCCGTGGACGCGAGGACGACGTCGTTTCCGGTGACGGTGGTGCTCGTGGCTGCGGGGGCGGCGGCGACCGCCATCGGCGCGCAAATCACCGTGCCGCTTCCCGGGACGCCGGTGCCGATGACCATGCAGACCTTGGCGGTGTTGCTCGCGGGCGCATTTCTCGGGCCGACGACCGGCGCCCTCAGCCAAACGCTCTACGTCGCCCTCGGTGCGCTCGGGTTGCCGGTCTTCGCGATGAGCTCCGGGGCGAGCGTCGGCTATCTGCTCGCGTTCCCTGGCGCCGCGGCGATCGTCGGCCTCGGCGTGCGACGTTGGCGACGTCTTCCCGAGATCGCGCTCCTACTCACAACGGCCACGCTCGCGATCCTCGCGGCGGGGAGCGTGTGGCTCGCGTTGGGGACCGGCTGGCCGCTCGCCAAGGCGATCGAGCGCGGATTCACCCCTTTCCTCTCAGGCGGCGCGGTGAAGGTGCTGCTGGCGACGCTCATCCTCCGCGCACGCCGGCGTTGACGATGCGCTGATCAGAAAGGTCAGCGGCAGCACTCTGATGGATCCTCGTCGGGTTAGGCCGGGCGCAGCGCCTTCACGCGGAGCTCGACCTTCGGCGTCCCGGAAAAATGACTGACGAAGGGCGTGAATGCCAGATCCAGAAAGTCCGCGCTCGCGGCCGGATGCGCCGCTTGACGAAAAGCGATGGCTGACAGCGGAGCGCGACCGGCTCCCGCGTCGATCACGAGCTTCAAATGTCCGTCGCCGACCTGGCGGCGCCCGGTGATGAGCGCGCCCTTCAGATGAAACATCGGCTCCGGGTGACCGACCCCATAGGGCCCCACCCGATCGAGATCGCGCACGAGCGCGTCGTCGATCTCGTGCGCCGCCAGTGTGTGATCGATGGCGAGCGTCGGCCGATAGGGCCCGTCCGCTGACGCCTCGGTGACCGCTTTCGCAAACGCCGACCGCAGCGCCGCGTCCGCGCCCGGCTTCAGCGTCACGCCGCACGCATAGGGATGGCCCCCGAACTTCAAGAACGCGTCAGCACACACCCGAAGCACGTTGAGCAAGTTCACGCTGGGCACGCTGCGCCCCGAGCCCTTGCCGCCCTGCCCGATGACCAACACCGGCCGATGAAAGCGCTCGACGAGTCGGCTCGCCACGATGCCGACGACACCGGGATGCCAATCGTCATGGGCGACGCAAATGCCTGCACTCCCCGCAGCCGCTTGCCCTTCGGCCTGTGCCGTCGCCCCGCGCAAGACAAAGTCCTCGACGCTCCGGCGCGACGCGTTCTCTTGGTCGAGCCGTGCCGCCAAGTCGGTGGCGACGAGGCCGTCGCTCAAGAACAGCTCGACACAGCGCATCGCCGAGCCCATGCGACCCGCAGCATTGACGCGCGGACCGAGCCGAAACCCGAGCGCCTGCGCGTCGGCCTGCCCCGGCTCGAGACCCGCGGCGCGCATCAACGCGAGCAAGCCCGGCCGCGACCCGGTCCGAATCACGTCGAGACCACGCGCCACGAGGATGCGGTTCACGCCGGTGAGCGGCACCATGTCCGCCACCGTGGCCAAGGCGACGAGGTCGAGCGAGCGACGAAGATCGAGCTCCGGAAAACGCCCCGCGAGATCCGGCGCCCGCAGACGCCGCCGCAGCGCGATCAACAGGTGAAACGCGACGCCAGCAGCGCACAAGGGCTTGTACGGAAAGCCGTCGTCGGGTCGGTGCGGATTGATCACCGCATCCGCGATCGGGAGCCGCTCGGGGACCTGATGGTGATCGACCACGATCACCTGCAGCCCGAGACCCTTCGCGTAGGCCACTTCCTCCGCGTTCGAGATCCCGAGATCGGCGGTCACGAGCACGCGAAAGCCTCGCGCATGCACCTCGTCGACGGCCTCTTTGTGCAAGCCGTAGCCCTGCAGCAAGCGATGCGGCGTGTAGTAGCCAACGACCGCCGACAGGGCCTTCAGGTTCTCGACCAGCACAGCGCTCGCCGAGGTGCCGTCGACGTCGTAGTCGCCGTAGATGCAGATGGGCGTCTGAGCCAAGATCGCCTGCACCAAGAGCTCGACCGCCACGTCGACATCGCGCAGCGCCGACGGATCGGCGAGCTGCGCGAGGCGCGGCGCCAAGTGATCCGTCGTCGCCGCAGCGAGCCCGCCGCGGTTCAAGAGGACCTGTGTCGCCCCGGGATGAAGTCCGAGCCGTTCTGCGACCTGGTTCAGCTCGGGGTGCGCAGGCTCAATCGTCCAGACCGGCTCGCTCATCGGCGAGCTCCGCTTAGACACCGCCCGGGCGCTCTGTCAAAGGCCCGCCTCCCTGATGCGCCGCCACCGCGTCGAGCAAAGAGCGCCCACTCTCGGCCACGGTCTTTTCTCCGATGCCCGAAATGACGAGCAATTCCGCTGCTTCGCGCGGCCTTTCGGTCGCCACCACGCGCAGGACACGATCCGGAAGCACCCGGTACGCTGGCACCCCACGCCGTTGCGCCTCCGACCGCCTCCACACCCGCAAGGCCTCGAAGAGTGCAGCATCTTTGGGCGCCAAGGTGCTCGCCACACCGCTCGAGGCCGCAGGCGTCGCCTCCTTCAGAGATCGGACCGGTACTTTCGTCGAAGCGCCCGCGCGCACCGGCTCGACCGCGCTTTGCGGAGCGACGAACGCCGCATCGACACCAAGCCCGAGCAAGGTAGAAAATCGGTCGACAAGCGCGCGCGGACTCACGCTCACGACCACCGCATCGACTTCGGCGACGAGCCCTCGCACGGCGGCGCGCGCCGCCCCGGAGTCGATCGCCCGTGCGAGCACGTCGTCACACAGCAGCGCCCATTGGCACGGCCGTGCGAAGTGCTCGAGTTGTTGCAGCGCGAGCAAGTGCACATCGGCCGAGCGCATCCTCGGCACCTCCGACGCCTGTCGCATGGAACGGGACTGCTGCGCCACCCGAAGCTTCCGCCCGAGCAAACCCTGCCCAATCGCGCTCAGCCGCCGCCCGCTGGCGGAGACGACGACGCCGGCGCCGAGCCCCGTCAAAGCGACGATCAACGCGGCTTCAGCCTCAACCGACGCCGCGCCCCACCAAAAGACGTCGTCGTGTGCCCGCAAATGATCGAAGACGGCCCCGAACACCGAGTTTGATTGAGCGTGCTCCATGTGTGCTTCCCCCCGAAAGCATACTGATGATTTGTTCAGTATACAGTCAGAGGCACGCGGTCAAGGGGTGACGTTCAAACGCCGGGTCTTTTTCTGCCAGCCGACCGGCTCGAGCAGCTCGTGGTCTCCGAGCCCGGCCTTGTACTCCATCTTGCGGCAGTCCGAGATGTAATAGCCGAGATAATAGTGCGTCAGCCCCGCCCCGCGCGCGTACGCGATCTCCTGTAACGCCGAGTACACGCCGAGGCTGCGCTTCGACTCAGCCGGATCGAAGTAGAAGTACACGGTCGAGAGCGCCACCGGCGTCAGATCGCAAATGCCGCAGCCGATCAAGCGATCGCCCACCCAATAGCTGCCTTCCAAGGTATCCGTCGGGCTGTCGTAGAGAAACTCCTCGAGCGCGCTCGCCGGATCCTCGAGCTCGTCGCGATCATGGCGCGCTTGCGTATAGCGCCCGTAGAGCGCCACCCGCTCGGCATCGAGCACCGGCTTCTGCCAGCGCACGACGACGTCCGTGTTCTTCTTCGCCGAGCGCTCCTGCGACCGGCTCGCGGCGAACGTCCGCACATCGAGGCGGATCGGCACGCACGCCTGACACCCGATGCACCGCGGCCGATAGAACAAGCGCCCGGAGCGGCGAAAATGCCGGTCCATCATCTGCTGGTAGAAAGCGCCCGGCATGTGACCGGCCTGCTTCGGCCAAAAGAACTGCTGCTGCCGCGCCAGGCGATCTGGCAAGTAGCTGCAAGGGTATTCGACGCTGAGCGGCAAAGTCGCGAGTTGCGCGTCGAGCTCTGCACGCCCGGCGTCATGGTGGTCATCGAGCTTCGCCACTCTCGTATTGTAAGGGCGCCGGCCCTTTCTTTCCACCACCGCGTTTTGCTACGCGCATGCATGCCATGACCGCTGCCACCGCCCTCACCTCTCCGAGCGACCACAGCCTCGCGGCACGCCTCGACGCTGTCCGCGCCCTCATGCGCGGCGCCCAGCTCGACGCGCTGTGGGTGCGCTCGACGGACGCGCACTTGAATGAGTACGTGCCGCTCGAAGAGTCGACGCGCGCGTGGCTCACCGGCTTCACCGGCTCGGTCGGCGAAGCGCTCGTCACCCACGATGGCGCCTGGGTCTTCGTCGACGGCCGCTACTGGTTGCAAGCCGACAGCGAAGTGCAAGCGTTCAACGTCGTGAAAGTTCCGCTCGGCACCGCACCAGAGCAAGCGGCGCTCGAACAGCTGCAATCCGTCCTCACGAAGCGCCCGAAGCTGCGCGTCGGCTATGAGCCCGATCGCTTCAGCCAGTTCGAGCTCGAGCGCGTGCAAAAAGCGACCGCCGGCGCCGTCTGGATCGCGACCGATCCCTCGCTCGTCGAGCGCGCGCGCGGCCCGATCGCCCGTGAGTCAAAGCCCCTGCGCGCCCTCGACGAAGGCGAGCTCGACCTCGGCAGTCAACAGAAGCTCACGGTCGTGGGCGAAGCGCTCGCCAAGGAGAGCCTCGCCGGCCTCTTCGTGCAAACGCTCGACGAGGTCGCGTATCTGACGAACCTGCGCGGCAGCGACTTGCCATTCCAGGTGACGTTTCGCTCGGTGGCGTACCTGAGCGGCGGCCGCTTGCTCGTCGGCGTCGCGCAAGAGGCGCTGAGCGATGCCGTCAAAGCCGCCCGCCCCGCGATCGACTTCGTTGACCTCGCCGCCTTCGACAAAGCGCTCGCCCTGCGCGTGAAGAAGGCGCGCGTCGGCTATGACCCGAAGCTGACGAGCGCGCGCTGGGTGCAGCGGCTGAAGGACTCGGGCGCTGAAGTCGTCGCGCTGCCGAGCCCAGTCGGGCCGCTGAAGGCGAAGAAGGGCAAGAAAGAGCTGAAGGCCATGACCGCCGCCTTCGCGCGCGCCGACAAGGTGATCGAAGGCGCGATCGCGTGGCTCTGCGAGGAAGTCAGCAAGCGCAAGGTCGTCAGCGAGGCCGACTTCGCCGCAGAAGTCCGCGAGCGCTTCTTTGCCTCGGGCGCGACGGGCCTGTCGTTCGACATCATCTCGGCGGCCGGCAGAAACGGCGCCATCGTCCACTACTCGAAGCCGAACCCGAAGCGCATCATCAAGCAGGGCGAGCTCGTCTTGCTCGACACCGGCGCCTACTACGACGAAGGCTACGCCACCGACCTCACGCGCACGTTCTTGGTCGGCCCGAAGTCACAGAAGGCGAGCGCCGAGCAGAAGCGCTACTACACGCTCACCTTGAAGGCGGCGATCGCCGGCATGCGCGCGCGCATCCCCGTCGGCACCCGCGGCGATCAGCTGGATGCCATCGTGCGCGCACCGCTTTGGGCGCAAGGGCTGAACTACAACCACGGCACCGGCCACGGCGTCGGCATCAACGTGCACGAGTTTCCGCCGCGCATCGGCACGACCGGCACCGCCGCGCTCGAAGAGGGCATGGTGTTTTCGATTGAGCCCGGCGTCTACCTCGAACGCTTCGGCGGCATCCGCATCGAGAACCTGTGCACGCTCGAGCGCATCACCGGCGTGCCGGGCTATCTGCAGGTGCGGCCGCTGACGTTCTCGCCGCTCGACCAGCGGCTCATCGAGCGCAAGCTTCTCAATGAAGAGGAACGCGCGTGGCTGGCGCAGTATCTCCGCGGCCGCGCGCCGAAGTAAGATTCTAGGTCGCGCGAGAAGGGTTCGTATGCGAGGCGCGACCGAGCAACGAAGCAGACGGGCCCTTATCGCGCGACCGGCTTCACCAAGAAGTTCTCGCGGTAGAACCGCAGCTCGTTGATGCTCTCCTTGATGTCGTCGAGCGCCCGGTGCGCCTCTTTCTTCCGCTGCAGCTCCGGCCCGCCCGTGTACCAGCGGCGGATGACTTCCTTGAAGCTCGACACGTCGATGTTGCGGTAGTGCAGGTAGCCTTCGAGCTTCGGCATGTAGCGGCACAAGAAGCGGCGGTCCTGCCAGATCGAGTTGCCGCAGAGCGGCGCCTTCTTCTGCGGCAACCACTCCTTGCAGAACGCGAGCGTCTCTTCCTCGGCCTTCTCGAGGCTCAGCTGCGAGGCGAGCACCGCGTCGTAGAGCCCGGACTTCTTGTGGTGCTCTTGGTTCCAGGCGTCCATCTTCTCGAGCAACGCGGCAGGCTGGTGAATGACGATCGCCGGCCCCTCGGCGAGGACGTTCAGCTCGTTGTCGGTCACGAGCGAGGCGATCTCGATGATCGTACAGGAATCCGGATCGAGCCCCGTCATCTCGAGGTCGACCCAGAGCATCCCGTCCTTCTGCTGCGGCATTTTCGGCTTCCTATTCTATGGCGAACGCTTCGTAGAACCAGGCGCCGCCGGGTGAGCCGAGTAGCGGAAAGCCGAGGTCACGCCAAGGAGAGCCGGAAAAAGCACCGGAGAAAGGCAACATCTGCAAGCTTGGCCGCGGCCGGTGCGGCTCGAACACGAGCGGCTCGTCGGCGAGCTTCACCGGCGCGCGCTTCTTCGCCTCTGCGATCGCCGCTTCGAGCCCTCCAAGCGCGTCTCGCAGTGGAGCGAACGCCGCGTTCTCGCCGAGCCACACCCGCCCGCGGGCCAGGCGATCGAGGACCTCCGGCGCGAGCTTCCGGCTCTGCATCACGACGCCGGCAAACTCCGCGTAGGTCGCGTCGATGAGCCGCTCCATCGCGTGCTTCTCGGCCTCCGTGAAGCGCGCGATGCCGTCCAGGATCCCCGCATGGTCGCCGATCTTCACGCCGTCTCGGTGCACCCCGAGCTTGCCGAGCAAACGCTCCAAGATCGGCCGCATGGCGATGACGCCGATGGACCCGGTGACCGACAGCGGGTTCGCCACGATGTGGTCGGCCCCGCACGCGATGTAATAACCGCCGCTCGCCGCATAGTCCGAGAGGTACGCAACGACCGGCTTCTTCGCCGCGAGCGTCCGGATCGCGTGGTGCATGTCGGCCGAGGCCGAGGCGCTGCCGCCGCGCGAGTCGATCGCGAGCACCACGGCGCCGATCGAGGGATCTTTAGCCAGCGCCTCGCACGCTTGCACGACAGGCTTCGTGACGATCTGCCCGGGCTGCGCGCCTTCGTCGACGATCGTGCCCTTCAGCACCAACACCGCGACGCGCCGCTTTCGCCTGAACGGCAGGAACACCCGCGCGGTCTTGCGGGCCAAGTACAGCGGCGCCCGCGCTGCGGCGAGCGTGTCATCCGGCCGCTTCGTGTGGGCGATGCCTGCCTTGCCCAACGCCTCGGCGAGCTCGTCGTCATGCGCCACAAAGTCGATGAGCCCGAGCTTCTGCGCGTCCTCGGCGCGGTACGGACCACGGTGCAAGAGCGCAGCGCCGTCAGCGTGCTTCTCCGCCCTGCCCTTCGCGGCGCTCTCCAGCACGCGATCGGCCAGCGCGCCGAGAACGATGGTGGCCTGCTCGCGCGCAGGCCCGCTCATCTCGCTGCGCCCGAACATCTCGCCCGCGCTCTTGTACTCGTAGCGCTGCTCCACCTCGGGCTCGACGCCGGCTTTTTCGAGGGCGTCCTTCAAATAGAAGCCCTTGCCGCCCATCCCGACCAAGAACAACGTGGCGTGCGGCGGCATCGACATCGACTGCGCAACGCTCGCCACGAAGTATTCTTTGAGCCCGCCGCCCTTCGGCAGGTGCACGTGAACCCGTTTCCCAGCCGCCGTCACGAGGGCGAAGGCGTCGCGGAGCTCGAGCGCCCCGGCGAAGCCCGCTTGCACCCGCGCAAGATCGACGACGAGGCCGGTGGCGCGGGAATCCGCAGCGATCAATCGGCACAGCTCCCGCACGCGCTCGAGCGAGGTGACGGGGCGCCGCGCCATCCACGGCAACACGAAGCGTGGCCGCTTCAGCGCCGCTTCGACCAAGCGCCCGTCGATCTGCAGGCGCACGAGGCCGCTCTTTGGCAACGCGCGGCGCCGGCGCAGGAGGACGAGCGGCGCGCGCAACACGAGCAAGAGATTGACGACGAGCTTGAAGAGGATCATCCGCGGCCGAAAGTATCGCGCCTTCGCGGCAGCGCAAGGGGGGTGTCCGTTATTCCGTCAGCGTGTTCGGCTTCTGTAGCAAGGCGCGGCATCCCGTGCCGCGCTTCTATTGGTTAAACGTTGTTACAATATTTTTCGAGGCTTGTGGTTTTTCCAAAGCGATGACGTCGGCGCCGCTTTTCTGCCGGCGTGAGTCGGGATCCGGAATGAACGAGCCTTGCGCCGGATCTTGGCCGTCTTCGGCCGGCCGCGAGACGTGCATGCTCAAGCTGCGCACCACGTTCGACTCCAAGGCGTGGCCGAGGAGCGGCTCGAGCGCCTTCGACGCCCGAGTGAGCTTCACGAGATCGATGCCGGTACGGATGCCCATGCCGTGCAGCATGTAGACGAGATCTTCCGACGCCAGGTTACCGCTGGCGCCCGGCGCATACGGACAGCCGCCGAGGCCGCCGGCCGTCGAATCGAACACGCGAATGCCGGCTTCGAGCCCGGCGACCACGTTGGCCAACGCCGTCCCGCGCGTGTTGTGCAGGTGCAGCGCCAGGCTCTTCGCGCCAAAGTCACGCACGAGCTGCTTCGACAGCGTGTAGACCTCGGCCGGCGTGGCGACGCCGATCGTATCGCCGAGCGACACTTCGTCGACGCCGAGCGCCTTCAGCTCACCGACCAAGCGCACGACCGCGCGCGGATCGACGGCGCCTTCATAGGGACACCCGAACACCGTCGAGACGTAGCCGCGCACTCCGCGCCCTGCCGCCCGCGCTTGCGTGACGACGTCGCGGTAGTCGGCCAAGCTCTCGGCGACCGTGCGGTGAATATTGCGCTTGTTGTGCGACTCCGACGCCGAGAGGAAGATCGCGACTTCGTGAATCCGCGTCTTCAGCGCGCGCTCGAGCCCTTTGACGTTCGGCACCAGCGCCGAAAACCGCACGCCCGGCGCTTCGGGCAAACCGGCGCAGACTTTCTCGGCGTCGGCGAGCTGCGGGATCCACTTCGGGTGCACGAAGCTCGTCGCCTCGATGCGCTTCACGCCGGCTTCGACCAAGGCCTGGATGAACGCGATCTTGTCCGTCGCCCCGAGCGGCACGGTCTCGTTCTGCAGGCCGTCGCGCGGGCCCACTTCGTAGACGGTGACTTCTTCTGGCAGCGATTCGAACATCTTTATTTAGTCTGCGATTTCGTGGCGTTTTTGTCGATATTTGTCGCGATATACTCGAGGATCTCGGTCAGCGGCGTCCCGGGAGTGAAGATGGCGTCGATGCCCTTCTGCTTCAAGATGGCGATGTCCTCGTTCGGGATGATGCCACCGCCGAAGATCCGGATGTCGCCGGCGTTCTTCGCCTTCAGGAGCTCGGCGATCTTCGGCATCAAGGTCATGTGGGCGCCGCTCATGATCGAGAGCCCCACGAAGTCGACGTCTTCTTGGACGGCCGCCGCCACGATCATCTCCGGCGTCTGATGTAGGCCGGTGTAGATGACCTCGTGGCCGGCGTCGCGCAGCGCCCGAGCGACCACTTTGGCGCCGCGATCATGGCCGTCGAGACCCGGCTTGGCGACGAGGATGCGAACCTTCCGGACAGCTTGGCTCATCGGGGACTCTCGCTACACAAAGTTGACGGTGGCGACAAGGCAAGGCGACCGCGCCGCGTGCGGCTCGACAAGCACTAAGACAGGACGGCACGCGCGATGACGATGCGCTGGATCTCGTTGGCGCCTTCGTAGATCTGCGTGACCCGCACGTCGCGAAAGTGCCGCTCGACCGGGAACTCGCCGATGTAGCCGTAGCCGCCATGGATCTGCACGGCTTCGTTGCAGACTCGGTAAGCCGCGTCGGTGGCGAAGAGCTTCGCCATCGCGGCTTCCTTGGTGCACGGCTGCTTCTTCTCGCGCATCTCGGCCGCGCGCAGCACGAGGAGCGTGGCAGCGTCGAGCTCGGTCGCCATGTTCGCGAGCTTCCACTGGATCGCCTGGAACTCGCCGATCGCTTTGCCGAACGTTTGTCGATCTTTGGCGTACTTCAGGCTCGCTTGGAGCGCGGCGCGGGCGATGCCGATGGCTTGCGCGCCGACGCCGATGCGGCCGCCGTCGAGCGCGGTGAGCGCCACCTTCAAGCCGTTGCCTTCGCCGCCGAGGATCGCCGTCTTTGGCACTCTGAGGCCGTCGAGCACGAGCCCGCACGTGTGTGACGCTCTGAGCCCCATCTTTTCTTCGCGCCGTCCGACGCTGAGGCCTTTGGCGCCTCGTTCGACGAGGAACGCGGTGGGCTTCAGCTTGCCGCCGCCTTGGTCGACCTGCGCCATGATGAGGTACAGCGACGCTTCCTCGCCGTGGCTGACCCAGGCTTTTTCGCCGTTCAGCACGTAGTCATCGCCGTCTTGGTCCGCGCGCGCTTTCAAGCCGGCGGCGTCGGAGCCGGCGCCAGGTTCACTGAGGGAGAAGGACGCGCAGAGGAAGGATCCGTCGGCGAACTTCGGCAGGTAGCGCTGCTTCTGCTCCGGCGTGCCGAAGCGGGAGATGACGTCGGCCACCATGTTCGTCACGCTCATCGTGACGGTGGTGGCTGGACACCCTTCGGCGAGCTCCATGATCGCGAGCGCGTAGGCGACCGCGCCGGCGCCGGTGCCGCCCTCGTCTTCGGGTACGAGCATGGCGAGGAAGCCGGCTTCGCCTAGCTTTTGCAGCGCTTGCGCCGGGAACTCTTCCTTCTTGTCCCAGCCGGCGGCGAACGGGGCGAGGTGCTGTGCGGCGAACTTGCGCGCGGCGTCTTTGGTCAGGCGTTGGTGCTCGGTGAGCTCGAGTTGCATCGCCCGCGGCCGCTAGCACGGGTTTCGGACGGAGTGGAGCGCTCGGCGGACACTCTGTCTCGTTTTCGGACAGCGCGGTTTTTGCGCGGTTCTCGGGACGACAAGTGTTTGCGCGCTTTTGGGTTCGTGGCACGCCGCCTGCTCAGCGCGGGCCCGTGCTTGGACGAACCATCGGCGCGACTCTGATCGGCGCGACAGCGATTCGCATCTCGGTCGAGGCGTACGTCGGCCTCGGGCTGCCGATGTGCATCATCGTCGGCCTCCCAGACTCGGCGATCAAAGAGAGTCGCTCCCGCATCGAGGCGGCGTTGAAGTCGTCAGGCTTCGACGAACCGTCGCGGCGCACGGTCATCAACCTGGCGCCGGCCGACATTCGCAAAGAGGGCAGCGCGCTCGACTTGCCGATCGCGCTCGCGAAGCTCTGTGGCCTCGGCTTCGTCAGCGAAGCGGCGCTCGACGGCTACATGTTCGCCGCCGAGCTCGGCCTCGACGGCGCGCTGCGGGGCGTCCCCGGCGCGGTGATCTTGGCGCGCGGCTGCCGCGACGCCGGAATGCGCGGGATCGTCGTCGCCGAGGAGAACGGGCCGGAGGCCGCGTTGATCGACGGCATCGAAGTGCTCTCGGCGCGTTCGCTCACCCACGTCGTCGCGGCGTTTCGCGGCGAAGAACCGTTCTCGCGACCGAAGCCCTTGATCGAGAACGAACGCCTCGATCCTGTCGCCTGCTTCTCGCACGTGCGCGGGCAGCTGACCGCCAAGCGCGCGCTCGTCATCGCGGCGGTCGGCGGCCATCATGTGTTGCTCAGCGGGCCGCCGGGCGTCGGCAAGACGATGCTCTGCGAGCGCTTCGTTGGCCTCTTGCCGGATCTGTCCGAGCCTCAGCGCACCGAGGTCCTGGCGCTGCATTCGTTGAACGGCACGCCACGCCCGAGCCGCCGGCCGCCGCTGCGTGCGCCGCATCATTCTTTGTCGGTCGCCGCGCTGGTCGGCGGCGGATCGAAGCCGCGGCCAGGCGAGATCTCGTTGGCCCACCACGGCGTTCTGTTCTTGGACGAGCTCGCGGAGTTTCGCACCGAGGCGCTGAACGCGCTGCGCCAGCCGCTGGAGTCCGGCGTCGCGGTCATCGCGCGCGCGCTGCGCCACGTCAGCTTCGATGCGCGCTTTCAGCTCATCGCTGCGACGAACCCGTGCCCGTGCGGATTTCTGACGCACGAGACGAAGGCGTGCGCGTGCTCGGCGAAGGACATCGAGCGCTACCGGGCGCGGCTGAACGGCCCGATCACCGATCGCTTCGACATGCGCATCGACGTGAGCGGCGCGGTCACCAGCGGCGGCATGGCAGAGACGACGGCGACGCTGCGCGGGCAAGTCGCCGCGGCCCGTGCCTTCGCGCGGGCTTCGGGGCGAAGCGGGCTCAATCGATCGCTGCAGGGCACGGAGCTCTTTTCGGAGGTGCGCGCAACGGCCGCGGCGTGGGCCCTGCTCGAAGCGGAGGTCGCGCGCCTCGAGCTGTCACAGCGCGCGCTCGATCGGGTGCTTCGCGTCGCACGCAGCATCGCTGACCTCGCCGCGTCGGAGCGCACCGAAGACGCGCACGTGAGCGAAGCGCTCGTGCTGCGCCTGGGAGAAGTCATGACGCCCGCCGCATCCCGCGACGGGCGAGGACGAACGTTACAAGCATAGGGGAGACGCATGCTCGAAGAACGAATGAAGGCGCTGAAGCTCGCGATGGGGAGCATCGAGAAGCAGTTCGGCAAAGGTGCCGTGATGCTGCTCGGCGAGGGCGAGTGGACGGAGGGACCGATCCCCGTATTTCCGACCGGCTCGTGCGGGCTCGACCTCGCGCTCGGCGTCGGCGGCTTGCCGCGCGGCCGCATCATCGAGATCTACGGGCCCGAGAGCTCCGGCAAGACCACGCTCACGCTGCACGCGATCGCCGAGGCGCAAAAGGCCGGCGCCACCTGCGCGTTCATCGACGCCGAGCACGCTTTGGACTTGGGCTACGCGCGCAAGCTCGGGGTGAAGATCGAGGATCTGTTGGTGAGCCAGCCGGACTCGGGCGAGCAGGCGCTCGAAATCTGCGAAACCCTCACGCGCAGCGGCGCCATCGACGTCATCGTCATCGACTCGGTGGCGGCGCTGGTGCCGAAGGCGGAGATCGAAGGCGAGATGGGCGACGCGCACATGGGCCTGCAGGCGCGGCTGATGAGCCAGGCGCTGCGCAAGCTCACCGGGTGCATCGCGCGCACGAACACCACGCTCCTCTTCATCAACCAGCTGCGCATGAAGATCGGCGTCGTGTTCGGGAACCCGGAGACGACGACCGGCGGCAACGCGCTGAAGTATTACGCGTCGGTGCGCATCGACATTCGCCGCGCCGGCACGCTGAAGGACGGCGAGGCGGTCTACGGCCACAAATCGCGGATCAAGGTGGTGAAGAACAAGGTGGCGCCGCCCTTTCGCGAGGTCGAGGTCGACATCGTCTTCGGCAAGGGCATCGACGCGGCGGCCGATCTCTTGGATCGCGCGGTCGAGTACGAGATCTGCGAACGCAACGGCAATTGGTACACCTTCGGCGACGACAAGCTCGGGCCGGGACGTGACAAGGCAAAGGATCAGCTGTGCGAGCGGCCGGAGTCGATGGCGAAGATGCGGGGAGCGCTGCTCGCGTGCGGATCGCCGCCGGCGAAGACGCCGAGCGAGGGACACTAGAGAGGGGGGGGCGTCCCTTTCTGAGATCGTTGTCGATCGGGCTCGCTCTTGCGCGTCGATTCCGGCTCCCGCAGGCGACGCCCGGTCGATAACGAGCGTGGGGTACCGCTTGTCTCGTGGCGGTGTCCCGCATCGCCGCCGGTGGCCGCGCCATGAACGTGGGGATTTCGTGCGGGTTTTCGTGCGGAGCTACGGGCACAGGCTGTGCAACCCCGTCGGAATCAGGTGACGCTGTACGGATGAGACGGAGGGTCGGCACATGCGCGCAGGAACCAAAGCGACATTGCTCGGCCCAATTTGCGCCGGGATTTGCGTGGGCCTCGGCCTCGGCTCGGTCGTCTCGGTGAGGCCGCCGCCGCCGGCGAGCGACCCTGGGCGGCTACGTGCGCTCGAAGCGAGCGTCGTCAAGCTGACCGCGCGCGTCGCAGAGCTCGAGCGCCCTGCCGCTGCTGAGACCCCGCCGGACCGCTCGGGCGAAAGCTTGCAGCGCCATCTCGCCGAGCCCGTGAACGCTCTGTGGGCCGACGCCGCGACCAGCACGCTCGGGGCCGACTTCGCACGCTTTGGCGGCGCCCGCGTGACCGCGCTCGACTGCCGGACGGCGTCATGCCTGGCGGTGCTCGAGATGCGCTCGTCGGACGCCGCGAGAGAGACGGCGCGCGCGCTGCTCGGCCACGCCTTCTCGCTCAACTGCTCGATGGCGGTCGACATGCCGGAGCCGGATGACCCCGAGGCGCCGCACCGGGCGAGCGTGCTCTTCGATTGTCGCGACGGGACCGGCAGCTTCGCGGTTCGCTGAGCCGCGTCAGCTGCGGCGCAGCGCCTGCACCAGCGCGCGCGCCTTCTTCGGATCGACCGGCGACGCCGGATCGCCCGTCGTCTTGATCGAGCTGCCGACAATCGCGCCCTGAGCGACCGCGAGCAGCGCCGCGGCGTTCTTCAGCGACAAGCCGGAGCCGATGTAGACCGGCGCGTGTGCGGCTGCAGCGACCGCGGCGAGGCGCTCGGCAGAGACCGGCTTGCCGGTGCCGTCGCCGCTGACGACGAGCGCGTCGGCGCCGCCGCGGGCGACCGTGTCGTGTACCAATTGCTCGAGCGGCGCCGGAGCGAGCGGCTGCGCGTGCTTGACGAGCACGTCGGCGAAGATCCGGACCGTTGGGCAGAGCCGCGCGCGGGTGCGGGCGACGGCGTGGGCCGTGCCTTCGATGATGCCTTGATCGGTGACCATCGCGCCCGTGAGCACGTTGATGCGCACGAACGCCGCGCCGGTCGCGGCGGCGATGCCGAGCGCGCTTTCGCCGTCGTTGCGAAGAACGTTGACGCCGATGGGCAGCGGGCTCTTTGCGGCGATCCCGGCGATGATGGCGCTCATCGCCGCCACGGTCTCGTGCGGTACGCGGCCGGGGAAGAACGGCGCATCGCCGAAGTTTTCGATCATCAGCGCGTCGAAGCCGGCGGCCTCGAGCACGCTGGCGTCGCGTTCGGCGCGGCGGAGCACTTCGCCGATTGCCACTGCGCGCGGGGCACCGGGAAGCGGGAGCAGGTGCACCATCCCGATCAAGCGTGGGAGCTCGGTCTTCTTCATGCGGACGTCCATAGCCCTAGAGAAAGAGTCTCGCCACCCACACGGCGATGAGCATGCCGGACAGATCGGCGAGCAAGCACGCCGCCAGGGCATGCCGCAAGGAACGCACGCCGACCGCGCCAAAGTACACGCCGAGCACGTAGAACGTGGTCTCGGAGCTGCCGTAGATGATGCTGGAGATGAACCCGTCCGGCGAGTCCGGCCCGTAGACCTTTAGCGTGTCGACGAGCACGCCCATGGCCGCGGACCCGCTGAGCGGCCGGATCAACGCCTGCGGCAGCACCGCGGCCGGCATGCCGAGCGGCTCGGTCACCGGCGTCAGCAGCGTCGTCAGCGCGTCCATCACGCCCGACGCGCGCATCATGCCGATGGCGACCAGAATGATCACGAGGAACGGCACGATGCTGACGAACACCTCGAAGCCCTGGCGCGCGCCTTCGACCGCGGCCTCGTAGACTTTGACGCCCCGCGAATAGCCGTAGATCACCATCGCGCAGGCGAGCAGCGGGAGCACCCAGCCGGCGGCCACACGCAGCGCCGAGAAGATCGCGAGGCCTCCCCTCACGTCGGCGACGACGCGAAACACGAGCAGCGCGACGAGGGCGACGCCGAGCGCAGCGGCGATCCAGCGATCGCGCGCGGGCGGCAGCGGCGGCGCTTCGATCACGGAGGGTTCCTCTTGGATCGGCGCGGTCGCTTCTGGCGCGATCGTCTCCGGTGGTGGCTTCGAAAAACGCTCGAAGAGCTTGGCCCAGCCGATCGCGGTGAGCAGCGAGAGGAACGAGACGATCAACGTCGGCAGCATGATGTCTCCCGCCGTGTCCGGCTTCAGCGCCGCGCGCGCCGCGATGACGTTCACCGGGAACGCGCTGATGCCGGCGGCGTTGATCGCCAAGAAGAGCACCATCGCGTTCGTCGCGACGCCCGGCGTACGGCTCAGCGACTTCAGCGCGCGCATGGCACGCAGGCCGAACGCGGTCGCAGCGTTGTCCATGTTGAGGAAGTTCGCGGCGAAGTTCATCACGATGGCACCCAACGCGGGGTGCTCCGGCGGCACGCTCGGGAACAAGCGGCGCAGGAGCGGCTGCGCCACGCGCGCGATGGCAGCGAGCAGCCCGGCGCGCTCGACGATGCGCATGAGGCCGAGCCATAGGCACAGCGGACCGACGAGCGAGAGCGCCAGCTCGACCGCCGCCTTGGCGCTCGCCAACATCGCCGCGCTCAGGGCATTCATGCTGCCGCCGGCCCCGCTCCCGAGCAGCGCCGCGAACACCGCCGCCACGATCATCGCGAGCCAGATGACGTTCACGGGGCGATTGTCGCGCCCAGCCCGAGCGAACGCCAATTCTCCGCGAGCGCTCCCCGGTCCCTTTTCGACTCGCTCCCTGGTCCCTTTTCGGCGCACTCCCCGGTCCCTTTTCGACTCGCTCCCCGGTCCCTTCTTGTTTGTTATACGCTTACCACGTAAAACAAACAACGAGCCAAGACTTAAGCGCGATAACGATCTTGGAGGACGCATGGGAGTCGCCAAGGTCGAGGTGCGGCAAGACGTTGTGACCGAGGCCCTCGCTGACGTCGACGTTGCGATCGAGCAGTCGTCGGTCGGCGACGACGTGTTGCAGGTCATCGGCCTGTTCTTCGCCTCAGTCTGCACGCTCGGGCTCTTCTGGGTCTGGTTTGACACCTCGCGACTCGTGTTCGGCAATTTCACCGACAAGGACCAGGACGCCCTGCGCCAAGCCGGGCGCGACATCGCCAACGACCCGAAGGCGCGGCCGGTGCTGCTCGCGACCTACAAGAAGCTCCGCCGCCGCTACGACGACTTTCGCGCATCCGAAGAGCTGCAGAAGCTCGTCCATACTGCGCTCGTGCGAAAGAACCCGGCGATGGCGAAGACCGACAAGAAGGAGCTCGCCCTCGCCGCGGCTCACATCACCGCGGGCATCGAGAGCGCGCTCTCTCCGCAAGCGCCTGTGCCGCATGCAGGCGAAGGCTTCGATCGGCTGACGCGCGAGCTCGAGGCGACCACGCCCTCGCCGGACCAAGTGTCGATCACGCAAGGCCAGAGCTTCCGCCGCTTCGGCGAGATCCTCGAGAAGGCCACTCGGCTCGACGAGAAAGCGCTCGACAGCGGCGGCGTGCGCCTCCTCGGCTGCCTGTTCGGCGTCTGCGACAGAAAGGGCCTCGCGAGCGCTGGCGAACGCTTGCAGCGCGGCATCATCACTGGCCCCGAGATCGCGGCGATGCGAAAGGAGGCCCTCGCGCTGCCGGCAGGCGACCGCCGCATGCTCGCGACGATCCTCCGTGATCTCACCACGGCGCGCGACGCGAACACCTCACCGCTCAGCAGAGTGATCGACGATCCGGACGGCGACTTCGCGAAGCTCCTCGCCGAGCTCGAAGCGACACCGCCAGCGAGCGCCGCCGAAAAAGCCAGCGAAGAAACGTGCGCGCGCCTCCTCGCCGACGTCGCAGCGCTCGACTTCGTGCTCGCCGACATCGCCGAAGAAACCAAAGACGCCCTCGAGCTCGCCGATCGCGACGATGCCGACAAAACCTCCGCCGATCGCAGCGCCAGCCTCCCGCTCCTGAAGCGCCCATCGCACCGCATCGTGCTCGACGGAGAGCAAGAAGATCGCCTAGCCGCGCTCAAGACGCAGCTCATGCTCCACCTCCGCGCCTCACCGGGCTCCGTCCAACAGCTCGCCCGCGCCACCCTCACGAGCTACATGGAGCGCATCCCCTCCTCCGCCACTTCGCCCACCCTCGACGTCATGCGCCACCTCTTCTCGCGCAAGCTCCCGCCAAAATCGAACGCCGCCTGAGGTCGCGAGCGAAGCGAGCGAGAGGCGCTTGCGCCGCCGTTCGCAGATCCGCATCAGCCATGCGGCGCTGAGCTCGCCCCCTCAAAGGGGGCTCCGGCGCGCCAGCGCCGGTGGGGGTGGCCTGACAAGATGACGACGCGAGCGCGAGGGAGCGAAGTCAGTTCGTGCAGTTGTCGTTTTGGGAGAGGAACAGCGTGTTCCTACACAGCTCTTCCAAGTTCGAGCAGCTGTCGGCGTCGGCGCCGCTGCCCGCGGTCGGCTGCATGTTGACGTCGCACACATTGGTGCCGGTGCGATCGCAGTTGAAGCGATCCTTCTCGGCGGACGTCTCGGTCGGCAGCGCCTTCGTCTTCGGGCGCAGCGACGGCACGCTGGCGTCGAACACGACCTCGACGATCTGCGAATCGGGCTTGATGATGTCGGCGCGGCCGACGGACTCGGCGAGGATGATGTCCTTTGCGGGCGTCGCGTTCGGCGCCGTCACGAACCATTGCAAGGTGAGCGTGCGCGAGGCGCCAGTCGGCACATGCTGGCATTCGCCGCGCGTCGCGAAGTCGCCGTTGGCCTGCGCTTGCAGCGACAGCGAACAGGCTTTGTCCATGCCTTCGATGATCAGGCGTGCTTGCACGGCCGGCGTCGCCGGCAGCGCTGGACACTGCGCTTTGGTCAGCGGAAACGGAATGCTGATGTTCGCGGTGGCGCTCGGCGGCGCAGGGCCGCAGCCGGCCATCGCGCCAACGAAGACGAAGCACGCACCCATGCACCAAGAGGCGGCCCGCACGTCAGAGCCCCGTCCTCGGGTCGGGCGCCGTAATCCGCACCGTGACTTCGTTCGGCGTGCTGGCTGGACCCGAGGGACCCCCGATGACACCCGTCGCGGCGAGCACGCCGACCGTGACGCCGCCTGCAACCGCGAGAGCTCCGATCACCATCACGGCGACGAACCAGCCGCGTTGATGCACGGGCGTCACTTGCGCCACCGGCGGCGGGCCGTCTTTGATGATCTTGATCGGGCCGCCGTTGTTGTTGACCGTGCCGTCGTTCGGCGGCTTTTGGATGTCGCGCGGCTGCTCCACCGGATCGACGCGCGTCACGATCTTCACGATGTGTGGCTTCTCGGGCGAGCCGTTTCGTCCGGGACCGTTGCCCATGATGTCGAACGCTTCCAAGAAGTACTCGATGTCGCGGGTGACGAAGGTGGCCGGGATGGTGCCGATCCACATGCCCTTGGCGCCTTGCACGAGGTCGATCGCGTTGTACTCGAGCTCGCCGACGCGGCGGAAGTACAGCTTCGGCTCGAAGATGTCCGATTGATCTTGGAACTCGACCTTGACGTCGAGGTTCTGCCCGATGACGCCCTTGGCGACGACGGCGTGCAGCACGCGCGGCGCGGTCGTGTCCGGCGCCGCGACGGCGGCGCGCGTCAGGAGCAAGACAGCGAAGAACGAGCCCACGCCCATGAGACTGAGACGCACGAGCCACGAGAAAGCGGACCCTTTCTTGGCCGCCGCTCGGCGATCGATGGTTGTTTTTCCGCTCATGCGATCTTCAACAGCTCTTTCACCTTCGAGATGACCTGCGGCGCTTGGATCGGCTTCGTGATGTAGGCGTTCGCCCCGAGCGCGAGCGCCCGCTGCCGATCTTCTTGAGCGCCCTCGGTCGTGATGATCACGATCGGGATCGTCTTGTGGGTGTCGCCGTTTCTGACCATGGACACGAGCTTCAGCCCATCCATGATCGGCATGTTGATGTCGGTGATGAGGATGTCGAACTTCGCGCTCGACAGCTTCTTCAACCCGTCGACGCCGTCGTCGGCCTCGATGACCTTCAGGTTCTTGATGCGTGAGAGCGCAAACACGATGAGCTGCCGCATCGTGGGACTGTCCTCGACGACGAGTGCTGTCAGTTGGCTCACGATGTCATCAGCTCCAGGAAACCTTGGATCGTGCTCAGTTTGCGCTCCGATTCTGAATACAGCTTCGAAGAAAACAGCGCTGTCGCCGCATGCCCCGCGAGCAGCGTGAAGAGCTCGTAGTCGACCGACACGAGCCGCGTCTTCTGCTTCAAGAACGAGTACAACGCGATGACGCCGATGACCCGCTCTTTGATCTTGAGCGGAATGCAGATGAAGGGGCTGGCGACGTCGATCGGCGCACCCATTTGATCCTCTGGACCGAAATGGTTGTCGCCGGTCGACGCTACCTTACCGATGACGCCCTGCGAGAGCGGCACCTTCGGCAATTTGTCGCGCTCGAGCCCCTCCGACGCCACCGCCGTCAGCGTTTGCGTCTTGTCGTCCACCAAGTAAATGGCGAATTGCTCTGCGCCAATGAGATTGATCGCGATCTCGGTGATGATTTGCAGCACCTCGCGAAAGTCGAGCGTCGAGTGCAGCTGGTACGAGGCGACGTAGAGGTTCGCGAGGTTGTTGTTCTCTTCTTCGATCTCGACGTAGCGGTTGGCAAAGTCTCTGTTCTCTTGTTCGAGCGCTTTGAACTTCGCCTCGAGATCGCCGTAGGCGCTGCCGACGTTGCCCGCGACTTGGCCCTGTGCCTGGAGCTGCGCCCTGAGCTCGGCGTTCTCTTTGAGCAAGCGCTCGGTCGTCTCCGCCGACTGCCGGAGGGTCTGCGCCAAGTCTTGATCGGTGATTCCGCTACTCAAAAAGAGGGCCCTCGGACGCCGTGCAACGCTACAAAAACCCAATAACGACCGCTCTTTGGTTTATCGGGCGACCTGCGCACCATCAAGTTTTTTTCCCGTGCAGTAGTCGATGAGCGCGTCGCCGATCTTCGGCAGCGGCATCACCAGGTCGGCGGCGCCGCACTCGATGACCTCTTTCGGCATGCCGTAGATGACGGCGCTCTCTTTGGCCTCGGCGATGATCATCCCGCCGCGCTCGCGCACCTTCGCCGCGCCGACCTTGCCGTCGGTGCCCATGCCGGTGAGGACGATGCCGAGCGCGCGGTTGCCGAAGGTCTCGGCGACCGAGACGAAGAGCTTGTCGATCGACGGCACGTAGCGATCTTCGACCTCGCCCGGCACCACCTTCAAGACGCGCTTGCCGTCCACGCGGGCGATCACCATGTTGCCGCCACCTGGCGTGATGTACGCCGAGCCGGCGAGCAAGGGATCGTTGTCCTCGGCCTCTTTGATCTTGATCTTCGCCGTCTTGTCCAAGCGCTCGGCGAACGCGCGCGTGAACTTCGCCGGCATGTGCTGGCAGACGACGATGCACGTCGGAATGTGCTCTGGGAGCTGCGCGAGCAGGAGCTGGATCGCCGGCGGACCGCCGGTCGAGGCGCCGATGCAGACGATGCGCAGCTCGCTGGCGATCGGCTGCGGCGAGCGCTCCTTCGGCTCGCTCTCGGCTTTGCGCTCGGGGATCGGCATCTGCGCGCGCGGCCCGCCGAGGTTGTCCATGCGCAGGTGGCGAAAGAGCAGCACCTTGGCGATCAGCTCCTCGCGGATGACCAAGAGGTCCGGCGAGATGTGCCGCGTCGGCTTGGCGATGAAATCGAGCGCGCCGAGCTCGAGCGCCTGGAACACCGACTGCTTCTTCGAGTGCGAGCTGATCACGATGACCGGCGTCGGCAGCTTGCTCATCAGGATGCGCAAGAAGGTGAAGCCGTCCATGCGCGGCATCTCGAGATCCAGGGTGATGAGGTCCGGCTTGAGCTGCGCCGCCGCCTTCAAACCCTCCTCGCCGTCCGACGCCTTGCCGACGACGTCGATGTCCGGATGCGATGCCAAGATCTCGGCGATCGTCTGGCGGTTGTACGCGGAGTCGTCGATCACGAGCACGCGCACTTTCTTCTCAGTCATTGCAGCGACTCCTCATCCTGGACGCCGATAGACCAGGTCGTTCTTCAAAGAAACGATCTCGAACTCGGTCGAAACGTTGAGCAGCGACTCCGAGTGCCCGAGCAGCAAGTAGCCGCCCGGCCGCAGGCGCTTGAACAAGTTCTTCAGCACGATCTTGCGCGCCGCCTCGTCGAAGTAGATCATCACGTTTCTGCAGAAGATCACGTCGTTTTGGCCGACCAAGGACAGCGCGACGGAGTCGAGCAGGTTCAGGTGGCCGAAGGTGACGAGCTTCTTGATCTCGTCGACGACCTCGTAGCGGCCGCCGTCGACCGCCTTGAAGTAGCGATCGATGTAGCGCTTGTCGGTCGAGCGGAACGCGCTCTGGGGATAGCGCGCGGCGCGGGCCATGCCGAGCACCTTCTTCGAGATGTCGTTGCCGAAGATCTCGATGTCCCAGCCGGCGAGGTGGCGGCTCTCGGTGCACAGCATGCCGATGGTGTAGGCCTCCTCGCCGCTCGAGCAGCCTGCCGACCAGATCCGCAGGCGCTTGTGCGGATGATCCTTCGGCGCGATCTCGGGCAAGATCTCTTCGGTGAAGGCACGGAGCTGGTAGTCCTCGCGAAAAAAATACGTCTCGTTCGTCGTCACCCGCTCGACCAATTCGTCGAGCTCGCCCCGCGCTTTCGGGCTGTACTTCAGATAGCGGTAGTACTCGGTGAAGGTCGTCAACCCCAGCGCGCGCACCCGCGGCCAGAGACGGCGCGTGATCATGTAGCGCGCCGACTCCTCGAAGCGAATGCCGCAATACTCGTAGATGAGCTCGCACAAGAGGCGATACTCGAGCGGCGACAGCATTTGCTCGAGATCGTCGGGGATCACCTGGCGGTCCCCTTCTCGCCGATCGGCGCACCGTCGCTGAGCGCTTCGTCGAGCGCCTGCTTGACGAGCGCGTCTGTCTCAGTGCTCTGGCGCGCCTGCAGCATGGCGAGCATCGAGCGAAAGTTGCCGAGCGTCGTCACCGCAACGTAGCGCACGTCCCACTGCGGATGGCTGAGCAAGCGCTCGGCGAACTGCGCCGCCAGCGCCTCGTTCTTTGCCAGGATCACGCGCACGGCTTCTTTGATGACCTCGACGTCCTTGTGCGAGAGCAGAAAGCCGAGCCAGCCCGAGAGATCCTCCGGCGCCACCGCATGCAGCGCCGAGATCGCGGCGATGACGACCGGCGCGCGATCGCCTTGCACGAGCGCCGACAGCGCCTCCTTGGTCTTGTCGTCGCCGAAGCGGCTGAGGCCTTGGGTGGCGGCGGCGGCGACCTCACCGTCTTCGTCACGCGTCGCCACGATCAAGGCATCGCGCACCGCATCGCCCGAGAAGCGTTGCAAGTGTGCGGCGACGGCCTTCCTCACGAGCGGCGACTCGTCGCTCAAGCAGAGTAGCAGCGCGCGCCGCGCCTCCGCCGACTGTAGCACGCTCAGGCCTTCGGCAGCGGCGGCGCGCACGGCGTCGCGCTCGTCCTTCATCGCAGAGAGAAGCAGCGCGAGATCGTCTTCGCCGACGAGCGTCGAGAGCGCGCGCCACACGACGGCGACTTGCCGCGCGCCGAGATCCGCCGCCCCAATGCGCCGCATCAAGAGGTCTTTCGCCTCCGCGCGCTTCGTGACGACGCACTCGATCAACACTTCTTCGAAGAGGCCGAGGGCTTCTTCGTCGGCGCGTTCGAGCGCTTCTAGCACCTCGGCGATGACGACTTGGTTCGGCACCCGCGCTAGCGCTCGGGCCGCCATGTCACGCGTCTTCCTCTCCCCGTCGAGCATGCCGGCGACGAGCATGCGGATCGCGCGCGCGTCGCCGCGCTCGGCCAGCATCGACGCGACGAGCTCGCGCGCCTCGTTCGACACGTGCAAGAATGCCTCGGCGACGTGCGGCATCGCCTCGGGGCCCAGGCTCGCGAGCGCCTCGGTCGCGATCGGCCAGAGCGCGTCGTCGGTGACCGCGTCGAGGATCGGCCGCACGACCTGCGGCTCCCGCGTCGCTCCGAGCACGCGCATCGCCGCGCCGACCACCTCCACCTCGCTCGCGTGCAGCAGCTCACCGAGCGCGACGATCGCGCTCGACTTCACGGCGTTCAACGCGTCGAAGACGAGATCCTGCTCGCCGGCGCCGGCCGCTTGAATGCGCTTGTGCAGCGCGAGCACGGCCGCGGTCTTCTGCGAGCGCGGGTTGTCGGTGATCGCGCGGACGAGCGTCTCGATGGCGCGCGGATCCGGGCAGACGGCGAGCAGCCCGTACGCGGCCTTGGCGCAGAAGCGGTTCTTCGTCAGCTCGCTGAGCTGCTCGAAGGGCCCCGGTGCTTCCAGGCGTACGAGCGCTTCCAAAGCCGAGAGCTTGCTCAAGAGATCGGCCGTGCCGAGCGCCTTTTTCCATAGCGCGTCGATCGCGTCGAGCGAGCCGATCTTGCCGAGCGCTTCAGCGGCCGCGGCACGCACGTTTTCGTCGCTGTCCTCGAGCACCCGCACGAGCGCCGGCACGGCGACGCGATCGCCGATCTCGCCGAGCACGTCGATCGCGAACTTCTGAAGGTCGACGTCTTTGTTGTCGATCGCCAAGATGAGGTCGCTGACGGCGTCGTGGCCAATCCGCGTCAGCGCCTCGGCGCTCGCGTTGCGCAGGCCGGCGTTGTCCTCGGACGCGAGCGCGCGGATCAAGCGGGGGACGAGCCCCTTCATTGGATGTCGGCGCAGGATCACGTCGAGCGCCGCCTTGCGCACGCGCCAGCTGCGATCACCGAGCGCGCTGACGAGATCGTCGAGGCTGGCCGTCATCTCTTCGCCGAGCTTCAGCACGGAGCGCCGCCGCGTCTCCTCCTCGGTGTCCCCTGCCCCGCCGGCCTCGAGCGGTGGGGGCGGCTCGAGCGGTCTCTTGTCGCTCATCGTCATCTCCCAGGATCCTGCGGTCTACGCGCGCGCGCGAGCTCATCGAGCGCCCGCTCGATGAACGCGTCGGCGTCCTTTTGTCCGAGGGGCGGCGGCATGCGCTCGCCGAGGAAGCGCTTCGCCTCGACGATCTGCGCGCCGAGCGCGACGCGCATGTCGCCAGCGGCGAGGCCGCGCAGGAACGCCTCTTCATGGTAGAGCGAGATGTCGAGCACGAGCTTCTTCGCCAAGGTGCGGGCGCGACCGCCGACGTCGCTCACTTGATCCTGGTCCGGCACGTCGCCCGGGGTGACGACGCGGCCGCCGTTGCCGAGCTGCTCGTCGGCCGCGCGACGGAGCGCGTCGCGTTTTTGCTCGATGAGCGCGGCGTCTTCTTCACCGCCGAGGGCGTCGCCACCGAGCCCGGAGAGCACGATCGGCAGCTTGTCCGGCAAGTGGTGTTGCTCGAGGTAGGCGTCGGCGCCGTAGAGCGTGTTCGGCCGGCGCTTGTACGCGGTCTTGTCGTAGACGCTCGCGAGCAGCAGCACGTGCAAGCCCGGCCGCTGCTTCAAGGTCGGCACCAGCTCGAACGCGTACGGCGCCTCGGTCGCCACGTCGACGACGACGAGACGAAAGCGCTCGCTCTCGAGCGCAGACAGGGCTTCGTGACCGTTCTTCGCGCGGGTCGCGATCCAGCCAGAGTCCTTGACGATTTGGCTGACGATGTCGCTCATCGCGTCGGATCCATGCACGACGAGCACGCGCTTGCTCCCGCCGAGGTCCGAGAGCCCGAAGATCGTCTTGCAACGATCGCAGAACAGGCGCACGCGCGCTTCGGCGATCTGGTGCGGCTCCACGTCGAAGGTCTTCTGGCACTTCGGGCAGGCGATCACGGCTCGCCCTTCTCGATCCTGGCCCGCTCGAGCCAGGGCTCGACGGTGACGGCGTCGCGCGTGAGCACGAGGCGTTTGATGTTGAGCAGCATCAACAGACGATCGTCCTGCTTGCAGATGCCGAGGAAGAACGGCGCTTCGCCCTCTTGGCGCGTCAGATCCGGCGACGCCTTGATCTGCGAGCGATCGACGCGCACCACCTCGACGACGACGTCGACTTCCACACCGACGACCACGCCCTCCACCGTGACGATCACGATGTACGACTCGCCCTGCGCGGCCCGCGGCTCGAGCTCCAGGCGCTTTCTCAAATCGACGATCGGCACGATCGTGCCGCGCAGCTCGATGACCCCCTTCACGTAGTCCGGCGCGCGACGCACGGCGGTCACCTTCTCGGGGCGGATGATCTCGTTCACGCGCATGATGTCGATGACGTACTCTTCGCTGGCAAGGCGAAAGACCAGCATCTGCACGAGGTCCTTGCCCTCCTGCTTGCGCCCCTCGTCACCGGCGGCGTTCGTGGAGTGCAGTGTGCCCAGCGCTTGCAGATCGCTCGCCATCGTCACGCCGCCTTCAGGTGCGACACGAGCGTGTCGAACTCGAGCAAGATGATCATCTGCGAATCGACGCGACCGACGCCGCGGATGACGTCTTGGTGCTCGGCGCCGCGCCACTGCGGCGGCGGCTCGACGGCGTGGACGGGCATGCGCACGACTTCGCGCACTTCGTCGACGTAGAAGCCGAGCAGCTCCTCGCCGTCCTCGAAGACGACGATGCGCGTCGCGCGTTGGATCTCGCCCTGGCTCAGCCCGAGCCGCAAAGACAACGAGAACACCGGCACGATCGCGCCACGCAGCGACAGGATCCCGGCGACGTAGGGCGGCTGCCGCGGCACCGGCGTCAAGGTCATCGGCTTGATGATCTCGCGCACCTTCGAGATCGGCACGCCGTAGATCTCCTTCTGCAACGAGAAGGTCAAATAGTCTTCGATCTTGCGCTGGGCGAAGCGCTCGGCGCGGCCCTGCTTCTTCAGCTCGGACTCGGCGAGCGCCAAGAACTCGTTCTGCTTGTCGTCGAACTCGGCGAAGAAGTCGCGCAAGAGCGACGTCGGCGAGAGCGGCGCCGGCTTCGCCTTCGGAGCCTCGCTCGGCAGCACGCTCTTCTTCTTCGCGCTGGTCGCGTCCTCGAGCGCGCTCGCGAAGACCGCGGCGTCATCCTGAGGCGCCTGGTCTGCCTTTTTCGGAGGCGTCTTCTCAGGCGTCTTCTCCGGCGCCCGCTCCTGCGGCGGCGGTGCGCTGCCGGCGCCTTCGCCGCCTTTGTCCTTCTTCTTCCTCATGCGCTATGCACCATGGTCGGATCGCCGCTGACCGCCTCGCTGACCAGGGCGCCGACGTCGACGACGAGCACCGTCTTACCAGCGCCGAGATCGGTCGCGCCGGCGACGCCCTCGACCGTGCCGAGCAGCTTGCCGAGCGGCTTGATGACGATGTCTTGCTGGCCGAACATCTCGTCGACGACGAGGCAGATCCGATGCTGCGCGATCTCGGCGATGACGCAGAACTGACGCAACGGCACGGCGTCCGCCGGTGGCAGCGCGAACGCTTCGCTCAAGCGGAGCAGCGGCAAAGTGGCGCCGCGCAGCTCGATCACCTCGCGGCGCTCGATGGTACGCACCTGATCGTGGCGCAGGACCAGCGTCTCGGTGACCGAGTTCAGCGGGATCGCAAAGGTCTCGCGCTCGACCTTGACGATCAGCGCCTGGATGATCGCGAGCGTGATCGGCAAGGTGATGGTGAAGCGCGAGCCGAGGCCGACCTCGCTGTGCAGGTCGATCATGCCGGAGAGGTTCGCGATGTTGGTCTTGACGACGTCCATGCCGACGCCGCGGCCCGACAGATCGCTGACCTGTTCTTTGGTCGAGAAGCCCGGCAGGAAGATGAGGCCGAGCGCCTCCTTCTGCGACATCTCTTCGCCGCGCGCTTGGTCGATGAGACCCTTCTTCTTCGCCGTTTCGATGAGGCGGATGGGATCCATGCCGCGCCCGTCGTCTTCGACCTCGATGGTGACGTGGTTGCCCTGCTGGAACGCGTTCATGCGAATGATGCCGCGAATGGACTTGCCGAGCCGTGCGCGCTCCTCGGGCGGCTCGACGCCGTGATCGATGCAGTTGCGCACGAGGTGCATCAACGGATCCGAGAGGTCCTCGATGATCAGCTTGTCGAGCTCGGTGTCTTCGCCGCTCGAGATGAAGTCGATCTCTTTGTTCTCTTCGCGCGAGATCTTGCGCACGACGCGCGACAGCTTGTCGAACACCTGCCCGAGCGGGACCATGCGCACTTCCATGATCCCTTGCTGCAGCTCGTCGAGGCGCCGTTCGAAGTGCCGCGCCTCTTTGTAGAGCTTGATCGCGGTGCCGCGAAAGCCCTTTTCGCGCTTCAGCTCTTCGCTGATCGACAAGATGGCGTTCTGCGTGAGCAAGAGCTCGGCGACCAGGTTCATCAAGTTGTCGAGCTTCTTGATGTCGACGCGCACGGTCTGCGCTACGCTGCGCAAGCTGCTCTCGTCGCCCGGCGCCTCGCCGTCGTCGAGCATCATCGACTCGGGCTTCTTCGGCTCGCTCGCGGCCGCCTTGTCGGTCTTCTTGCCGATGGCTTTGACGCTGATGTTGTTCTTGGCGGCGTCGACCACCTCGGCGGTGACGTCGGCGAGCGACTTCTCGCAGCCGATCAAGATGTCGAAGGCGATGCCGGCCTCGACGTTGCCCTCGGACGACGGCAAGATCGAGATGACCTCGCCCAGGCCCTTCAACTTCGCCTGCAGCTCGGCGAGCCCCTTGTCGAAGTCGCTGAGGTCGAAGACGGCGCGCACGCGGTAGAGGCCGGCGCCGGACTTGACGTTCTCGCTGAGCCGGTACTCCTCGTACTCGGTGAGGACGCTCAAGACTTGCGGATCGATGTCGAGCGCGTCGAGCGGGCTCGCTTCCTTGCCGCCCGGCTTCTGCATCATCAAGCGGTCGATGTGGCGCACGGCCTCCTCGACGCGGGTGCCAGCGGTCTGCTCGCCCTTCGAGGTGTCCGAGATGATCAACGAGAAGACCTCGACGCTCTCGAAGAGCACGTCGAGCACCTCGCGCGTCTGCGGCACCTTGCCGAGGCGCAGGCCGTCGAGCAGGTTCTCGACCGTGTGCGCGAGCGACGCCATCTGCTGCACGCCGAACATGCCGCTGATGCCCTTCAACGAGTGGGCGCCGCGAAAGATGACGTTGACGAGGCCGGGGTCCTGCTTGCCGCGCTTGATCTGCTCGTCGAGGCGCCCGAGATCGCGGCCGAGCTGCTCGACGATCTCCTGCGCTTCAGCCAGGAACTCGCGCAGCGCTTTCGGCGTCTCAGACTCGCTCATTCAAACCGCCAGATATTTTTTGACCAGGACGAGCAGCTTCTCCGGATCGAAGGGCTTGACCAGGTACTCGTTCGCGCCGAGCTGCATGCCCTTGTCGCGATCGCGCTCGCTGCCTTCGGTCGAGATGATGAAGATCGGCGTGTCTTTGTATTGAGGCGTCCGCTTCACGAAGTTGACGAGCTCGAGGCCGTTGATGTCGGGCATGTTGATGTCGGTCAGGATCAGATCGAACTTCTCGCGCGGGAGCACCTTGAGCGCAAAAAATCCGCTCGGCGCCTCCATCACTTCGATCCCGTCGAGCTGCTCGAGGGTCGAGACGATGAGCCCGCGCATCGTCTGGGAGTCCTCGACCAGTAGCACACGCTTCGTCACGAGCCCTCCACTGGACCTGCCTTGCTGCGCGCGAGCTCTTTCAGCCTTCTCTCGAGCAACGCGCGTTCCATCGCCATTCCGGCCTGGAGCAAAAATATCTCCAAACCGTGCGTGTCGCCCAAATCTTTACCCATTTGCTGATTGTCGCCCAATAAAATCGCGGCGACACGGTCGGCGCTGACCAACGGGGCGATGAAGATCGGCCGCTCGAGGTCGATTTCAAGCTTGTCCGCAAGCTCTTTCTCGCTCGGCGACGCGAGGAGTGCACGCTGGCTGGCCTTGGTCTTGACGACCTCGGCGATCGCGCCCTCCGCGTCGAGCCGCACGCGCAAGCGCCGCACGAGCGAGATGAAGTCGACGTTCTTCACCTGGTGCGAATAGCCGCCGAGGCCCCACAGCTCGTCGCGCGCGACCAGCAGAAGCACCGAGCGCGAGAAGAGCTCGGCGGCATAGCGCAAGACGAGGAGCATGATCGTGTCGCGGCTCGCCGGGCTCATCAGCTCGAAGAGCAAAGACTTCAAGACGACGAGCGCGCGATCCTGATCGGTGCCGGCTTCGTCTGGGCTGGGCTGGGAGAGCTCGAGGCCGATCTCGCGGCTGAGATCGACGAGCCCCATCGGATCGGCGTTCAAGGTGATCGCCTGCGCGATCGCCGGATCTTGCCGCTTCTCTTCGACGGGCGGCGTCGACGCGAACAATACGGGTTCGCTCCCCGACGTCGCCGTAGCCGTTGACGTCGCCGTCGCCGGACTTGGCGGATCATCGTCGAACGAAATGTCGAAGTTCTCCTCGACGTCGTTCACTGCCGGCTTTGCGCGAGCAGGCGTGGGCTCCGGCTCCGGCTCGAGCTCCGCCGCGAGATCTGGCACCGCCGCGAGATCGGGCACCGCCGCGAGACCGGGCGGCGGCGTCACGACCGACGCGAGCTCGGCCGGCACCGTCTCGAGCGCGGCGAGCGGCTCCTGCGCCAAGGGATACGGCACCGGCTCCGGCTGCTCCAACGGGACGCTGCGCTGAATCGGCTCGATGCGCGCCGTGCGCTCTTCCGGCACGGCCTCGACGCCGGCCTCAGGCTCTGGCGTTGGGGGCAGCTCGACGGGCACGCTGCGCTCGATCGGCGCGATGCGCTCGGTGCGAGCCGCGACCTCTTCGTCCGGCGCCGGCCGCGGCACGCTCGTGTCGACGTCTGCGTGGTCCTCCGACAAATACTTCGAGAGCTCGCGGATCAGCTCATTGGCGGTCGCATCGAGGACGGACTTCGACTTGTCCTTCTCGAGCTCGGCGCGGCGTGGCTTCGAGACGAGCGCGTTGACGTTGAGCCCGCGCGCCTTCTGGTTCGCCTCCTCGTTTGGAAAGTCGGTGAGCAAGTACACCGGCACCTGCGGATAGTCGGGGCGGATCTTCTCGAGCACCTCGAGGCCGCCGAGGATGCCGGCGCCGTCCGAGCGCGGCAAGATCAGATCGCTCACGACGACGACGCGCTTGTTCGCCCACAGGAGCTCGCGCGTGCGCTTCAAGCCGGCCTCGACCTTGGTGAAGACGTTGACCGTCGGAAAGACCGCGACGAGCTTCTCGCGCAAGATGCGGAGCAGGTTCGGATCGTCGTCGATCAACACGAGCTCGAAGCTCGCGGCCCCGGCCGGCGGGGGCTGCGCCGGAGTGACGCGGGCCGGCGGCGGCTCGGCAACGGTGACGATCGCCGCGGGCTCGGCCTTCGCTTGCACGGGCGACTCGGCGTGCGCGACAGGCAGCGCGACCGGTGGCACGACCGCGGGCGCCGGCGCCGCTGCTTCTGCTTTCTTGTCCCGCGCCATGAAGGTCTCGAAGGGATCGTTGCGCTTGTGCTCGTCGCGCAGCCGCGATCCTTCGATGGCGAGAAACTGCGGGTTCAAGCCGCGCATCACCGTGAACACGTTCGCCGCCACCGTCACGCGCGAGAGCGACTTCGGATCGTCGGCGACGACAAAGCTGAAGTTGCCCTCCTCCCATCCGAACATCTCGTAGACGAGCTTCTCGATCTGCGCCCGCAGCGCGCCCTCGATGGCGTCGATCGACAAGGAGAAGCTCTCCCACAAGACCGGCGGCTGGCTCTGCGCGGCGTGCGGCTTCTGCGTCTGCAAGTTCATCATCTCTTGCACTTGCGAGGCGCTCGCGAGCTTCTTCTCGAGCAAGAGGTCCGAGATCGTCATGGTGTTCTGATCGCGCAGCGCGAAGACGACCTTGCCCTGCACGAAGCCGATGGCGCCGGTGTCCGCGGCGGTCGCGAGCTGCAGCGTCCCCGACTTCTGCGACAGGGAGATGATCTGCAGAATTTCACCAAGGCCGAGATCGGCCAGGTTTCCGACGAGACTCATAGTCAGCGCACACTGCGCCGACTACATCTTACGCCAGGGTCCCCACGCCGTCATTTTTGCTGATCGCGGCTCTTGTTGGAGCGTTCGCAGCACCGTCTGGAGCAGCTCGGCGTGGGCATCGGCGTCGCCAGTGCCGGGCAACCCGAGCGCGATATCGCTGGCGGCGGCCGACACGAGCATCTTCGCCGAGAGCGCGCCGATCTCTTCAGCGCCGCGCGAGTGAAACGACTTTTGCTCGCCGAGGCCGACGAGAAACACCCGCTTGGCCCGCAGGCGACCCTGGCTCAGCGTCAACAGCTGCTCGCCGCGCTCGCAGCGAAACTGCCCGCTCGTCACCAAGCGCGAGAGCCAGCCGTTGCAGCGCCAGTCGACGTAGCCGGCGGCGGCCTTGAGTGGGCGCTCGTCGCTGGCGATCCACAGCACGAGATCGTCGTGGTCCAAATGATCGAGGGTCTGCAGGCTCAAGGACGGCGAGAGCTGCAGCTTCTTCGCCTGCATGCCGTTCATCCCTTGCGTCTCAGCGAGCGCTCTTCGACGAGCGGCGCGAGCACACCGTTGACGAACGCCGCCGCCTCCGCCGTCGAGAACTGCTTGGTCAGCTCGACCGCCTCGTCGATGACGACCTCGTGCGGCACGTCGAGCTCGAAGAGCATCTCGTAGGTCGCGAGGCGCAAGATCGTGAGATCCACCTTCGCCATGCGATCCAAGCGCCAGTGCTTCGACGCCGCCGCGAGCGCGCGATCGATCTCGTCGCGCGTGCCGCTGACGCCGCGCACCAAACGGTCGGCGTAGGTCTTCGCGTCTTCGGGCGCTTCGAAGTGCTTCCAGAAGAGGCCGATCGACTGCTCGGGATCGAAGTGCGTGTTGACGCCCGAATCGCCGAGCGAGAGCGGGTACAAAATCTGCACGGCGCAGATGCGCGCGCTTCGCCGGGTCGTGCTCATTCCTTCGAGCTCTTGATCTGCCCGAGCAGCGTGGCCATCTCGATCGCCACGGCGGCCGCTTCGCTGCCCTTGTTGCCAGCCTTGCTGCCCGAGCGCTCGATCGCTTGCTCGATGTTTTCGACCGTCAGCACCCCGAACGCGACCGGCACGTCGTGCGCATGCATCACCGCCGCCGCGCCCTTGGCCGACTCACCGGCGACGTACTCGAAGTGCGGCGTATTTCCGCGGATGACGACGCCGAGCGCGATCAACGCGTCGTAGCGCTTCGTCTGCGCCATGCGCTTCAAAGCGATCGGCAGCTCCCACGCGCCAGGCACGCGCGCGACGTGGACCTTCTTCGTGTCGGCGCCGGCGCGGCGGAGCGTGTCGAGCGCGCCGTCGAGCAGCTTGTCGCCGAAGAAGTCGTTGAAGCGGCTGACGACGATGCCGAAGCTCAGCCCGGCCGCGGACAGCGTCCCTTCGAAAACTTTGCCTGCCTCGTTCACGAGCGCTCCTTCTCTTCCTCGACGATGACCGACTTCAACGCGGGATTCTCGCCGCTCGCAGGGCCGAACGGCACGTTGCCGGCGAGCACCAGACCATAGCCTTCGAGGCCGGGCAAACGCTTCGGGGTGTTGGTCAGGAGCTTGATGTGCGTCAGGCCGAGATCGCGGAGGATCTGCGCGCCGATGCCGAACTCACGCAAGGTCGGTCCCTGTCTTCGCGCAGCGCCGCTCGCCTCTTGCGGCGACGCGAGCGCGCTAAAGTGCGCGCCGAGCGTCTGCCGGCTGTGGCCGCCTTGCACGATGCCGACGAAGACGCCGCGGCCGGCCTTCCGGATCGCGTCGATCGCCGCGCCCATGGTCGCGCCGCAGTCGCAGAGCACGTTGCCGAACCAGGCGCCGCACTGGCACTCGGTCTGTACGCGCACGAGCGTCGGCTGATCGGTGGCGACGTCGCCGACGATGAGCGCCAAGTGCTCGTCGTCGTCGATCTCGGTCGTGTACAACTGCGCGGCGAGCTTGCCGTAGCTCGCGTGATCCAGGTGGAAGCGGCGCTCGCGCTTGACCAGCTTGTCGTGCCGCAGGCGGTGCTCGATGAGCTCGGCGATGGTGAGGATGATGATGTCGTGCTCGGCCGCGAATTTCTCGAGGTCCCCGCGCCGCGCCATCGTGCCATCGTCGTTCATGATCTCGCAGATGACGCCCGCGGGCTTGCAGCCGGCGAGGCGCGCGAGGTCGACCGAGCCTTCGGTTTGCCCCGTCCGCACGAGCACGCCGCCCTTCTTGGCGCGCAGCGGAAACACGTGGCCCGGACGCGTCAGATCATTCGGCTTCGACGCCTCATCGATCGCGACCTTGATGGTGTGCGCGCGATCCTTCGCCGAGATGCCGGTCGAGACGCCGTGCCGCGCTTCGATCGACACGGTGAACGCCGTGCCGAACGAGCTCGTGTTCTCTTGCACCATCATCGGGATGTCGAGCGCGCGCAGCCGCTCCTCGGTCAGGGTGAGACAGATGAGCCCGCGGCCGAACTTGGCCATGAAGTTGATCGCTTCGGGCGTGACGAGCTCGGCGGCCATGACGAGGTCGCCTTCGTTCTCGCGATCCTCGTCGTCGACCAAGATCACCATCTTGCCGTGCGCGATCGCGTCGATCGCCGCTTGGGTGTGGTTCGTATGTCCACCGACAAGGGCGCTCATGCGGCGCTCCGCGTGGCGACGAGGCGCTCGACGTACTTCGCGAGCACGTCGACCTCGAGGTTGACGGCGTCGCCGATCGCTTTTTGCGCGAGGTGCGTGTGCGTCTGCGAATGCGGGATCAACATGATCGCGCACGACGCGTCGCCGACTTCAGTGAGCGTGAGGCTGACGCCGTCGATCGCGATGCCGCCTTTCTTCACCATGTAGCGCGACAACGCCTGCGGCACCGAGAACGTGAGCCACAGCGCGTCGCCGTCTGCACGCCGCGCGCTCAAGGTGCCGACGCCGTCGACGTGCCCTTGCACGATGTGTCCATCGAAGCGACCGTCCGCACGCATCGCGCGCTCGAGGTGCACCGGATCGCCCTGCTTGCGCTGGCCGAGCGTCGTCAGGCGCAGCGTCTCGTCGGCGGCCTCGAACACGAGCGCGTCCTTCGTGACCTCGACAGCGGTCAAACAGCAGCCGTCGATCGCGACCGAGTCGCCGACCTTGACGCCCTGACCTGCGAGGCCGGTTCGCACGGAAACACGAAGCTTTCCGCGGCCCTGCTGCAGCGCGGCAATCGTGCCGAGGGTTTCGATCAAGCCGGTGAACATCGTGCGGCGGGCGCGTTAGCAATCTTCGACACACCCGACAAGGCAAAATTCCGATAACGCCCTCATGAAAGACGTCTTCATCGGCATGGCAGGCGGCCTCGTCACCGGCGCGAGCGCGGGCTTCGCGATCGGCGGCCCCATCGGCGCAGTCATCGCGGGCGTGGTCCTAGGCGGCGTCTTCGGCGCTATGTCGGCGACAAGCGGCGAACGCTAGCTCAGCCGAGCCGCTTGTTGAACACTTCCTTCGCCACGAGGCTCGCCCCACGCGCGACCGCTTCGAAAGGCGACACCTCGAGCGACGGCTCGACCCCAAAGTAGGTCACCACCCACTCGCGCAAGATCGGCAGCTGCGTGGCGCCGCCGGCGAGGAACACGGTGTCGACTTGCAGCGGCGTCATGTCGATGCGCTCGAAGACTTCGTCGCAGGTGCGAAACGTGCGCCGCACGAGGTTGTAGAGGCAGCGCGCGAGGTCCGCACGATCAAGGTGCAGGCTCGTCATGCCCGTCGGATTTCCGGGCGCCACTTGATCGAGCGCAATCGTCGCCTCACTGTCGTGCGAGAAGCGCACCTTCGCCTTCTCGGCCTCTTGCACCAGGCGGAAGAACGCCGCCTTGTCGGCGCGCAGATCCCAATGGTGCTGCATCAGCAAGGTCGCGGCGCAGTGCGCGGCGATCGCCTCGTCGAAGTCGTCGCCGCCCAGGAACAGATCGCCGCCGTGGTCGATGATGCCGATCGGCCACAGCTTGCAGTCCATCACCGCGAGGTCGAAGGTGCCGCCGCCGATGTCGTAGACGACGGCGATGCCTTGATCCTTGTTGGCCCCGTGGCCGATCGCCGTCGCCACCGGCTCTTCCAAGATCTCGACGGCGTCGAAGCCTGCGCGCACGCCGGCGGTCTTCGTCGCTTGGCGCTGATGCTCCTCGAACGCGGCCGGCACCGTGATGACGGCGCAGACGTCCTCGGGCCGCAAGCCCGCGCCTTGCACGGCTGTCCGCAGGATCTCGACCGCGACATCGACGGGCGAGATCGCACCCGCGCGCGTCTTGAACACGCAGCCGTGCGTCTTGTCGGTCTCGAGCTTGCTCGGGTAGCGCTTCAGGTACTCCGACAGATCGGCGGCGCGCGTGCGGCCAATGACCCGCTTCGCCGCGCAGATCGCGTTCTCAGGATCGATGGTCGCGCGCCGCTTGGCCGCCGCGCCGACGAGTATCGCGCCGTTCACCATGTAGCTGACGCATGACGGAAGCAGCTTGCTCACGAGCTTGTCGTGGTGGATCGGCATGACCGCGCCGTCCTTGGCGACGACGGTGTTCGTCGTACCGAGATCGATGCCAAGCGCCACCTTAGCCATGATGTCTTCCCCTCTCACGATATGTACTCGGCGGTAGGCCTTCCAGCTTGCGAAAGAGATCGGAAAAATGCTGCAGCGACGCGCAGCCGATCTCGAGCGCGATCGCGGTCACTTTCAGATCGGTCTCGACGAGGAGGCGCTTGGCCGCCCGCACTTGCGCCGCGTTGAGCTCGGCCTGAAACGCCGTGCCCTCGTCTCGCAGCCGCCGCTGCAACGTGCGCTCGGACACCGACAGCGCTTTGGCCGCCGTCGCGATCGACGCGTCGCGCACGTTCGCGTCGAGATGATCGCGCAAGAGACGCGTCGTCGCGCCGAGCCCGAGCCCGGCGCCGTGCAAGCGCTCGAGCTCGCCGCGGAGCGCGTCACCGTCGGCGTAGCCGAGCCAGTCGAACGCGTCTTTGCGATCGGCGAAGATCTTCACGGGATACGCCGCCGCGACGAGCTCGTAGAAGCCGGCGACGACGGCGCCGGCGATCCCGGGCGGGCGAATCAACGCTTGCTTCGAGATGAGGCCTTTGAGCTTCGGCGTGTACTTCGCGAAGTAGGCGCTCATGACGGCGAACGCCGCCGGCGCGATGGCTTCCACGCGCGACAAATCGACGTACGACAAGTGCACGGGCGCCACGCTCGTGAGCTCCACTTCGTAGAGGTGCACGAGCTTCTTGACGTCGGCCTCGCTCGGACGGCCCCACGCGACCGTGCCGGAAAGGTGCACGCCGTTCTTCGGATCCGCCCAGAAGTAGAAGCAGCTCCCGCAGCTCGCGTAGCGGCCGATCGGCTCGGCGAAGAACGCGTCTAGGTCTGCTGCGGGGCGCACTCGGCGAGGCTAGCCGCCCGAGGTTTGCCGAGCAAGCGCACCCACCTTGGCGAGGTCGGCGAGATGTCCGTCACGAGATCTTGGGCGACGAGGCCGTCCTTGGCGAGCGCCGCGGTCAACGCCGGCAGCTCACGCCACGGCGCCTGCGGCCGCACGTGGTGCGCTTGGTGGTAGCCCGCGTTGAAGAAGACGGTGTTGTAGAAGCGCGAGGTCGAGGTGATCGCGAGGCGGGCCTTCTGTGTGCCGTCGGCGCCGTCGTGGGCCGCGTAGTTGATGTAGAAGATCCCGGTCTGCCCGAGCAGCAACACCGCCCAGTACGACAGGCCGAGCGACGGCTGCAGGGCGATGAGCAGCACGATGCCGCCGTCGATCAGCACGAGGTCGAAGAGGAACTCGATGACCTCCTTCTTCGTCTTCGTTGCTTTGAACAAATGGCGCATGAGCGCGCTGCCGGGCGTCCAGGCAAGGAGCGTCGAGCGCACCGAGTACCAGAGCACGCTGTCGCCTTCTTCGAAGCGGCCCCAATCGCCCGGCGCGTTCGAGTACTTATGGTGGTTGAAGTGATGCAGGTAAAAGCCGCGGTACGCGAAGCCGACGGCGATGCCGAGCGTGCGCGAGACGAGCCAGTGCGCGAGCTTCGGCCGAGCGATCGACAAGTGCATGTGGTTGTGGAGGACAGCGTAGTTCCAAAAGTTGATCCACAAGCCGAGCGCAAGCATGCCGAGGCGCGCCGGCCAGCCAAGGGATGACCACGTCGCGATGAGCGTCGCGATCCAGACGGCCCAGAGGGCGTGGACGGCGAGGTTCGGCAGGTCGAAGGTGGGCGCTTTTCGGCGGGTGGTCATGGAGCATACATACGCGGCGGCGTGATCGTGCGCTTCCGTCACGGCGCCATGTTGTTCTGTGACGGCGACAAGAGCGGAATGACCACAGGAGAAAGGGAGAAAGGGAGGCGAAGGATCGGAAAATATTTTTTTTGTTTTTCAGCTCTCTTTCTCCCATTCTCCTGTGATCAATCTTGGTTTTGCAGTTAGGATGCCACCTCGAACATGGCGCTCAGAACCGACGAAGTGAACAAGTTCCGCGCGCGCTTCTATGCGCTCGCGTTCTTCGCCTTCCTCGCCTTCAGCGCGATCGTCATTCGCTTGTGGGCGCTGCAGATCCAACGCGGCGAAGAGTTCACGCAAAAGAGCGAGCAGAACTTCGTGCAAGAGAAGCGACTCATCGCCGATCGCGGGCTCATCTTCGACGGCAAAGGGCGGCTCATCGTCGACAATCGGCCGGCGCTCGATCTCTATGCCACACCCGCGTTCGTGCGAAACGCCGCCGGCTCGCTCGCCGCGATCGGCCCGGCGATGCAGCTGACGTCCGAGGAAGAAGCTGCGGTATTGAAGCGCATCAAGGGCGCGCGCGGGCTCGATCGCTTTCAAGGCGCCCTCATCCGCCGGGATCTCAGCCGCGATCAGCTCGAGCTCATCGAAAGCCAGCGCATGATGGGCGAGCTCGCCGGCTTCTATATCTCCGACTCCGGCGTCCGCGACTATCGCTTCGGCGAGCTGCTCGCGCACGTGACGGGCTATCAGAACGAGATCGGCGCCGACGAGCTCGAGCGCCGATTGAAGACCGGCGACAGCTCCTACAAGCTCGGCGACTTGCTCGGCCGCCGCGGACTCGAGCGCGCCAACGAGCTCGATCTGCGCGGCAAGGACGGCTACGAGCGCGTCGTCGTCGACAACACCGGCACGCGCCAGTCCGAAGCGCTGACGCGTGAGCTGCTCGGAGACGATCGCCGCCACGAGCCGTTGCCCGGCAAGAACCTCGTCCTCTCGATCGATCTCGACATCCAGCGCGCGGCCGAGGCGGCGTTCACAGGCCAAGCGGGCGTCGTCATCGCCGTCGAAGTCGACACCGGCTTCATCGTCGCGCTCTATTCCACGCCGGCCTACGATCCGAACCGGGTCACTGGGCGCCTCGCTGGCAAAGAGAAGGAACGCCTCGACGCGAACCCATTGAAGCCGAACATCAACCGCGCGATTCAAGAGCACTACGCGCCCGGCTCCACCTACAAAGCGTTCACGGCGTTGACGGCGCTCGCGCACGGGCTGATCACGCCGGAGAGCTGGATCCCGTGCCCCGGCTACTACAAGTACGGCGGCAACAAGTGGCGCTGCTTCAAGGACTCAGGCCACGGCGGCATTCAGCTGCACAAGTCGCTCGTCGTCAGCTGCGACACCTACTACTACTCGCTCGGCGCCAAGCTGGGCGTCGACGCGCTCGCCGAGACGGCGAAGAGCTTTGGCTTCGGCCGGCGCACGAACGTCTCGCTCGACCAAGAGATCCCGGGCATCGTGCCGACGGCGGCGCTGCACGACGAGATCAACGCCAAGGACGGCGGTTATCGCGTGAGCATGGCGATCAATACCTCCGTCGGCCAAGGCGCCAACGCGTTCACGCCGCTGCAGCTCGTGATGGCCTACGCAGCGATCGCCAACGGCGGCACGCTCTACGAGCCGCAGCTCGTCCGCCGCATCGAAGACGTCGATGGCCGCGTCGTCAAGACCTACGAGCCGAAGGTCGCTAACAAGCTCGAGTACAAGCAAGAGCATTGGGACGCCGTGCGCTCGGGGCTCTGCGGCGTGGTCAACGAAGCCGGCGGCACGGCCTACGGCAAGCGCCAGCCGGACTTGATCATCTGCGGCAAGACCGGCACCGCGCAGGTGAAGAAGCTGAAGGCGCGCGTGAAGGATCAGAAGGTGCTCGACTACCTCGATCGCGACAACGCGTGGTTCGTCGGCTACGCGCCGGGTGACGCGCCAAAATATGCGGTCGTCACGCTCACCGAGCACGGCGGCTTCGGCGGCGGCGCGTCGGCGCCAACGGTCGTCGCGGTGCTGCGGGCAGCGATCAAGGGCGAATTCATCACGAAGGACACGACGAAGGCGGAGCTGCGATGACGATCGTGGCCGTGGCGCTTGGCCGTGGCAGGTGGCCGACATGACCGAGTGGAGCAACCTCGGCACCCGGAGCGCGATCTCCTATCGCTTGCTCCTCGTCACCTTCGTCATCTGCGGCATCGGCATCGCCAACATCTACTCCGCCTCGCTCGGCCAGTCGTTTTGGATCCGGCAAATCTTCTGGGTCATCTTCGGCTTTGGCGTGGCGCTCGTGCACCTCGCGTTCGACTACCGGGTGTTCGAGCGGATCGCGTACCCCTTCTACGCGTTCGTCGTCTTCTTGCTCATGCTCGTGCCGCTCGTCGGCACCAAAGTCTACGGCGCGCGGCGCTGGCTCCGGCTCGCCGGCTTCACGCTGCAGCCGTCCGAGCTGATGAAGGTCGCCATCATCTTCGTCCTCGCGCGCTACTTCGCCGAGGAGACGCGCGAGCGGAGCTACACGATCCGCGATCTCTTGCGCCCGCTGAACGTCACGCGACCGCTCGCCGCCATCGCCGCGCTGATCGTCCTCTGGGGCAAGAATCCGTGGCTGCAAGATCCGATCGGTGAGCTCGCGCGCAAGGTCGCCCTCTCGCACAACGGGGTGCCGCCCGAATGGGACGGCACCTACGGCTTTCGGGTGCTGCTCGTGACGCTCTTGATCGCCGCCGCCGCGATCGCGCTCAGCCTGGAGCTGCGACCGCCGGCGAAGGCGTCGGGCTTCGACGTGCCGTCCGCATGGAAGCAGCGCTTGCGGACAGCGCTCACCTTCGGGCCGGTCGCGGTCGTTGCGATCCTCACCTATGTCTATTGGCAGTCCGAGATCTTCGGCGATCCGAAGAGCGTGATCCTCACTTGGCTCGTAGAGGCCGGCGCGGCCGGTGGCACACATGAGGCCTTCCTGCCCGTCCTGTGGTTCCGCGTGCTCTTGCTCGCGCTCTTCGTCGTCTACCTCGCCTACGCGGTCTGGCTGCTGGTCAAAGACGGCCGGCCGGACCTGCGGCAAATCGTCGCGCCGATCGATCTCGTGCTCGTGCCCATGGGCCTGATCATGGCGCAGCCGGATCTCGGCACGGCGTTGCTCGTCGGCGCGATCGCGTTCTCGATCATCCTCTTCGTCGGCATGCGCTGGACGAGCGTCGCGTTGCTCGCGGTGAGCGGCGTCGTGCTCTCGGTCTTTGCCTGGTTCGCCCTGCTCAAGGACTACCAAAAACGCCGCGTGCTCACCTTCATCGATCCCGAGTCCGACGCGCGTGGCGCCGGCTATCACGCGAACCAATCGATGATCGCCGTCGGCTCCGGGCGTTTTTGGGGCAAGGGCTTCACGTCCGGCACGCAGTCACAGCTTTCGTTCCTCCCCGAGCAGCACACGGACTTTGCCTTCAGCGTGTGGGGCGAAGAGCACGGCTTCATCGGCGGCATCGTGCTCGTCACGCTCTACTTCACGCTGATCGTCATCGCCGTCGGGATCGCGGCGCGCTCGCGCGATCGCTTCGGCGCGCTGCTCGTCACCGGCTTCACCGCGCTCGTCTTCTGGCAGGCGTTCGTCAACATGGGCATGGTCATCGGCTTGTTGCCGGTCGTCGGCGTGCCGCTGCCACTCTTCAGCTACGGAGGATCTTCGCTGCTGACCGTCATGGTCGGCCTCGGCATCACGCTGAACGTCGCCTATCGGCGATCCACTTTTAGCTAGCGCACCGTCCGCGAGAGCGCGTGTCGGTCAAGGCCGGACTACTGGTGCTTTTGGAAGATATCTTCGAGCTTCTGGCGCGGCACGGCGCCGACGAGCTGATCGACGACCTGGCCATTCTTGAACAAGAGCAGCGTGGGGATCGCGCGGATGCCGAACTTTGATGCGGTCTGCGGGTGATCGTCGACGTTCATCTTGCGAACGTTGACTTTGCCCGCGTAGGTGCCGGCGAGCTCTTCGACCATCGGCGCGATCGCGCGGCACGGACCACACCATGGCGCCCAGAAGTCGACCAGCGTCGGCTTCGAGTTTTTGACGACCTCGGTCTCGAAGTTTTGATCGGTGACGGCGGCGACTTGTTCGGACATGTGGGGAATCCTCCTCAAAAGCCGGCAAACTAGGACCAACTAGGCGAAAAACTGGGCGAAGAACTGGGCATTGAAAAAACCTGTCGGCAGTATATTCATGTGAGTGTGAATGACAAGCTCTTCATCCCCCAGGACGTGCTCGACAAATGGGTCGAGTCTGGGAAGGTCGTTTTCAACGACAACCACCTCACGCTGGTCAGCGAAAAGAAGACCTACACGCTGACGTCGGCCGTGCGCTTCATGAGCCTGCTCGATGGCCAAGACACGCAGAAGCTGCTCGGCCGCTTACGGACGCTCGACAAGCTGACCGAGCTCGGCGCCGAGCACATGAGCGACTCGGTGATCCTCGGCGAGACCGCGTACCAAGTCCAAGAGGGCTTCATCGCCGTCGTGCTCGCGGACACCGAAGTGGCGACCGCTGCGGTCGTCGCGCCGGCGGTCGCACCGGCCCCGGTCGCCGCGAGCGCTGCGCCGGTGGCGGCGCGCGCCGCAACGCCGCCGGTCACCGCGAGCCAGGCCGCCGCCGCGTCCACGAAGCAAGCGCCGCCGGCCGAGAAGCCGGTTGAGATGACCGCCACGCCGGCGACCGAATCGGCCGACGCCGAGCTGCTCACCAAATTCCTCCTCAACAACTTGAACTTCTAGCCGTGCAAGACGTCTCGCTCGCCCAGAGTGCTCAGTCGGCGTTGGCGCAGGGCCAAGTCGGGTACGCGCTTCTGCTCGCGCTCGGCGGCGGTCTGCTGACGGCGCTCTCGCCCTGCGTCTATCCGCTGATCCCGATCACGATCAGCGTGTTCGGCGCGCGCGACGCGAAGTCGAAGGTCGAGAGCTTCCTGCTCGCGCTCATGTACACGGCGGGCATGGTGCTGCTCTACGCCGTGCTCGGCACCGCGTTCGCGTCGCTCGGCAAGGTCTTCGGCACGCTGCTCGCGAACCGCTTCGTCGTGCTCGGCTTCGCGGCGTTCTGCGCGGTGATGGCGGCGTCGATGCTCGGCGCGTTCGAGATCCGCGTGCCGAGCGCGCTGCAGACGAAGCTCTCGCTCGTCGGCGGCAAAGGCTATCGCGGGGCGTTCGTCATGGGCCTCGTCTCGGGCCTCATCGCAGCGCCGTGCACCGGGCCGGTGCTGAGCGTGCTGCTCACCTTCATCGCGTCGACCAAAGACGTGAGCCTCGGCTTCTTGTTGATGCTCGGCTTCGGTGTCGGCCTCGGCCTGCCCTTCCTCGTCCTTGCGACCTTCTCGTCGGCGATCAAGCGGCTGCCGAAGTCGGGCGCGTGGATGGACTCGGTCAAGGCGCTCTTGGGCATCGCGATGATCGCGCTCGCGCTCTACTATCTGCAGTTCGCGCTACCGCTGCCGTCCTTCGCAGCGGTGTGGCTGCCGTGGGCGCTCATCGGCGCCGGCCTCGCTCTTGGCGCCATTCACCTGAGCGTGCATGGGACGCCGTGGCACGTGCAGACGCGCAAGGTCGTGGGCGCCATCGTCGTCGGCGCCGGCGTGTTCCTCGCGTTCCTCGCCGCGCCACCGCCGTCGCAGGCCGTGCAGTGGGAGAAGGATCTCATCGCCGGGCTCGCGCGCGCGAAGGCGGAGAACAAGCCGGTGATGATCGACTTCTTCGCCACCTGGTGCGCCGCGTGCGTCGAGCTCGACGAGAAGACCTTTTCGCAACCGGGCGTCGCACGGGCGCTCGATCGCTTCGTGACGGTGAAGGTCGACGGCACCGAAGAGAACGACGTCATCACCGCGCTCTACGAACGTTATGGCGTCAAGGGCCTGCCGACCGTTGCGTTTCTGAGGAGCGACGGCCAGGCGCTCGTCGAGCCGCGCGTCACGGGCTTTCTTCCGCCGGACGCGTTCTTGCCGCTGCTCGATCGGGTGCCGTAAAGGCGAGCACTGTCGGCTTCTTGGCTCAGATGAGCGAGCAGGCGGAGTGGGTCAGCTGACCACGAGATCGTCCGCGTTGACGACGTCGGTCGCGGTCATCGCAGCGTTCGTCGCTTGGATGCGGCCGCTGGCGAGCGTGTTCAAGTACTCTTTCACCTTCGGGTTCGCGGCGACGACGCGCTGGAATTCATTGCGATCCAAGACCAGCGCGCCAACCCGGCTCGTGGCGCTGACCGTGGCGCCGGCTGGCCCGCCCGTCAGACACGACGCTTCGCCAAAGACGTCCCCCGGCTTCAAGGTCGCGACCTTGACGGCGCCATCGCCCTGCCCGGCCACCACTTGCACGTCACCCGCAGCGATGACGAAGAGCCCTTCGGCCACCTCGCCCTCTTTGATGATCTTGTGGCCCGGCTGATAGCTCTTCCGCGCGAAGAGATCGAGCAAGGTGTAGCGTGTGGCGTCGTCGAAGTGCTTGAACAGGGGTGACGTGTTCAGGAGGTTGCCGATGAGGCGCTTCCTGCAGAACTCGAGGAGCTCCTCGGCGATCTGCGGCTTCTGCTTCGCCATCACCTCGATGTCCTTGCGATCGAGCTCCAAGTACTCCACGTCTTCGTGCGCCTCGACCGTGGCCGAGCGCGGCGCGCCGGTGATCAACGCGATCTCGCCGATGACCATGCCGGGACCGAGCTTCGCCAAGTCGTGGTTGTCCTTGCTCACGCGCACGTGGCCGCTCGCGACGATGAGCAGCGACTCACCAGGCGCGCCTTCCTTCAAGAGCACCGTGCCTTTGACGACGCGGCCGTAGTGCATGCGCCGCACGATCTCGACGAACGCGTCGTGATCGAGCTCGCAGAACAGCGGCATCGGCAACGGAATCGCGGCGTCGCCCGCCGGGCCGAGGTCGACGCCGATCTGCGCCACGCGCTCCAAGCGCGCCTTGCCGGACAGCGCGAGGAGCTCCGTCGCCTTCACCGTGTTCTTCGCCGCCGCCTTCGACTCGCCGAGCGGCGGCGGGATTGGCAGATCACCGGCTTTGGCGCGCTGGCCGCGGACGTGGAGGCGCTTCAACATGTCGAGCAGGTTCGCGTCGTTTGGCGCGTGGTCGAGGCCCTTCTTGATGACGACGATCGCCGCGAGCAAGAAGCCTTGGTGCGCGAGCCGGCTCGACAACGCCCGCAGGACGTCGAGCGCACCGGCAGGATGGCCGGCGTCGCCGAGCAAGATCGCGAGCGTCATGCGCGCGTCGCGATCGTCCGGATGCGCCGACACCCACTCGGCGACATGCGCCACGGCATCTTCGGGTTTCTTGGCAGCGAGCGCGAGATTCACCTGGCGGCGGACGTCGTCGTTCATGCGGGTTTCTCCCGAGCGGCAGTATGCCACGCCCGCCGCCCCGCGCTTAGTTTTGTTCTAGCGTCCCAGCGTCCTAGAAAACCAGACGCGTTTGCGTTACACGGACTCATGAAAGAACTCGAAAGCGAGTCCTGGAAAGAGCCAGGCCAACCGCTCGTCGATCTGCACATCCACGTCGGCGGCGCCGTCGCCCCGCACATCCTCTTCAGCATCGCCCACAGCCAAGGCTTCAAGCTGCCGGTGAAGGACTACTGGGAGTTCGTCGCCCTCGTCACCGCCGACCCGAAGAAGATGAAGGGCCTCGACGACTATTTGAAGATCCTCCACGAGTACACCGAGAAGATCCAAAGCTCGCCGGCGGCCATCGAACGCAGCGTGTACGAGATCATCGGCAAGGAGTTCCGCTCGAGCCACGTCAAGCAGATCGAGCTTCGCTTCAACCCGATGAAGCGCAATCTCGGCGGCGAGCGGGACCTCGACCACATCATCCACGCGGCGCTGCACGGCATGGATCGCGCGACGCTCGAGTACGGCGTGAGCGCCGGCCTCATCTTCTGCCTGGCGCGCGAGTTCTCGGTCGAGATGAACGAAGTGATCGTCGACAAGGCGATCAAGTACAAGTCGCGCGGCGTCGTCGGCGTCGACATCGCCGGACCCGAGCGGCTCGCCATCGAGCTGCGCGACCACGAGCTGCCGCACTACGCGCGCCTCTTCGCCAAAGCGCGCGACGCGGGCCTCGGCGTCACCCTGCACACTGGCGAAACCAAGGACACCGGCGTGCAAGGCTTGATCAACGCGATTCGGCACTTCAAGCCACACCGCATCGGCCACGGCATCTGGGCCGCCAAGTCGGAGGAAGCGATGCAGCTCTTGCGCGATCAGCGCATCGTGCTCGAGCTCTGCCCGACCTCGAACGTCAACACCCACGCGGTCGCCGGCTGGGAAGACTTCCGCCAGATCGTCCGCACGCTCCACGACAACAAGATCGCGATGACGATCAACACCGACGGCCCCTACGCGCTGAAGACCAACATGCGCAACGAGGTCGAGCTGTGCTTGGAGCACGGCGTGTTCACGAGCGATGAGGTGACGCGCTGCCTCGAGACTGCGCGCGCCGCGATGTTCTCACGTTCCGTTTGAGCGCGCTGACGATCTCATCCGCCGCCCTGGAGGGAAACAGAAAAACCCGGGTCAAAGCTTCGCGCTCTGACCCGGGCCTTTCCTACTCAGAGAGAGAATCAGGCTGGATTCGGAACGGCGTGGGTGGCGGAGGGTGAGCCTCTTCCTTCTCCGGGAGCGGCGACAGGAGCGGTCGGCAAGGGCGCGGCTTCGAGCGCGGCGAGCTCAGCGCGCAGAGCGCCGAGGTTCGCTTCGAGCTCCGGCAAGTCCGCGCGGAAGTCGGAGAGCTGCGCGCCGAGGGCGGTCGAGCCACGCGGGAGGCCGTTCACTTTCGGCATCGCGTCGAGGCGGGTGATCGCTTGGCGCGTGTTGTTGACGCGGGTCTCGGCGCTGCGGATCTCAGCGCGGAGAGCTTCGAGCTCCGCGTTGCGCGCCGCACGCGCGGCCGCGTTCGCGTCGGTGACCCTGCTCGAGCCGCGGCGCGCTTCTTCGCGGGCAATGCGGGCGGTGCGCTCGCGGTCTTCACGCACGTCCGTGCGCAAGTCCGACTCGTTGTCCGAGCGGCCGCCGATGGCGCCGCCGATCCAGGAGACGAGGCCTTCGATGACAGTCTCGCCGAAGAACTTGAAGATGGCGTCGATGATCGCGGCGGCGATGTTGGCCGCAATGGCGATGACTTTCAGGATAAAGGTCGGGATCGCGAGCGCGATCGCCGCGACGATGCCCCACCCGCCGTTGTTCCATTGCTGCTTCATCACGTCCCACATGGCATCCGCGCCCATATCGGCGAGGTTGCCGACGAGGCCGATGGGATACGACGCGACGGTGCCGACCATGCGCACACCGCCGCCGAGCCATTCACCGATGCCTTGGATCATCATGCCGGCGTTGTTTTCTTCCCAGCCCATCCTGATGTCTTCGAGACCGCCGGCGAACTCCTCGTCGATGACGTTCATCATGCGCGTGGCCGCGGGGAAGTCGAGCAGGATGCGCCGCGGGAGCGAGTGCGGAGCTTCCGCCGCGCCGCCCGCCGGAGCGTTCGGGTTGGCGGCGCCAGGCGCCGCGTGGACTTCTTCGTGCGCCGCGACTTCACGGGCCGCAGACTCGCGCGCCGCCGCCGCTTCCGTCAGGCGCGAGCGCGACTGGGCGCGGAGCGCGGTCAGGGTCGGAGCGTGCGTGCCGTCGGTGCCCGCATCGACGACGCCGTCGAAGCGACCCGCGCGGTTGCGAATGCTATTGTCGGTCTGGAACTGAACAATCGCGTCGCGCATCGCCGTACGGAGCGCGGGCGTCATCGTGCGGTTTTCCGCGAAGGCGGTCAGCGCCGTGCGCAGCGCTTGGTTGTCCGGGTACATCACCATCAGCATTTGGCCGATGTAGAGAACGTCTTCGGGACGCTCGCCACCGCGGCCGACCGCGCGGTAGCCGGCGGGAATAGCGACGATTTCATCGATCGCGGGCGGCGGCGGCACGTCGACTGCCGGCGGCGGCGCTGCAATCTCGGCACCCACACCCACGGCTCCAACCGTTCCACCCATCCTACGCGCTGCACCAGTTTCGCCTGCCATCACATCCTCCGCTTTCGCCGCACACGGCGGCATGTCACCCGTTCGGGCGAATCAATTTTCTTAGGCCATGCGTGTACTTCGAACCCGCACAGCACCCACTTAGAATGTTTCGGTAGGCGGCCTTACTTAGTTGCTAAATAAGGGTCGAACGCCCCGGCACAACGCGGCTCCCGAGCGCTATCTATGCGGCTGGGAACGATCTAGAAGAGAAAATAAGCGTGCAGTGCGAAATCTATCTGCTTAAGTTTTTGCAGCACACGCACTGGACGAGACGACGGCTCGCAACCTGATCTTCGAAAGGAAGCCTCGTGGACGACAATAATAAGAAAGCGTTCTCCGGCATGCTCAGCAGACCCGCGGACATCGGCACGGATCCGGGTCACGTCGTGATCCCGCAAGAGCTGCCCATCCTCACCTTGCGCAACACGGTCCTTTATCCTGGCTCGATCGTTCCGCTCGGCATCGGCCGGCCAAAGACCGTGCGCCTCGTCGAAGAATCGATCCGCGACAACGGCCTCGTCGCCGTCGTCGCGCAGCGCGATCCCGACTGCGACGATCCCGGCCCGAGCGATCTCTATGAAATGGGCTGCGCCGCGAGCCTGGTGAAGCTCGTCAAGACCGGCAAGGACAACTTCTCGGTCGTCGTGCGTGGGCTCGCGCGCGTGAAGATCAGCGAGTACACGCAGAACCTGCCGTACCTGCGCGCGCGCGTCCACTCCGTGGAAGAGCCGAACTTGAATCCGGTCGAAGTCGAAGCGCTCGCGATGTCGCTGAAAAAGGCAGCGCGCGAAGTGCTGAAGCTGATCCCGGAATTGCCGCCGTCGGCCGCCGAGCTCTTGGAGAAGGTGGAAGACGCGAGCGTGCTCGCCGATCTCATCGCGTCGAACGTCGAGGCGTCGATCGAAGAGAAGGAACAGGTATTGGAAACCTCCGAGCTGTCAGCACGCATGCGGAAGGTCTTGGAACTGCTCACGCGCCAGCTCGAAGTACTAAAATTGTCGAACAAGATCTCGTCGCAGGTGAAGGGCGAGATGTCGAAGACGCAGCGCGAGTACTATCTGCGCCAGCAGTTGAAGGCGATTAAAGACGAGCTCGGCGACAACGACGAGTCGGACGATGACCTCGCCGACCTCGAGCGCCGCATCGCCAACGCGAAGATGACGGAAGACGCCGAGAAGGCCGCGCGCAAGGAATTGAAGCGCTTGCGCAACATGTCGAGCTCGCAGGCCGAGTACACGGTGGCGCGCACCTATCTCGAGTGGCTGTGCGATCTGCCGTGGAACACCGAGACCGAAGACAAGTTGATCTTGGACGACGTCCGCAAGATCTTGAACGACGATCACCACGGCTTGGAGAAGGTGAAGAAGCGCATCGTCGAGTACTTGGCGGTGCGCAAGCTGAAGGCTGATCTCAAAGGTCCGATCCTTTGTCTCGTCGGTCCTCCCGGCGTCGGTAAGACGTCGCTCGGCCAGTCGATCGCCAAAGCGATGGGCCGCAAGTTCGTGCGCGTCGCCATGGGCGGCGTGCGCGACGAGGCCGAGATCCGCGGGCATCGCCGCACTTACGTCGGCGCCCTGCCCGGCCGTGTCGTGCAAGGCATGAAGAAGGCCGGCGCCAAGAATCCGGTGTTTGTCCTCGACGAGGTCGACAAGCTCGCCAACGACTTCAGAGGCGATCCGGCGGCGGCGCTGCTCGAAGTGCTGGATCCGGAGCAGAACCACACCTTCGGCGACCACTACTTGGACGTGCCCTTCGATCTTTCAAAGTCGTTCTTCATCGCGACGGCGAACCAGCTCGACACGATTCCGGCGCCGCTGCGCGACCGCATGGAGGTCATCGACATCCCGGGCTACACGCGGGAAGAGAAGATCGCCATCGCGATGACGCACATGTTGCCGAAGCAGCTCGACAACCACGGCATCAAGCCCGAGCAATTCTCGATCACGCCGGCCGCGCTCGAGAAGCTCGTCGCGAGCTACACGCGTGAAGCCGGCGTGCGTAACCTGAACCGCGAAGTCGCGGCGGTGTGCCGATCGATCGCGGTCGAGATCGCCGACGGCAAGATGGGTCCGTTCGTGGTCGACGAGAAGAAGCTCGAGGAGATCCTCGGGCCAGAGAAGTTCATCAGCGAGATGGCCGAGCGCACGGAGCTCGCGGGCGTCTGCACTGGCCTCGCGTGGACCGCCGTCGGCGGCGACATCTTGTTCATCGAAGCGAACCGGATGCGCGGCAAGGGCTCGCTGCAGTTGACTGGCCAGCTCGGGGACGTGATGAAGGAGTCGGCGCAAGCGGCGATGTCCTATATTCGCTCGGCGGCAGCGCGGCTCGGCATCGACGACAGTCTGTTTGGCAGCTGGGACATTCACCTGCACGTCCCTGCTGGCGGCATTCCGAAGGACGGGCCCTCGGCGGGCGTCACCATGCTCACCGCGTTGGTCTCGCTGCTCACCGGCATCCGCGTGCGCAACGACATCGCCATGACCGGCGAGATCACGCTGCGCGGCAACGTGCTGCCGGTCGGCGGCATCAAGGAGAAAGTGCTCGCGGCCAAGCGCGCGGGCGTCACGAAGATCATCCTGCCCGAGCGCAACAAGAAAGACCTCGCCGACATCCCGGCGAAGAACTTGGAGGGCTTGGAGTTCACCTTCGCGCATCGCATGGACGAGGTATTGAAGGCGGCGCTCGAGCGCATGCCGACGCCGTTGCCTGAAAAAGCCATCGCGCCCGCGGTGAACTGAATCGCGCGACCGAGGCGCCGTCCGGCAACCGCGGGCGCAATTACTGTTCTACAACTCGGGGCGCCGCGGCGAGCTCTAGCGACGCCTGGCGCGTGCTAAATTAGATCGCCTTTTCGAGCTCGGCCAACGCCTTCACGAACGCGAGCCCGGCGCCGGCTTTCACGTCGAGCAAAGGATTCTCGCGCGCCAGGCCAGCCTTGTTCACGGCGAGGAAGGCCGCATCGACGGAGCGCACGAGCTCGGCCAGCGAGAGTGAACGGTTCGCCCCGCAGCGGCACGCCCCGAAATTTGCCGCCCCAGCGCGCGCACGCTACAACTGTGCGTCGTGCCGTTCTACCTGAACCTCATCTTGTCGTTCGTCATGCCGATTCTATGGGGTGAACGGCTGCGCGATCGCCCGTGGCTCTTCGAGCACTTCCTGTCGTGGCCGCTGATCACCTCGATCGGCTTTCAAGCGATGGTGCTGACGCCGATCCAGAGCTTCCATTTCCGCTTCCACCACGACTGGAGCCTTGGCTACCTCGTCGATCCTGATCTGCATCCGGCGGTCGACACTTACCTCACCTTCTGGTCGCTGCTCGCAGCGATCTTGCTGCTCGGCGCCGCGCTCACGGGCTACCTCGTCGCCCGCATCCCCTTCGAGAAGCCGAAGAGCAACGCGCGCAAGATCGCGCTCGGCGCCGCAGCGGTCGTCACGGTTCTGCTCGTCGCAATCATGCGCCACGAGCTCTTCTTCATCGGCGAATACGGCGAATATTACGGCGGCGAGACGCGCTTCCTCTTGCTGACGCCGACCGGAATCCTCGGGGTCGTGCAGCTCGTTGCGTGCGCCGCCTTCCTGTTTTTTGCGCCGCGCCTGCTCGATCGCATCCCGCGCGACTCGTCGAACCTGTTATGACATCGCCACAACGGTTTTGATTCTTTGGTCAAACTCCGTTAGCCCATCGCGGATGCGGTGGTTCCTCGCATTTGCCTTGCTCGCCGGGTGCAACTCGACCGTTCGCCGTGCGCAGCGTTTGCAGGCGCCGGACGTCGCCGCGCTCGGCCTGCGCGGCGACGCCATCGACGCGCGCCATGGCGACATCGTCATGCGCTCGCACAAAGCGATCGCCGTCATTCAAAAGCCGCAGCGCGACATGGGGCCGACGCCGTACGGCGGCAACTTGATCGACTTTGCGCTCACGGACGATCGCATCGATCGGCTCGGCGAGATGCAGCCGTTCTTGAACCTCGGACGCACCGCCGCGTTCGACGCGCTCGAGATCATCAGCGACGGCAGCGACGGCGGCCCGGCGATCGTCGAGGCGCGCGGCCGCGATGCGCTCATCGACTTCATCAACGTGCCGGCGGTGCGGCCGGACCTCCTCAGCTACAACGGCGGCAACGGTCTGCTCCGCTGGGATCCGAACGCCCCGGTGCCGATCACTTTCCGCGCGCGCTACACGCTCGGCGAGGACGACGACTTCCTCCGTGTGCATTACACCGTGACGAACCATGGCGACGAGACGCTGGAGCTCCAAGCCGGCGTGAGCCTCGACGCCGGCGGCGCCGTGAAGTTCTTCAGCCACGAGCGCGGCTTCAGCGGCATATCGGGCTTCTCGCTGCAGGCGTTCCAGGCCGGCGCCGCGTCGAACCAGTTCTCGGCGATCATGGGCGACGACGTGGCCTATGGCATCCGCGCGATCGGCGAGAAGAGCGGCCGCGGCTTGCGCAGCGTTGGCCTGTCGATCGCGGGCGTCGCGGTCCTCATCGCCACCGAAGGAAATCTCTTCGACGTCTTGAATGCACCCACGCTCGTGCTGGCGCCGCATGGCAGCCGCACTTACGCGTACGAAATCCAGCTCGCCCGCTCGGTGGCAGGCGTGCGCGGCCGCTTGCTCGAGCGTGAGGACGAGCCGGGCTTCGTCTTGAGCGGCCGCGTCGCGAACCTGACGAGTCGTCTCCCGAGCGCGGACTTCGCGTTCTTCCTGCGCGACGGCGACAAGGTGGAGGCGGTGGTGCCGCTCGACCAGGACGGCGGCTTCAGCGCGACGCTGCCGCCTGCGCGCTACGAAGTGGCGATCGACGCGCCGAGCTTGGTGCCGTTGACGTCGCCGGTCATCGATCTGTCGAGCGACACCGACGTCACTATAGACGCCGGCAAGCACGGCCAGGTGACGATCGCGGGTGAAGTGTTCGCCGACCTCGACAGCCAAAGCTCGGCGCCGCGCCCGTGCCGCATCACGGTGCTGAGCCAGACCGCGCTGCCCACCTTTCGCGTCAGCACGGCGCGGGAATTGGCGCGGCCTGCCTACGAGACGCGCTTCTTGCCGGAGTGCGCCGGCGGGCTGACCTTGCCTGAGGGCGTCTACTTGATCCAAGCGAGCCTCGGGCCGGCGTACGACGTCTTCGCCGAGCGCGTCGTCGTGCGTGCCGATGCGCCGGTGACGCTCGCACCGAGGCTGCATCGCATCTTTTCGCCGGTCATCGCCGCCGACTTCCACCAGCACAGCGTGAACTCGCCCGACAGCAACACGCCGCTCGATGTTCGCGCGCTCGGCTACGCCGCCGAGGGCATCGATTTCTTCGCGTCCTCGGACCACGATCGCATCACCGACTACACGCCGGTGCTCGCGGCGCTCGGCATCGACACGATCCTGCAGGCATCGCCCGGCGTCGAGTGCACGACCTTTTCGTTCGGGCACTTCAACGCGTGGCCGCTGCCGCCGAATCCTGCGCTTACGTCGGGCGGTACGATCGACTGGGGCCGCGAGACGGACACCCTGCTCCCGCGCGACATCTTCGCGGCGATGCGCGGGCGTGGCGCCGCGATCGTGCAGGTGAACCACCCGCGCAACAACGGAGGCGACGACTTTCAGAGCTTCTTCGATCGCGCGGGGCTCACGGTCGATCCCGACAAGCGCGTCTTGGGTTCGGATCCGCTGCTGCAACCGGTGCCGAGCAGCACACTGCGCCTGCCGGAGGGCGAGCCGCTCTTCGACAAGAACTTCGACGCCGTCGAGCTCTTGAACGGCTTCAACTTCACCGACGAAGACGGCGACGGCCGCCTCGACGAGTACCGGGCGAACCTCACGCTGCGCGACTTCGTGGGCTTCCTCGCGCAAGGCTTTCACCCGGCGATCGTCGGCGTCTCGGACAGCCACACGGCGTGGCGCGCCTTGCCCGGTTATCCGCGCACCTACGTGCAGACCGACGGGGGCGCGTTCGACGGTGAGTCGGTCGCGCAGGCGTTGAAGCAAGGGCGCGCCGTCGCGTCGAACACGCCGCTGCTCGACGTACGTGCTCTCGGCAAAGACGGCACGAGCGGCGGCCTCGGCGCGCTCGTTCGCACGACGCTCGAGGGCACAGCGACGATCGAGATCCGCGCCGAGATGCAGCAGCCGTCGCAGATCGATCGCTTCGAAGTCTTCGTGAATACGTGGGTGAAGACGCCGGGCGTCGCGGCCGATGGCTCCTGGACCAAGGTGCCGCTGCCGCCGACCGCGATCGTCGACGTCGTGGCGCAGCCCGTGACGCGGCCGAACGGAGGCGTCGTCTACGTCGCGACCGCGTCACTGCCGATCACCGTCGAGCGCGACGCCTTCGTCGTCGTGCGCGCGAGCGGCAAAGAACCGATGTTTCCGTTCATCATCGAGGCCGGCGGCGGCACGCCGAACCTCGGGTCGACGTCGGCCGCGGACTTCTTCGCGACCCGCACTGGGCCGCCGGGGCTCGCGGTCGCGAACCCCGTGTACTTGGACCGCAACGGCAACGGCGCCTACGACCCCCCCGCGCTCTAACGCGCTGCAATATTCAGCACCGACTGACAATTCGCCGCCAACGCGAGCGGATTCTCGAACACCACCCATCGACTCTCAGCCGATATTGTGACGGGTATCCTCGCGCGCGGTGGGCAACTTGAACCTTCGTTTTCGCACGATTTCGCTCCTCCTCTCGACGGTGATCGCCGTCTTGGCACTCCCACGCTGTACCTGCGGCGGCAGCTATCCGCGCGGCTCGGCCGGCGCCGGGCTGCAGCAGAACGCGATGAACCTCCGCATCGCGGCCGACACGCTCCGCTTCATGCGCAACAACCTCGAAGCGATCTTGAGAAAGAACTTCGAGGTCGACGCGACCGGTGAGTTCGTCACCATCTACCTGCCCGAAGCGAGCGACTCCTCCGCTAACCAGTTCTGCGACGAGTCGAACCTCTACCCTGGCACGATCGCGCCCTGCACCTACAACGTGCGCCTGCGTGACGGCTGCGTCGGCCCCGGCGAAAAAGACTCGAGCGGCAAGTGCCAGCCCGACTTGAGCAAGCCGCGTGAGACGATGAGGAGCTGGATCCGCATCCGCATCGCCGATCTCGCGAACCACATGAGCTTCGAGATGGAGTCGCCGGGCTTCTTGGTCACCGGCGGCTTCCGTTTGCAGATCACGAACCTGCCGGTCGACGCGAGCCTCGGGATTTACGCCAAGCTTCCGGCGGTGAACGGCCAGCAGCTCGGCAACTTCGTCTGCCGCTACTTCGCGCCGCCTGCCGCAAAACAAGCGCTCGTCCTCGAGAAGATCGACATCTCGATCCAACCGCGCGTCGACGAAGTGGACGGCAAGCCGAGCTTCTTCGTCACGACGCTGACGCGCGATCTGCAAGTCGGCCAGCTCGCGCTCATGGCCGAGGCGGTCGCGGATCCGGCGTGCATCATCTCGCAGCAGAACGAGATCCCGTGCGAGGCCGCCTGCGCGCTGATCGGCTCCTTGCTCGGGCCGACGTCCGAAGGCTTCAACTTCATCAACGACCTTTTGAAGCCGGCGCTGCCGTACATCGTCACGCCGCTCGCCAACGCCGCGCTCGCGCTCCTTTGGGGCAGCGCCGCCGAGTTCAACGCGACGATCCCGGTGAAGGATCAAACGTTCATCGCCAAGACCTCCGGCCGCGACGTGTCGATCCTCGCGAGCGCGCAGCCCGGCGCCTTCACCGTCACGCAGCGCACGACCGATCCGAACGACATCACGAAGGGCATGGGCCTGCCGCTCGCGCTCGGCGCCTACGCAGAGCTGTCGCCCTGCGTGAACGAAGTGCCGGCGCCGAGCCCCTACCCAGGCCAACTTCCGCCCACGCTCGACGGCATGGTCGCCGTGCAAGATCCGCAGCTGGCGCCCGGCATCACCTTCGACGAGACCTATCACCTCGGCTTCTCGATCTCGGAGTCGTTCTTCAATCAGCTCGCCTTCGCGCTGCGCAACAGCGGCTTACTGTGCGTGCAGCTCGGCAGCGATCCCGGCGGCTTGCTCGCCAAGGGCGCCTTCGTGCCGAACGCCGGCTTGCTCTACTTGCTGGCGCCGCCGCTCTCGGACATGGCGCCGCCGAGCGCGCCGATCACCTTCCGCATCCAGCCCGGCAGCTCGCCGACGGTGAAGTTCGGCAGCGGCAAGCAGGTCGGCGTCGACAAGGACGGAAAGGCCCTGCGCGACTCGTTGATCACGCTCACCTTGCTCGACACTGGCATCGAGTTTCACCTCTTCGCGTGGGATCGCTACATCCGCACCTTCGCGTTGAACGTCGACATCGTCGTCGGCTTGAGCGCGTTTCCGTCGCGCGACGGCAAGCTCATGCTCAGCATCGACAGCATCAAGGCCGACAACATCGTCGAGGTGTTCAACGAGCTGATGCCGAACTACGACTTTTCGAAGATCACCGAGGTGCTCTTCTCGATCCTCTCGTCGCAGCTCAACCAGAAGAGCCTCGCCTTCGAGGTGCCCGTCACCCAAGCGATCAAAGACGCGCTCGGCTCGGGCGACATGGGCGTGCACCTGCTCGACATTCGCAGAGACGGCGCCAACAACGACTACTTGAGCGGCTTCATCAAGCTGTGCACCGCCGACGACGAGACGAACCCAGCGAACCTCGGCTGCTTCATCTTGCCGGGCCCGGCGCGCGACGAAGCGCCGCTCGGCCGCTTCGACGCGTACGTGAGCGAGGTGGTCTACGAAGCGGCGCCAATGCTCGCGGCGCTGCGGGCCGATCGCGCTCCGGCCGGCGCCGTCAAGCTCTTGATGCAGGCCGATCGCAAGCTCGAATATCAAGTCGCGGTCGACGGCAACAGCTACGGTCCCTTCGTTTATCCATCGGACGAAGGTTACCTGTACGTCGAGAACGCCACGCTGCGCATGCTCGGCCACCACGTGCTGCACATTCGCTCGAAGCCGTTCGCGCGGCCCTTCGATCCAGACCACGCCGGCGACGTCTACGTGCCGGTGCTCGTCGACTCCGAGCGCCCGCGCGTGAGCGTCGTGTCCGGCCACATCAAGGTCGAAGACTTGGTCACGCCGCGCGATCGCATGCGCGTGCAGATCGTCAGCGACGGCGTCGAGAGCGCGTGGATGAGCGTGGCCGATGCTGAAGCGGCTTTGGCGGCGGCCGGCGACGACGCCGACGTCATCGCGATGGACGAAGCGGGCAACACGTCGATCGATCCGCGGGCGCTCGTGCAGAACGTCGCTGCGCCGGAAGCGCCCGCGGCCTCGCGCGGATGCTCATCGAGCTCTGGCGGCAGCGTTGCCGCGGTGTTCACTGTGCTCTTGGGCGCCTACTTGATCTCTCGGCGCAGCCGCCGCCGCTAGCGCTCGCTCTTCACGTCGATCTCTTCATTCTCGGCTGCCAGTGCGTTGATCGCGTCGGGGCGACCCTTCGCCCACGTCGAGAAGAACGCGAGCGCGACCGCCTTCGTCAACGTCTGCTGCCTGCGCGCCGCGAGGGCCGGATCCTTCGGCTCGTCGCGGCACACCGCCACGCAGGCGTCCGACGCCGGGAGGATCCCCGCGTCCTCACCGCCGAGCCCCGTCGACAAGTCCAGCTTGCCGCCCGAGAGCGCCGAACAGCCGATGCGATCGTAGTGCGAGCGCGTGTCGAAGGCTTCAGCGATGCCGACGAAGCCCGTATGCGACGCGTTCTTCAGCGTGACGAGCGTGCGCGGCTTCTTCGCGGCAAGGAACGCAGCGGCGGCGTTCGTGGCGATCGGGATGATGGTATCGGCGTCGCCGTGCAGGAGGAGCAGCGGGATCGCGCGCGAGAAGAACGCCGGCGTCAGCATGCACGACGGCGCCGCGATCGGCAGCGCTGCGCCGATGCGATCATCGTTCAGCGTCGGGTGAAACGCGGCGAGCAGCGTCGTGATGCCGCCGAGCGACAGGCCCGACGCACCGATGTGCTGGGCGTCGATCGCTTGGCCGAGCTCGGGGTCGGCGAGCAACGCGTCGATGACGAAGGAGAGATCCCTTGGCTGCTCGGGCAGGCCGGCCACCGTCGCACCGCCAGGCGCGCCGCTATTCGAAAACGGATAGTCCGGCGCCGCCACGAGGAAGCCATGGCTCGCCAAGTGCCGCGCGAGATACGCTTCGCCGCGGCGGTTGTCTTGGAAGCCGTGGCTGTGGACGACGAGCGGGAAGCGCCCGGCGTTCATCGGCGCGTCGCGGGTTTCGTCCTCGTTCGCTGCGGCCGCCGGATACCAGAGCTCGACGACGAGCCGCCCGCCGTCCCGCGTGAGCTCGAGCGTGCGCACGCCGACGCCCTCCGGGCCGGGCGCGGTCAGCTTCGGCGTCACCGGCTCGGTGCGGCAGGCGACGAGGAGCAAGAGCAGCCACGCGCGTTTCATCGGGCGTCGCGTCTACTCGCCGCCGCACGCCGACGCCATACGCGAGCGCGCCAAAGATGGGTCGTGCGTTAGCGGCAGCGCGCCCGTAGCCCCCCTTGTGCGCGCTCATGCAGCGGCGACTTCGCGCGGGTCAGCCGAGTGACCTCCTCCAGGCGCCGACACGCGCTCGTCGTGTCGGCGTCGCGCTCGACCTCGCGCAGCAAGCGTTCGGCGATGTTCTCGAGCCGCATCAGTCCCTGCAAGCTGTCCTCATGGTTCGGGCTCCGCTCGACGGCGAGCGCCCAGTCGGTGAACGCCTCCTCGTAGTTGCCGCGGATGAACAAATGGTACCCGGCGCGATAGAGATCCTCGGCGTCCCTGACCCGCGCGAGCTCCTCGTCGATGATCGCCTTGAATTCTTCCTTCGTTCGCGCGCCGGTCACCTTGCGCCCGTTGATGAAGAACGTCGGCACGCCTTCCACCCCCAAGCGCTTGCCCTCGGCCACATCGGC
>JADLHZ010000031.1 GCA_020848545.1 Deltaproteobacteria bacterium | reverse complement strand
TAGGGCGAATCCGCCAATTCAGCCTGCGCTCGCCCGTTCAGCAAGGCCCACGTGTTTCCGCCGCTCCGATCGGAGCCACCGTCACCGCCCGTCGCATTCATTTTTTGCGATTTGTGCCAGCCAAAACCTTCTACCGCGCAGCCAACGGCGTCGAGCGAGTCCTGCTTTCCTGTCTTCAGCATCATTCAAGACGCCCGCAGTTTGGCGTCATGAATGATGCGAGCTAGGCATGACCTTGGCCCTGGCCGCCGGGGGTCAGGGTCAAGGTCAGGGTCAGGCTCGCGAGCGCGGCCAGGGTTTTGGGCCAGGGTTTTGAGAGCCGTTACGGCGGGAAGCACCCTTCGCCGACGCAGGTATCCGGCGTCACGCACGCGGTGCACATCGGATCGCTGCCGCAGTACATCGCGTAGTTCGACTCTCCCGCGGCGATCGTGTCGCACACGAACGGCCCGTCGCAGGCGCCGCCCGGTGCGTTGCAATCGACGCACTGGCCCGTGGCCGCGTTGCACACCGGGTTGCCGCCACCGCACTGCAGGTTCGACGTGCACGCCGGCGGCGGATCACCGCCTTGCACCGGCGGCGGCAGCGGCTCGACGCAGCCTTCGAGGCTGAAGACGCCCTTGTCGAACGCGATCGTGGCGTTGCCCGCGGTCTTCGCGGTCTTCGTGACGAGGCCACCGTTCACCTTGGTCAGGTTATTGAAAACGAAGGGCACGTTCGGCGCGTAGAAGAAGCCATTCAGGGTCGAGTTGTTGGCAGCCGAAAACTCGCTGCCACCGACGTAGACGCGGAAGCGCGCCGGGTTATTGAGGTCGCCAATGTTCGACTGACCCTGCAAGCGAAAGATGCCGCCGACGAAGAGATCGAGCTCCCCCGGGCCGCTGAAGTTGATCGCGAAGCCGTTGCCGCTCGAGATGACGTCGCCGGGCACGAAGATCGCGACGCGGCCCGAGATGTTCAAGGTGAACGACGCCTGCGGCGTGATATTGGTAAAATAATAAACGCCGCACTCGAGCGGGAGCGTCACCGGGGAGGCCGTGTTCGTGAGGAAAGTCGTGTTCGCCAAACCGCGGGCCGCGTTGTCGTTGTTGCTCGCAAAGCTGGCGATGATGGTCGACACAGGCAGCGTTTGGGCGCCGCAGTAGTCACACGGCAAGTCGTCCTTGCGCACGATGGTGTGCGCCGAGGTCAGCTTCGAGCCGCTGCAGTTCGTATCGTTCGCCGCGCCGGTTCCGTATTGCAGGATCTGCGACACGTCGAGCGAGCCGCCGCCGATGCAGCTCGGCCGGCCTTGAATGAGCACGGAGCCGAGAATGTCCTCGTTGCCGCTGACGGACAGGTCGCCGTTGACGCCGATGTTTCCGGCTTGGCCGATCGGGTTACCGTTGCCGTCCTTGACGTCGAGCGACGTCGCCCCGAAGTTGTTGCTCAGCATCAGGTCCTGCGGAAAAGAGCCGCTCGGAGCGTCGCCGCACACGCACAAGCCGTACTTGAAGATCACCTTCGCGAGATCGCCGCCGCAGACGTCGACGCCCTCGACGGTGGTCAACGCGCCGACGCCGCCGCAGAAGCCGGGGATCACGCTCGGCGGCCCGATCGTGTACGGATCGACGCCGCCGCTCGTGCCGGTGCTGCCCGTCGTGCCGCCGGTTCCGCCCGTGCTTCCGGTGCCGCCCATGCTGCCGGTCGAACCGCTTCCACCGGCGGGCGGCGGCAGATCGCTCACCGACGGCAAGATCGTCAGCGTCCCATCGTCGAGCGCATCGATGAGCCCATCGCCGTTCGAATCGACCGGGTTGTTCGGATCGCCGATCTCGAGGTTGTCGGCGATGCCGTCACCATCCGAGTCGGTGCTGAACGGGTTCGTGCCGATGCGGCGCTCGGCGCGGTCGGAGAGGCCATCGCCGTCCGAGTCTTGCTCGACCACCGCGGGGAAACGCTCGCTCGTCGCGCCGAAGCGCAGCGAGCAGCCGATGAGCAGGATGAGAGCGAGAGGTGCTGCGCGCATCCTGACTATTATATCAGGGGGCGGCCGGGAGCGCCGCCGGGGACGCAGAACTCAGGAGAGTGCTCAATTATCGCTCGTGACCAACGTGAAGCTGCTCGCCTCGTAGCCGTGCACGCCGATGAACAGGGCGCCGCTCGACGTCGGCGTAAACGTGATCGTCTCGTTACCGGACTCCGTCCACTGGCGAGTAAGGAAGTTGCTCGTGGTCGGCGCCGCGTCCATGCGGGTGTAGAGATCGACGTCCCGCGGCGCCGTGGTTTTGATGACGATCTTCTTGCCGGCCTGCACCGCCACTTGGAAGACCTTCATCTCGTTCTGCGTCACGCTGCCCGACTCGTTCAAGTGCGCGCTCGCCGGCGGGGGCGTGACCGGGCCGCCCGCGCCTTCTTCGTAGGTGATCTCGAGGTCGACGGTGCTCGCGGTGTAGCCGTTCACGCTGACATAAACGGCGCCGCCGCCGGCCGCTTGGCACTCTTCGACCGAGCCGTCTTTGTACGGACGGCAATCGTAGGCCGAGCTCGTCGGCGTCGCGCCCTTACGGACGTAGAGATCGGCGTCGCCGGTGCCGGTGATCTTGGCGGTCAGGTTCTTGCCAGCGGCGACGGCGTACGGGCCGTAGTGCTTCCACGCGCCTTGGGCGAGCGAGAAGTGCTCCTTCACGGTCTTCACGCCCGTCGATGGCGGCGTGCCCGGCGCGACTTGCGATTGATCGAGCAAGCTCTTCACGTTCGCCCAGGTAATCTTGCCGCCAGCGACGGACGTCCGCGCGAGGCCGGTCGGGAGCCAGAGGAAGTCAGGATGCGCGAGCTTGCTCGAGCCGCTCCACTCACCGCCGATGACTTTGCCGGCAGCGTCGAGCTCGAGGACGTACTCATAGTAGTCGGTGTTCGTGTACGAATCGATCGTGCTGCCCAAATTGCCGTCGGTCGACGACGACGCTTCACCGATGTAGTCGACTTCGCTCTTGATGAAGATGAGCTTCTTCGCGTCGGCGTTGAAGACGTAGCCGGTCGGCGCAGCGCCACCGGACACGATCGTCACTTCGACGGTGGCGGCCGAGTAACCGAGGATCGAGACGAACGCCTTCGTCGCGCCAGCCGGCACGGTGACTTCGCACGACTCGGTCGAGCTCGAGCCTTCCGACGAGCACGCCTTCGACGACGCCGTCGGCGCCGAGCCGAACTGAATGAAGAGATCGCCGTCACCGGTTCCGGTCGTCGTGACCTTCAAGTTCTGACCAGCGGTGACCGCGAGCTCTTGGGCGACGACCCATTGGCCCGCCGTGGCGGTGACACTCTTCTTCGTCGTGGTGCCGCCAACCGCCGTGACGCCGAGCAGCTTGTTCGCTTCCGTCGCCGTCACTTCTTTCTTCTCGGTGACGCGGAACGCGCGCAGCGGCTGGTTCCACACTTCGTCGTCCCAGGTGCGATCGTAAACGAACGACTCTTTCTTCTTGCCCAAGTAGTTGGCGAGGATGACATGGAAGGTGCCGGGATTCGTGTCGCGGCATGCGCTCGACGCGCGGCCGTTCGTATCGAGCGTGGGCTTGTCGTCACTCTCTTCGCAGCGCAACGAAACGAACTTCGAGGTCGTGCTGTTGTGTGCGAGCGTGACGAGGGCCTTGATGTCGTTCACCTTGAAGGTGACGCCATTGACGGTCACCGGGTACTTCGCTTCCGGGAGCATGATCGCAGCCGGCGCCCAGGCGTGGCAGATGCCCCACCAGGTCGGGATGCAGTAGCCCTTCTCTTGGCCGGCGCGCTTTCCGCACGACTCGGAGAGCTTGCTGTCGCACTCGCTGGTGTTCGAGCAGGCCTTGCGCGACTTGTTGTTGTCGATGCCGTGGTACTGGCTGACCGCATCCTCGACGCCGGTGACGCTGAACGCTTGGCCGTACTTGGCGGCCGACGACGGGTTGCTGCCGTCCCACTTGTGGTTGATGCTGTCTTCGTACACCGGCCAGTAGCTCGACGCCCACGGCGTGCGCTCGGCGGCGCCGTTCAACGGCAGGCTCGCGAAGGTGTAGTCGAGGTCCCCGGCGAAGCCGTTCGGCGCGTCGTTGCCGCTCCAGCGCTCCTCTTGCTCGCCGGCCTTCGTGTCGTCGGTTTTGGTGACGGCGCCGCCCTCTTCGATCTTCGGGTTCTCTTGGGGCCCTGCGCAAGCGGCGACGAACGCAATCAGAATCAACGGAGCCAGTGAAGCGAAGGAACGGGGGACCATAGTTTTCAATCCTCTTTATTTTCGGCGCGCATTATCGCGAGAGCGCGTGACGTGTTGCGTTATTTCGTGTTCGTTTTTCTACGTCACATGTCTCACGACGGGTCTCACACCCGTTCGTTTGCGCGTCCTCTTACGCAGTCGAGACAAGGTCTTGTTAGTGACTGCGAGGCGGCTCCCTAGTGCCTCTAACGCAATGTGTCAAACACAAAATCGCCGTCCTCAATCGTCGGCGGCGAAAAAGCGAAAGTATCGCCCCATCCAATAAGGCAGCAGATACCCGGTCGGCTGCATGACCACGCGCGCGTCGGCGTCGCAGTGGTCGCGCGCCCGCGGGTTGCGCCACCACACGAACAGGTTCTCGCAACGCCGCTCGATCGGCCGCACGGTCGCGCCGATGCTCCCGTGCCGCGGCGACACGCAGATCTCGGCGACGTCGTCGTTCGCCACGCTGCGCTGCGTCCGCATCGCAGGCATCGCCGCGAGCGCGCACGCCGCATCGCGCACCATTGTCTCGGCTGCGCCGTCGTGCCGTTCCCCCGCCGCTGCCGCGATCACGTTCAGAAACGCATTGAGCTCCTCGCGCACGTCGTGCCCTTGATCCGTGCGCAGCCCCTTCTCGACGAGCGCCCGCGTCTCCGCTCGCACCGCCGCGTCGGGCTCGAGGAACATCGACTCGAAGTACGCGAGCGCCGCCATCGACACGTTGTCGTAGTTCGTCAAGCACGAGCCGAGCGCGATCGGCAGCGTCTGCATGTGCTCCTTGTAGCTCATGGGCGAATCGCGCTCGATCGGCTGATCGATGCAGCTCTTCTTGCCCTTCTTCTGCAGCAAGCACGCGTCGTAATACGCCGCGATCTCGTCTGACGCGCCGACGCGCATCGCCGTCTCGGTCCACGCCAGCGCTTGCATCGCCAAGAAGCCGGGAAAGTGCGCGAAGGAAAAGGCGAAGGTGTGCCCGTAGCGCGTCGGCAGACCATCGGCGTCGCTGATCGCATACGCGTGCGCGATCAAGTGATCGCCAGCGGCGCGCGCCAGCGTCTTCACCGTCGCCTGCACCAGAGGATCGTCGACGAGCTTCGCGACGACGGCCAGCGCAAACATGTCGCCCGAGTACTCGTCGCGAGAGGTGTTGCGCTTCCAGCAGAGCCCCGCAAACTCCGCGCCCGGGCACGCATCGATCGTCTGCCACGCGACCCCATCCCAGATCGTCCCGCAGCCATCCTCGCCGATCTTCACCCACGCGTTCCGGTTGCGCTCGGGCGGCCAGAAGTACGCGTCGGGATCGTCTGGGCACAGAAAGCCCGGCGTCACCGAGTCGCGGACCTCACGCGTGAACAACCCCGGCACGCCGGTGACGCGCATGTAGAGCTCGAGGCCACGCAGCACGCGTTGCACGTTCGCGAGCGCGGCTGCTTCGTGCGTGGTCGCGTAACGAAACGCTTGCGACGCGAGGTACAAGCTCGAGAACAAGCCGCTGTTGTCGCTGCTTTGATAGTCTTCGACGGCAGGCGGGGCATCGCTCACGCCGTTCGGCGCCGGCGCCGCGAGCGTCACGTCGTAGATCATGGTCCACGGGTGGTCCGCCGGGAGCTGGTTCAGCGCGACCGCGGCCCAGTCGGCGACCTCTGCGCGCGCCGCCAGCGTGCCCGGCACCACGCCTTCGCACTTCGGCCACGGCCCTTCGACGGCGAGCTGGCTCGTCTTCCACGGCGGCGGCGGCGGCGCCTTCGGTGCGCAGGCCGCAAAGAGCACGAGCAGGATCGTACGACGCATGCGCGACGCCGCCTAAGTCTTGGCCGCGCCGCCGACGCGCCGCCCGCGTAGGGGCACGAGCACGCTCGGCATGGCGAAGACGCCAACGCGCAAGGTCAGAAGACGCAACATCAGTCCAGCGATGAGGCAAGGCGCCAGCGTCAACGGTCCGAGCGCTTGGCGCAGATCGTCGCTTCCGAGTCCGGCCAACGCAAGAACGAGCGGCGCGACGCTGCCTGAGCCGAGCACGCCGCCAAGGAAGAGCCACTTGTAGCGGCCGCGAACCAACATGGAGACGCTGTGCGCCTTGGCCGGCTCCTGCCTGTGCGTGGCCATGTGCGCGCCGATGCACGCCGCTTGCGCGAGCACGAAGGCGCAAAGCAGCGCGAGCTCGAGGCCCCCGACGCGACCGCCGCTTGCGACCTCGAGCAGCATGACGATGCTCATGGAGATGGCCAAAGACGACGCCACGAACTGCACGGGGATCAAGGGCGAGTGCCAGTACGGGATCGACTTGCACACCGCGAGCACCTGGCCGGCGTAGAAGATGACCACGCCGGCCGACAAGAGCGCCAACGCTTCGATGGTCAGCAGCGCGGAGCGGTTTTCCACCTGCAGCCAGGAGAAGGGCAGCCACTCTCCGAGTCGAAGCCTTGGCAAGACCAGCGCCGTTCCCGCGATGAGAAAAATGAAGTCGGCGATCGCGCCGCGGCTGATCCAGCTCGTGCGCGGATTGAGTAACGCCAGAAAAATGCGCTTCGGTCTGCCGAGATGAGCGATGAGCACGATGCCGCCGATCCCGATGAGCACGAAGCTCATGACGTCGACGAGCGGCAGCCCGAGCCAGCCGCCGAGATGATCCGTGAGGCGCAAGGCGTGAGCAAGGATGAAGACGCCGCCACCGGCGCCCATCAACGTGAACCAGATGGCATGCGACCAACCCCAGAATTGCTGGACGTTGGGACCCATTGCCAAACCACGATTCGCGGCGCTCACGCAGAAGCTCCTCGAGCGAAGGACGTCGCAGAGGAACTACCACCTCGCCAAGCGATCGACTAGAATGAGTGGATGCTCCCACTCAAGCGACGTCGCGAAGCGCCAGAAGACGTCGGGCGGGTCGGTGATTCCGTGGCCCGTGTCTCCCGGGTCGTGCTCGACGGTGGCCAGCGCGAGGTCGATGTCGATCTCGTCGCACGAGAGGAGCCGCTCGAAATCCGCGTCAACGCCGTCGCGATCGCGGTGGTCATGCGCACCCCAGGCCAAGACGAGGAGCTGACCCTCGGTTTTCTGTGCACCGAAGGTGTCGTGCGTCAGCGGAGCGACGTCGTCTCTGTCGAGCATTGCGCCGGCGCATCCAACAACAACATCATCAACGTCGTGCTTTCTCCAGACTGCCACGTCGACCTAAGCGCCATGCGCCGCAACACCTACGCGAGCAGCAGCTGCGGGCTCTGCGGCAAGACCACGATCGATCGCGCGATGCAAAGTTGGGGGCGGATCGGGCCATCGCTTCACGGCGCGATCTCGGGCGAGATCCTGTCGAGCCTGCCGGCGCGCTTAGAGCACGAGCAGCAGGTCTTCGCCAAAACAGGCGGGCTCCACGCAATGGGCCTCTTCCGCGTCACGGGCGAGTGCACCGTCGTGCGCGAAGACGTGGGCCGGCACAACGCCGCGGACAAAGTCATCGGCTGGGCGGTGGAGCGCGGCGTGGACCTCAGCGAGCAAATCATGATGGCTTCGGGGCGGCTCTCTTGCGAGGTCGTGCAGAAAGCGTGGGCGGCGCAGATTCCCGTCGTCGCCGGGATCTCGGCCCCGACCTCGCTCGCCATCGAGATGGCCGAAAGCGCCGGCATCACTTTGATCGGCTTTCTCCGCGGCACCCGCATGTCCATTTATACGGAGCCGGCGCGGGTCATGGGTGCGGAGGCGAGTCGCGGTTCATGAAGGACTCGGCCACACGCTACGTTCCGGGTTACTGCTATCAGTGCGTGGCAGGCCCAGACCTGTTGCGCGTGAAGCTCGAGAACGACCAGCCGACAGCCATCGAGCCCTGTTTCGACGCCGAGTCCATTCATCCGGGACAAGGCCGCGTGTGCGTGAAGGCTTATGGACTGATCGAGAAGGTCAAACACCCTGACCGCATCCTGCAGCCCATGAAGCGGACCAACCCGAAAAAGGGCCTCGACGAAGATCCGCGCTTCGTGCCGATCAGTTGGGACGAAGCGCTCGAGACGGTGGCGGCCAAGCTGCGCGACATCCGAAGCAAGGGCGCGCTTGGCGACGACGGCTTTCCCCGCATCGCCGTCACCTTGGGCGCCGGCGGCACTGCGGCAGCGTATATGGGCACTTTGCCGGCTTTGCTGAGCGCGATCGGTCTCGTCGATTTCAGCTTCGGCAGCGGGCAAGGCGTCAAGTGCACCCACTCGGAGCACCTTTACGGCGAGCTCTGGCACCGCGGCTTCACCGTGGCCCCGGATACGCCGTCGTGCCGTCTCATCGTGTCCTTCGGCAGCAACATCGAGGCGTCCGGCGGGGTGGCAGCGGTGCGGCGACACGCCGATGCGCGCGTCGAGCGCGGGCTTCGCCGCATCCAGATCGAGCCGCAGCTGTCGATCACCGGCGGTGCCTCGTCCGAGTGGATCCCGATTCGGCCGAAGACCGACGCCGCCTTCATGTTCGCGATGCTGCACGTCCTCTTGCACGAGACACCGCGCCACGCGCTCGACCTGCCGTTTCTCACCGATCGAACGTCGTCGCCTTATCTCGTCGCGCCGAACGGCTTCTTCCTGCGCGACGCCGCCACCGGCAAGCCGCTGGTTTGGGACACCAAGCGCTCGGCGGCGGCGCCCTTCGACGATCCCGCGGCGCAGCCGGCGCTCGAAGGAACCTTTGGCGCCTCCGGTCGCGAGGTCGGGCTCGACGGGGAGGCGTGGTCACACGAGAACGTGAAGGTCAGCACCGCCTTCAGCCTCCTCGTCGAGCACCTTCGGCAATATACGCCGGAGTGGGCCGAGAGCATCTGCGACGTTCCCGCCGCCACGGTGCGCCGCGTGACCCAAGACTTTCTCGAGACCGCTTGTGTCGGCGAGACCACGGAGGTCGAAGGCGTGACGCTGCCGTACCGCCCGGTCGCGGTCACGCTCGGCAGGACCGTCAACAACGGCTGGGGCGGTTTCGAGGCCTGCTGGGGCCGCACGATGCTCGCCGTCTTGGTCGGCGCGCTCGAGGTCCCCGGCGGCGTCTTGGGAACCACGGTTCGGCTGAATCGCCCCGCGACCGATCGCCATCGAAGCGTGCGCCCAACCACCGATGGCTTGATGGACTATCCTTTCAACCCGACCGAACGCGGCGCCTGGGAATGGCCGCCAACGAGCAGGAGTGGCTACAAGAGCCTCGTGCCGCTCCTCGGCCCGTCGTCGTGGAGCGCGTCTTTGGGGCCAACGCATCTGGCGTGGTTGTTTCAGGATCAGGCTCCGAAGCACTGGCCGAAACCGCAGCCGCCGGATCTGTGGCTGGTCTATCGAGCAAACCCGGTGATCTCGGCGGCCAACACCGAGCTCGTCGGCGAGGTGGCCAGCACCTTTCCCTTCACCGTTTGTTTTGCGTTCACCGAAGACGAAACGAACCAGCTCGCGGACATTCTTCTACCGGACGCGACGGATCTCGAGTCGACGCAGCTGTTTCGCATGGGCGGTAACTTCTTCACCATCGAGCAGTTCTGGCAACACGAAGGCTACGCGTTGAGGCGGGCCGCCGTGCCGCCGCGCGGTGAGGCCCGCGATATCACCGACATCGCCACGGGGCTCGCCGAGAAGAGCGGCCTGTTACAGAGGTACAACGAGGCCATCAACCAAGGCCGCGCCGGCGTCGCACTGTCCGGCGAAGGCTATGACTTTTCTCTGAGCGTCGACGTGCCGCACGCGAGCAACGAAATCTGGGACCGTGCTTGCCGCGCGGCCTCCGCCCTCGTCAGCGACGGCGCGTCGTCGGACGGCCTCGAGTGGTACACCGAGCACGGCTTTCGGACCAAGCCGAGCTCGAGTCTACGCTGGTACCTCTATCCAACGCTCGTGCGAGAGAAGCTCCGCTTCGAGCTCCCCTACCAGGAGCGCTTGTCGCGGGTCGGCGGCCAACTGCGCCGGCGCATGCACGAGCAAGGCCTCGACTGGTGGGAGGAACAGCTCGCCGAGTACGCACCGTTGCCGAGCTGGAAGGATTTTCCTGGCTTGTGGACGCGCGCCATCCGCACGCACGGCAAAGACCCGGAAGACTTTCCCTTCTGGCTCATCGGCAGCCACTCGATGCAGTACGCCACCGGCGGCAACGTCGCGATCCGCCTGATGAACGAGACCGCGAGCCTGATGCGCGGCCACGGCGGGATCTTGATGAACGCCACCCGCGCCCGCGCGCTCGGCATTACGGAGGGCGAGATGATCGAGGTCTATTCATTTCAGCATGCGACGCGCGGGCGGGCGCAACTCTGTGAAGGCATTCGCCCCGACACTTTGTGCATGATCGGTCAGTTCGGCCATACCGTCACGCCGTTCGCCAAAGACCTCGGAACGCCAGCCTTGAGTCGCCTGATCGACAACTCTTTGCAGCTCACCGACGCCACAGGCTCGACCGCCGACCTCGTGCGCGTGGGTGTACGCCGCGTGCGAGGTCGAGCATGACGAAATGGACCATGGTTGCCGATCTGCGGCGGTGCATCGGCTGTCAGACGTGCACTGCGGCCTGCCGCCAGGCCAACGACACGCCTCCCGGCGAGCGCTGGCGCGAAGTGCTCGACGTGGAAATCGGCACGTATCCCTCGGTGCAACGGGTTTACGTACCGGTCGGCTGCCAGCAGTGCGCCGATGCTCCGTGCGTCGACGTCTGCCCGACCAAAGCGAGCTTCTACAGAAGCGATGGCATCGTCGCGATCGACCGTGACCTCTGCATCGGCTGCGGCTACTGCGCGGTCGCCTGCCCTTATCAGGCGCGCTTCATCACCAACTCGAAGGATGAGGCACGCCATGGCGTCGCGACCAAGTGTGATTTCTGTTCCAGTCGCCTCGACCAAGCGCCCGTGCTCGGGTTGGTCCCGGGAGTGGATCCCGAGGTCACCCCGGCGTGTGTCAATTCTTGTATCGCGGGTGCCTTGATCTTCGGCGACGCCGAGGCGCCGGACAGCAAAGTGGCAGACCTCGCCAAGAAAGGTTTTAGGCTCCACGAGGAGCTCGGGACAGAGACGGCCTTTTACTATGTCAGCGAGGACGATCCGGAAGACTGAGCCCTAACTCATCCCCATCGCGGCCTTGCACGTCTTCTCGTACAAGTCGCGAAACAGGTTCTTCGGATCGGTGACGGCCTTCGCCGCCGAGTAGTTCGTCTTGTTCCACACCGCCCAGAAGTCCTGCTCGGTGTAGTAATTGTGCGAGATCAGCGTCTTCACCCCGCCGAGCTCGCGCAATTTTTCTTCCATCAGCTTGTGGTAGTTCTTCTCGCCGGTCTGCTTCATCCCGTAGATCGCGAGATCGACGAAGAGCTCGTCGCCGAGGCCCTTCCAGAAGTCGTCGTGCAGCCATTCGTAATTGCGCACGCGCTTGTAGGGCACGCACCAGAGCGGGAAGTATTTGAACTCGGCTTCGTACCAGCGAAGGAACTCCGGCATCTTCGAGAAGGGCAAGAAGACGTCGAGGATGATCGTCGGCTTCTCCTTCTTGAGCAACCAGCTCGCCTTCTCCGCGATCGTCAGAACTTGCGTCGAGTCGATGAACTTTCCGAACAAGAAGCGCAGCACCGGGTTCTTCGGGTGCACGTTGGTGACGCCGCGATCGTAGCGGAAGAAGTAGTCCTGCGTGTAGAGGTAGTCTTCTTTCCGCTTCGCGGTGCTCTGATAGTACACCTTCACCCAATCGTACTTGCTGGCGTAGGGCGCCTCGTCGACGAAGTGGCCGGCCGAGAGCACGTACTCCGTCGGCGAGTGGATGATGCCGTCCATGAAGTCGATGTCTTGCTTCTGATAGTGGCTGAAGATCGCGCGCTGATAATCTTCGATCGTCGCGTACTTCTCGTACACCACCTTGACGAAGCGCTTGGCGGGCACCAGCCGAAACGTGAGCTTCGCCAAAACGCCGAGCGTCCCGAACGATCCGTGGATCATCTGGAACACCATCGCGTGCTCGTTGTCCGGCGTGGCGGTGATGACGTCGCCGCTCGCGGTGATCACCTCGTACTCGGTGCAGGTGTCGTGAAAGCCGCCGTAGCGAAACGACATCGACTCGATCGAGCAGCCGGAGACGGCGCCGCCGATGGTGATCGTCTTCAGCTCGGGCACGACGATCGGTACGAGGCCGTGCTTCAGCGTCGCCTCGACGAGGTCGCAGAAGGTGACGCCGGCTTCGGCGATGCAGAGCTGGCGCACGGGATCGACGTGGATGATCGTCGTCAGATCGCTGACGTCGATCTTGTCGTCCTTGCGCCGGAGGTCACCCGCCTTCGGGACTTGGTGCGACGGCGTGCTCTTCTTCAACGACACAGGCTTTCCGTGCGGCCGCGCCCGAAGCTCAGCGGCGATGCGCGCGACCTTGTCGGCGTGCCGTTCTGCGCATGCGTCGAGCGGCATCGACTCGGAAGCGATCGCTTGGCGAGCGCGCGCGACCCGCCGGCGAGAGAGCGGCCAAGGCATGCGAGCGGCGAATGTGTCGGTCATGGTCCCTAAGACAGGAATTTCTGGGACAGGTCAACCGCGGATCCGGACGCGCGGCATCGTGAACAACACGAGCCCGATCCACGCACTGCCGTCGAAGGTGTCGATCTCGAGCGCCGACGGCACCAACGGCCTGAGCGCCGCTTCCGGCACGCGCCAATGCAGGAACGCGAGATCCCGCCAGTGATGGACGTGCGCTGGGCTGTGAGAGATCACCGGGCTGTCCATGGAATGGACGGCCATGAACAAAACGAAGCCGATCGGCATGCGATTTTGCATGCCGACGGAGCGCAGCGACGAGGCGCAGTCGTCATCACGCGCCAACATGTCAGCAACACGTGCGTATTAATAGATGTCGCATGGACCTCGCGCCCGCTGAGCCCTAACGACTCGGCCATGTCGAACACCTCGAGCGCGCCCGTTCTAGAGCGCGAGAGCGAACGCGCCGCGACCTACCCGCATCCGCACCCAAACGCCTGGTATCACTTGCTCGACAGCGAGGAGGTGGCGCGCGGCTCCGCCAAAGCCGTCAACGCGCTAGGCGAACGCTTCCTGGTCACGCGCGATGAGGCAGGCACCGCCCGCGTGCTCGACGGCTACTGCCCGCACCTCGGCGCCGCGCTGCCGGAGGGCCGCATGAAAGACGGCTGCATCAGCTGTCCCTTCCACGGCTGGCAGATCGCGCCGACCGGCGCCGTCGCGCACATCCCCTACGCCGAGCGCGTGCCGAAGAACCTCGCCGTCACCTGCTATCCGTCGCGCGAGCTCGATGGACAGATCTTCGTCTGGCGCGCGCAGCACGGGAGCGAGGTGGCGCCCGCGTTTCCGCTCGAAAGCGTTCCAGACATCGAGAGCGGTGCGCTCCGCGCGCGCGGCACCTACGACGGCGGCTTCGTGCGCATGCACCTCATGGAGTTCATCGAGAACGGGCCCGACGTGCACCACTTTCAGAAAGTGCACGCGCGCCTGCACCTGCCATGGACGCGCATCAACGTGCCGGGGCTCGGCGTCGCCATCAACCCGCGCTGGCACTTGGACGACGACCGCACGCACGTCGCGTGGTTGCGCACCTACGCCACCGTCAGCGCGTTCGGGCGCCGCTTCGACGAGATCGGCGCCACCGCCGATGTCGAGTTCCTCGGCCCGGGGAGCGTCGCGCGCTTCCACTTCGAGAAACCGGGGCTCGGCAAGCTCCTGCTCTACCAAACGCACACGCCGGTCTCGCCCTTGCTGCAGCGCGTGCGCTTTCGCTGGTTCGCGTCGGACAGCTTGCCGCGCTTCGCCAGCTGGTGGGTCGTCGGCCATTGGATCTCGCAGTGGCGCGACGACGTGCAGATCTGGGAGAGCAAGATCCACAGGAAGCGGCCGCACCTCGTGAAGGAAGACGGTCAGATCCTGACGATGCGCAAATGGTTCAGCCGCTTTTACGGCGAAACATCCGCGGCGACACCCCGACCGCGCGCCGAAATGCCGTACTGAAGGCGCGCACCGAGCCGAAGCCCAAAGTCGCTGCGACCGCGTCGATCTTCAACGAGCTGTCGCGCACGAGCGCTTCGTAGACCCGCCGTCGCACTTGCGAGCGCAGCCCCTCGAAGGTCGTGCCTTCGCGTTCGAGCGATCGCTGCAGGGTCCGCACGCTCATGCCGAGCACACGGGCGGCGCTGACGAGCGTGAGCTGGCCCTGCTCGGAGAGGAGGGCGGCGCGCAGCTGCTCGACGATGCTCGGAGCCATCAGCTCGGCGATGGTCGCGTCCAAGACGGCGAGGAGCCCGCGCGGGGCGTGCGCGCGTTTCAGGATCGCCTCGATCTCGTCGGCGACCGCCAGGATGATGCGCGGCGCCGAGAGCTGCACGAGCCCGAGCAACGCCGCGGACTCGGGCGAGCGATCGCACAAGAGCACGACGCGCAGATCCGGATGCGAGCGGTTCACCTCGACGAGCCACGCGTGAAACACCGTGAAGGCCGACGGATCGATGCCGCCGGCGCGGCGCAGATCGAGCAGCGCCAAGAACGGCACCTTCGGATCCAGGGTCGACAGCGAGCCCAACCCGTCGGAGCAGACCTCGATGATCTCGCGCGCCGTTTCTTCGCTTTGCTGCCCCCACAGGATCAACCCGCCGAGGCCCGGATTTTCGCGCCAGAGCATCCAGCCCTTGCCACCGATGTAGCCACGCATCGATCGCGCCGAGAGCTCGCTCGGAAGGGCGCGGGGCAAGAGGACGATGGATGGGCTCGACACGCCCGCTCATTCGCTGACGAAGACGGCGCCCGTCAATCGATCGCGCCCGGCGGAGCGAAAACCGCGGCCAACTAAGGTTGACATGCTCAGGAACTGCCCTGAGAATTCCCCGCGATGCTCTCATTTGTCTTTCCAGGCCAAGGGTCGCAATCCGTCGGCATGGCCAAAGCCGTGGTCGGGCAATCGCCGGCCGCCCGCCGCATCTTCGAGGAAGCGAACACGGCGCTCGGCTTCGATCTGATGGCGCTCTGCTTCAACGGGCCCGAGTCCGAGCTGCAGCTCACGACGAACAGCCAACCCGCGATCCTCTGCGCGAGCGTCGCTCTCTTGCGCGCGCTCGAAGACCGTACCGGCCTCACGCCGAGCGTGGTCGCGGGCCACAGCCTCGGCGAGTACACGGCGCTCGTCTGCGCCGGTGCGTTCGCCTTCGCCGACGCCATCAGGATCGTTCGCCTGCGCGGCCAGCTCATGCAGGAAGCCGTGCCGCCGGGCGTCGGCAGCATGGCGGCGATCGGCGCCGCGGGCGACGTCGCCGACGCGCTCTGCCGTGACGCCGCGCAAGGCCAAGTGCTCTCGCCGGCAAACTACAACAGCCCGAGCCAGACGGTGATCGCCGGTCACACAGCGGCAGTGCAACGCGCCGTGAAGCTCGCCACAGATCGCCGCATCGCCGCCAAGGAGCTGAAGGTCAGCGCCCCGTTCCACTGCGCGTTGATGCAACCGGCCGCCGACAAGCTGAAAGACGCGCTCGCGAAGGTGACGCTGCAAGATGCGAAGATCCCGGTGATCAGCAACGTCGACGCCGTGGCCTACCAGCGGGCGAACGAGGCGCGCGAGCGGTTGACCAAGCAGGTGACGGCGCCGGTGCGCTGGGAGATGATCACCCGGAAGCTCGGTGACATGGGCGTCAAAGCGCTCATCGAAGTGGGGCCCGGCAAGGTGCTGACCGGCCTCACGCGCAAGATCCGCCAAGACATCGCCGCGGCGAGCTGCGAGACGCCCGCGGACCTCGACGCCCTCGCGGCGCGCGCCGAGCTTCAAGCCTATAAGAGCGGAACCCAGGCGACGGCAAAAGCCGCACCCCGGGCGCTCAAAGACTGGGCGGACATGACGAAGGACGAGCGCGACCAGGCGATCACCGAGCTCGTCGAGTTCGACAAGGTGCTCGCCCAGCTCGAGGCGAAGCCGCACGACATCTATCGGTGGATCAGCGTCAACAAGCTGCCGACCTGGCTCGTCGACGGCGAGCTGAAGTTTCACCCGGTGCAGCTCGACGCTTGGCTCGGGACCATCGGTGGCATCGCGGCGCTCAAAGCGAAGGAAGCCGCCGAGGCCGCCGCGCTCGCAGCCGAAGCTCAGACCGCGGACGCCAAACACGCCAAATAGGAGAGCACCATGCCGAAGATCGATCCGAATGCGCCGACGACCCCCGCCAAGCCCGCGAATCCGGCGGCGCCAAAGTTGGACCTTTCGCTCGTGAAGAAAGCGGAGCCGCACTACGATCAGATCGCCAAGGCCAACCCGGGCGTGGCGAAGTTCGTCGAGCGCAACGCGGGGGCGATCCACGTGAAGAAGTCCGGCGACGTGCAAACGAGCTTCGATTGGCCGGTGTGGACGCACTCGCCGACGTCGGCGCCAGGCTCGATCACCGCCAAGAACGAGACCGACATCATCGTCGTGTGGCAAGAAGTCCCCGGCAGCAAGAGCGAGGTCGACTTCGGCAACGGCCAGAAGTACGCGGGCGAGATCATCGCGCTCCACCAAGTGAACCTGCGCGATGGCAAGACGCACCGTCCGTCGATGGCGAGCGACAAGGGCTACCTCTGGCCGGACATGACGGTCATCGCGAGCGGCGCGAAGGGCAAAGCCGCGAAGATGACGTGGGCCGTCGTCACGCTCGACAAGGACGGCAAGGCCACGAGCGGCGGTTTCCCGAGCGGGTGGGAGGGCCGCCACTTCGAGGCCAAGCACGGCACGAGCGAATCGATTCCGCTCCTCGGGTAGGCTAAGATCACCATGTGGTAGACCCCCCGGCCGAACCGGAAAAACTGGAATGGACACGAGGCCGCGGCGTCGCGCTCGGGCGCCTGCCGGCGGTGCTCGACGAGCACTTCAGCCGCGATCAGATCACCGCAGCCCACGAGCCTGTCCTCATCTTCGACTTCGATCGCGTGCGTCTCATCACCTCGCCGGCGATCGGCGCGTGGACGACGGGCCTCGCTTCGCTGCAAACGACCTACTGCGGCTTCATCAACTGCCGCCCGCCGATCATCACGCAGATGAACATGATCCACAACTTCGCGCGCAAGGCGGAGATCATCAGCTTGTACGCGCCTTACCTCTGTGACGACTGCGGTGAGTTCAACTTGTTCATCGATCGACGGGTGCCCGGCGCGCTGCAGCGGATATTGCCAGGAAATCCCGAGCCGTGTCCGCGCTGCCAAAAGCCCGCTCAGTTCGACGACTTGCCCGATCTCTACTTCGCGTTCCTGAGCACCCAGCCCGAGCCACGGGTGCCGCCCCTCGCCGAGCTCGCGATCTCCGGGAAGATCGAAACGCAGACGCTGAAGCTGAGCGCGCGCAAGGAAGTCATCGGCAACCTACCCGTGATTCGCCTGGGTGGCGGGCTCGATCAACGCGTGCGCCTCGAGCGTCTCTTCGCCGGGGCCGAGGGTGCGATCCTGCTCGATCTCGCCGACCTCGAAGCGATCGATCCGGGCGCTCGCCTCGGTGAAGCGTTCGCTGATCCTGCACTGGAAGTGCGCGTCGCGGATCTGACGACGCTGCTCTTCGCGGCGCTCACCGACGATCAAAAAAAGGCGTTGCACGGGCGTGTCGTGTCGATGCTCGTACCAGGCACCTGCGTTCGCTGCCACACTGCCCAGCAAGCGCGCAGCGGCCTCGAAGGCGACGAGCTGCAGATGAAGGCGGTGTGCAAACGTTGCGGCGGCTCGGTTGTCCCCGACGCGCTTCCCGCGGTGCCGCCGGGCTTTCTGACCAGCGACATCAGCGCCGGCGTCGAGGAGTGGCTCACCTTGCAGGGCGAGAGCCCCGGCTGGACGCCGCAGAGCGGGCGCGTCATCTTCGCCGATCGCTACGAGATCGTGCGCGCGATCGGGCGCGGCGGCATGGGCGAAGTGCACCTGGCGCGCCAGCGCGGACCCGCGGGCTTCGAGAAAGAGGTGGTGCTCAAGCGCATCGCGCCCCAGAGTCATCGCCACGAAGCCGTGCTCACGGCGAACCTCTTGCGCGAAGCCCGCATCGCCGCGCGCGTCTCGCATCCGAACGTCGTGCAGATCTTCGACCTCGGCGTCGACGGCGACACTTACTTCGTCGCGATGGAGTACGTTCGCGGCTGGAACCTCCGCGCCGTCATCCAGCGCTGCAACGAGCAAGGCATTCAGATGCCGATCGAGATCGCGTGCCGCATCGCGATCGACGTCTGCGCGGGGCTCGGCGGGGCTCAGACCTGCGCCGACGAAAACGGCGTGCCGCTCGGGATCATCCATCGCGACATGTCCCCCGAGAACGTGCTCGTCGCGAAGAGCGGCATCGTCAAGGTCACGGACTTCGGCCTCGCGATCTTGGCGACGGACGTCTTGCGCGAAGATGAGAAGATGGCGCCGAGCGGAAAGCCCCGCTACTTCGCGCCGGAGCAATTCGGCGGCGCGAGCAAGCTCGACACCCGCGTCGACATCTTCGCCGTGGGGCTCATGCTCTATGAAGCGTTGACGACGATGCATCCCTTCGAGCGGGAGAACGACTGGATGACGCTCAAGGCGATCGCCGAGGCACCGCTGCCATCCTTGCGCCTCGCCCGGCCTGATTGCCCGCCCGAGCTCGAGCGCATCGTGGCGCGGGCCCTCGAGCGCGATCTCGACAAGCGCTACGCCACGCCGGCCGACATGCAGGCGGAGCTGGAAGCGTTCGCCCTCACGCTGCCGCGACCGGCGACGAGCGCCAACCTCGCCACGTGGCTCGACGGCTTCTTGAAGGACGCGTCGAGCGGCGACAACCACCCGACCCAGTCGGACGGCAAGTCGCGACCTTGATCGACAGCCCAGTGCCAGGCAGATTCGCCGGCCATGAAGCTTTCAATCGTTCTGTTCGCTCTCGCCGTCTCCTTTTCCGTTGAAGCCTCCGCGCAGAGCTTCGAGCTGCCGCGCCCGAGCCCAAACGCCAAGCTGAGCCAAATGGCCGGCCTCACCGAGATCGCCGTCGAGTATTCGAGCCCCGCCGTTCGCGGCCGGCCGATCTGGGGCACGCTCGTGAAGTACGGCGAGCTCTGGCGCGCCGGCGCGAACGCCGCGACGAAGATCAGCTTCTCGAAGGACGTGACGATCGGCGGGACGAACGTGCCGGCCGGCGCGTACTCTGCCTTCGTCATCCCGCAGCAGAAGGGCGCGTGGAGCTTCATCCTCAACAAGGACGCCGGCGCGAGCACGTCGGCCTACAAGAAGGAGCAGGACCTCGTGCGCGTCGACGTGAAGCCGGAGACGATCCCGCTGCGCGAGCGCTTGGCCTACGCGGTGACGGACTTCTCGAACGAGGCCGCGACGCTCGTGCTCGAGTGGGAGAAGGTGCGGCTCAGCGTGCCGGTGAAGCTCGGCACCGACGCGCAGGTGACGGCGGCGATCAAGGCGATGGAAGACGGCGCCGCGCAACCCTATCTGAGCACCGCGCGCTACATGCTCGAGCAGAAGAAGGACTACGACGCGGGTCTGCAGTTCGTGGAGAAGGCGCTCGCGATCAAAGAGGACTGGCTCGCCGTCTGGACGAAGGCGCAGCTCCTCGCGGCGAAGGGGAACAAGAAGGACGCCTATCCGCTCGCGCAAAAGGCGCAGGAGCTCGGAGAGAAGACGCCGCAACGGTTCTTCTTCGCGCAGGACGTGAAGGCGGCCATCACGGATTGGAAGAAGAACTAGGGCGTGTCCCTGAATTGGGGTTCGGCCCAGTTCGAGGTGATTTTTGAGGCAGATTTCGACGAAAAACCGCAGTCATGGTGGTGCCATTCCGAGGATTTTTCGTCGGAAGCTGACCAAAAAGCGCCCGAAATGGGCTGGACAACAATTCAGGGACACGCCCTAATCACGCGCCGGTAGATCGCCTCGTACTCGCCGATGATCCGCTCGCGGGGGAAAACCTCTACCGCGATCCTCCGAGCCTGCGCTGCGAGCCCTTCCCGATACGCCGCGTCATCGAGCATATGCATGACCGCCGTCGCCATCGCGCCGACGTCGCCGAGATCGCAGATGACGCCGCCGTCGCCGACGACTTCCGGCAGTCCGCCGACGCGCGTCGCGACGATCGGCACGCCCGCGCTCATCGCTTCGAGCGCGGCGAGGCCGAAGCTCTCGAGCGCGCTTGGAAACAAGCCGACGCTCGCCCGCTGCAAGACGTCGGCGAAGTCCAAGCGCTCGCCCAAGAAGCGCACGCTCGCCGTGAGGCCGAGCGCGCCGACCATCGCCTCGATCGCGAGCCGCTCGGGCCCGTCGCCGATGAGCACGAGCTCGCACTCTCGTTGCGCTCGCACGGCGGCGAACACGCGCACGACGTCGTCGACGCGCTTGAGCGCACGGAAGTTCGAGTGGTGCACGATCATCGGCTGGCGCAGAGACGCCGGCCCGGGTGCGTAGCGCGCGGTGTCGACGAAGTTGGCGATCACGTCGATCGGCACGTCGCTGATCGTCCTCTTCGTCTCCTCCGCGAGGGACCTCGACACCGCGGTGACCGCATCGCTCGCCTCGATGGAGAAGCGCGTGATCGGCAGGAGCACCGGATCGGCGCCGACGAGCGTGATGTCGGTGCCGTGCAGCGTCGTGACGACCTTCAGCGGCGCTGCCGAGCCGAGGATCTGCTTGGCAAGGAACGCCGCCGTCGCGTGCGGCACGGCGTAGTGCACATGCAGAACGTCGAGCGCCTCACGCGCTGCCACCTCGGCCATCTTGGCGGCGAGCGAGAGCACCGAGAGATCCTGTTGCAGTGGCGGATAGCCGTTCACGGCCACGCGCTCGAAGCTCGGATTCTTTGCGCTCGCGTCGAAGCGAAACGGCCGCTCCGCGCAGATGAAGAACACGCGGTGCCCGCGCGCGGCGAGCGCGTTGCCGATCTCGGTCGCGACGATTCCGCTGCCGCCGACGCTCGCGTAGCAGCTGATGCCGATCTTCACAGCGCCACGTCCTTCAGCGCCGGCGCCAGAGGATCGACGGCGAGCGCGCGGACGAAGGCATCGATGCCCACCTTCGCGGCAAAAGGGGCAAAGCAGAGCACGCGCTCTTGAGGCGCACCGCCAGGCGCGAGCCATGCTTGTAAGCGCTCGAGCCGCCCGCGTAGAGTCGCATCGCGATCGATCGCGGCGCGCTCCTGGCGCCGGCGGAAGCGATCGATCGCGCGATGCACGCTGTGCTTCGTTCTCGCCGCGGCGCGAGCGAGCGCAGCGTCGGCTGCCGCCGCGTCGAGCGCGCGGTCGAGATCGGCCAAGACGTCGCCGGCGATCGGCGCGATTGGTGTCCTCACGGCGAGCTTCGCAAAGAGCGCGTCAGCGGAAGCGCTGAGGTCGTCTGCGACGAGGCCGAGCTCTTGGAGCAACGCCCGCGTGCGCGCCGGCAGCAAACGAAAGCGCGCGCGCATCGCGATCATCGGGGCCGGCAGATCGAAGAGCGGATAGAGCGCCGTCGCCTGGCCGAAGTAATCGACCTCGGCCGGCCCGCCGACGTAGAGCGCCACCGGCAAGAGCGTGTCTTGCACGATCGGGCGGAGCAGCGCCGAAGTCGAAAACGCGAGCGGCTCGGCGGCGAGCGTGCGCTGCGCTTCGGCGACATCGAACGCCGCCAAGCGCTGCCGCGGGCCGCGCGGACCCGTCGCGTGAAAGAACGCGAGCGTCGATCCCGGGCGCGTGTGGATCTGCTCGGCGAAGCCGGCGGCCGAAAGCACCTGGCCGCGCTCGATCAACGCCTGATCGATCGCCGCCGCGTGGGTGAGCGAGCGCGCGATCACCGGCGCAGCGGCGCGCGCAAACGCCGCGTTGCGCGGATCGACGACGATGAGCTCGGCGAACAAGGTCGCGAGCACCTGTGCGAACGCATCGGCCATGCGCGCACCCGGGGCATACGCACGCCGCAGCAAGGCCATCACCTCGGCGACATGGGCGCCCCCGCCGATCGCGTCTTGCAGGCGATCGAGCAGCGCCGTGACGTCGTCGCCGAGGCGGCGTTCGCTCACCGACGTGCGATCGAGCGCCGGATCGTCGGCGAGCGTGAATGACGCGCCGGGCACCTGCGCGCTCGCGATCTCTTTGAAGTCGTGATCCTCGGTCTGCAACCAAAACAACGGCACGACGCGCGCGGCGGTCTCATTGGCGAGGCGCCGCGCCCAGGCGATCGCGCTCGCCGCTTTGTAGACGGTGTAGAGCGGCCCGAGGAACAAGCCGATCTGCTGCCCAGTCGCGACGACGACGGTGCCCGACTCGCGCAGCGCGGCCACGTTCGCGCTCCGCGTGCTCGACGGCGGCAAGCGCTCTTGCTGCGCCGCGATCTCGTCGACGAGCGGCGGCGCCAGCGCGCGGGCCTTCGCTTCCTGCACGCGCGCTGCGCGATCGGCGATGTCGCCGGCGCCGCGCGGCAACATCGGAAGCGCGCGCATGCCCGAGCTCAGGTAGGCGCTGTGGAGCGGCTGCGACATCCGTGTTAGCCGCCTACACGATCATGTTGTCACTGTCAGGGCTCGTCGTCGCTCTCGTCGCCGCCCCCCTCTCTTCACAAAGCGCCCCCGAGATCGCCCGCGCGTTCGACCGCTTGGGAAGCGTCGGCACCGTGCTCTACGTCGCCGCGCACCCGGACGACGAGAACACGCGCCTGCTCACCTGGCTCGTGCGCGATCGCCACGTGCGCGCGGCGTATCTCTCGATCACCCGCGGCGAGGGCGGGCAGAACCTCATCGGCAGCGAGCAAGGTGCGCTGCTCGGTGTCATTCGCTCGCAGGAGCTGCTGGCGGCCCGCGCGATCGACGGCGCCGAGCAGTATTTCACGTCGATGAAGGACTTCGGCTACTCGAAGTCGGCCAAAGAGACGCTCGCGATCTGGGACAAAGACCGAGCGCTCGCAGATGTCGTCGGCGTCATTCGGCGCGTGCGACCCGACGTGATCATCACGCGCTTTTCGCCGGAGCCGAGCGAGACGCACGGCCACCACACCGCCTCGGCCATTCTCGCGCTCGAAGCGTTTACAGCGGCCGCCGACCCGAAGAAGTTCCCGCAGCACAAAGGCGCGTGGCAAGCGCGGCGCATCGTGTGGAACAAGGGCATCTTTGGCGACGTGAAGCCCGAGACGATTCAAGGTTTCGCGGCGATCGACGTCGGTGGCTTCGACCCCGTGCTCGGCAAGACGTACAGCGAGATCGCCGCCGAGAGCCGCAGCATGCACAAGAGCCAAGGCTTCGGCGCGGCGCCGCAGGTGACGGCGGTGACCGAGTACTTCAAGCTGCTCGGCGGCGAAGCCTTCGAACGATCGCCGCTCGACGGTATCGATTGGACGTGGGCGAGGCTCGACGGCGCCAACGTGCAAGCGCTCGCCGACGCCGCGCGCGCCGCGCTGGATCTGCGTGCGCCCGAGAAGAGCGTGCGGGCGCTGCTGGCGATCTACGACGCCGTCCACGCGCTGAGAGAGTCACCTGAGCGCGCGCTCAAGCTCGCCGAAATCACCGAGCTCATCGGCGCCTGCGCGAGCCTCGACATCGCCGTCCTCTCCCAAGCTCCCACGCTCGTGGCCGGCGCGGCGATGAAAGCGCGCATCACCACGACGCAGCGTTCGCGAACGGCGCCGGCGGCGACGCTGGTGTCGCCGCCGGCGATCGATTGCGCGGGACCGGAAGAGATCGAAGTGGTCGTCGCGATCGACAAGCGCGAGCTGCGCTTTCGCCGGCCGGCGCTCTTCGTCCGCACGGATCCGACCGCGGGCGTGGTCGAAGAGCCGATCGCGCTCGTCCCTCCAGTGACGGCGGCGCTGCGCGATCCCCTGCTCGTCTTCGCGGGCGCGGCGGCGAAGTCCCTGGTCGTCACGGTGCGCTCGAGCGAAGGCGCGGTCAGCGGGACGATCGCGCTGGAAGGTCCGAGCGGATTTGCGCCGAGCCCGAAGGCGTTGCCCTTCTCGCTCGCGACGACCGGCGCCGAGCAGACCTTGGCGTTCAGCCTGACGCCGCCGAAGCAAGTCGCGTCTGGACGACTCACGCTCGCGATCACGACGGGCAAACAGACGCAGCCCGCACAAACGCTCACGCGCCTCGCCTACCCGCACATCCGTCCGCAGACGATCCTCGCGCCAGCCGAAGCGGCCCTCGTGCGCCTCGAGCTGCGCATCGACGGATCCCGCATCGGCTACATCGCCGGCGCCGGCGACGATGTGCCGAACGCGCTGCGCCAAGTCGGCTACGACGTGCGCCCAGTCGATCTCGACGGCGCGCTCGACGGCTTCGACGCGATCGTCACCGGCGTGCGCGCGTTCAACACGACCCCGCGGCTCGCGGCGTTCCTTCCACGTCTGCTCGCGTGGGCGGAAGCCGGCGGCACCGTCGTCGTGCAGTACAACACGAACAGCCGCCTCGCACCGCTCACGATCGCGCTGGGTCCTTGGCCCATGCAGATCTCGCAAGATCGCGTCACCGACGAGCGCGCGGCGATCACCCGCGTGCTGCCGGACGATCCGATCTGGAAGACGCCGAACGTCATCGCTGCGGCTGACTTCGACGGTTGGGTGCAGGAGCGCGGGCTCTACTTCGCCGGCAAGTGGGACGAAAAGTACCAAGCGCCGCTCGCCGCGAACGATCCGGGTGAGCCGCCGCGCCAAGGTGGCCTCCTCATCGCGCGCCACGGCAAAGGCCGCTTCGTCTACACCGGCCTCGCGTTCTTCCGGCAGCTGCCGGCGGGCGTGCCCGGTGCGTTTCGCCTGTTTGCCAACTTGCTCGCGCGCGAACCCGTCAAACCGTGAGCGCGATCGACTGGACCGTCCTCGCGGCGACGCTCGGTGCGATCGTCGGCTACGGCCTGTGGCAAGAGCGCGGCACGAAGAGCGCGGCGGCGTTTCTCGGCAGCGCGCGCGAGCTGAAGTGGTGGACGGTCGGCCTCTCGGTGATGGCCACGCAAGCGAGCGCGATCACCTTCTTGTCGATGCCGGGGCAAGCGTACGAAGACGGCATGGGCTTCGTGCAGTTCTACTTCGGCCAGCCGCTCGCGATGATCGTTCTCTGCCTGGTCATCGTGCCGATCTACTACCGGCTGAAGGTCGTGACGGCCTACGAGTACTTGGAGCAGCGCTTCGATCGCAAAACGCGCCAGCTGACGGCCTTGCTCTTCTTGCTCTCGCGCGGGCTCGCAGCGGGTATCTCGATCTACGCGCCTGCGATCGTGCTCGAAGCGGTGCTCGGTTGGCCCGCGCGGCTGACGAGCGTGGGGGTGGGCGCCGCTGTCATCTTATATACGGTGAGCGGTGGCAGCCGGATCGTCAGCCGCACGCAGACCTACCAAATGATCGTCATGCTCGCTGGCATGGCCGTCGCGGCGATGGTGGTCTGGACGCAGCTCCCGCGCGACCTCTCCTTCGGCGCGGCGATCGATCTCGCCGGCGCGCTCGGCAAGACGCAGATCGTCGACACCTCGCTGCGCTTCGACACGCGCTACACGCTGCTCTCCGGCCTCACGGGCGGCTTGTTCGTGGGCCTCGCCTACTTCGGCACCGATCAATCACAGGTGCAGCGTTACCTCGGCGGCGCGTCGCTCAGAGAGAGTCGGCTCGGGCTCATCATGAACGGCATCGTCAAGGTGCCGATGCAGCTGCTCATCTTGTTTTGCGGCGTGCTCGTCTTTCTCTTCTACCAATTCACCGCCCCGCCGGTGTCGTTCGCGCGCGATCGTTGGGCCACGACAGACGCCGCCGCACGCACGGCGATCGATGCGAAGTGGCAAGCGGCGTTCGCCGAGAAGCGGGCACACATCGATGCATACTTGCAGGACGGCAGCGCCGACGCGCGACGCGACCTGCAGGCGAGCGCCAAACAAATGGGCGCGATCCGGGAAGAAGCCAAGGTGCTCATCGGCAGCGCCACCAAAGACAGCGACTACATCTTCATCGACTTCGTCGTCCGCCGTTTTCCGCCGGGCCTCGTCGGCCTCTTGCTCGCGGTGATCCTGTGCGCGTCGATGTCGGCGGTCGGCTCTGCCTTGAGCGCCCTCGGCACGACCAGCGTCGTCGACTTCTACAAGCCGTCGTTCAGGCCGAACGCGAGCGAGGCGCAAGCGCTCAAAGCCGCGAAGATCTTCACCGTGGCATGGGGGTGCATCGCCATCGCCTTCGCCACCTTCGCCGTCGCGCTCGACAACTTGATCCAGGCCGTGAACATCTTGGGCTCGCTCTTCTACGGCCCGATGCTCGGCGTGTTCCTCGTGGGTTTCTTCCTGCCGCGGGCCCGCGCGAACGCCGCCTTCTTCGGGCTCATCGCCGCGGAGATCGCCGTGATTTCGGTGTTCATTTTTTCGAGCATCGGATTTCTTTGGTACAACGTCATCGGCTGCGCCGTCGTCGTCATCGTCGCGCTGCTCGGCGGCGCGAACAGCAAGACTCAAAGCACGCAGATGCCGTCGTAAGCCGCGCCGTCGGCGCCGAGCGGTCCGCCGTCGTAGGCCACGCACGAGAGCGGCACCGGACATCCCCGCGGCGCGCCCTCGGCAGCGACACGGCAAAATCCAGACGCTCCGGCCGGCAAGCGCGGATCGCCGCTCGTCGGCCCGCAGGTGCGCGTCTCGCTGTCGCAGAAGGTCCCGCTCTGCGCGTTGCCGCAGACGTCCTCGCCCGCGCAGCGCACGACCTGCGCCAGGTTCTTGCAGCCGCTCGCGGTGGCGACGCGGCCGTAGCCCGCGAGCATCGCTTCAGCGGGCGTTGCTGCGCGGCGGCCGTTCGGCGCCGGCGGAAAATCGGCCAGGTGCGTCTGCCAGAACGAGCGCATCGTCGGCTGCGCGTTCGGCATCGTGAACGTGTCGCAAACGTACGACAACACCGACGCCGAATCTTCCAAGAAGCGCTGCTGCGAGCTGAAGCGGTAGAGCTCGGGATGCTCAGCGGCGGCCGACGCGTCGTGACACGTCACGCAGTAAGGAGCGATGACGTCGTGGTACATGCGCCGGCTCCACGCGTCTGTGTCCCAACCGGGCGGCACCCAGTCGCCGTGATAGGGCGCGCCCGGCGAGCGCACCAGGCCGTCGTAGTTTCCGTCCAAGCGTTCGCGCTGCGAGGTCGTGAGCTGCGTCTTCTCCGCAAGCGCGTTGATCACACGGGTGCGCTCGAGCTGGCCCGCCTTCGTCACACCGGCCGGCCCGACGATGCCGAAGTCCTCCGCGTAGAGCACGACGTCGGGATAGAGCGGCAGAAAATGCGCGCCTTTGGCGAGCTTCGTCTGCTCATCGTAGGCGCCGCCGTGGCACTCGGTGCACACTTGCGGATGCGGGCGCGGGCCGAGCGTGTCGAGCTGCGCCCACGACTGCGCTTTGCCGTCCGGACCGAACACGTAGAACTGCACTTCGTACTCGGGGCCGAGCGAAGGACGCCGCGTGATGCACACCGTGTTCTTCGGCGTCGCTCCTTCGATGGCGCGCTCGAGCGCCGCGGCGCCGTCGCTGAAGCCAATGCCGTAGTTCGTGACGAAGCACGCTTGGCCGGTGCCGGCGCCGTCGGGAAACTCTGCACAGCCAAGCTCGCGCCCGAGCCCGAGCTCGTTGATGTTGTAGTAGACCGAGATGCCCGCGCGATCGCGAAACGCTTGCAACGCTTCGCCGGGCGCGCGCGGCGTGAAGTGAAACTGCGCCTTCCACAGCTCGAGCGTCGCCGCACCGCCGATCGCGAGCACGATCTCTTCGCCGCGCAGCCCCGAGGGCGAGTCCCGAACGACGCCGCCGTCGGCGCTGAGATCCTCGCGGGCGATCAAGCCATGCGCGCCGGACTTCCGATCGAGGTAGACCCCCGGCACCGGCGGACGACCGCTAATGGGGGGTTCAGACTTACATCGCGCCGAGGCGCCGAGGGCGATGGCGAGAAGCACCACGCGTCTCCCCGCTCGCAGAAACAACTGCATGTGGCCGCGCTAGCACACGAAATACGCCAAGTCAGCGGGCGCTCAGAAGCGGAACACCAACGAGCTCGTGATGACATCGTCATCGAGCTCGGGGCCGGTGACCGAGATGAGCCGCATATACTCGAGCTTCAAGAACAGGTTGAAGCTGACGTCGAAGCGCACCGTGCCGGTCACGCGCATGACGTCGCTCAAGTACAGGTTCGGCGGCGTGAACAAGCGCGCGCGGCGGTGATCGAGGCGCGCAAAGACGCCGAGCCACTCGAGGATCTGGTAGCTCGCCTCGGCGTACCACGCATCCGCGCGAAGGGCCGCCGCCTCGGTTGCGCCGCCGCCCTCGGTGACGACGTGCATGTACTCACCACGGAAGGTGAAGCCCTCGACGCTGATCTTGAGGTCGGCGCCGACGGCCCACTGCTTCGCCGTGTTCGACGGCTGGTGATCTTGCGCGCCGATCGAGCCCGACGCGCCAAACTCCAAGAAGAACGGGATCGGCAGCTTGCACGCGAGGCGCATGGTGCCGGTCTTCGGCACGTTGCTGTCGATCTCGTCGAAGAAGTGGCCGAAGCGCTCGGTGAACATGCTCCCGTTCGTCAACGCCGCGGCGTAGCTGAAGACGCCCTTGCCCAGGCTGCCGCGGATCTTGAGGCCGAGCGGCGTGCCCATCGTGTAGCGGCCGGCGAGCGAGGGCGTGACGTTGAAGCGATCCGGCGCGGTACGCGTCCGGTACTCGATGCCGAACACCGACTCGAACTTGCCCGCGAAGATGTGCAGATCGACCGTCTTGAACGGGATCCACTCGACGTACGCCAGCGCGACCTCGAACCAATCGCCGGGGCTGCCGAGCGTGCCTTGGCGCGGCTCGAAGTTGAGCGTGGTCTCGAAGAGCAGGCTCTCGCCCACCGTGGCGACGATGCCGATGTTCACCATGTTCAAGATGAACGTCGGCCGCCCGCGCGAGCGAATGGGATCGGCGCGCGGGATCGTCGTGCGATCGAGGCCGAGATCCGCCGAGTCACCCTGCGAGTTGACGGCGTTCGCCCACGGATCGCCGCGGAACACCCACGGCGCCTCTTCGTTCGGCGCGCTCGCGTTGCCGACGTCGCGCACATACGCCACGCCGTCGCCGAACGCCTTGAAGAAGCCGACGTCCATGTACGCCGAGAAGCGCAGGTTGACGCCGTCCATCACGTGGATCGTCGGCACCGTGATCTTCTTGAGCCGCTGCAGCAGATCCTTCTTGAGCGCTTTGTTCTCGGCCTCGAGATCGTCGAGCCGCTGCTGAATGTCCTTGATGACGTCCGGATCGACCGGCTGCGACGCCGCGGCGAACGCCGTGCTCGGCAGGAGCACCATGAGCAAGACAAAGAGTCTCATGGCGGCAGCACCGGCTCTTGCGCGATCTCTTTCGGCAACGGCTCGCCGGTGAGCGTCTGCAAGAACGCCACGAGATCCGCTTGTTCCTGCGCCGACAAGTGCAGCGGCGCGATCAACGGATCGATCTCACCGGCGAAGGGGCCGCTCGGCGCACCCCCTAAGTGGTAGTGCCAGACGACGTCGTCGAGCGTCTCGTAGATCCCGTCGTGCATGTATGGCGCCGTCAACGCGATGTCGCGCAGGCTCGGCGTCCGCCAGCGACCCTTCATCGTGTCGTCGAGCGGCTTCTCGTAGATCGCCGCGCGCGAGGCGTCGCCGGGATCGTCGCTCCACTTCGAGTCGCGGCGAAAGCGATCGGCGTTCTGCAAGCGCTGCAATCCTTCGTACTCGCCCCACGGCAAGCAGCTCGTGCCGTTGACGCAGTCGCAGACGCTGCCGGCGACGCACTCGGCCTCGGTCGGCACCGCGTCGCCGAGCTGCGGCACGCCGATGTTGTGAAAGCCTTGGTCGGTGAGCAGCGGCCCGGAGTGGCAGTCGACGCAGTTGGCCTTGCCGACGAAGAGCTTCGCGCCGCGCTTCTCGGCGGCGGACAAGCGCGGCGAGTCGGGCCCCTCGGCCATGAAGAGATCGAAGCGCGAGTGGTCGCTGCGCAGGAGATACTCGTACGCGGCGATCGCCTTCGCCCAGTTCACGCACGTGCGCGTGACGGCTTCTTGCTCGGCCGGCTGAAGGCAATCGAAGGCGTCGCCGAAGGGCTCGGTCACGTCGCCCGCTTGGCAGCCTGGTTTCTTGCCGGGATCGCCGTCAGTCGCGGTGATCGACAGCGGCAAAGGGTACTCTGGGAAGAGCGCCTCGTACTCCGCGCGGTAGGCGTCCATCACCCGCCGCGCGACGTGGATGCGGTTCGAGCCCATCGCCACCCCCGTGATGACAGCCATGCCGAGATCCCAGAGCGAGTCGGCGCGGCCGGTCAGCGAGTAGACCTGCCAGTGCGCGGTGTTCATCAGCGAGGTCGCGTTCAAGTAGTGCCAGCCGGCGCCGATGGCGACGTGGCGAGGCGTAGATGTGTCGTCGATGGCTGCGCGCGCCGGGTTGTGGCAGCTCGCGCACGAGATGTTGATCGCTTGACCCTTGGGCGCGCGCGCGTAGGGCTTCGGCCGATCCAAGCGATCGACCTGCGACGCGAAGCCCGAGAACTTCGGATCGAAGAAGAACGCGTGCCCGAGCGCCGCCGCCGCCGGATCGAGCGCGTATTTGTTCGACGGATCCGGCGGTGCTTCAGGCACACCTGTCAACGAGCCGAGCAAGAGCCATTCCCGCTTCGAGAAGAAACACGCGTCACCGGCGCAGCGCTCGGCCGTAAATCGATCGCAGGCGAGCCCGACCGTGAGGCCGAGCGCGATCGACGCGGCGAAGACGTAGCGATGCACCAGGTTCAATCCTCGAATGAGAAGCCGGCGCCACGGGTGTGTCAAAAATTTCGAGAGCCGCGCCTCCTGCATGAAATTTTTGACGCACTGATGAGTCTGGACGAACCTGCCAACCATGGTCTCGAGTCGCACGACCCTCACGCTCCTCGTCGGTCTCGCGTTGTTTCCCGCGAGCGTCGCCTACGCCAACAAGGCGACGGTCACCGGCAAGGTGAAAGCCGACGGCAACTGGAAGCCGGCCGTCGTCTACATCGAGAAGCTCGCGGGTCCGTCGATCAACTTGGTCGAGCGCCCGAAGCTGACGCAGAAGAACACGCAGTTTCTCCCGACCGTGCTCGTCGTGCTCCAAGGCCAGACGATCGACTTCCCGAATGAGGACAAGTTCTATCACAACGTCTTTTCGGCGAGCGACGGCAACGAGTTCGATCTCGGCTTGTACCGCGGCGGCGTCAGCAAGGCGATGCAGATGAAGGCGCCGGGCGAGGTCGATATCTACTGCAACATCCATCCGGACATGGCCGCGAAGGTCCTCGTCTTGCAAAACGAGCTCTTCACCAAAGTAAACGACGACGGCACCTACGTGCTCCCGAACGTGCCCTACGGCAACTACACGCTCGTCGCCTGGACGCCGCACCACACGCCGGAGAAGAAGAAGATCGAAGTGAAGGCCGACAAGCCGGCGACCGCCGACTTCGCGTTGAAAGCGCGCGACGAGGCGACGAGCCACCTGAACAAAGACGGCCAACCCTACGGCCGCTACAAATAGACGCAGTGCACTCACTGGGCTTGGACGCGCTCGATCGAGCCGAGCGTCAAACCGTTGGCGAAGCCGCCGATGACGAAGATGAAGCCACCGACGCGCACAGCGCCGGCGAGGAAGCGCGGCTGTTGCAGGCTTTGGCTCGCCGGCAGGAAGCCGGAGAAGTTTCCGGAGATCACCGTCGAGCCTTCCAGGACGGTGTTCTGAATGACCTGGCTCGCATGGCCGAGCCCGCCGAAGAGAAACGCTTTCTTGCCGATGCTCACTGCGGCGCTGCCGACGATCGCCGGCAGACCCGCTGAGGTGTCGGTGCCGAACGCGGACAAACCGCCGTTCGCCGCGGTGATCGATGCGGTGTGATAGTAAGGGTCGGGCCGCCCGAAGAGCACGTACAAACGATCGCGCGCCGGCGTGCCGACGCCGAACATCAAGGTGCTCGCGTGCCAGAACGTCGGGCCCGGCAAGAGCGACGCGTCGCCGGGATCGAACGCGCCGTCGGTGCGGACCGGGAGCGTGACCATCTGCGCCGAGCCCGAGGCGCCGTTGGCGGTACCGCCGGCGAGGTAGATGTAACCCGCGCGCCCGGGCGTCGCGCTCGTCTTGTAGAAGTCGGCGCTCATTCCCCACATCGCGAAGGTGCCGCCATTGGCGTTCGCCGCCACGGTGTGCCAGCTGCCGAGGCTTCCTGGGACGAGCGGCGTGCCGGCCCCGAGCGCTTCGACGCTGTCGGTGTGCGTACACGGGGTCGCCGGACACGCGACGGCCGCCGTGAGCTCGACGAGCAGCCGCTCCTTGCCGGCGATCCCAGCGTCCGGATCGGGCGGCGCCGGCGTGCGATAGATGCGGTACGCGACCGCGCCAGTCACCGGCGCAAACGACAGCGTCACGTTGCTAGGATCGGCGAACGTGGCTGCCGCGCGATCGCTCGGCAGCGCTTCGCCACCCGGGTTGTCGGCGTCGGCGGCGTCCATGATCGCGGCGACTGAATAAAGGTAAGTGCCAGCAGGGAGCACCCCCGCGGCGACGCTCGCTGGCGACAACCTCGGCTTTTGGCTCACCGGCAAGACGAGCGCGCGCACGACGTTCGGCGTCGCATTCGAGCTTCCGCTGTTGCCACCGAGCACATAGATGAAGCGCTTGTCGGTCACCTCGACGAAGATGGCGCGCGCGCCGAAGCGGCCCTCGGGCAGCGCCGTTCGATTGGCGACGAACGGTCCGAGGCCGTAGCTGCGGGTGGCGTCGTCGAAGACGACCTGCGCCATCTCGACGCTCGCGCGCACCGTCGAGGTGCCTGCGTATGACTTGCCTTCGCCGTCGAGCGTCGGCGCGTCACCACCGATCGCGTAGACGAAGCGAGAACCGCCGTCGCTCTGGGCCGCGACCACGGCGGCGCCGCGGCGCGGTTGCGTCAGCGCGCCGGTCAGCGTCGTGAACATCGACAGCGTCGGCGAGGGCGAGGTGACCATGATCCCGGACTTCTCGGAGAGCGCGACGGTGTCTGCCGTCGAGCTGATGCGGATGCGATAGGTGCCGGTGCTGACGGCGTTTGCCGTCGTCACCGTGATCCCTTCGAGCGTCGACGGACATGCGCCCACGGGCGCCGCCGAGATGCTCATCGCCGTCGCGGCGCCGCTAGGATCGGCGACGAGCAAGGCGCTCGTCGCCGCGAAGTTGGCGCCACACACGACGGTGCTCAGCGGCTGGCCGTCGGTGAACCCGTCGCCGGCGACGAACGCGATCTGCGGCACCTTCGTCTCGGTGATGCGAAACGAGGTCGGCGGCAGCTGCCCGCCGCAGCCCGACGCGTCGACCACGCTGAGCGTCGCCAGGCCGGCGGTGAATCCCTTCGGCACCGTCGCCAAGATTCGCGTCGCGCTCTCGACGACGACGTTCGTCAGCAACGTCGGGCTCGCAGCGCCTGACTGTAAGAGCGATGGCGCTGCGGTGGCCGAGAAGCCGGTGCCGCTGATCGCGATGCGCGTGTCGTCGCCGTTGAACGCGCGCCCCGGATCCACGCCGGTGACCGTCACCGTACCTGCCGCCGGCAGCACCTCGAGCTTGACGGTGCGCACCGCGACCTCGCCAAAGGGGCTCTGCACGGCAATCGTGTAGAGCCCGGTCGGCACCGTGGCCGGCACCGTCACGTCGAGCGTGCGATCGTCGATCCAAACCTCGTTGATGAGGTCGAGGAACGCGCCTTGCTGCGTCGCGCTGACGTCAGGGAGCACGACCTTGAATTGCCCACTGCCGAGGCCGTCCTCGAGCGACTCGATCAGCGGATCGAAGTTGGCACCGACCAGCCGGACCACCCGATCGCCGCCGCCGCAGATTCGAGGGGGCGTGATCAAGAAGAGCTCGGGCACGCGCGAGGTGATCGTGTGATCGCACGCGAAAAGGGCGAGGGCCGCGCACGCGGTGAGGTGATGTCGGCTCAAATTTCGAACCCCGCGGCAAAGACGCCGATGAACGACCCGATGTTCGAGGTGCCGGTGATCAGGAAGTCGTACTGCACCCAGTGATAGGTGCCTTCGAGGGCGATGTAGAGCGGACCCCAGAACTGCCATTGCACGCCGAGCCGCGCGCGGACGCCGTGCCGCAGCTGCGTTTCGGTCTGCGTCAAGAGGAACGCGGTCAGACTCACCGTGTAGAGGAACGCCGAATAACCGGCGCCGACATAGATATCGATCGGGATCGCGAGCGGCAGAAAGAAGAGCACGTCCGCCGACATCTGAAAGCCACGCAGCGACGCTGAGTAGGCGAAGTCTCCGGTGATGCCTGGTGCAGCGGCGGTCCCGCGCGCGCGCGGCTCGAAGTAGTCGAACTCGAGCGCGAGCCCGAACATCCGCTTCAAGAACGGGAAGCGTTCGCGCAGCTCGCCGCCGGCGACGATCGTCGGACCGAAGCCCTTGAACGGCACGAGCACACCGACCTTCGCGTTGAAGCCGAAGCCGGCCGGCGATCGCTTTCCATCGGAGGCGGGTGTCGGCTCGACCGTCTCGATCTGCTGAGGGGTCTGCCCGGGCGTCTCCGCCGGGGTCGCTTCGATCGGCTGCGACGTGGGCTCGGCCTGTACGTGCGTCGCCGACGTCGGCAGGCTCGCCGGTTCGTCGGGATCGAGCTTCATCTTGCCGAGGTGCTTGTTCTTCGGCGGCTTCTTCGTATCCTTCTTCTTTGCCTTCGCGGCGGCCGCCGACCCCGGTGCCGTGAGCGTACTAAGAGCAAAGGTCAGGGCCAGCGCGATAATCAGCGAGCGCATCTCACCCTAGTCTACACCTTGAGGAAGAGGAGCCCAAGGAGAAGAGCAAAACCGCCGACCAGCAAGCAGGCCCCAAAGAGCGGCAGCCACAGGGTCAAGAGCGACATGAAGCCGAAGAGCAAGAAGCCCGCGGCGCAGATGAGCAAGGTGGCGCCGAGCGCGAAGCGAACGAGTCGCCCGCCGAGCCTCCGGCCGACGCGCCGCACCGGGCGCTCGATGGTGTCGGTCAAGGTGCGCGTCACGAACTGGCTCGTGCGCTCGATCAGCTCGTCGACGCGTGGCGACGCCTTCTCGTCAGAGGCAGAGGGTCCCACCGTCAGCGCCGCCGCCGGAACAGCGCGCTCATGATCTCGTTGAACACCATGCCGGCCGTGAACGACGCGGCGAGGGCGATGAGGGGTTTTTCTTTAGTGAAGCGCTCGGTCTCCTCAGTCGCCTGGGTGAGCAGGACGCGCCAATCGTTGATCAAGCTGGCCGCTGTCTCCGCGGCTTTCGGCTGCTTCGGTACCTGGGTTTTCGCCTCGTCGCTCATGCTTCCTCCGACCTCCTTCACGCCGCACCACAACGCTCGAGAAACGCGCGCAGCACCGTCATCGACTCGAACATCAAGCTCTCTTGATAGCGATAGGCGAGCTCACCGCCCATCGGCACGAGGATCGAGAGCGACTGCTTGCGCGACTTCGCCGCGAGCACCTCGAGCTCCTTCATGACGTCCCTGACGCCTTGCACGATCTCCGCCCGCCGCTCTTTCGGAGGCTCCATGCGCGCGATGTCGCCGATCGTGACGCTCTGGCCAAACACCGCCATCAGCTGTGCGTCGGTCTTCACCCGGCTCGCGTCGATGCGCCAGAGCTGGAAGCGGTTACCGAAGCCCATGATGTTGAACAGGATGGACAGCGCCGTCACCAAGTACACCCACTTGCCGGGCGGCATGATGTCGACCAGCCACGGCGCGTACTCGTCGAAGGGATCCGGCCCTTCGTTCTCGTAGAAGCTCTTGGCGGCGCCGGCGAGCTCGAGGCCGCTGGTGTTCGCCGTCGCCTTGTTGAAGCGCAAAAAATCGGGGAAGGTCGCGTCGAGCACGCTCAACATGCCCACCGTCGCCGAGCGCGACGCGCAGCCGTTGCCGACGACGAGCGTGCTGATCTGCAAGACCGGCTTGTCTTCAGGCGGCAATACCTTCACCGGATCGTAGTGGCCCGCCTCGATGCGCCCGAGGCTCAAGTGCGGCACCTTGCCGGCGAGGACCTCGGCGTGGGCGAAGCCGGCGATCTGCAGGCCGTGCTCGCGAATGGCGCGATCGATCAACGGGCCGTCGCGATCCATCACGAACACGCCGAGATCGAGCTGGCCTTTGCTCAACAGGTCGAGCTGCTCGGCGAGCGTATGGTTCGAGAGCACGAGCGCGAGCGGCGCCAGATCGCGCGACTCGAAGATCTGGCGCGCGATCTTCTCGGTGCCGCTCGCCGGCGGACCGATGCCGATCCTCATCTTGGCGATCGACGCGAGCTCCTTCAGCTGGTTCGCGTCTTTGCCGAGGAAGAACACCGACTCGGCGCGCGGCAAACGGCCGAGCGTCTCGAGCTTCGGCTTCTCCGGCCAGTCTTGACCCTCTTGGATCAAGCCGAAGTGGGCGTCGCACGCTCCTTCGCGCGCGGCGACGAGCCGCTTCAAGTTGTCGACCGAGCCAGCGCTCGAGACGTTCTCGATCTTGCCCTGCTGCTTCTCGGCGAGCGCCGCCATCCGCGTGACGAGCGCGTAGTAGTTGCCCTCGGGCGCGCCCGAGAGCATCCGCGCCTGCAGCTTCTTCAGGTTCTTGCTGGTGTCGATGCGCGAGACGAGCGTGCCGATGCCGGCCAAGATCAGCGCCGCGACGCCGACCTTGAACGCGGTCGAACGATAAAACGGCGGAGATCCCTCGGCGGCCACGTCCTGTGTGTACCGCCGCGCGGGCCGAGGGCAAAAAAAAACGCCGAGGGTCACTCGGCGTTTGATTCGAATCTCGTGGCCGTGGCCGTGGCCGTGAACGTCGCCGATTGTGATCGGCGACGGCCACGACCACGGCGACGGCCACGTGGGAAACTTAGATCATGTCTTTCAGGCTCTTGAGCGGACGCACCTTGATCTTCGTGCTGGCCGGCTTCGCCGCGACGTTCATGAGCTCGCCCGGCTTGAAGGGGTTCGGAACGTTCTTGCGCGCCGGACGGGCCGGCACCTTCTTCTTCTCGATCTTGACGAGGCCCGGGATCGCGAACACGCCCGGACCCTTCAAGCCCTTCTTGATCTCACCAGCGAGCGCTTCGAGCACGGCCGAAACCTGCTTCTTCGACAGCTCGGTCGCGCTCGAAATGTTGCCGATGATCTCGCTCTTGGTTGCCACTTTACCCTTCGCCATTTCATCTCTCCTTGAGGTTTTTACCCGCAATTTCTCGGCTGCAAACGCAGCCCAGGTCAAACAGAGCGCTGCTCATATGCTGATTTGCGAGTGCGAAGCTAGGCATTTCCTCGAAAATTCTCGTACGAAAGCGACATTCCAGTATCGATAGCCGGCATGCGGAAGGCTAGATTACAGCCACGAGCGTGACGATGCTCACGCCGCGGCGCTGCGGAGGCGGTTGACGTTCGCGGCGCTGCCGAGGACGATGAGCGTCACGCCGGGCGTCATCGGAGTGTCCGCTTTCGGGTTGTAGTCAAAGGGCGAATCGGGGCTCGGGCGCACGGCAAGGACTTGGCACTCGAATTCGCTGCGCAGCGGCGCCTCGCGCAAGCGCTTGTTCGCGAAGGGCGCCCTGGGCCCGACGACAACCTCCTCGATACGCATGGCAGCGTCCTTGTCACGAAGCATGATGTCGAGAAAGCTCACGACGCTCGGGCGAACGAGCTCGCTCACCATGCGCATGCCGCCGATCATGTTTGGAGAGATCACCGAATGAGCGCCGGCCCGCCTGAGCTTGTCGATAGAGGCGGAGTCGCTCACGCGTGCGATGATGCGCAGGTCGGGATTGAGCTGCTTGGCCGTGACGACGATGAACAGGTTGTCTTTGTCGTTTGGCAACGACGCCACGATCCCGCGCGCGCGCTTGATGCCAGCCTCTTCGAGCAAGAGATCGTCGGTGGCGTCGCCGACGATGTACGCGAGCTGCTCCTTCTTCTTGACGATCGGCTCGATCTCCGAGATCACGTGCCGCGCACGCTCCTCGCCGTGCTCGATGAACAGTACAGGCCGTTCCGTGAGGCAGAGCTCGCGCACGACGTGAATGCCCGTCGAACCGACTCCGCAAACGATGAAGTGGTCGTGAAGCGAATGAATGCGCTTGGACATGCGACGTTTCTCCAACATGCGCGTGAGCTCACCTTCGACCAGGACCGCGGTGAGCGCCGTGGTGACGAAGACGAGCGTGATCATGTTCGTGTAGATGAGGCCGATGGTGAACATTCGCCCGACGGCGCTGTTCGAATTCTTCGTGATTTCGCCGAACCCGACCGAAGCGATCGTCGTCACGGTCATATAAAGCGCGTCGACGAGCGAAGCGTCGCCCTCGGCGAGCCTCCAGTATCCGATCACTCCGATCGCGTTGAGCGAGAGAAAAAAGGCCGCGGCGAAAAGCAGCCTGCGTTTGAGGGACGGCACGGCGCGCTTCTAGCGGCACGCGGCGCGAGCGTCAAAGGGCCCCGACTCGGCTGAAGGACTTACGTTGGAGCCCGGACTCACTTGAATTCTTTGTGGCACGCCCGGCAGGTGCCGCGCATCTTCTCGAGCGCTGCGTTCACCGCCGGCGCTTCCTTGGTGCTTACCGCCGCCGCAAGGTCGGCGCCGTCTTTGGCGAGCCGATCGGCGAGGACGTCGAAGCTCTGCCCGCGCGAGAACGACTTGCTCTTGGCCGCCGTCGTTTGCATGCGCAGCGCGACGGTGGCGAGCGCTTCCCAATCGGCGTCGGCGTACTGCGCTTGGCCAATCTTCTTGAACCACGGATCGGCGTCGCGCGCTTGCACGTGCATCACGTCGTCCAAGCGATCGAGCGTGGCGATCTTGTCGGTCGGCACGAAGGGCTTCGGTCCGCAGGCGGCGAAGAGGAACAAGGCGAGCAGGGACGCACGACGCATGGCGCCCCTCTACGCGCGATCCAAGGTCGATGGCCAGGGTCAGCTCACCTGCGGCTGCGCGCTGCGCTTCGCCCACGCTTTTCGGCGCCGGCAATCGTGAAAAAAAACTGAACGATTATCGCACTAAATTTCGCTTCATTTTCCCGCCCATCCTGCTATCCGCTCCGCCTCGTTGGAGGCACCTCATGGTCGTTCGGAGACTCCTCGCGCTTTCCCTGGTCGCCGCGGCTGCATGCCAGGCGGATGGTCGACTCGACCCGATCCGCACACCAGCGAACTTCGACGCCAATGAGAGCGCCCCGAAAGTGTCGCTGCCGGGAGCGCCGGGCGATGCGATCGACGCGCGAACCGCCTTGCCGACGATCACCTGGGCCGCGCCGGAAGATGCGGCGCTCGCCGACGGCCTCGATACCGAGACGGCGGCGTGGACGTATCTTGGTGCCTACGCCGATCGCTATCGCGTGAGCCCGGCCGTGCTCGCGACCGCGGCGGTGCGCGAAGTGCATGACACCGGCGATGGCGCGATCATCGTCGCGTTCAAGCAGCGCATCGCCGGCATCGACGTGTTCCGCCACGAGCTCAAGGTCGCGATGAACCGCGCGCACGCGCTCGTGGCGATCAGCGGTCACCTGTCGCCGCAGCTTCCGCTCGGCGGCCGCGCGACGTTCAGGCTCGGCGCCGAAGACGCGTTGGCCTTCGCGTTCCTCGATCTCACAGGCGACGACGCGGCGTTTTCGGCCACCGGCGAAACGAAAGGCGACGGCGCGACCTACGCGCTCGATGCGGCGGCGCCGAACGTGCACCTCGTGCGGCCCGCGCGCGCGAAGCGGGTGTGGTTCGCGTTGCCGGACGGCGTCGAAGCCGCGTGGTACGTGGAGCTCAACGTCGGCCTCGAGGAGCGCCTCGACTCGGACTACTATTCTTATGTCGTGTCGGCGGCGGACGGCCGCTTGCTCTTCCGCAACAACCTCACGTCGCACGCCTTCAGCTACCGCGTCTGGGCCGACCAGAACGGCATCCCGGACGACGGTCCGATGGGCAAGGTGACGCCGCACCCGACGGGCATGCCGGACGGGTATCAAGCGCCGTTCATCGCGCCGGTGCTGCGCTCGATCGATCACGGGCCGATCAGCACGAACGATCCTTGGCTCCCGGCCGGCGCGACGACGACCGCCGGTAACAACGTGAGCGCCTACGCCGACCTCAAGAGCCCGGACGGCCTCGGCGCGGGCGACCTCGTGCCGACGACGACCGCGCCAGGCGTGTTCGACCGCACCTACGACACGACGAAGGCGCCGAACCTGAACGAAGCACAGATCATGGCGGCGACGACCTCGCTCTTCTATGTCACGAACTACCTGCACGACGTCTACTATGATCTCGGCTTCAACGAGGCCGCTGGCAACGCGCAGCACGACAACTTCGGCCGCGGCGGCACGGGCGGCGACCGCATGCTCGCCGAGGCGCAGGACTACTCCGGTAAGAACAACGCGAACATGCAGACCCCGGGCGACGGCGAGAGCCCGATCATGCAGATGTACGTGTTCAGCCCGATCAGCGGCGGCACCGTGCAAGTCACCGCGCCCGCCGGCATCGCCGGGACCAAGACCGCCGCCGCCGCTGGCTTCGGTCCGTCGAGCTTCTCCGTGACGGCCGAGGTCGTGCGCGTGAACGACGGCACCGGCGTCCTCAGTGACGCGTGCCAGACGCCCTTCGCCAACGCAGCGGCGCTCTCCGGCAAGATCGCGCTGCTCGATCGCGGCACCTGTCGCTTCGTCGACAAGGTGAACAACGCGCAGGCCGCAGGCGCCATCGGCGTCATCGTCGTCAACAACGTGCCGGGCGATCCGGTGGAGATGCCGCGCTCGAACAACCCGCTCGAAGTGAGCGTCAGCTGCCCGTCGCTCATGATCTCCCAGGCGGACGGCGCGACGATCGCGGGAGCGCTCATCGCCGGCCAAACCGTGACGGCGAAGCTCGACCGCGGCGCCGTGCCCGAACGCGACGGCACGATCGACAACCTGATCGTCGCGCACGAGTGGACGCATTATTTGTCGGGGCGCCTCGTCGGCAACGGCAACGGCCTGAACAGCTTCTTCTCGGGCGCGCTCGGCGAAGGTTGGTCGGACTTTGGCGCGCTGCTCATGACCGCGCGCGAGGCTGACAAGACGAAGCCGAACAACGCCAACTACTCCGGCGTCTACGCGCTCGCGCAATACACCTCGAGCGGCGGCGCCAACCAGGGCATGTACTTCGGCATCCGCCGCGTGCCGTACTCGACGAACATGGCGAAGAACCCGCTGACCTTCAAACACATCCAAGCCGACGTGGCGCTGCCACCGGCGCCGTACGCATACGGTGACGACGGCGGCGACAACAACGAAGCGCACGCCGCCGGCGAAGTGTGGGCGAACATGCTGTGGGAGTGCTACGTCGGGCTGCTCAACGATCCGCGCCACTCTTTCACCGAAGCACAGAAGCGCATGCGCTCCTACCTCGTCGCATCGCTGAAGCTGACGCCGATGAGCCCGACCTTGCTCGAAGCGCGCGACGCCGTGCTCGCAGCCGCCGCCGCCAAGGACGCGACCGACTTCGCCACCTTTGCGAAAGCCTTCGCCAAGCGCGGTGCCGGCCTGCGCGCCACGGGACCGGATCGCTTCTCGCGCGACAACAAGCCGGTGGTCGAGAGCTTCGCTTTCGGCAACGACGTCGCGATGGCGTCGGCCGCCCTCTTCGAAGCGTCGCCGAAGTGCGCGCCGGACGAGGTCTTGGACAACGACGACACGGCCGAGATCGAAGTGACGGTGAAGAACACCGGCATCGGTCAATTGAAGGCGACCAAAGCAACGGTGACGACCACGACCCCGGGCGTCACGCTCGACAACGGCGGCGTCATCACCTTCGCGCCCATGCAGCCCTTCGCCACGCAGAAGGGGATCATCGGCGTGTCGTTGAGCGGCGCCAAGGACATCACGGCGATCGCGTTCTCGATCGCCGTCAGCGATCCTTCGCTCGCGGTCGCCGGCACCGTCGACGGCACGCTGCAAGTGCGCGCCAACTACAACGTCGCGCCCAAGACCTCGGCCGACGACGACGTCGAGGCCGACGTGAGCGCCTGGACCGCGACGCACGATCCGAAGCTCGGCAACTTCGACTTCGCCCGCGTGCAGAAGGACGCCGAGAATCATCACTGGTTCGGCGTCAACGCGACCGAGCCGGCGGACATGTACCTCACGTCGCCGGTGCTCGAGGTCGCCGACACGGGCGATCTGACGATCACCTTCAAGCACAGCCATCGCTTCGAAGCGCGGCACCAGCGCTACTACGACGGCGGCGTCATCGAGCTGTCGAGCGACGGCGGCAAGACATGGGAAGACATCGGCGCCCACGCGACGCCCCGGTACACCGGGACAATCGAGGCGCAGATGAGCGCGAACCCGCTGAAGGGCAAGAAGGCGTACGGCGGCACCAGCGAAGGCTATCCCGAGATGAAGGACGTCACGCTCGAGCTCGGCGACGCGTACCAGGGGCAGACGGTGCAGATCCGCTTCCGCATCGGCACCGACGACGCGGCGGGATCGGTCGGCTGGAACATCGACGACTTGAAGTTCTCGGGGATCAAGAACAAGCCCTTCTCGACGATCGTCGTGGACGATGGCTCCTGCAAGGTGCCGGGCGCCGCGGAAGAGGAAGAAGTCGCAGGGAAGACGCCGGCGACGCCGAATACACCGGCGGCTCCTGCCGCGGCCGGACCGATCGCGGAGACGACGGGCTGCGGTTGCCGGCAAGGGGCGAACCCGGGCGATGCGATCGTGCTGGCGCTCGCGGCGCTGGTGATCGCCGGGCGGCGGCGGCGGCGTTCGTAGGCGCGTCCTCTGTCCTTGCGCGCGATCTGTCACGCGCGCCCTCTGTCACGCGCGCGATCTTCAATACAGCACTTAGCGCGAGCTTGGTTCATTCGTCGCAGCCTTCGTGGTGCGCATGAGGCGTTGCTGCGTCCATCTCTTGCGTGTCCCTTCGAATGACCTCCTGCATGCGCCGGCGGGCATGACTCCGTGCTTCGAACCACCTCCGCGGCCGCCTATATGCGGAGCAGCCGGTGCGATGGATCTGCGCTGACGCGGTTGGTTCAGCAACGCCGCTGCAGCGCAGGCTCACCCCGTCAGGAATGTCCTCGGTTCGCACCGCCCAAGGATTCGCCACCCTATCTTCAACAATCTACCTCACTGTCATTGACAAATCAATAGATCTGCATATAATTATGAACATGAAACGCATTCCGCGCCAAGCCATGCTGCCGTTCGGACGCTCCGAGCGTTCGGTGAATCGGCAAATCGCGGAGCGCTTGGATGGGAAGAAAGCGCGCGACATCAAGCGAGGTCCGGGGCGGCCGCCAAAACCTGCGGGGGCAAAGAAGGTGGCGCCGCACATCCCGCGCCCGACTCTTGGAATCCAGAGCGCGGTGCACGTGACGTTGAAGTTGCGTCGCAACGTGCCCAGTCTGCGCAAGCGCAAGACGTATGCGCTCGTGAAGCGAGCGTTTTCGCGTTTTCGCCTCGTGTCGCGGGGTCTGCCGCGGGTTGTCGAGCGGCAGGACGCTGCGCGCGATGGCGATGGCTTTCGCCTCGTCCACTACGCGGTGCTCGGTGACCACGTGCACATGTTGTGCGAGGTCGACTCGTCAAAGTGGCTCGCGCGCGGGGTGCAGAAGATCGCGATCAGCCTCGCGCGTTCGCTCAACGCCGCGAGCGTGCGCGAGGCCGGTGGGTCGCTCGATCCGCGCGACGGCGCAATGAGCGTGAGGCCCGGCTGGATTGGCCCAGTGTTCCTCGAACGCTACCATCTGCATGCCCTCCAAACACCGACCGAAATCGCGAATTGCCTCGAGTACCTGTTCAGGAACGCGGCGAAGCACTTCGGCGCGATGAACGTCGTGCGGTGCAAGATCGCAGCGTCGAACACGCGTACGCGCTACATCGAGGTCGATAGCTTCACTTCGTTCGCCGAGCTACATACGAGCGCCGATCCGCCGATTTCACGGGCGCGCGGACGCCGCCTCGAACGCGTGCTCGCGATGCACCCGTGGGCCACGCGCTGACGGCGCCGAGCACAGAACGATCGAACCGCTGCCACGCATAAAGGCCGCAACCGAAAACACATGCGCAGCCGCTAAGCTCAACTTCGGCCGCAGCACGCAGGAGTCTCGCTCGGAAGCCGCAGAAGCAACCAAGCCCTGCCGGCGCGAAAAGTCGGACGTGCCAATGACCAACCGCGCCAAGGGCTCGCACGCGCCCACGCCGAATCGGTTTACGACAACTCGGCGGCGCCACCGGGGTCGACCGAAGCCCGCGCTGGCACCGTCGCTTCGCACGCGTGCCGGTGCGCGGCGAAGATCACCATGCAGGTCGCGCCGAGCACGTGCCACATCGCGTGGCCGGTGAAGACGTGGTTCGCGGGCGCGCACAGGCGGCCGGTTTGATCCCCGAGCCAGATGAGCGACGCGAACGCGTACGTCCCCTGTAGCCAATACATCGGCCGGTAGTCCGTTCCGGGCAGCAAGCGCGGCTCGAGGTGGAGCAGCACGACCGTCGTGCCAATCTGAGCCGCAAAGAGCGCGATGCCCACGCTGCGCAGCCACACGACGAGCCCGATCGGCAGCACGACGAGCGCGCAGTAAAGCCAAATGAAGCGCCGCCGCTCGAGCTTCAAGAAGCGGTTCAGCTCGAGCGAGAGCATGAGGCCGCTGACGAGGTACATCGTCGACAGATCGACCACCTCGCCGACGAAGCTCGCCGTCATGTGAAAGAAGAACGAGCCGAAGCCGACGAAGAAGGTCGTCAGGCCGATCGCCCGGGCCTGATCGCGCGCCGGACCGTGCGGCCGCAGCAAGAGCAAGATCCCGGCGACGACGTACGCCGCGCTCGACCACGCGTTCGAAGGCTCACGCACCGCATCGCAGAGCCGCGCTTCGCAAAACGAAACGGTGGCGGCCGGCCAGGTGTCGTAGGGGCACATGGGGCACGCGCACTAGTGGAGCCGCGCGCTCTTGTCACGGGCAATCGACCCGTCGTTGCGCAGAATGGCGGGCCCAAACGCCGGTGCTATTCTCGCCGGATGATCCTGCGCGCCACGCTCCTCTTTTGCCTCCTCGCGACGAACGCCTACGCGAAGCAAGCCCCGCCGCGCCCCCCGGACGAAAACCCGCATCCGCCTACGACCGCCGAGGAGCGCAGCCGCGTCGCCTTCGCTGAGCAAGCCGTGAAGATCTTCCTGCAGGCGCACGTCGACACCAAAGGCTCGGCGACCACAGGCAGCTACCGGAGCAAGGACGACGCGTGCCTGAAAAGCGCCGCGTGTTACGCCAATGACGCGCACTTCCTCGGCGACCTCTCCACCTTCTATGCCCAGTTCGGTCAGTTGACGGCGATCAAGCACTTTCACGTGGTGCCGCAGGCCGCCGCCGCCGCGCACAAACACGGAGCCAAGGCCGACGAGCCGCCGCCCTGGGACCACGGCATGATCCCGCTCGAGCCCGGCGAGTTCGCCGTGCATCTCTATGGCGCCGATCAAAACGGCCGGTGGCTCGACGTGAGCGTCATCCTCGTCGAGGAGAACGGGCGCCTGTCCCTGCGGCGCTTCCTCGCAGCGCACATGGAGAACCCGCACAAGCTGCCGCCCGGCGCGAAGTGCTAGAGCCTTCAGCACATCGCGCACGACGTCGACGCCGAACGAGCGTCACGGCGCCTGCGCGTCGAGCCACGCGATGCGCGCGGTCAACCACTCGCGGTGGGCGGCGACTTCGGCCGCGTAGGAACCGCGGGCGACCGGATTGTGCTGCACACGAAAGGAGAGGATCGGCCAACGACGGAAGTTGTGCTCTTGACCGAGCGCGAGGCGCGCCGACTCACTGTCGATGAAGGCCGTCAACGCATTCTTGTCGAGCGCGCGCCACGCTGCCCACGCCTTCGACGTAAACGCATCCTGCGCGAAGAGCTGCTCGAACCACTTCGCTCGACGCACCCAGTAGCCTTCCGGGCCGCTCGCCGCCGTCACATTGTTGCCGCCGGAGAGATCGAAGTCCCAAACCGGCCCGAAGACGAGCGGCGCGCCCGTGTCTTTGTACAAGTAGACGCTGCGATCGAGCGCGGCGTCCGGATTCTTCAAGAGCTCGTTCGTCCAATACCACGCGATCGCCGAGTCTTCGTCGAGCACGGCGCTCGCGTCTCCGGCCGCGATCGCATCCTCGACGCCTTGAAATGACGCGCTGATGCTCGCCGTCTGCTCTGCGCTCGGTTCGTCCGGCTCGCGGATCGCGGCTTCGACGCCGCTCGTCGTCGCGATGTAGATGTGCGCGTCCGTGTGCGGCTCGATCTCGAGGAGAAATGCTTCATCCGAGACGTCGATCCGCTTCTTGCCGAATTTGATCTTCTCGGTGAGCTGATAGACGCCGAGATACGCGTCGTTCAAGAACAGCTCGACGAAGCGCGAGCGCGTTGTGTACGCCATGCCGAGACGTTCGCTCAGCTCGAAGGCGAGGGCCGTGCGCAGCAGTGTCTTGTCGGCGTAGTTCGCGAGCAGCACGAAGTCCTTGCCGGCAGGCATACCGAGCAGCTCCGTCTTTTCTTCGAGATCGATCGCGTACGGCTTCTTCGGATAATTCCACGTCGTGTTGCCGCGCCCTTTGATCGTCAGCGCCCCGCCCGCTTCGCTGCCCGCGGGGCCGGCCAAGGTGAAGACACCGGGCACCTCGATCTCTTTCGACGTCACGGCCGCGTCACTGGTGATCCGCAGCACAGGAAGATCAAAGGTCTTGGGAACGAAGCTGGGATCCTCTGGCGCAGCGCAGCCCACGAACAGGAGGCAAAGGTAAAAGCGCATGCGGCGGCGCCGAGCAAATCTCGGGCCGCGGCAAAAACGCAGCATTCGCGGCGCCATGCCTCAAGCCGGCTGCGACATCGGTGTCAGCATCGGCGCGCGCAGGCCGGCGCGGAAGAGCCAAAACGAGATCGCGCCAGGCACGAAGGTCATGAAGCCGAGGATGATGATCCCGAGCATCTCGGTCTTCCCATCGAACGCGACGGCGACGAGCGCGACGGCGACCAAAGAGCACGCCGTGAGCCCGACGCCGCCGAAGAAGATCTTGAAGCGCGCGCCCCACGACCGAGCGGGCGGCGGCGCCACGGTGGTGCGCACCGATTGCGCCCTCACGCTCGCAGCGCTCACCACGCCGTCAGCCGACGCCATCGCGACCACGACCTGCGCCGTCGTCGCCGTCACCTGCGTGAGCTGCGCGTCGCGCTCGCGCAAGAACATCGTGCGGCCCCAGCGCACCATCACGGCGAGGACGACGAGCGCGCACACGGCCCACCCGCTCTGCGTGAAGAGGAACATGTCGTAAAGACCGTGAAGCACGATCGCGGCGACGAGCCCTGTGGCGATGAACCCGAGTGCCTGCTCCTTCGGGCCGAACTTCGCCTTGGTCAGAAATGCGCCCATGATCACGCCGAGAAACGCGTGGCACGGCACCGCAGTCACCGCGCGCATCACCGCTGTGCCGAGGCCGCCGGTCGAGACGTAGAGCACGTTCTCGAGCGTGGCGAAGCCGAGCGACGCGGTCACCCCGTAGATCATGCCGTCAATCTTCTCGTCGAACGCCGCGTTCCTCCAGACGACCGTCAAGAGCACGAGCAGCTTGAAGCTCTCTTCGGGGATGCCGGCGCCGAAGAACGCCTTGGTGAACGCCTTTGGCCACATCCCTTCGGCGCCCGCCCAATAGCCCTCGAGGCCATGGACGACGAAGACGACCGGGAAGCAGATGAGCACGCCGCCGAAGAACGTCTTCAGTAAGGCGCCGCGCGGCTCGGGGTTCTTGTCCTTGGCCCAGAAGTACCAGAAGAGGAGGAGCGCCGGCATGATCGCGCTGGCGGTGAGCAGAAGGAAGGGCATGAACGAAGCTTAGCCCGTTCTTCATCGCGTTGCCGTCGTCGTTTGCCGCCGGAAAGTGAGGCCTTTTTTGGACAAATGCCCAAGGCGGCGGAAAATGAAGGCATGCAACTGACGCTCAAAGACCTGCAGACGGCGAAGAGCATCCCAGTCGGCGACCAAGGCGTCACCATCGGCCGCGACAAAAGCGCCGACGTCGTCATCGACGACCCACGGGTGGCCGAGCGTCACGCGCGCATCTATACGCAGCAGGGCCGCTGGTACGTCGAGGATCTGAAGTCCGAGAGCGGCACCTGGATCCACAGTCAGAAGATCACGGCGGCGCACGAGCTCCGCGCCGGCATGCGCATCGTCATCGCCGACTACAAGCTCGAAGTCGTCCTACCGATCGCGGTGTCGACGAGCGTGCCGCAAAAACCGCCGGCGCCTGTGGTGACACCCGCGCCATCGCCATCGCCATCGCCATCGCCATCGCCATCGCCATCGCCATCGCCATCGCCATCGCCATCGCCATCGCCATCGCCATCGCCATCGCCCGCGGCGCACGCCCTCAACCTGCCGCCGCTCACCAGTCCGCCGCCGCGCGATCCGCCGCCAGAGCCGGCCGTCGAAGCGGTGCCATCGGACGCGGCCCGCCAAGCGAGTCTCCTCCCGCTGATCCTCGGCGGCGGGAGCGGCGTCTTCATCGTCGGCGCCATCATCGCCGTCGGCATCTTCGCCCCCGCGCCGCCATCGTCAAAACCGCCGCCGCCAAAGCCCGTCGAAGCCGTCGCTCCCACCTCGGCTCCGACCGTCGTCGCGCCGACGCCGCCCGTGGCCACGCCGCCTCGCTCGCCCTACGAAGTCTTCCGTGAGAAGCGCGCCGAGATCGAGCGCCGCATCGCCGCGAATCCCATGGTGCTCAAAGAGACCGACGGCGCCCTCGCCCTCTACGAGCGCCTGCAGCTCGAGACCGCACGCGCGGAAGCTGCGGCGAAGAAGAAGGCGAAGAAGCGCCCGAAGCCGGTCGAAGAGCGCCTGCGCGAAATCGAAGTCTTCGATCGCACAGCGCCCATCGTCGACGCTCTGCACGCGAAGATCGCTCCGTAGCCCGGGATCACATCGACCGCCGGGCGACGACCTTCAACATCTGCCCCACGTAGCGCCGCGTCGCGCCGGGCGATGCGAGCAACGGGTGCTCCGACCAAGTCGCCTCTTCCAGCGTGAACCCATGCGCCTCGATCATCGCGATGAGTTGCTCGGGCGCATAGTAGGTCCACAAGTCGTCGTTCTCGTAACCGAACAAGGTCGTCACGACGATGCGGCCGCCCGCACGCACGAGGCGGCGCATCTCGTCGATCAAGCGGCGGCCGTCGGGGACGACGTCGAAGAGGAAGGCCGCGATCACCCAATCGGCCGCCCCATCTTTGAGCGGCACTGCATGCGCGTCGGCGACGACGTGGCGCACGTTCTCGCGACGCGCGCGCCCCTTCAGCGCTTGACGCGTCACCCGATCGGCGATCGCTTTCACGCTGCGCATGCGCACCTCGAAGAGATCGATCACGGCGCCTTCCTCGACGATCGCGCGCGAGGCCGTGGCCAGGAGGTACGAGAGCTCGACGGCGATGACCTCGTTGCACTGCGGCGCGATCTCCGTGAGCAAACGGCCGCCGCCGCTGCCGAGCACGAGCGCCACGCCAGCGCGCCCGTCGATCGCGGTCGCGCGCGCGATCTTCTCGGCGTCGTCCGAGTCCGACCGCCAATCGCGCAAGAGGTGATCGAAGGTGCCGAACGGGCCGTAGCCGCACAGACGATCGAGGTCGGCCTCGGCGAGCACATCGGAGCGCCGTTCGAAGCGCGGCAGCGCCTCTCGCAACGGCGCGAGCCAAGCGTCAACGGCGCGGAAGTTCTCCTGCGTTGCCTGTGCCGCCGCCGTGATCGAGGCGAGCTGTGTCGGATCCACGTCGATGCGCTCGACGGCGGTGGCGCCTGCGAACGCGTAGGGCGCAAACGCCACCCGCTTCTTGTCCTCTGCGCGCTCGCTCGTCGCGTGTAGATACGCCGCCGGATCAGCCACGAGGATCGGCAGGCCGCCGACGACGGGCCACCGGCGGCCGCACGCTTCGCAGGCGAGCGCATCGTCACGCTTCGCGAGCGCGCTCCGGCAAGCGAGACACGCGAAGGTCACAGCGCCGCAAGAATCTCGTCAGCGTGGGTCTTCGGCGACACCTTTGGGTAGAGCTTTTGGATCTTGCCCTGCTCGTCGATGATCACGGTCGTGCGCAAGATGCCGTTGAACTTGCGACCCATGAACTGCTTCGGCCCCCAGCTCCCGTACGCCGAAACGACGTCGCCCGCGGGATCCGAGAGCAGCGGGAACGAGAGCTTGTACTTCGCCTTGAACTTCTGGTGCTTCTCGATAGTGTCGCGCGAGACGCCGAAGACGACGGCGCCCTTCTTCTGGATCTCTTTGTAGGCGTCGCGAAACGCGCACGCTTCGATGGTGCAACCGGGCGTGTCGTCCTTCGGATAGAAGTAGAGGACGACCTTCTTGCCGCGCAGATCGGCCAACTGCACCGTGCTGCCATCGTCCGCGGGGAGCGAGAAGGCGGGGGCGGCAGCGCCTTCCTTCGGCGGCGGACGCATCGCGGGCTCGGGCAGCTTCTCGGCCTTCTTCTTCGCCGGTGTCTTCTTCTTTGCAGCGCTCATAGCCATCCCTTTCGAAAGAACCAGCTGAACATCCCAATCGGCAACGCCGCGCAGAGCACGATCATCGTCCACATCAGCGTGTCCGAGTGGATCCAGTCCTTCGCGCCCGGCAAGTTGTCGAAGTTCTGCCCGAAGAAGCCGACGATGAACGCGAGCGGCAAGAACACCGCGCTCATGATCGTCAGGTGCTTCATGATCTCGTTCGTGCGCTGCGCGACGGCCGACAAGTATGCTTCGAGCGCGTTGCCGAGCAGATCGCGGTTCGATTCGATCGACTCGTTGATGCGCACCAGGTGATCGTAGACGTCGCGCAGATAGAGCGCCGTCCGCTCACTGACCCGCGCATCGCCGCGCTTGGCGAGCACGCCGAGCACGTCGCGCTGCGGCGAGAGCACCTTGCGCATCTGCACCAAGTGGTGCTTCAGCTCGAAGATCCGCCCGAGGTCTTTGTGCTTCGGCGACGCGAGGACGGCGTCTTCGATCTCCTCGAGCTCATCGGCGATGCGATCGAGCAGCGGGAAGATGTCATCGACGATGCCGTCGGCGATCAGGTAGTAGACGAAGTCGACCCCACGCTCGAGCGGCCGGGCGTCGCCGCTCACCCGCCGCCAGGCGCGGTCGAGGGCGGCGATGTCGCCTGTGTGCACGGTGATCATGCAGCGCTCGCCGAGGAAGGTGTGGAGCTCGTGCATGTTGAGCTCGCGCACTCTTTCGCCGGGGCACGAGAAGCCTTGGGTCACGAGGAAGATGTGATCGCGGTACTCCTCGAGCTTCGGCCGCTGATCCAAGTGCGCGCAGTCTTCGATCGCCAGCGGGTGCAAGTCGAAGCGCGAGCGCAGGAGCTCGAGCTGCGCGTCGTCTTGATCGCGCAGGTCGATCCAGCGGGTGACGCCCGGCGGCGGCGGCCCCACGCGCTCGCTCCCCTCGTGGACCTCAATCTTGCCGTTCTGCAGCTCGATGACTCGAAACACGCTTCGCCCTTACCTCAGCTTCCCGCTCGCGATCGAGGAGCGCGCGCTTGCGCTCGACGCCCCAACGATAGCCGCTGATTGCGCCGTCGGTCCGGACCACTCGGTGGCAGGGAATCGCGACGGCGATGACGTTGCTCGCGCACGCGCGTGCCACGGCACGGACAGATTTCGGCCGGCCGATCGTGGCAGCGATCTGGGCATAGCTCAGCGCGCTTCCCGCCGGGATTTCGCGCAGCGCTCGCCACACACGGTGTTGAAACGCGGTGCCGCGGACGTCGAGCGGCAGAGTGAGGCCGAGCCGCGGCTCTTCGACGAGGCCAACGACCGCCGCCACCGTGCGCTCGAAGCCGCGATCGCCGCCGACGAGCTCGCCCTTTGGGAAGCGATCCTGCAGCTCGCGCACGAGGCGATTCGGATCGTCGCCGAGCGCGATCGCGCAGATGCCGCGATCGCTCGCCGCGACCAGGATCGCGCCAAGCGAGCACTCGCCGACGGCGAAGCGGATCCTCGCGCCCTGCCCGCCTTTGCGAAAGTCGCGCGCCGTCATGCCGAGGATCGCCCGCGACTCTTCGTAGAAGCGGCCGTTCGAGTTGTAGCCGGCGTCGTAGATCGCTCGCGTGACGCTGGTGCCTTCAGCGAGCTGTTGGCGCACGCGCTTCGCCCGATGCGCCTTCGCGTATTCCTTCGGCGAGACACCGGTCGCTGCTTTGAAGATCCGCTGCAGGTGCGACGGGCTCAAGTGCGCGCGCGCCGCGAGGTCCGTGAGCGACGGTTCCTCCTCGGCGCGTTCGATGTGGCGGCAGAGCTCGGTGATCAGCGAGGCGTTCATCGGGGCGTGGATCATGCCGCGAACGTAGCCCCAGCGTCGAGGCGGAACACTCCGGATCTTGCGATTTCGGCCACGGCCATCTTTCACGGCTACGATCTAGTGACAGCGTCGATTTCGAAGCCCTCGAAGTCGCAGAATTCGATGTCGAAGATCGCGCTCGCGGCCCGGTTCATCGCCGCCTGATCCATTTCCCGCAGCTTCGCGATGCGCTCATCGAGCGTGCCCTTCAACGGCGTCCCGGCGCGGTTGTACCCGTGAAAACCGGCGTGCATCGCGCGCGGCACGTACGGGTACAACGTCTCGCCGCCGGCCGCGCCGATCACCCGCGTGATGAGTCCGTCTTGCTCCCAGCGCCGCTCACCCGTGCCGGGAAAGCTTTTCACCACGTAGCGGCCCATGTCGCGGTAGTAGTCGTGCGTCGCGTGCTTCAGGATCTCGACGACCGCAGAAGGCGCAAAGCTCGCGCCGTAGCTCTGGAAGAACGGATGCCCGTAGACCTTCTCGGGCTCGCGCGGCTTTCGGATCGTCTCGGTCGCCGTGCCGGTCGACGGCTGGTTCACCGACGCCGAGAACGCGAACGGTGAAAACGCGTCGTGCACTTGCCGGCTGAACGCGAAGAAGTCCTTCGCCACCCAGACGTCCTCTTCAATCGTGTAGATCAAGCGCGACCCGAGCCGCGCCGCTTGCCCGAGCGCGTAACGAAAACCTTCGAGCACGTTGAAGCTGTTGCCGTAGTAACCGTGGTCGCTCGTCCGCGCGAGCACAGCGACGTCCTTTTGCTTCCACGCCTGCGCCACCGCGAGCACTTCGGGGTCGAAGCCGCGATCCAAGGTGATGAAGTAGTGATGCTCGTCGCTGTGGCGCGCCGCCGCGATCCGCTCGAGCGTCAGGGCCAAGAAATCCGCTCGCCGCCACGCCGGGATGACGACGACGTCGCTCACGGGGTCTTCTCCGGTCTGCAGCGATCGCACTTCTCGCACTTCGGGGGATCGGTCTCGCCGAACCACTTCCTGATGAACACGCTACGGCAGCCCTCGGTGCGCGCATACTCGGCGATGCCGTGGAGCCGCCGCTCATCCTCGATCTTCTGCCGGTCGAAGCGCGCCGCGAGATCGTGCGCCGCTTCACGCAGGTCATCGGCCGGGACGAGGGAGACGAAGCGCCGTTCTTCGTCGAGCTCGATGACGCCGAGCTGCTCGAGCTCACCGCACAGCGCGCGTACGGTCGTGGCCGGCGCCGCTGCCGACAGCGCGAGATCCTGCACGTTCACCGGCTTGCCGTCCTTGGCCCACGCCGCGAGCGCATCGCCCACGCGGGCGAGCTGCGCGCCGTTCGGCCGGCCGGTACGCTGCAAGAAGCGGTGGATCTCTTGGTCCTGCGGATCGAAGAGCAAGATGCAGTTCGCCGGTCGCCAATCGCGACCCGCGCGCCCGGACTCTTGCACGTACTGCTCGAGCGAGCCGGTCACTTGGTAATGCACGATCGAGCGGATATCGGCCTTGTCGATGCCCATGCCGAACGCGCTCGTCGCCACCATGATCAGCGGCTTGTCACGCATGAAGCGGCGCTGCGCCGCCGTTCGCTCATCGGTGCCCATGCCGCCGTGGTAGCGAGCGCAGGGGATCTGCGCGCGGCTCATGGCGGCGAACACTTCGTCGACCGCCTTCGTCGTCGCGCAATAAAGGATGCCCGGGCGCGGCAAACGGCGGATCAGGCGGCCGGCGAGCTCGATCTTCGTGTTGCCTTCGACTTGATACACGGCGAGGCGCAGGTTCGGCCGATGAGGCGGCGCGAAGATCAACGCCGGATCCTTCATGTGCAGCTTCTTGGCGATGTCCTCGCGGACGTCCGGCGTCGCCGTCGCGGTCAACGCGAGCGTCGTCGGAATGCCGAGCGCGTCGCGTTCGGATCCCAAGCGCAAGTACGCCGGCCGAAAGTCGTGGCCCCACTCCGAGATGCAATGCGCCTCGTCGACGCAGAGCAGGCCCGGCTTCGCCTCGACGAAGAACGGCCGAACTTTCTCCGATTGAAGCGTCTCCGGCGTCGTCAGCACGATCACACGGCCGCCCTTGCGAATGCGCGCGAGCACTTGCCGGCGCGTCTCGGCGTGCAGCGTACTGTCCAGGCGAACGACCGGCACGTGCTTCTCGCGCAAGCTGCGTTCTTGATCGCGCATCAAGGCAATGAGCGGCGAGATGACGACCGTCGGGCGGTTCGAGAGCATCGCCGCGATTTGATAGATGAGCGACTTGCCGTAGCCCGTCGGCAGCACCACGAAGGTGTCGCGACCGGCGAGCACGGCTTCGATCGCTTCCCGTTGCTCCGACTGCACGCGCTCGATGCCGAAGACACGCTTGGCGACGTCGTCGATCGGCGAGAGCGGTGCGGGCGGCGGCGGCGGCGGCGGCGCGTTCGGGTCGCGGGGGGGGTGCGCTTGGTTGTCGCGGTGTCCGTGCTGCGGCTGCGGAATGCGCGGATCGTGATGCTGCTCTGCGCCGCCTCCACGCCCGCGTCTTCGGCGGCGTCTTCGCCGGCGGCGGCGGCCTTGTCCCGGTTGCTGTGGCTGCTGTGCGAGCCCCGGCTGCGCCTGACCAGCGGGTTCCGGCTCAAAGTCCTCATCGCTGACGTCGCCGTTGACGTCGCCGTCGTCGTCGCCGGACCCAAGCGGCGCAGCGGCCACCGGATGCGGCTCCGCCTCGATGATCTCCTCTTCCTCGAGCCCGTGCATCCGCTCGGCCACCGCCACGGCCACGTTCACGGCCACGGGTTCTGGCGCGGGCTTCTTCTTCGCCGCGACCTTCTTCTTCGGCGCCGGCTTCTTCTTCGCTGCAACCTTCTTCTTCGGTGCCGCGACCTTCTTCTTCGCCGGCGCCTTCTTCTTCGCGGCGACCTTCTTCTTCTTCACCGCCATCTCAGCACTCAGCCCACATGCGCACGAGCTCGTTCTTCGCGCGGCGCAGCGCCTTCACGTCGCTCGCGAGGTCCGGATGCGCCGACGCACCGCCGATCGCCAGAGCCAAGTCGAAGAGGATCGCGCGCTGCTCGTTCAAACGAATCATGCTCTGCACCCAAGAGATTGCGACGATCCGCTCGCCGCGGGTCACGGGCGCCACGCGATGCTGCGTCGACGCCGGGTAGATCACTGCCGAGCCGGCGTCGCCCTTCAGCGCGCGCTCGCCCAACGGTCCCCGCACGATCAGCTCTCCACCGTCGTAGCTCTGCTTGTCGGTGAGCCAGACCGTGAGCGCGAGGTCGGTGCGTACGGGCGCCGTGGGATCCAAGCGCATCACTGGCGCGTCGATGTGCTCGCCGTACTCCATGCCGACGCTGTACTTGCAAAAGCGCATCGGCAAGAAGGTCTTCGGCAGCGCCGCGTCCTTCACCGTGCGATGCTCCGAGAGCGTCTTCAAGAGGTGCGCGCTCCACCGCTTTGCCACCGGATGATCGTAGGTCAGCTGCAAGTTGTTCTTCAGATCCTTCGTCTTGCCGCGCGCCGTCGCCTTGCCGTCCTCGAAGGGCGCGCTCGCGAGATCGGCGACGATCGTCTGAACGGTGTCGCGAGGCAAGAGATCCGGGAGCTCGACGATCACTTCTTCTTCTTCGCCTTGGCTTTGCCTGCCTTCTTCTTCTTCGTGGCAGTCCGCGCGGCTGTCCTCGCCGCGGCAGCGCGCTGGTTCGCGGCCATCGCCTTCAGGTTCGGTTGCCACGCGGCGATCGTGTTGCCGTCTGGATCGCCGAAGATCGTGAACCAACCCATGCCCGGCACTTCCTGCTTCGACTTGTAGATCTGCCCGCCGGCAGCCACGATCTTTGCCTCGGTCGCGGCGAGATCCTTCACGTTGACGTAGCAAGTGATGCCGGTCGGCATTTGCTGATCCGGCGCCGTGAAGAGCCCGCCGACGCCGTCGATCATCGTGTAATCAGGCATGGCTTGGCGGAACTTCCAATCGAAAATGCGGCCGTAGAAGTCCTGCAGGCGTTTGGTGTCGCGGGTCGTCCACTCGATGTGTTGAATGACGTTCTTTGGCATGGGTTGCCCTCCAGTCGCCCTCCTGCCCGAAATCGCGCGCGGCCTCAAGGAAGCGCAGCGAACGGCCAGAGCCCGAGGTATTGGTCGTGCCAGAGCGGCATAGGAAAGCCGTAGGGCGGCGCCAACAGGTCATAGTGCCGCGACGCGCCGCCGATGGGATCGCGCAACTCGCGGTTTTCGAACCCGAAGTTGTTGGTCGCCAAGAGGAAGGTCGCGCTCGACGCCTTCATGTTCGCGAGCGCGCGGCGAATGTCGGCCTCGACCAAGTGATTCAGCAGATCCTTGCAGAGCACGAGATCCGCCTGCGGCGGCACCTCGCACGTGATGTCGATGACGCTGAAAGCAAGTGACGGGTAAATGCGCCGGTGCCGCTCGACAAGCACGTCGACGATGTCGAAGCCGTGATAGCGGACCTGCGGCGCTTGCTCCAGGAAGTGCGGCATCCAGTTGAAGTCACCGCACGGAATGTCGTTCACCGAACGCACGCCGTGGTCGGCCACCGCGCGATGCAGCGCCGCGATCGTCAAGCGCACGTCATCCGAGTCGCGCCGCGAGCCCGGCCCCGACAGCGACTCACCGTCGGCCCAGTGGTTCTGCTCGAAGACTTCGGAGAAGCGCGCTTTCAGGTCGCTCATGGATCCATCGCTACGCTGCGTGCGACTTCGCCGCCCACTGCTCGATCAAGGCGACTTCCTTCGCTTGTGCCGCGAGGGTCTCTTTCTCGGCGGCCGCTTCGATCATGCCGCCGAGGCCGAACACCTTTGCGTCGATCACCACCTCGTCGTGGCGGCGGCAGCGCCCGTCGCCGGCGGCCTCGATGCGGATGGAGCCGTGCGTGGAGACGAGCTGCTTCTTCGACGCGTGCGCGGCCGGCGGCAGCATCTGCCAGGTCCACAGGCTCTTCGCGCGATCCAAGCGGCCGTGCTGCTCGTAGGCGAAGCTGTCGCCCATCAGCTTGGCGATCGGCCCCGGCAGGTTCAGCTTCGGCACGATGTGCAGCTTCTTGCTCTCGGTGCCGCCCTCGATGATCGAGAACGCCTTGTACTGCAGGGCGTCCAGGTACAACGCGCGCAGGAACGCATCATCTAGATAGATCTGCCAAAAGCGCTCGGGACTGCACGGAAGCACGACGGAGCTGGTGCACGTTTTCATGCGCCCCGCATACTAGGATTCTTCGAGCGCGTCGACGAGCTTGCCTGCCCGCTCGACTCCGACGGCGCCGAGCGTGTGCATGATCTGCGGATAGTCCTCGAGCACCTTCAAGAGGTCGTCCTTCGTGAAGATCAGGCAAACGACGTCGCCGATGGCGCGCACGTCGGCGGTGCGTGGCTCGTCGTTCAGGATGCCCATTTCGCCGAAGAACTGGCCGGCGGCGAGGCGCGCCACCTCCTTGCCTTCGTCTTTGCCCTTGGCGATGACGCGCACGCCGCCGCGGACGATGACGTAAAAGGTCTCGGCCGGCTCGCCCACACGGACGATCGTGTCGTTCGGCTTGAATGTCTTGGTCTGCGCGATGGAGGCGAGGCGCTCGACGCCCTTCGTGTCGAGCGTCGAGAACAAGGTGGACAGCGTCTTGAAGCGCTCGACTTCAGGCCGTTCGCTCATGCGTCAGATTGTAGCCTATCGATCCGCCTACTTCATGTACGGCTGCATCGCGCTGCGAAAACGATCGCTCCAGGGGCAGGGCTTGTTGGTCGCCGGATCGAGGCGCACCAGCCGCGTCGCGTTCGTGGCGTAGACGACGTCGCCGTTCGTGCTGGTCACACGCGCGTCGAGGAGCAGGCTCGTCGTGCCGATCTTGGTCACGTTCGTGAGGACGGCGATCTCCTGCTCGCCCGTCACCGGCCGCAGGTAGTGAATCTCGTGCGCGGCGATCACATGCCACTTGTCCGGGTTCTGCTGGAGGTCGTCGTTCCAGCGAAAGCCGGCCGACTGAAAGAGCTCGCCGCGCGCGCGCTCGATGAACAACAAATAGCGCACGTTGTGCAGGATGTTCAGAGCGTCGAGATCGTCGAAGTAAACGCGCTGGACGGAGCGAAAGACGGCCATGGGAGGAGCGTAGGCGGAAAAGCGAGCGCCGCGCCACCCGCCGCCCAAAAATGCGGCGAGGCGCTCGTGCTCGAAGGCTTTCCGCCCGCGCCGCGCGGCTGCGACCACTGATCAGAGGTTGAAGAAGTCGCTCGAGAAGAACACGATGACCGCCGCGACCGCGCGCTTGCCGCCGTGATCGCCGCAGCAGTTCGACGCCGTGCCCCAGCTGCTGCCGTTCTTCCTGATCGTGCCGCCGGACTCGATCGTGCCGATGCTGCTGCCGTTCTTGCGCAGCGTGCCGCCGCTCTCGATGGTGCCGACCGAGCTGCCGTTGCTGCGGATGGTGCCGTCGCTCTCCACCTTGCCGATGCTGCTGCCGTTCTTGCGCACCGTGCCGTCGGACTCGAACTTGCCGACCGAGCTGCCGTTGATGCGGATGGTGCCGTCGTTCTCGATCTTCGCCCAGCTCGATCCGTTCTTGCGAACCTCGATCTCGGCGAAGGCGGTGGCGGTGACGAAGAGCGCGGCGGTCGAGAGCAAGGCGGCGAAAGCGATTCTCATTTGTTGTTCCCCTGTCCTTTCGCCGTTACACGGTATTCATTTGAGAATCACGGAGGTCCTGAGACGATGGAGCGTTTCCTCTGGGTCTGCCTCGGCGGCGCGTGCGGCACCGGCGTCCGCTATTTGATCACGCTGTGGGCGGCCGAGCGCTTCCCGGCGTTTCCGGTCGGCACGCTCATCGTCAACGTCGTCGGGTGCTTTCTGATCTCGGCGATCATGCACCTGGCCACGAACGTCGCCGGCTTCTCGCCCACGCTGCGCCTCGCGCTGGTCTCGGGCTTTCTCGGCGGCCTCACCACTTATTCGAGCTTCAACTACGAGACGACGATGCTCGCACGCGACGGCGCGCTCGGATCGGCGGCGCTCAACTTTACGGTGACCGCGGGCGGCTGCCTCGCCGCCGGCTTTCTCGGCCTGGTCGCCGCGCGGCGCTGGATCGGCTAAGGAGTCGAGGCGATGCACCGACGCAAGTTCCTACAATTGACGGGCGCCGCCGCGAGCGCGGCGATCTTGACGCGCCACGCGGACGCGGCGCCCGCCGCGGCTGCCAACGCGACCGACACGCCGTCAGCGAAGAGCGCGGCCGTCACACCAGGCGGGCCGCTCGCCGTCGTCACGCCGAACGGATCGACCTTGCCTTTGCGCACCGTCGGCAACGTCAAGGTCGGCCACCTCGTCGCCGAGGAATTCGAGCACGACTTCGCGCCGGGCTTGAAGGTGCGCGTCTGGGGCTACAACGGCGGCACGCCCGGGCCGACGATCGAGTGCATGGAAGGCGATCGCCTGCGCCTCTACGTGACGAACCGCCTGCGCGAGCCGACCACCGTGCACTGGCACGGCATCATCTTGGCCAACGGAATGGACGGCGTCTCCGGGCTCAACCAGCCGCCGATCGCGCCGGGGCAAACCTTCGTCTACGAATTCACGCTGAGGCAGCACGGCACCTTCATGTATCACCCGCACTTCGACGAGATGACGCAGATCGCGCTCGGCATGCACGGCATGTTCGTCGTCCATCCGAAGCAGGCGAAGAAGGTCGATCGCGACTTCGCCTTGATGACGCACGAGTGGAAGATCGCCGCCGGCACCAAGCGCCCAGATCCGAACGCGATGAGCGACTTCAACGTGCTCACGTTCAACGGCAAGGCGTTCCCGGCCACGCAGCCGATGCTCGTCGGCAAAGGCGAGCGCGTGCGCATGCGCTTCGGCAACTTGAGCCCGATGGATCACCACCCGATCCACATCCACGGCCTCAACTTCGCCGTCACCGCGACCGACGGCGGCGACACGCCCGCGAGCGCGCAGCATGCCGAGACGACGGTGCTCGTGCCGGTCGGCAGCACGCGCACGATCGAGTTCACGCCGCCTGAATCAGGCGACTGGGCGATGCACTGCCACATGACCCACCACGTGATGATGCAGATGGGCCACGGCATCGTGCCGATGGTCGGCGCCGACATGACGAAGCTCGAGCAGCGGATGGAGCGCTTGCTGCCCGAGTACATGACGATGGGCACGACGGGCATGGGCGGGATGGGCGAGATGATCATGCCGATCCCGGAGAACAGCGCGCCGATGCGCGGCGGCAACGGGCCGTTCGGCTACATCGACATGGGCGGCATGTTCACGGTGTTGAAGGTGCGCGACGATCCGTCGGCGCCGGACGCGCAAGGATGGTACAAACATCCGCCGGGCACGACGGCGAGCGCCGCGACGCCCGAGCAGATGCAGAAAGACGGGATTCGTTTCGACAGTTAGTGTCTCGACACTGAATGGAGCCTTCGATGATTCGCCTCACCCTCGCCGCCCTGTTGATCTTCGTCGCTGCCGCCAACGCCGAAGAGAAGAAGCCGCTGCCGGGAAAGACCTACGAGGTCAGCGTCACGGCGAAAGGCTTCGAGCCAAAAGAGATCCGCGTGAAGCTTGGCGAGCAGCTGAACCTCGTGATCACCCGCAAGACCGACGAGACCTGCGCCACCGAGATCGTGATCGACGAGCACAACATCAAGCAAGCGCTGCCGCTGAATCAGGCGGTGACCGTGAGCTTCACGCCGAAGAAGAGCGGCACGCTGAAGTACGGCTGCGGGATGAACAAGATGATCAACGCGCGCATCGTCGTCGACTAGTGTGAACAAACTCAGGGCACGAGCGCGAGCCGCGCTTCGGCCGCCGCGAGCGTCGCCGTCGCGGCCACGCGTTGGGCGGCGCCGAGGTTCGGCAGCGCGTTCAGCTCCGCGCGCGCCGCCTTGGCAACGTTCGTGAGGCTCGCGCGCGAGATGAGGCCGCGGCCGAAGGCGTCGATCGCCGCGTCGAGGTAGCTGTCGAAGACGACGATGCCTTGACTCAGAAGCTTCGCGCGCGCCGCAGCGTCCAAGCCAGTGACGTTGTGAATGTAGACCGCCTTCGTCGAGCCGGGCGCGCGGCGCAGCATCTCGGCGCCGGCGATCGCATCACCTTGACCGCTGTCGCCGATGAACACCGAGCCGTACTCCGGATAGAGCGCGCGGTGGGTCATGAAGTTCGTGACCTTGGTCGCCGCGATCGCGCTGTTCCGATCGGCTTCGGTCAGGCGCAGGTTGTCGAGGAGGTTGCCTTCGAGCACGCTGGCCTGCGCGACGCCCTTCTGCTTCAGCATGTCGAGCGTGCTGTCTTCGACGATGCCCGGCCGCGCGGTGAGGAAGAGCATGTCGCCCGTCGCGTCATTGCCGCCCTTGCCGAGATCGAGCGCGCGGTAGAACGTCCGCACGCCGGGATAGATCGTGCCCTTCGGGAAGCGCGCGTCTTTCAGGTTCGAATAGAAGGTGTCGTCGATGTCGCTGTAGACCTTCACCTGCCCGGTGGCGACGGCTTCGTTGTAGAAGTGCGCGACGATCTGCTTCTTGATCGCCGCGTCGTCGATGTCATCGTTCAGCAGGTTCACGAGATCGTGGCTCTCGCCGCCGAGATCGATGAGGCGCTTCAAGGTGCTCAGCTCGGCGCCGTGCGTCGACAGGATGATGTCACGGATCTTCTTCTCGTCCGAGTGCGTGGTCCAGCCCTTTTGGAGCGCCGTGATCTTGTCGGCGCGCTGCTGCACGGTGCCATACGGGTTCGTGCTCGAAGCGATCGCCACGGGCGCCGAGCTGGCGAGGAACGAGGGCTGAACAGGAACGAAAGTGGGAAGTGTCACGCGGGTAGGCATAGCGGGGCAGGATTATCGACAACGGCCGCGACCGGTTGCGCGAACCTTTTGCCGATTGGAACGCAGCGTTTGGTATCATCAGCGGATGGAGCAGCAGGTGAGCACCGCCTTCGATCCGATGAGCGCCGCCGACCAAAGTCGCTTCCGCAGCGCCTACCTCGCCTATTTGCACGCCCGTGATGGCACGCCCGATCTCGACGCCCAGCGCTTCGACATCCGCGAGCGCTTCTTCGCCGGCGTCGATGCGCAGCCGCAGTGCTGGTGCGGGCGGCCGCCGGTCGATCAACGCGTGTTCGATCGCAATCATGAACGCCGGGTCCCCGAGCGCGGCCTCGACGAACGCACGCTGTGGGCGCTCGCCACGGCTAAGACCAACCGCGCCGAGCGCTTCGGCGTCGACTTCGAGATCGCCCACAACGGCAAGCCGCCCGACGCCGCAAACGACCCGCACGCGTACATCATGATCGAAGAGCTCTATCACACGCGGATCCTGCGCGACGCGCTCGCGACGATCGGCCTCACGGTCGAGATCGGCCGGCCGACCGCCGTGACCCGCGCCATGGTCAACGCCATGGTGCGCCTGCCGAGCCAGATGTCCGACGTCTTCGTGCTCTGCGGAGAGATCGTGGGCGTCGCGATCTTCACATTGCTGCTCGAAAAGGCGCGCGTGCTCTTCGCCGATCAGCCCGCCGTGCTCGCGCGCATCGAGACGCTCTTCGCGCAGATCATGGTCGACGAGGTGGGCCACGTTCACTTCGTGCGCAGCCGCCTCGGCCCTGTGCGCTTGGCGGTGGCGAAGCGCGTGCTGCCCGTCGTCGTCTGGGGCGTCATGCGCGACATTCCGGAGCTCGCGCTGCTCTGCGGCCGCGATCGCCTGATGCAAACGGCGGCGCGCGGAGAAGTCGATACCGCCGCCGCCGGGTACGCCGATCGCTTCGTTTTTGCCTGAAGCGTCAGCCGTGCTTGGTCCGACTCGTGCAACTCCGCGGCGCATGACCCGCAAGCTCCTCCCGTTCGCCGCGCTTTTTCTCGCCTGCGCACCGCTGACCGGAAGCATTCGCGCCGTGACCTACGCGCCGACTTTCCACTACATTCCGCGCGCGGAGTTGAGGACGACGATGTGGCTCCTCGCGGGGGACGTCGTCGAGCTCGAAAACCTGCTGCAGCGACCGGCGCCGCTCGTCGTGGGAAAAGACGTGGTCGACCGGCTCTCGCTCATGCAAGCACACGCGGCGACGCTCGACGGCAAGCCGACGAATCACCCGAAGATCGACGAGCACCTCGATGACTTTCGGCGCGCGGTAACGGCCGCGAAGCTGGCAGCCGAGGCCGACCCTCCGAACTACTATCTCGCTGGCGCGCTGACCGGATCCTGCACGAGCTGCCACAACAGCCGCTGACCCGGCGGTAACGCACCAACGGGCGGGCGTTACCGATTCGAAACCATTCCACCGATGAGCCCAGGCATTCGACCTTGGTCCCTACTTTGCAATTCCTGTCGCCGGAGGATTCGAACATGTCGCCTAGGCCACGAGCACAGACGATCTCGATCAGGGGCAAGCACGTCGCCGAGACGGTCGACAAGTACATGACCGCCACGCCGCATACGATTGGTAGGAAGCAAACACTGCAGAAAGCGCACGAGCTGATGCGCGAGCACGGCATCCGCCACTTGCCCGTGCTCGACGGCGGCAAGCTGGTCGGCATCGTGTCGCAGCGCGATCTCGAGATGGTCGAGACCCTCGACGGTGTCGATCCGGGCGCGATCGCGGTCGAAGAGGCGATGACGTCGGAGCCCTACGTGGTGGCGCCGCTGGCGAAGCTGGACGAGACGGTGCGGGTGATGGCGCGCAAGAAGTTCGGCTCGGCCGTCGTCGCAGACAAGGGACGCGTCGTCGGCATCTTCACCGCCGTCGACGCGCTAGCGGCGCTCGCTTGGGTGCTCGATCTCTTGGACGAAGACTAATTTCACAAACGGACGAGGAGCAGGCGATGGAAAAGAAGAAGGAGCTACAGAAGCAGATCGACGAGAGCCTGAGCAAGCTGCGCACGCTGCGCGACGAGATCCGCGTGCAGGCGCACTTGTTCGGCATGGAGCTGAAGCAAGCGTGGGCGGCGCTCGAACCGCGCGTGCTGAAGGCCGAGGAGGCCGCGCTCGAAGTGACGGAGGTCTCCGCGGCAGCGCTCGGCGGCGCGATCCAAGCGCTGATCGAATTCCAGAAGACGACGAAGAAGAAGATCTAAAGCGCATGCTCTCCATCCTCCTCGTCGACGACGAACCGTCGATCCGCCTGGCGATCGGCGACGCTCTCACGCGCGCCGGTCACCGCGTGGTGCGAGCCAACGACGGCGTCGAGGCGACCGAGAAGTGCACGAAGCAGGTCTTCGATCTCGTGATCACCGACGTGAGCATGCCCGAGATGGATGGCATGACGCTCTTGCGCGAAGTCCGCACGCTGAGCCCGACGACCGACGTCGTGGTCATGACCGCGTTCAGCAGCGTTCCGAACGTGGTGCAAGCGTTCAAGCTCGGCGCCGACGAGTACTTGACGAAGCCGTTCACCGAGGAGGAGCTGCTCACGCGCATCGGCACCATCGAGGAGCGCCGCCGTCGCCGCTCACCGCGCGTCATCGCGTAGCCACATCGTCATCGTCGTCCCCTTGCCCACCTGACTGGCGATGGTCAGGTCGCCGCCGTGGAGCTTCGCCGTCTGGACGACGAAGGGTAGGCCGAGGCCCGTGCCCTTCCCCACCGACTTCGTCGTGAAGAAGGGCTCGAGGATCCGCTCGGCGATCGCGGGCGCAATGCCGGCGCCGGTGTCGGTGACGACGATGCCGATGCTGCCGGGCTTCTTCGTGACGCTGACCGTGATGCTGCCGCCGGAGGGGGTCGCGTCGGCGGCGTTCATCATCAGGTTCAGGATCGCCTGAATCACCCGCGATCGATCGGCGCGCGCGCGCAAGCCAGCGGGAACGTCCTGCACCGGCGTGATGCCGCGCGAGCGCAGCGTGGCCGCCATCAGGCGAAAGCAGGCCGCCACGAGCTCTGCGACGTCCACCTCAGCGAGCGTCAACGGCTGCTCGCGCGCGAGATCGAGCAACGATCGCAGGGTGACGCGCATCCGCTCGAGCCCGTCTTTGACCGCCTTGAAGTACTCGTCGCGCGAGTCGCCCGCCTTGCCGTCGTGCAGCGCTTGCACGAGACTCATGACGCCGGTCAGCGGGTTGCTCACCTCGTGCACGATCCCCGCGGCGATCAGCCCGACGACAGAAAGCTTCTCCATCTGCTGCAAGCGCTCGTGATCCTCGAGCAGCTTTCGGTGCAGCTCGCTCACCGACATCGCGTAGCGGATCGCCCGGTCCAAGATCGCGGCCGAGAGCTCGCTCTTCACCAAGTAGTCCGTGGCCCCGGCCGCCATGGCCGCCATGTCGATCTCGCGATCGCCTTGCCCAGTGAGGATAATCACTGGCAGCCCGAGCCCGGCTCTGCGCAGCTCCTTCAGGAAATCGAGGCCGCTCTCGGCACCAAGGAGATAGTCGAGCAGGATGAGGTCGGGCACTGTGTCGCGCAACGCGGCGCGCGCCTTGTCGATCGACGGCATCCACGCGAGCTCGAAGCTCCCGGGAATGTCGCCGAGGAGGCCACGCGTGAGGACGTAGTCGTCCTCGTCGTCGTCCACGAGAAAGACCCGGATCATCGCGGCGTGGGTTCGCGCAGGAGCGGCACGACGTCAAACCCGCGCTTGCCGAGCGTCTGCATCGCGTCGCTCATGCGTCGTCGTCGCTGTCTGCGATGTCATGACCCTTGAGCTTCTCCCAGAGGTTCTTGCGCGAGATGCCGAGCAGGTCCGCCGCGCGTCCTTTCTTGCCGTCGGCCTGGTGCAGCGCGCGCAAGAGGTATTCGCGCTCGAACTCCTTGGCCGCCACCGCCAGCGTCCGTACGGCAGTCGTCGCTTGATCCTTCTTGGCCTCGGCGATGCCGACGATATCGCGCGGCAGGTGGTGCAGATCGATCTCGCCGCCGCGGGCGAGCACGACGGCGTGCTCTATCGCGTGCTGAAGCTCGCGCACGTTGCCCGGAAACAAGTAGTCCGAGAGCGCTGCCCACGCGCGCGGCGAGATCCCCGCCGGCTGCGCACCGCCGCGACCGACTGCGCGCTTCAAGAACGCCTCCACGAGCAGCGGCAAGTCGCCACGACGCTCGCGCAGGGGCGGCAGGTGCACGTCGAGCACGTTCAAGCGATAGAACAAATCCTCGCGGAACGCGTGCTCTTTGATTCGCGCGCGCAGATCTCTGTGTGTGGCCGAGATGACGCGGACGTTCACCTTGATCGGCGTGTTCGTTCCGATCGGCTCGAACACCCCTTCTTGCAGCACGCGCAGGAGCTTCGCCTGAACCGGCAACGGGATCTCGGCCACCTCGTCGAGAAAGAGCGTGCCGCCGTCGGCCGCCTTGAACCTGCCTTCGCGCCGCTGCGCCGCGCCAGTGAACGCACCGCGCTCATGGCCGAAGAGCTCAGCCTCGATCAGCGTCTCGGGAAACGCGGCGCAGTTGACGGCGACGAAGGGCTTCGCCTTGCGCGCGCTCTGATCGTGCAAGCGCCTGGCGACGAGCTCCTTGCCCGTGCCGCTCTCGCCGAGGATCAAGACGCTGGCATCGCTCGCTGCGATCGTATCGATGCGATCGAGCAGGCGCACCATCACCGGCGATTGGCCGATGATGCCACCCCCCGTCAGCTCGGACTTGGCCGCTTGCAGCTCGCGCTTCAACGCGCGGCGATCGTCGATCCGCTGCACGCGCACGAGCATCTCTTCCGTAGAAAAAGGCTTCGTCAGGTAGTCTTCAGCACCCTGCTTGAGCGCCTCGACGGCGTCGGTCACCTTGCCGTACGCGGTCATCAAGATGACGTCGGTCGACGGGCTCGCTTCGCGCAACTTACGAAAGAGCGTCAGCCCGTCGACCTTGGGCATGCTGATGTCCGTGACCACGAGGTCGAAGACCTGTGCATCGAGCAGCGCGAGTGCCTCGCCGCCGTCACTGGCGCGCGTCACCTTGTGCCCGTTGCCGGCGAGGGCATCGCCGACCGCCAACCGGATCGAAGGCTCATCGTCTACGAGCAAGATCGAAAGCATCTACCTTCCCCTCGCCGTTTGCGCCTAGGCGCCGGCTACACGCACCTGCTCATCGATGATTTTGCGTACCGACGCAACGATCTCCGGCATCGGCCATTCGGCGATGTCTTCCTGGATGGTGAGGGCAATGCGCCCTCGCACCGGGGCATGGAACACGTCCTCGAGGCTGGCGAGAAACGGCGCCGGCGCCATGACGACGAGGCGATCGAAGCCGCCCATATCGGCCGCGCTCTCGAGCATCGCCGCCAAGCGCCGCGCAAAGACCAGAGGGTCGCTCTCGTCGGGATTGCCGATGGTCTCCACGATCTGAGGAGCTGCGGTCCGCGCTTTGGCGCTCAGGATCACAGCGCTCTTTTGGTTGCAGACCAGGACCCAGATCGTCTCCATCGTTTCACCTCGAAGGCGGCTTTTATGCAAAGCGCACACCAAGGAGTTCACCGCGAAGACACCGAGGGAAACGCACCTGTCGGTGACGATCCCATCGGCGGCGTTACCAAGCCGAAACATCTTCCGCTTCGCCACAAGTATGCGAAAGTGGCACGAAAAGTGATCGGGTGACGCGTCAGAGGTTCGTATGGCCGAAGTGAACGCTCGCGGCGAATACGCAGCGAAGCTGGCGACGCCCGCGGCGGCGGTGTCTTCGATCGCCAGCGGTTCCAAGCTCTCGATGGGCATGGGCGTGTCGGAGCCGCCGGCGCTGCTCGCGGCGATCGCCGACCGCGTCCGTCACGATGCGCTCCGCGACCTGCGCGTCTATTACTTCGAGTCGAAGGAGCACGCGAAGAGCACGATCCTCGCCTTCGATCTGCTCGATCGCATCGCCCCACACTGCATGTTCTTGTCGGCGATCGAGCGGGAGCTCATGCGCCGCGCAGAGGAACGCACGGTCATCCATTTCGTGCCAAACCACTTCAGCCAATCGGCGCGCTTCCTCTCCGAGCACGTCGCCATCGATACCTTCGTGGTGACGGTGTCGCCCATGGACGAGCACGGCTACTTCACCTTCGGCACCAACAACGACTACGGCTCGCAAGTCGCGCGCTCCGCGAAGCGCTTAATCGTCGAAGTGAACCCGCGGATGCCGCGGGTGTTCGGCGACTCGTTGCTGCACGTTGCCGAGGTCGATGCGATCGTCGAGCACGACGCGCCGCTGCTCGAGTGTGCGCCGGCGCCGGTGCGCCCGGTGGACGACCTCATCGGCCGGCGCATCGCCGAGCTCGTGCCGAACGGCGCCGTGCTCCAGATGGGGATCGGCGCGGTGCCGAACGCGGTGTGCCGAGCGCTGGTCAACCACCAAGATCTCGGCATCCACACCGAGCTGTTGACGCCCGGGCTCGTCGATCTCATCGAGCGGGGCGTCGTGACCAACCGGCTGAAGGCGCTCAACCGGCGCAAGACCGTCTTCACCTTCGCGATGGGCGACGCGCGGCTCTACGACTTCATCAACGACAACCCGGGCGTCGAGAGCTACCCGGTGAGCTACGTGAACGATCCGGCCATCGTCGCGCAGCTCGACAACGTGGTGTCGGTAAACGCGACGCTCGAGATGGATCTCTTCGGCGCCTGTAACTCGGAGTTCGTCGCTGGCCAGCAGTACAGCGGCGCCGGCGGCCAGGTCGACTTCGTGCGCGGCGCCTACGCCTCGCGCGGCGGCAAGTCGATCATTGCGTTCCAATCGACCGCCCAGAACGGCAGCGTGTCGCGCATCGTGCCAAAGCTGAGCGGGCCGGTCACGACACCCCGGACCGACACGCATTTTGCGGTCACCGAGCACGGCGTCTTCGATCTCAAAGGCAAATCCGTGCGCGAACGAGCGCTCGGGCTCATCGCCATCGCTTCGCCGCGATTTCGCGACGAGCTGCTCGACGCGGCGAAGAAAATGCGGCTCGTATGAGGGCCTTGTTCGCCGACGGCGGGGCGGTCACGGTATGAAGATGCTCGTGCTGCCGGCCTCGCAGGTGAGCTGTCGTGTGCTGACGTTCAAGCACGGGGCGCTGAGCGCGATGGCGCACGATCTCGAGATCGCCGTCGAGCGCTTCACCCTGAGCATCGCCGACGACCGCTCGCGCATCGAGGCGAAATTCGATCCGTCGAGCCTGCGCGTCCTACACGCCGTCGCGGACGGTCGGGCGACGAGCGCGCTCTCGGATCGGGACAAGCGCAAGATCGAGCGCACGATCGCGGACGACATCCTCGACGTCACGCGGTATCCAGAGATTCGCTTCGTGTCGTCGCGCATCGAGCAGAGGGGCGCCGGCTACGACGTCGAGGGCACGTTGTCCCTGCACGGGCGCGATGGCCGCGTGGCCTTCGTCGTTGCGGAGCTTGACGGTGCTTGGCGCGCCGAGGTGCGCATCGATCAACCGGCGTTCGGCATCCGTCCGTACTCCGCGATGTTCGGCGCGCTGCAAGTGAAGCCCGAGCTCTGCGTCGTCGTCGCAGCGACGCTCAACGCCGCGCGATAGCGAGCGCCTTCTTGCCGAGCGCGAGACCGACGCGCGCGGTGTCGCTCCAAGAAGCGCCGCGCCCGCGCAACTGCCCGATCGTCTTCAGCGCCACCTTGCCGTACTCCTTCGCCAGGGCCGCTGGCCGGCCGTCGTGCGTCGACAAGAGCCCGATCGACGCAGCGCGGTTGGCGGGATCGTCGATCCAATAGTGTAAGAGCCCTTCGCGCAGCGCGTGCATCGCTTCGGATTCACCGGCGAGCGTTTCGGCCAGCGCTTCGCCGAGCACGCTGCGGGTGCGCATCGGCTGCTCCCGCTCGCGCGCGTACACGTCGAGGGCGCACTGATGGTCACCGTAGTGCGCAGTCATGGCGCCGGCGAGGCACAGCGCGTCGGTCAGTGCGAACGACACACCGGACGCGCTGATCGGATGCACGGTGCCGCCGGCGTCGCCGATGAGCGCAAGCCGTCCCTTCGCGCGCGCGTGCGGCGTCATGGCGTTGATGACAGCGGTGCTGAGCTCACCGCGCGCGATGACGTCGCAGACGCGGCGGCGGACTTCGAGTGGCAGCATGTCGAGATCGCGCGGGTCGACGCCGCCGGTGTCGCCTGCGAGCTCGAAGACGACGTGGATCTCGTCGCCAGAGATGCGGTACGCGAGCACCGGCCGGCGCCCGCCGAGAAAGACGTGCCCGAAGCCCTCGCAGGGCAAGGTGCCGGCGATCTTCAGCCCACACATCCGCACGTTCGGGCCCTTGTCGATCGAGATCCCGGCGGCCTGACGCATGCGCGATTGCTTGCCGTCAGCCGCGATGATGACGCGACCCTGCACGCGGCGCGAGCCCGCGTCGTCACAGAGCTCGACCGACGCGGCTTGCTCGCCGTGCAAGTCTTGCAACGCCTGCGCGCGCGCGGCAACGAAGGTGACGCCACGCCGGCGAGACGTGCGGGCGAGCATCACCGCCGCGAGCGTGGCGTGCTCGATCGCGACGCCGCTCGGATGCAGACCCGGCACCGTCGCATACGGCAGCACGACCGGCGCTTTGAGATCCGGCGCGACGACCACGATCCCGCACGAGGCGACCGCGCCGGCGGACCAGGCGGCATCCATGAAGCCGAGGTCGATCAACGCTTTTGCCGCCGGTGCCTGCAAGAGCTCGCCGGCGAGAAGCTTGTGGCTCGCAAGGCCAGGCTCGCAGAGCAAGACGTCCATCCCGCGCTTGGCGAGCGCCATCGCCACGGCCGACCCGGCGACGCTCCCGCCGACGATGACGGCGTCGTAGATGTGATTGGAAGGCAGCCCGTTCAGCGCTCGCCCGGTGGCGCGCATCGTCACTTCGCCGCGGCGCGATCGCGCACGGTGATCACGGTGCATGGCGCGCTGCGCACCACCTTCTCGGCGACGGAGCCGAGCAGCGCGTGCATGAGCCCAGTGCGGCCGTGGGTGCCGACGATGATCGTGTCGTACGCTTTGTCCTGCGCGATCTGCGCGATCTCGGCGAAGGGCACGCCCTTCACGAGCATCGTGCTCACGTTCGTTGCGCCAGCCGCGATCGCCTCCTTCTTTGCGTCGGCCAGCGCCATCTCGAGCAGATTCAGCAACTCGGTGGTCCGCGCCGGCATGATCGCGACGAAGCCCTCGGGGAAGACGCGGTTCGGCTCATCCGCGACGTGCAGGAGCGTGAGCGACGCATCGTAACGGCGCGCGAAGTCAGCGGCGAAGTTGACGACCTCCTGCGAGAACTTGGAGAAGTCGAGGGCGGCAAGGATCTTCTTCGTGGTCATGAGACGGCTCCCTTGCCGGCGGCTTTGTGCAACGAGCGGGCCAGCTTCGCACGGTTCTTGCCTTCGTGCTTCGCGGCTTGCAGCGCCGCATCGGCCGCCTGCACCAGCCCGAGCAGCGTGTTCGTCGCGGCCGTCTCGGTATCGGCGACCCCGATGGACACCGAGAGTGGACCAAGGCCGTTCGTCTGCGCCGTCTTCGTCATCGTCGCGCACACGCGTTCGGCGACACGCATCGCGTCGGCGGCGACCATCTTCGGCAAGAGCACGATGAACTCGTCGCCGCCGTAGCGCGCGAACACGTCTTCACGCCGGCAGACTTTACGCAGCGTCGCCGCGACGGCGCAGAGCGCACGATCGCCGCCGTCATGGCCGTGCTTCTCGTTGATCTGCTTCAAGCCGTCGAGATCGATGAGCAACACCGAGACGCGCGGATCCCCGCGCAAGAGCAGCGCCTCGGCGCGTTCTTGCGCGAAGCGCCGGTTCGGCAGGCTGGTGAGCGGATCGGTCAGCGAGTCCGCGCGCACGCGATCTTGCTCGACACCGACGACGCGGCCGGCCCAGGAGAAGACGATCGCCGTGGCGAAGGTGAGGTAGACGTAAGCATCGAAGCGCTCCCGCAGCTCGACCTCGATCCACATCGGCGACGGAATGTGACCGGCGAAGAGCGCGCGCACGACGAAGAAGCCGATCGGCGCGCCGAGCGCGAGCACGAGCCCCGCAACCGGGTAACTCCACCGCCGCGGGTAGCGCTCGTAAAACGACCTGATCGTGCCTTTCATCGGCACCTCCGCGAGGAAGAATGCAAAGTGCGTGCGCGCCGACGACGTGCGATTACAGGGTGAGAGTTACCGTTCGGAAATCTCGACCACCACTCGTGCTACCGTTCGGTGACACAAAGAGCCCCCAGTCCTCGTTCCTGGCGCATGGCACGAGGCGTGAAACCGCGGCAGAGCATGAGCACGAAGAACAGAGTCATCGTCGTCGCCGTCGACCCGTCTCCGCGCGCGGCGCTCGTCGTTGAAGCGGCGCGCCTGATGGCCGATCGGCTCGACGCAAAGGTCGCGCTGATCTCCGCCGTCGAAGGCATGGAGCTGCAGGCGCTCGTTCCGCCCGAGCTCGCTGCCTTCAACGACTCGACGATCTGGAACGAGATGGACGCGGCCGCGCGCAAAGCGGTCGCTACGGCAGCGTCGAGCTTTCGCCAAGGGACGGTGATCGACGAGAAGGTCGAGGCCGGCCCGGCGTGGCGCGTGATCAAGGACGCGGCGATCGCGCACCACGCCGCGATCATCGTCATCGGCGCGCACACGTACCGGCCGGTCGAGCGTTTGCTCGGCACCACCGCGGCGAAGATCGCGAACCGCGCCGACTGCTCGGTGCTGATCGCGCGGCAAGCAAAGGGCGCGAAGGCGGCGGTCGGCTTCGAGCGCATCGCCGTCGCGCATGACGGCTCCGAGCGTTCGCAGCGCGTGCTCGCGGCCGCCGAAGCCCTCGCGCGGCCGAGCCGCGGGCGCCTCACGCTGATCCGCGCGGTGCAGCCGCCCGCCGACATCACCTCGGCGGTGTGGGGTGCGCGGCCGGATGAGCTCATGGCGATGCTCGTGCAACGTGAGAAGACGCAGCTCGAGCAAGTCCGCGGCGCCCTGCCGGACGCCATCGCCGCCGAGACGGAAGCGCGCATCGGCACGCCCGCTGACGTCGTCCTCGACATCGCACGCGGTAAAGACGCCGGCCTCATCGTCATCGGCTCACACGGCTACGATCCGATCGACCGCGTGCTCGGAACGACCGCCGGGCGGATCGCGAACAACGCCGATCGCAGCGTGCTCATCGTGCGCGGAGACGGGCTGGTCAGCTGACCCCGGCCGGCTGGAAGCCGAGCACCTCACGCGCACGACGGCCGTCGAGGATGCCGGGAAAGTGCATGCGTCCTTTATAGAGCCCGTACGAGAACTCGGTGCGAATGATCCGCCGCCTCAGCGCATAGAGCGGCAAGAGCAGCGGTCCCGGCAGCGGCACGGCGATGCGCTTCGCAGAGCGAATGCACAAACCGAGCGGCATCGTGTCGGCGCCCGGCACGTTGAAGACGCCCTGGCCCCGCTCGGCGGCGCCGGCGAGAAACAGGGCCTCTGCCGCGTCTTCGAGCGACAACAGGTTGATCATGGGATCGAAGCCGAGCGGCTTGAAGCACACCCGCGAACGCACGTAGTCGTAGATCTGCGATCCGGTGCCCGAGGCGAAGACGTCGGCGCAGCGCAGGACCGCGATCTCGAGCTTCGTCATGCCCATGCGCGCGCACGCCACGCCGTCGGCCTCCACGCGGTCGCGCAGCCACTGCGGGCGTCCGGCGCCATGATCGAGCGGGTGCTCCTCGTCGATGACGTTCGGCAGCCGCTGATCCACGCGGTACACCTCGGCGTACGAGCGGTAGACGAGGCGCGCGATCGTCGGATGCGCTTCGCAGTGCGCGATGAGCTGGCGCAACGCCTCGACGTTCAGCGCGTGCACACGCTCGCCTTCGACGCCGAGGCTGCGATGCGTCGCCAAGTGAAACACGGTGTCGATCGATCGCGCCTTCGCCGGCCCAAACACGAGATCGTGCAGCTCGCGCGGCTTGGCGAGATCGGCGGCTGCATACGCCGCGGCCTCGGGGATCAGAAAGCGCGCAGCGCTCTCGGCCTCGAGCCCCACCGCCAGCACTTCGCAGCCACTCGCCAACAGCCGCGCACACAAGCTGCGGCCGAGCGGCGTCGTCGCGCCGGTGACGAGTGCGCTCTTCAGGCGGCTCACCAGAAGCTCCCGCGTCGTTCGCGCAGCCCACGCGCGATCAACGCCTGCACCGCGTTCTGCGTCTGCCACGCCGCGTGCTCGACGGCGCTCGGATCGTTGGCGTCACCCTCGGGAACAATCGGCTCGCCATAATAGATGCGGTACTTCACCGGCAGCGGCACCGGCACGAACGGCACCGGCAGAAACGGCAGCGGCACGTGCGGCGCGCCGACCAGCCGGCCGAGGCGCTTGCTGTTGTGTACGATCGGGAATTGCTCCTCGGCGCCGACGACTGCCGCCGGGATGATCGGCGCCTTGTGCCGCAGCGCGAGCTCTGCGTGGCCCGGCCGCCAGTGCGTGAGGCGATACTTTCGTCGCGCGGGCTTACTGATCCCTGGCACGCCCTCAGGGAACACCAGCAAGATCTCGCCGGCCTCGAGCAGCGCGCGCGCGTTCGTGCTGGTGCCGGACACCGCGCCGATGCGCTGCATGGCGACGCCGATGAACGGCAGCGCGCCGACCGCATGATCGGCGAGCGGCCGCAGCGCGCGCTGCCGCTGCTGCGCCACGTCCATGCACAACATCATTCCGTCAAAGGGCAGCATGCCCGAATGGTTCGCGACGACGATCGCCGCGCCGGCCTTTGGCACGTGCTCGGCGCCAACGCTCGCGACGCGAAAGTAGTAGCGATAGAGCGGCCACGCGGCGGCGAACGCGACGCGCAAGGCGGACGGAGACAGCCCGAAGCGATCGTAGCCGTGACCAGCGTCGTCAAAGGCGATCGAAGGCAGAGCAGCGCCGAGCATGGCGAGTGCTCTCGCAAGCGCGGTGCCAAGCGCTCTCACGCGGGCTCGACGTGGACGACGACGTCGCTCGCGTGCGCCCAACGCTGCTCGATCGCCGCCTCGACCGCGTCGGCGATCGTATGTGCCTCCGCCACGCTGATCGCGCCGTCGACAGTGATGACGACGTCGATCTTGATCTCGCCGCCGTACTGGCGCGAACGCACGCGTGACACCGCCCGCACGCCGGCGACTGATGCGGCCGTCGCGCTCAGCTCTTCAGGCGGAACGCCCACTTCGTCGGCGAGACCTGCGATCGCCTGACGCACGACACCGTAGCCCACCCACGCAATCACCAAGACCACGACGAGCGCGGAGAGCGCGTCCGCGGCCGGCACGCCACGCCGATTCAGCACGACTCCGGCCAGCACCGTCAAAGACACGAAGACGTCCGAGAGGGTGTGGCGAGCGTCGGCGATGAGCAAATCGCTCCGCAAGCGGCGGCCGAGGACGTGCTCCACCGCGGCGACCGTGATGTTGATGACGAGCGTGACGAGCACGACGGCATAGGCGTCACTGGAGAGCGTCCGGGGCGGGGCGTCGAGCGCGAGGAACGCATCCGTCGCGGTCCGATAGATCAACACGGCGAAGAGCGCGCCGATGCCCAGGCTCGCGAGCACCTCGAACTTGCGATGTCCATAAGGATGATCGTCGTCCGCCGGACGGCCCGCGACGCTCATCGCCACGATGATGACCACGTTGTTGATGCCGTCGAGCAGCGAGTGGAAGCCGTCGGCGCGGATCGCGATCGAGCCGAGCGCGGTGCCGTAAATGAGCTTCCCGGCCGCGACCAGGATGTTCGCGACCAGGATCGCCGCCGACACGCGCACGACCTGGCGATCGCGCTCTGAAGCGTTCATTCGTCTCGAGGCCACCACTTCTCTTCGCTGCCTGGGCCGTTCAAGTAAACAGCGTGGCAAGTCATGCACGTCTCGGTGACGCGCCCGAGCGCCGCGTGCATCTTCGCGTTGTTCTTCTGCTTCGCCGCCGCCGCGAGCTCCTTGGCGCGCTCGCGCAGCTGGTCTTGAAACGAAAAGAACTGCGCCGGCAGCGTCGCGTTGAGGGTGCCTTCTTCGCCGAGACGGGGGCGCGCGAGGCCTGGCTGCTCCGCGAGCCCGAGCGCGAGCTCCGCGACGTCGTCGTGCGCGAGGAGGACGACCGCGATCGAAAGGCCGATCGCCCCGCGGCCGTGATGCTCCATGCGTTTGTCGAGCACCTTGCGCAACTGTGGTGAGATGTAGCCCGGGAGCGGCAGCTTCTTCGGTCCATCTTGAACGACACTGCCGAGCGCGAGCATCAGGAGGATTCGGGTGATCATCCCGCTCGCTTTTGCAAACGCCGTGCACACTTGCAAGCCGGCGCAGCCCCCGCGGGTTACCGAACGGTGGGATCCTAGTTACTGCTGCGTAACATCAGCGCAGCCTAGGGCGACCACCGGCTTCACCAGGCTGCATAGCGGAGCGCCAGGCTCGCGGTGAGCGGCGCATTCCGGTTCATGCCGGCGCCGGGCGCAAACAGACTGACGCTGACGTTCACGAGCACGGCCCACTGCGGATCCGGCTTCAACGCGACGCCGCCGCCGAGCGCCATATCGTATCCGAACGCTTGCGATCGCGTCGGCAGCTGCACCCCGAAGCGCGCGATGGCGCCGAAGAACAAGTAACGATGCGCGCGCACACCGCCCATCAGCGTGAGATCGAGGGTCGGCGAGAGCCACGCCCAGGTTCCGTCCTGCGCCGTCGGCATCGGAATGCCGCCCACGAGATCGCCGCGCACGAACCACGGCTCCGACGCCCACTCGGTGCTCACGCCGAGGTTGAGGATGGCCGTGCCGCGGCCCGTCGCGTCGACGGCGAGCGCGCGCTCCGCCGCGCCGATCGCGCGACCGGTCGGGATCGCGATGCCGGCGATGAGCGCGAGGCCGGGACGATTCGAGTGATCGAACTGGAGCAAGTCGTAGCGAGCGCCGACGGCGATGTCGCCGAGGCCACCGCCGAGCGCAAAGACGCCCGAGGCCGAGCGTGCGTTCATCGACAGCGGCATGAGCAGCGAGAGCGTCAGGGCGTCGGTGACACGCACGAGGCCGAAGAGATCGAAGCGAAGCTGTTGATCCGCGGTGCCGGCGCCGAGCGGCACCGCGCGCGCTGCGGAGCTGAAGTAGCCGAGCTCGCGCACGTACGACGCCGACAAGCCAGCGACGCCCTTCTCCCAAGTCGCGAGGCGCGCGGTCGTCGTCGCCGTGGTCGAGAAGCAGCAGCCTGCTTCAACGCGCGCCGGAACTCCCGCAACGATCGCGAACGCAAAGAGGATCAGGCTGCGCGTGAACATCGACCACCGCCGCTCAGCGCACCATGACCATCTGCTCGGCCTCGCCGTTGCCCATCGGGCAGTTGCACTTGACGTGTACCCTCCACTCGCCTGCCATCGAGAAGCGCACGGGTGAGAGCGCGTACACGCCGGTGTCACGCCGCGTGAGCTCGGGTGGCTTGGCATCGCCGTGGTCGTGTCCGTGCGCCGGCATGTGCAGGTGCATCGTGACCTCGGCGTCCATCGGCCGATCGCCTTGGTCGTAGACGCGCACGAGCAGCGTGTTGTCGCCGAGAGCAGCCTCTCCGCTCTCGAACGCGAGCTCGACGCGGAGGCCGTCGCTGGACGCAGGGGTCGGCGATGGGCCGCACGCCGCCAAGAACGCGAGCCCCCAAAAAGCATACGCGAGTTTCATGCGCCGAGAGGTTGCAGCTTCCGAACCAAGGCGCTCAGCCCGAGGAACCATGCGCTTCGTTACCGCTTCGCTACGGCGGGGATGACTTCGTTACGAGAGGGAAACACTCGCGCACAAGAACACGAAGCTACGCGCTTTTCGTCGGTGGCACCTCTTTTGCTCACTGCGTCGATCATGAAACAAAACCACGTCATCGTTCTCGGATGGGCGCTCGCTGCCGCGCTCGTCATCGGTTGCACAGGCGGCAGCGCACCTACCCAGCCCGCCGGCAGCTCGTCAGTCAAAGAGCTGATGACCGCGCGCCAACTCACCGAGGCCGACGTCGAGGCCGCGCTGAAGACGTACACACCTGGCGGTAAAGCCGATGAGTACATGATCTTCGCGTCGGGCGGTCACGGCGGCCAAGTGCTCGCGATCGGCGTGCCGTCGATGCGCATGCTGAAGCTGATCGGCGTGTTCGCCCCCGAGCCGTGGCAAGGCTACGGCTACGGATCGAAAAGCGGCCAAGAGATGTTCGATCAGGGCAAGCAGAACGGCAAGTCGATCACCTGGGCCGACGTGCACCACCCGAACCTCTCCGAGACGAACGGCGACTACGACGGCAAGTACCTCTTCGTGAACGACAAGGCGAACGCGCGCGTCGCGGTCATCGATCTCAGCGACTTCATGACCAAGCAGATCGTCGCCAATCCGTTGATCTCGAGCGATCACGGCGGCGCCTTCGTCGATCCGAACACGACCTACATCGTCGAGACGAGCCAGTACCCGGCGCCGCTCGGTCGCGAATACGCTGCGATCGGCGAGTACAAGGACAAGTACCGCGGGCTCGCGATGTTCTGGAAGTTCAACAAGGAGCACGGCCGCATCGAGCCCGAGAACAGCTGGGCCGTCGAGCTTCCGCCCTACACGCAGGATCTCGCCGACGCCGGCAAGCTCGGCTCCGACGGCTACGTCTTCATCAACTCGTTCAACACCGAGATGGCGACCGGTGGCGTGCTGGAAGGCAAGCCCCCGATCGAGTCCGGCGCCTCACAGAACGACATGGACTACTTGCACATCATCAACTGGAAAAAGGCCGAGCAGCTCGTCAAAGCCGGCAAGGCGAAGACGATCAAAGGCTTCAAAGTGTTGCCGCTCGAAGTCTCAGGCGCCGAGGGCGTGTTGACGCTCGTCGGCGAGCCGAAGAGCCCGCACGGCTGCGACGTCACGCCTGACGGAACCGCCGTCGTCGTCGGCGGCAAGCTCGACACGCACGCGACGGTCTACGAGTTCAGCAAGCTGAAGACGCTGATCGAAGAGAAGAAGTTCGAGGGCAAGGACGCCTATGGTGTGCCGATCCTCGCGTTCAAGGACAGCATCCGCGGCCAAGTCGAAATCGGCCTGGGACCACTGCACTCGGTCTTCGACGACAAGGGCAACGTCTACACCTCCGTCTTCATCGAGAGCGTCGTCGCCAAGTGGTCACTGAAGGAAATGAAGCTGCTCGAGAAGCTTCCAGTCCACTACAACATCGGCCACATCATGGCGGCCGAGGGCGACACCGTGAGCCCCGACGGCAAGTACGTCGTCGCGATGAACAAGATGTCGATGGATCGCTTCAGCCGCGTCGGCCCACTGTTGCCGCAGAACTTCCAGCTCATCGACGCGAGCGGCCCAAAGATGAAGCTCATCTACGACATGCCCATCGCCATCGGCGAGCCGCACTACTCGCAGATGATCAAGATGGACAAGCTGAAGCCGGTCATGAAGTACGCCGTCGGCACGAACCCGTATACGGAGAAGCTCGATCCCTTCCGCGCCGAGGCCGGCAAAGAACGCATCGATCGCAAGGGCACCACCGTCGACGTCTACATGTCGCTCATCCGCAGCCACTTCACGCCGGATCGCATCGAGGTGAACGAAGGCGACACCGTGAACCTGCACCTGACGAGCCTCGAGCAGGCGGACGATCAGACGCACGGCTTCGCGCTCAACATGTACAACATCAACGTCAGCCTCGAGCCAGGCAAGCACGAGAACATCACCTTCGTCGCCGACAAGGCCGGCGTCTATCCGATGTACTGCACCGAATTTTGCTCGGCACTGCACCTCGAGATGGCGGGCTACTTCTTGGTCAAGCCGCGGCTGAAGACCGCGTCGGCACAGTGAGAAAGGAACACACCATGTATCGCGTACTCTTTGCGCTCGCGTTGTTTGGCTGCACCGAAACAAAAGCTCCGGCGAAGCCGCAGCTTCAGGCCGAGGAACCAGCAGCGGCCGCTGCGAGCCCAGACGGACCCGCGTCGATCAAGATCGACCCGATCACCGTGAGCACGGCCGCTCCGGACATCGAGAAGGGCAAGGGCATCTTCACGGCGAAGGGCTGCCCGGCGTGTCACAAGACCGACGACACGAAGCTCGTCGGACCGGGGTTGAAAGGCGTGACCGCGCGCCGCACCGTGCCGTGGATCCAGCGGATGGTCCTCAGCCCCGACGTGATGGTGAAGGAAGATCCGGTGGCGAAGCAGCTCCTCGCGACGCACTTCACGCCAATGCCAGCACAAGGCGTGGATCCGAAGACCGAGCTGCCGTTGCTCGTCGCGTATCTGAAGTCACTGGAGAAATGAGATGCTGCCCCTCTTCCTCTGCGTCGGCGTGACGATGGTGGAGTCGCCGCGCGAGCTTCACACGGCGCTCGAGGAAGGGGCGGCAGAAATCGCGATCGCACCGGGCGTGTTCACGGGAAATTGGACCGTGCACCGCCCGGTGCGCATCACGGGCAGCGAAGGCACCGTCCTCGAGGGCACCGGCGTTGGCTCGGTGCTCGTCTTGAACGGCGATGACATCGTCGTCGAGCGCCTCGCCGTGCGCCACAGCGGCCGCAGGAACACGAGCGAAGACGCCGGTATCAAAGCGAGCGGCGCACGCATCGAGATCAGCGACGTCGTCGTCACCGACACGCTCTTCGGCATCACGCTCGAGCAGTGCAAGGCGTGCGTCATCGATCGCGCGACGGTGATCGGCAGCCCAGACGATCCCGTGCAAGGCGACGGCATCAAGCTCTGGGAGTCGCACGGGTCGGCGGTCACCCGCTCCTATGTCGAAGCGTCGCGTGACGTCGTCGTCTGGTACTCGCGGCACGTGCGGCTCTTCGGTAACGAGGTGCGTCGCAGCCGCTACGGCACGCACTTCATGTACGTGCACGACATCGACGTGAGCCACGGAACCCTCGTCGACAACGTGGTCGGGGTGTTCGTCATGTACTCGAGCGGGGTGCACATCAGCGACAGCGTGCTCGCCGGCGCGCGTGGAGCGGCCGGCATGGGCCTCGGCGTCAAGGAGAGCGAAGACATCACGCTCGATAGGGCGAGCATCGTCGCGAACACGACCGGCCTCTACTTCGATCGGGCGCCGCGCGTGGAGACCGAGCCCGTCCGCGTCAGCGCGTCGCTCATCGGCTTGAACGGCGTCGGCGTGCGCCTGCACAGCTCGCAGAAGGGCATCGAGCTCGCCGAGAACGACTTTCGCCACAACACGAGCGCCATCGAGGTCGAAGGAGGGGGCGACGCGCTCGGCCTCAGCGTGCACGACAACCACTGGAGCGACTACGAAGGCTTCGATCTCGATCGCGATGGCAAAGGCGACGTCGCCTTCGAGGTGAAAGCGTTGTCGCGCGCTTGGACAGACGAGCAGCCGGCGCTCGCGTTCTTCAAGGAGAGTGTGGCGATGCACGCGCTCGACGTCGTGTCGCAGTCGCTCCCGCTCTTCGCGTCGAAGCTCCTCGTGCGCGACGCGGCGCCGAAGATGGAGGTCCGCCGATGAGCGTCGAGATCGCACATGTGACCAAGCGCTTCGGCAAGGTGACCGCGCTGAACGGTGTGTCGTTGACCATCGGCGCCGGCGAACGCGTGGCGCTCATCGGCAGCAACGGCTCCGGCAAGACCACGCTGATGCGCTCGGTGCTCGGCGTCCTGCGCTTCGACGGCGTGATTCGCATCTTCGGCCACGACGTCGCGGCGCGGCCGGTCGAAGCGTTGTCGCAAGTGGCCTACGTGCCGCAGATCGCGCCGCCGATCGACGTGCCGTTGCACGAGCTCATGCGCACCTGGTCGCGGCTGCGCGGCGTGAGCGAGGGCGAAGTCGTCGATCGCTCGCGCGCCTTCGGCCTCGACGTCCTCGCCGAGCGCAGGAAGCGCTTCGCCGATTTCTCGGGCGGCATGAAGCAGAAGCTGCTCGCGGCGTTCGCTTTGGCCAGCGCCGCGCCGGTCCTCGTCTGCGACGAGCCAACGGCGAACCTGGATCCGCAGGCCCGCGTCAGCTTCTTCCAGCAAGTGGCCGCGCGGCCCGCGAACGCGTCGGTGATCCTCTGCTCGCATCGCCTCGACGAAGTGCGCCAGTTGGTCGACCGCGTGGTCGAGCTGCGCGACGGCGCTGTCATCCACGACGGCTCGGTGAGCGAGCTGCTCGACGACCGGCGCGCGTATCGCGTGGAGGTATGGCTGCAGGCTGACGCGGCGGCGGCGGCGGCGTTCCTCGTCGCGCGCGGCTTTCTTGCGGCCGGGCCGGATCGCTACGCGGCGCTGCTCACGCAGAGGGACAAGCTGTCGGCGATCGAAGGCTTGATGCGCCACCACGACCGCGCCGTCCGTGACCTCGGCATGTCGCAGGTCGACGCGCTCCCGACCGCGAAGGTGCGGGTGCTCCCATGAGAGCGCTGCTGCTCCTTTTGGTGGCGTGCAGCAGCACCCCCACACCGGAGGATCCGGTGTGGAACAAGCAGCCGTGCGATCACTGCAAGATGATCGTCTCGGACAAGCGCTACGCGGCGTCACTCCTCGACGATCGCGGCCAGCGCCGGTACTTCGACGACGTCGGCTGCCTCGCCGAGTTCGACCAAGCGGGCCGGCCGGCGCGCGCGCGGTGGGTGCGCGACGAAGCGTCGGGCAAGTGGATCAGCGCCGAAGCCGCGCACTATCGCAAAGGCGCGGCGACACCGATGGACTTCGGCTACTCGGCGCACGCTGAGCCACCGGGCATCAGCTACGGCGCGCTGAAAGAAGCGCTCGCGGCGCGCAGAGGAGCACTGCAATGATCGCTGAATCTCGCGCCGCCACCTTCCTGCGCTTCGATCTCATGGGCGCGCTGCGCTCGCGCTGGCTCTTGTCAGTGGCCGCCGTCGATGCCTTGCTCTTCCTGCTCTTCGTCTGGCTTGGCCTGCGCGAGTCGGCGATCCTCGGCTTCACGGGCGTCTCGCGCGTGGTGCTCAACGTGGTGAACGTCACGCTGCTCGCGATCCCAATCGTCGTCTTGGTCGCGACCAGCCAGAGCATCGTCCGCGCGCGCACGACTGGGCTGCTCGAGCTGCTGCTCAGCCAGCCAACGCGGCGCCGGGACTGGTTCTTCGGCCTGCTCTCCTCGCGCGCGATCGTGCTGCTGGCGCCGCTCTTTCTGATGCTCGCCCTCGCGCTCGTCTTCGGCGCGGTGAGCGAAGGTAACGGCGCCGCGCTCGGCCTCGAGGTCGTGCGCGCGTTCATCATCGTCGCGTCTCTGACGTGCGCCTTCCTCGGCCTCGGCCTGTGGATCTCCGCCGCTGCGCCGAGCGAGGAGAAAGCGATCCTCTGGTCGCTCTTCGCGTGGCTCTTCGCCAGCGCGCTACACGACTTCGCACTGATCGGCCTCTTGCTCCGCACGAGCCTGCCACCGCAGACGGTGTTCTTCTTGGCCGCGCTGAACCCGGTCGAGGCCGCGCGCGTCGCCTTGCTCGCCAACGTCGATGCGCAGCTCTCGATCCTCGGCCCCGTCGGATTCTGGATCGCCAACAAGCTCGGCGCTGGCTTGGCGTTCGCCATCGGCGCCGTGTGGCCCGTTCTGCTCGGTGGTTTCTTCACTTGGCGAGCTCTGCGCCGGCTCGAGCGGCGCGATCTCGTCTAAAAGGGAGTTCTATGCGCGTCGCGCTGCAAAAGTTCTACGTCTTCTTGGAGCAGCCGCTCTTTCTCAGCGCCCGACCGGTGCTCGTCGCGAGTTGCCTCCTCTTGGGCGTCGCGTTCTTCTCGCCGCTCTGGCGCATCGAGATGGTGGCCCCGCAGTATAGGAACGGCCTGAGCATCGACATCTACGCGCACACGATCAAAGGCGGCCACGACGGCGCCGACATCAACGAGATCAACGTGCTGAACCACTACATCGGCATGAGGAAGCTCGACCGCGCCGAGCTGAGCGATCTCGACTGGATCCCATTCGCGATCGGCGTCTTGGCGCTCCTCACCTTGCGCGTCGCGGCGATCGGCAACGTGCGGGCGCTGCTCGATCTCATCGTGATCACCGGCTACTTCTCGGCGTTCTCGATGGCCCGCTTCGTCTATCGCCTCTATATATATGGTCACAACCTGAGCCCGGACGCGCCGGTGAAGGTCGAAGGCTTCACTCCGGCGATCATCGGCTCGAAGCAGATCGCGAACTTCACGACGACGAGCCTGCCGGGCGGCGGTACCTTCGCGATGGGCGCGTTCGCGCTCGTCGTCGGTGCGGTCACCGTTTGGCACCTTTGGGCGGGCAAGCGGGCCGCGGGATGACGCTGTTCGCCTACGGCTTTCGCGCGTTCTTTCTGCTCGCCGCGACGTTCACGGTGCTGCAGATGCCGCTGTGGATCCTCGGCCTCGCGCAGATCGCTCCGACCGGCGGCATCGCCTGGCACGCCCACGAGATGATCTTCGGCTTCGTCACGGCGGTGATCGCGGGCTTCTTGCTGACCGCGGCGCGCAACTGGACGGGCCGCGACACGGCGTCCGGCCCGAGCCTCGCGTTTTTGTGCGCGCTTTGGCTCGCCGGACGAATCGCGGTGGCGCTCGCCGCTGTGTTACCCCCCGCGCTCGTCGGGGCCGTCGACCTCTGCTTCCTCCCGGCGCTCGGCTTCTTCGTGGCGCGGCCGATCCTGCAAGCGAAGCAGCATCGCCAGCTCGCGATCCTTGGCGTGCTCTTTCTGCTCGCGGTCGCGAACGGCGTGTTCTACTTCACCGACGCGAAGCGCACCGCGTGGCTCGTGGCGCTCGATCTCGTCCTCGCGCTCATCGTGATCATCGGCGGCCGCGTGATCCCGTTCTTCACGAGGAGCGCAATCGCTGGTGCGCCACTGCGATCCTATCGCGTGATCGAAGCGCTGAGCGTGGCCAGCATGGCGTTTGTGCTCGGCTGCGAGATCGCTGGCGACACGCGCGCGCTCGGAGCCGCGTGCCTCTTCGCGGGTCTCGTCCAGGCCATGCGGCTCGCTGGCTGGGCGTCCTTCCGCACGACGCGCGCGCCGATCTTGTGGGTGCTGCACAAAGGCTACGCGTGGCTCGCGCTCGGCCTGGTGCTGCGCGGGCTGAGCTTGCTCGGCGTGCCGTTGCCCGAGCCCTCTGCGATCCATGTGTTGACGACCGGCGCGATCGGCACGTTGATCCTCGGCATGATGTCGCGCGTCGCGTTGGGCCACACGGGCCGGCCGATGATCGCGCCGGCGAGCGTCGTCGTCGGCTTCGTGCTGCTCGCGATCGCGACGCCGGTGCGTGCGTTTCTGCCGGTCATCGCGCCAGCGTCTGCCATGGTTTGGTACGCCATCGCGGGCGGCGCCTGGACGCTCGGCTTCGCGCTCTACCTCGCCCGTTACGCGCCGTGGCTCGTCAGCCCGCGCGCTGACGGCAAGCCGGGTTAGTCATGGTCGTCGTCGCCGTCGCCGCTCGCTCTCGCCCCATCCGCTGCCGCGTGCGCGTAAGCCTGCGCCGCACCGTGCTCGTACACGAGGGCCCCGCCGGCCTTTCCGGTGCGGTAGCCGAAGCCGAGCACGAGCAACGTGCCGAGCGCGGCCGCGCCGGCGAGCGGCAGCCCGGAGCGCGATCGGCGCAGCGCACCGGCGACCAACATCACGCCGAGCACCGCGCCGCTCGCCCAAACGAACTGCTCCGCCGCCTCTTCGTGCGCTTCGATCGCAGGCTCGCCGGTCACGCGCTCGACACGCTCCTCCTCGGCCTCGCCGCTGCGCATCGCGATGATGCCGGTGCCGACGAGCAAGGCTTGCAGCAAGACGACGCCCAGCCACGCGCGCGTCGGCAACCAATTCTTCCACATCGCCACGAGCACGCCCGCAGCGACGAAGGGCATCAAGATTCCAAGCGCGATCGGCAAGTGAACGACCATCGGGTGAAAGAAGAGCGAGCTCATTTTAGGACCTCCGTGTTGGCGAGAAAGTGCGCGCCCAGCGCCCCGATCGCCATCCGACAGATGTGATCATGAAGGATCTCGGACACTTGGACCACGACACAGCCATCTCCGATGGACGCCTGTTCGGCGCTGCGCTCACGGCGTTCGCTCTCGTCGGCCTGCTCGCCGGCATCGACATCATGGTCGATGTGGCCGCCGGCACGACGCTGCGCCACGTCTTCATCGAGAGCGTCGTGTTCGGGCTCGGCCTCGCAGGGGCGATCGTCGCGAGCCGCCGCCTGCGCTCCTTGCTACAACGGGCGCGCGAGGCACGGAAGAACGCCGCCGCGTTGGCCGGCCGGCTGGCCGCGACCGAAGCAGAGGCCGTCCGTTGGCGTGAGGAGACTCGTCTGCTCTTGCAAGGCCTCAGCGCCGCGATCGACAAGCAGCTCGAACGCTGGGGGCTCTCGAACGCAGAAAAAGAGGTCGCGCTCCTCTTGCTGAAGGGCCTGAGCCACAAGGAGATCGCCGGCGCCCGCGCGATCAGCGAAGCGACCGCCCGCCAGCAGGCCACGGCCGTTTACAAGAAAGCCGGCGTCGCGGGCAGGAGCAACCTCGCCGCGTTCTTCCTCGAGGAGCTGCTCTTGCCGGGCGAGACAAGATGAAGAACGCTCTCCTCATTCTCCTCGTCGCCTGCAGCAGCGGCTCTGGGCAACGCCAGGCAAAGGGTTGGGCCGACGGAATCGCCCTCGGCCAAGCTGAAGACCAAGATCCTGATACGCACATCGTCGACGTCTCGCTCGAAGCCCGGGTTGCGCCGCGAGAGCTCAGGCCCGGCGTCGTGACGGAGCTCTGGACCTACGATGGCCAGGTGCCCGGCCCGACGCTGCGCGTGCGCAGAGGCGACGTCCTTCGCGTGCGTTTCACGAATCACTTGCCAGCGCCGACGACGATCCACTGGCACGGCTTGCGCATCGACGCGGCGATGGACGGCAGCGAGATGACGCAGGCGCCGATCCAGCCCGGCGCCTCGTTCACCTACGAGCTCACGCCGCCCGATGCGGGCACCTATTGGTATCACCCGCATCACGACTCGAGCGGCCAAGTCGGCCAAGGGCTCTACGGCGCGTTGATCGTAGAAGACGACGAGCCGCCGCTCGGCGACGAGGCGGTGCTCGTGCTCAGCGACGCGAGCGTCAAGGACGATGGCACCCTCCGCCCACCCAACGACACGGGTTGGTTTGGCGACTACTTCGGCCGCGAAGGCAACGTGCTGCTCGTCAACGGCCGCGTGCTGCCCGAGATCAAGACGCGAACCGGCGCGCCCGAGCGGTGGCGCATCATCAACGCGTCACGCGCGCGCTTCTACGAGCTCTCGGTGCCGGACCACGTGCTCGAGCAGGTCGCGAGCGACGGCGGGCTCCTCGAGCGGCCGCGCGCGATCGGCAGCCTCCGCCTCGTGCCCGGCGAGCGCATGGACGTCGTCGTCACACCGAAGCCCGAGGCCGCGTCGCGGACCGAGGTCATGTGGCACGACATGGACCGCTACGGCATTGGCTACACGCGCGACCCGGAGCGCCTCTTCGTGCTCGTGAAGTCGGATCTGCCGCCGTGGAGCGAGCCCGCGCGCAGCGACGCCGTCATGCGCGACTTCTCCCCGCTCGACGTGAGCACGGCGAGCACGCGGCGCATCGAGCTCGGCGAGAAGGCGGCGGGCGGCACCACCGTGCTTGCGATCAACGGCCAAGCGTACTCGGAGGCGCTGCCGATCGACGCGCATGTGGGGACCACCGAGATCTGGGAGATCGTCAACACGACGTCGTACGATCATCCATTTCACCTGCACGGGTTCTCGTTCCAGGTGCTCGACACCAAGAACAACCTTCGCGCGCGAGAATGGAAGGACACCGTGAACGTCCGCGGCAAAAGCACCTTGCGCTTCGCCGTCTACTTCGACGACCGCCCCGGCATGTGGATGTTCCACTGCCACATCCTCGATCACGCCGCGCTCGGCATGATGGGGATGCTGCACGTCATCGGGCACGGAGACACCCATCGCTAGAGAACGTCACGTGCCCGTAAACGGCCGCACGATGACCATGATGACGATGACGATCATCAAGAGCGTGGGCAGCTCGTTGAGCACCCGGAACGTCCTGTGCGGCACGCCATTCGGCGAAGCGATCAGCCGCCGCCGAGCGAGCGCGGCATAGGTGTGCAGCGCCATGAGCCCAACGACGCACCCAAGCTTGCACAGCATCCACGGCGCGCGCAGCAAATCCGGCGCCTGAACGAGCATCGACGCGCCGGTGATCAGGGCAAGCACCGCCGCTGGCGTCGTGATCGCGTTGAGCAGCCGCCGCTCCATCACCTGCAGCCGCTCCATGACCACGGTCTCGCGCTCCATCGCGTGGTAGACGAAGAGGCGGAAGAGGTAGAGCAGCCCCGCCATCCAGCTGATGATCGCGATGACGTGAACCGCCTTCAGCCACAGATACACGCTACACCGCTACCGAATACGTCCGCGGCGGTCCGGCTGCGAAGTAGGCGTCGAAGACGACGGCGACATTGCGCAGGTACGAGCGGCCGAGCGGCGTGACCCGCAGCTTCACGTCATCGAGCTCGACGAGGCCGTCGCTGATCAGCGCGGCGAGCATCGGCGCGTTGTCGCCGAGCATCGGCATCGCGAAGTCGCGATCGACCTCGAGCTCGCAAAAGAGGCGATGAATGATCTCGCGGCGGCGGACGTCGTCCGCGCTCGATCGCCAGCCGCGCACCGCTGGCAGCGCGCTGCTCTCGATCCGCTGCGCCCACTCGAGCACGCCGCGCGCGTTCTGCAGGAGGTCGCCGTCGATCTCGCCAATCGCCGACGGCCCGAACGCGAGCACGTCGCTGGCGGCGCACGTCGTGTAGCCCATGAAGTTGCGGCGCAGCGTGCGATCCTTGCGCGCGCGGCAGAGCTCGTCCTCGGGCAGCGCGAAGTGATCGAGCCCGACGTGCTCGTAGCCGCGTGCCGCGAGGTGCTCTGTCGCGAGCTGAAAGAGCGCCAGGCGCAAGGCGGGACCGGGGAGGTCCGGGGTCAGCACCGCTTGATGCTTCTTCAAGACCGGCATGTGCGCATAGCCGAAGAGCGCGAGGCGATCCGGCCGGAGCTCCGCCACGAGATCGAGCGTGCGCTCGAAGCTCGCGAGCGTCTGCAGCGGCAGGCCGTACATCAAGTCGACGCTGATGCTCCGAAAGCCGAGCTGGCGGGCGGCGATGAACAGATCGCGCGTCTGCTCGAACGGTTGCGTCCGGCGAATGCGCGCTTGCACATCTGGATCGAAGTCCTGAACCCCCATGCTCAAACGCGAGAAGCCGAGCGCGCGCAGCGTCGCCAGCTGCGCCACCGTGGTGACCGGCGGGTGCACCTCGATCGAGGTCTCGCACGCGCGCACGCGCGACAGGGATCGGTCGATCGCCGCCATCACGCGCGCGAGCTGAGCCTCGTTCAAGTACGTCGGGGTACCGCCGCCGAGGTGCACTTGGACCACCGGCGCCCTCGCGCCAAGCAACGCCGTCGTCCGCTCGATCTCGACTTCGAGCGCCGCGAGGTAACGTTCGACGAGCGCTTGGCTCTTCGTCACGAGCATGTTGCAGCCGCAGTACAGGCAGAGCTTGTGACAGAAGGGGACGTGCACATACAAAGACAGCGGCCTCGAACCCGCGCGCGCCAGCGTGGTGCGAGCAAAGTCTGCGTCGCTCGGACCCCACAGGTTCGCCGGCGGATAGCTCGTGTAGCGCGGCACCGTGGCCGTGCCGTAACGTCGAAGGAGCGCCGCCGAGCTCAAGCGTCACCGCGCGGTAACATTTGCATCCCAAGCTGCATCACGCCGGACATGATGCAAGCCCCCTGCCGCACCTCTCGGCGGAAGGGATCGCCAGCGTCAGCGCTCACAGTCGACTCCGCGGTGGTCGCGCCCCTTGCGCCCCTTGCGCCCCTTGCGCAACGATGAGCCGCGGCATCAGCGCGAAGCTCTCGAAGTGAATCGCGCGCTGAGCGCGAATCTCGAGCGAGAGCAAGGACGCGAGCAGCTCGCGATACGTATGGCACGCCCACGGCGGCGCCACGAAGCCGTCTGCCGCGACCCGAATCCGGCGCAAACCGCCGAGCAGGAGGAAGTGCTCGTCGCGCATGCACGTCAGCTCGTGGGCGATGTCGTGACGCCGGCTCGCCTTCTCTAGGAGCGCAGGAAAGAGCTCGCGTTCTTCGCGAGCGAGGTGCCAGCGAACGAGCTCATCGGTCTGCTCGATGGCGCCGATCAAAAGCCCGAGCTTGGCACCGTGGCTCGGGTGTTGCTGCTCCACCTTGATCGCGGTGCGCAGGAGGTCGCGCAGCGAGCGGCGCGTCCACTCGTGATGCGTCGCCACGATCTCCGACATCAGCTCCATGATCGACCTAGGCGACAGCGGCTCGCCCGTGTCACTGTAAACGCACGCCTCCTCGAGCTCGGCGATCAAGCCGCCGACATCGAGGCCAAGCGCGCGACAGCGCTCCGCCACGGTCTCGGTCCCAAAAGTGCAGAAGTCGATCGCGTAGCGCTGAAAGACACTCCCGGTCGCCGGTTCGGCGAGCACGACGCTGGCGATCGATTGATTGGCGTCGATCATGGCATTCTCCCCACTTCAACCGATGGTGTGCCGCTTCAGAGCTCGGCCGACGAGCCGCGCCTTCTGTCGCAGCGGGAAGCGCGAGAAATTCACCTTGATGACGCCTTCGGTGAACGCGCTCTTCTTGCTGTAGTCGATGTTGACGTCGACGATGATCGGCTTGCCGAGCTTCGCCTCGTCGAGCGCGGCGCCGAGCACGTCCGGCACGGCGGCGTCGTTTTCGAGGCGAAAGTAGCCGGCGCCAGTGGCCTTGGCGATGCCCTCGAAGCGCACGTCGCCGAGCACGGTGCACGTCTTGTGCTTCAGGGGCACCGCCTGAAACTGCGCGATCTGCCCGAGCTCGCCGTCGTTGAACACGAAGAACACGGGCGCGATGCCGTACTTGTTCGCCGTGATGATCTCGAGGCCGCTCATCAAGAAGCCGCCGTCGCCAACGATCGCCACGACTTGCTCGTCGGGATTCGCGAGCTTCGTCGCGATCGCCGCCGGCACCGCGTAGCCCATGCAGTTGAAGTCCGTCGGCGAGATGAAGTGCGCCGGCCGGTGCATCGGCAAGAGCTCGGCGGTGAGGAAGGTGTGGTTGCCGTCGTCCGCGACCACGAACGCGTCCTCGCCGAGCTTTTGTGAGAGCTCGCGAAAGAAGATCCCGGGGCTCACTTTGTCGTCGCGCGTGCGCGCGGTCCACTGCTTCCTGTACGCTTGCTTGTCGGCGGCGATGCCGGTGACGACGCTGCTCCGCGGCGAAAGGGCGCTGGCACCGACGGCGTCGAGCAAGGCCCGACTGAAGCGCTGCGCGTCCGCTTCGATCGCGAGCGCGGCGGGATAGTTCTTGTCGAAGACGCCGCGGTTGATGTCGACATGGATCAACGCTTGCGGCACCGGCAGGCCGTAGCTCGCGGTGCCGAGCTCGGAGAAGCGCACGCCGACGGCGAGCAAACAGTCACAGCCGTTGAACGCGTTTCGCGCGGCCGGCACCGCCGACGGTCCAAAGCCCATGCCGGTGTGCAGCGGATGCGCGGCATCGAAGACGCTCAGACCTTGCAACGTCGTCGCCACCGGCGCCGAGAAGCGCTCGGCGATCTTTGTCAGCTCCGCGCTCGCACCGCGCGCGCCCCACCCGAGGTAGAGGCCCGGGCGCTTCGCCGCGGCGAGCATCCCCGCGGCCTTCGCGACGAGCTCCGGGTCTGGATCCGGCGACGTCGCGCTCGGCTGGTACGGCCGCACCGGCTCGCAGTCTTCGACGAACAAGAGCACATCGCTCGCGATCTCGACGAACACGGGACCGGGCTCGCCGGCCGTCGCGATGTCGTAAGCGCGGTAGATCGTGTCGACGACGTGCTCGTGGCGATCGACGACGAACGCTGCCTTCGTCACCGCCGCGACGAGCTTCCTCTGATCGATGTCGTGCAGTTGATACGCCTTGCCGGTGTCGCGGCGAATGCCGCCCGAGATGACGAGCATCGGAATGCCGTCGAGGTACGCCTCACCGATGCCGCTCATCGCGTTCGTGGTCCCGGCGGCCGGCACGATCACGGCACAACCGATGCTTCCCGTCGTTCGGCTCACCGCGTCGGCCATGAACGCCGCGTTCTGCTCGTGCGTCACCAAGATCGGCTCGATTTGATCGCTCGCCCTCAGCTCGTCGTAGATCTCGGTGTTGTGCACGCCCGGAATGCCGAAGGTGTAGCGCACGCCTACCGCTTCGAGCGCCCGCACCGCCAGCCATGCGCCGCTGCGTCTCATCACGCCACCCTCCCCGCGCTCGTACGGCCGCGCGCGATGCTCTCGGCGACGCGCCGGCCGGTGAAGATACAGCCGCCCAAGAACGTGCCTTCGAGCGCGCGCCGGCCGTGGATGCCGCCGCCACCGAAGCCGCAAATCTCGCCCGCGGCATAGAGACCCGAGAGCGGCCGATCGTGCTCGTCGAGCACACGGCCCTCGGTGTCGACGACGACGCCGCCCAGGCTCTTACGCGTGACGATGCGCAGCCGCATGGCGATCAAGGGCATCGCGCCCGGCTCCAAGATTTTTTGATTCTTGCACGTGCGCAGGCGATCGCCCTTGTACTTGCGCACCTGCGCGATCCGCCGGAGCTGATCGTCGTTCTGCAGCGCCGCGCCGCGATCGATGTTCGCGTCGTAGTCCGCGATCTCCGCCGCCAGGCGCTCGGCGTCGACGTCGTGATTGCCGATGAGCTTGTTCATCTTCGCCGCGAGCTCGGCGACGCTCGTGGCGGTGACGACGTCCGGGCAGTTGGCGATGAGCTCTTGCGGCAGCTTGCGATCGCCGAAGAGCATGCGCAGCAAGAACGCGCCGAGCTTGTGCTCGCGCAGCTCCGGGTTGAACTCGCCGCCCGAGATCGCGAGCTCGCGCCTGGCGATGCGCATGTTGAGCACTTGCCACGAGTACTTCTTCGGCTCGCGGCAGATGCGCTCGACCAGGTGCAAGGTGTCGAACGAGCCGACGAGGGGCGGATCGCAGAAGCGACGGCCGCCGGGATCGAGCCAAAGCGCGCTCTTCCCCGGCACCAAGCTGAGCCCGTCGTTCTCGAAGCGCGGGCGCCAATGCCGCACGCCCGCGGCGTAGTTCCACATGTTCTCGAGGTGCGTGACGCGCGCGCCGTTTCGCACCGCTTCGTCGAGCATCGCGCCGTCCGCTTCCAAGTGCGAGCCGTTCAGGAGCTCTTCGGGCGGCGGACCGAGCGACTTCGCCCAGTGCTCGCGGATCTTGCCGAGGTTGCCGGCGATGCCGCCCGCGGCGAGGACCGTGGCGCCGGCGTACGCTTCGAAGTCCTCCCCCCCCGCGGTATGCCCCGCACAGCCGATGACGGCGCCGTCCTTGGTGACGAGCTCGTCGACCCGATGCTCGAAGCGCAGGACGAGCTCCGCCGCCGTCGTCCCCGAGCGCAGCGCCGCGACCAACGGGTCGACGATGCCGCGGCCCGTGCCCCAGGTGATGTGAAAGCGCGGCACGGAGTTTCCCGGCACGAAGTAGCCTCGCTCCGTCCAGTTCACGGCGGGGAGGAAGCGAACGCCGCGGCGGTAGAGCCAATCGCGCACGTCCGGCACCGAGCGCTCGATGTACGACTCGGCCCAGCGCCGCGGCCACACGTCTGCGTCAGAGAGCTCGCCGAAGCGCAGCCAATCATGGAGCGCGAGCTCGTAGCTGTCTTTGATTCCGCTCCGGCGCTGCTCCGGCGAGTCGACGAAGAACAAGCCCCCGAACGACAGCTTCGCCAAGCCGCCGAAGCGTTCTTCCGGGCCGCGCTCGAGCAGCACCACGCTCACGCCACGGTCGACGAGCTCCAACGCCGTCGCGATGCCCGCGAGCCCGCCGCCGATGACGAGAACGTCAGCGCGATAAACCTGCTTGGGCAATTCAACTCCCTCCGACGAATTGGCGAACGACAAAATCGAGCGGCGCCGCGACACAGACGATGAGCAGGTAGAAGAGCGACCAGACGAAGAGGGAGCGATCCCCCGCTTCGTCCGCCCGCACGACCGCGCGGATCGTCCACGCGATGAACGCGACGCCGGACAGCGACGCGAGCACTGCATAGGTCATGCCCAGATCGCCGCTGACGACCGGACCGAGGCTCACGACGAGCAACACCACGTTGTACGCGAGCATGCGCCAGCGAGTCGCTTGGTCGCCTACGACCGCGGGCAGCATCGGAATCTTCGCCGCCGCGTACTCGGCCTTGCGATAGAGCGCGATCGACCAAAAATGCGCCGGCGTCCACAAGCAAATGATCCCAAAGAGAAACAGACTGAGCGGCCGCAGGTTACCGTCGAGTGCCGCGTCGGCGATGAGCGGTGCCGCCGCGCCGGCGGCGCCGCCGATGACGATGTTCCATGACGAGCGCCGCTTGAGCAGCCACGTGTAGATGACGACGTAGTGCACGAGCGTCGCGAGCCCGAGCGCCGCCGCGAGCGCGCTGCCGAAGACAAAGAGCAACGCGAGCGACACCGCCGCCGTGGCGAAAGCGAAGCACAGCGCCGCGCGGGGAGCCAAACGCCCGGACGGCAAAGGCCGATCGCGGGTGCGCGCCATCAGCTTGTCCGAGTCGCGCTCGAGGTAGGCATTGAACGCGCTGCACGCGCCGCCGAGCAGCCAGATCGCGGCGAGGACGACCAGCGTGTGCCAAGCGCGCGGCACTGGCGCGCCGTCCGCGAAGTACACCGGCGGCGCCGTGAGCAAGACGAGCGCGAGCACCCGCGGCCGCGTCAGCTCATAGTAGGGCTTCAGGCGACTGAAGACGTCGGGTGCGGGGACAAGCTGTGCTCGCCATGCGATCGCGCGTGCCATGATCTCCTCGCTCTCTCACTGCCAATGAAAGCCCGTGCTGCGCTCGAAGAGCAGCACGTGCCGCTGCGCCTCGTCGAATTGCAGACGCCGCGTGTCCGTGTACGCGCTCTGGCCGTTGTCGATGGTCACACTGATCTCGTGGGTGCCTCGGGTGATCGGGATCGCCTCGAGGCCGACGCTGACGCCGTCGCCCCAGATTCCCTGCGCCGGGTACGTCGTGGCGCGCGCCTCCACGCCGTCGATCACCACGCGCAGGCCCACCGCGGCGCGGCGGCGCTCACACACGCGTGGCTGGCGCATGTGCGGCGGGCGCTGTGCGAGCTCGGCTTCAGAGAGCGTGCGGCATTCTTCTTTGGCGATGCCGGTCTGCTTCAGCGAGATGACGAGCTCGGGCCCGCTTGGCTGCGGCGGCGCGTACGGCAGAACACTGCCGCCGACGATCACCGCGGTGACCAGCGTGATCACCGCGAGCTGGGCGCTGCGCCGCACGAAGGCCGGGATCGGCCGCACGTTCGTCGCACTCACCGCGCGCATGAAGCTCCGCGACGTCGTCGTGCGATCGCTCGAGACGATTCGCACCCGCGCGCGATCGGTGTTCGCAGAGAGGCCGACCTTGCGATCACCTTGCAGGCGCGCCTCGGTCCACTTCAGGCCCTCACGGAAGCGACAGCTGGTGCAGCCGGCGACCACGATCTCTTTGGCGCCGTGCCTGAGCGCACGTTCGACGCTCACCGCTTGCAGCCAGCCGGCGCACGGCATGCGCACGACGAGAAACCTTTCGTCGTCTACGAACCCGCTCGGCAGCGCGTCGCTGCACGCAAAGAGCACCGCAGGCTTGTCGCGCGCCGCATCGAGCAAACGTTCGATACGGGCGCGCTCTTGCAACATGTCGATCCCTGGGAGCGCGGTGCCGGCCGTGCTGCAGGAGCCGACGCAGATCCCGCACCCGACGCAACGAGCGGGATCCACCTCTGCTTGCACGGCGAACGGTCGGCCGTCAGTGCGTGGCACGAGCTGGATCGCTTCGTATGGACAGTCCGTCGCGCATTGCTCGCAGGCGTTGCAGCGCGAGGTCGCGATCTCGGCCGTGCGCGCAGGCTTCTTGCGCAAGATCCACGGCAGCGGAAGCACAAGCAGCGCGCCGGCGAGCCCAAGCGTCCACATCGCCGCCCCGCTCATGCGATCGGTGGCGAAGAGCGGCACGAGGTACCAGTAGTCGAGAGAGAGCGCGCCCGGCACGACGGTCATGCGCGCAGGCCCGGCCGCCAACGCCGGGATGGCCGCGCTCACGAGGACCAGGAGCGCGCACACCACCGTGGCGAGCTGCGCGTGCGCGAGGTAGCTCGGGCGTTGCAGCCGCGCGATGTGGAGCCAGAGCGCGATGACGAGCGCCATCGGGATCAGCATGTGCAAGAAGAACACGATGAAGAAGAGCAGCGAATTGACGCTCGCGTCGGCGAGGAACGCGCGCGAGAGGGGATCGCCGAAGATCGGCAGCACGTCGAGCACGCGTGCGGTGCCGAGCGCCACTTGCCGCGCGCGCTCGTCCCACACGAGCCAATAGCCGAGCCAGCCGATGAGCCACACGAGCGCCGTGGCGGCGAGACCCGTGATCCACGCGAGCCACCGCGCGCCGGTGAAGCGCCGCGCCGCTACGAGCCGTGCCGCATGCACCCCGACGAAGAACAAGCACGCGTCGGAGCTGTAGCGGTGCAACGAACGAATGAGGCGAGGGACGAACGCGTCTTCGATGGCGCGCATGGAGCCGTAGGCCTGGTGCACGCTCGGCGAGTACCAAAAGAGCAAGAGCGCCCCGGAGATGACGGCAACGGCGAGCAGCGTGTTGGCGATGGCGCCGGTGTGCGCGAACGGGTTGAAACGATCGCCGAAGATCCGCGCGCTCGCCCGATCGATCCACAGAAACGGCCGCTCGACCCAGAGGAAGATCGCCTCGCCGACGATCGGCGCCTCCGCGCGCGCGGGATCACTTGCGCTCGACGCGGCTTCGGCGATCGTGATCGGCGGGTGCTCGCGGGCGTCGCCGTGCATGGGTCACCGCGACGCCGTCAGCGGCTGCGGCTCTTCGGCGAGCAGCTCGATGGCCTTCGTCAGCCACCGCTCCTGCAGCGCGCCGAGCGCGAAGCGGTAGGCCAAGCGGCCGCCCTTATCGATCAGCAGGAACACGTTCGCGTGATCGATGACGCCGGTCTTCGGGTTGCGCTCGCGAGCGACCTGCATGGCGTCGAGCGCGGCGTTCACGTCGGCAGGCTCGCCGGTGAGCAAGCGATAGAGCGGCGCCGAGAGCTTCTGGGCGCCTTCGAGCTCCTTCAACGCTCGTTGATCGTCGTGCTCGGGATCCAGCGTGATCGCGAGGACGGTGAGCTGCTCGCGCTCGGCCTCGCTCAGCGACGCGACGACGCGCTTCGTCTGCATCATGACGGTCGGGCACGAGTAGCCGCAGGACGCGTAGACCGCGGTCAACAGCACGATCCGGCCCCGCAGTTGTTGCAGCGACACCGTGTCGCCATTTTGGTCGCGCAGCGAGAAGCTCGGCGGATCGAGCGACGTGCGCAACGCCGCCGCCGGCAGCTCGAGCTGTTGCTTCTGCCCTTTCGTCGCCAGCGCGCCGAAGCCGAGCGCGATCGTCCCGGCCAGCACGAAGCTCGCGCTCACATACGGCAGCATCGGCCGGACACCGCGCGCCAGCTGTGCCCGCAACGGCGCCAGCCACACGAGCGCGATCATGACGGCGAGAACCAAGAGCTCGCTGAACGTCGTCATGACCATCGCCGTGTTGAGGCTCTTCTTCTCCGCGTCGTACCCGAAGCACCACACGCGAAAGTCCGAGGCGAACGCAGCGAGCGACGACTCGCCTTCGGGGATCAGCAAGATCGCCCCGACCCACGCCGCGAAGAACGCGAGCAGCGCGATCATGGAGACCGCGAAGCGCCACGATCCGACGAAACCTTCCACGCGATCGAAGCCGTCCGGTTCCATGATCATCCTCCTCAGCGCACGTGCCAAACGTCGGCGAGCGCCTTCCAGTTCGCGAAGTAGTAGAGCGCGAAGGACAGCAAGAGCAGGATCGTGAGCACGAGCGTGCCCGGGGTCTTGTGGTTCTCTTCCGGCCTGTTTTCTTCCGACATGACGATCTCCTTTTTTACCACGCCGTCATCGCCCGGCCTTCGTTGGACCGGCCGAGGAACACGGCGTGGACAGTGAGCAGGATGAAGACGAGGAGGCCGATGAACGCGACGACCGCGCCAACGCCGACGAGGCCCATCATGAAGTGCGCCGCAGCGTCGAAGCCGGGCGAGAACGGCGCGCCCGAGAACTCGATGTCCCAGTGCCGGCGTGGCACTCCGTAGGAGCCGGCGAAGGACATCGCCAACGCCATCAGCGTGATGCCGGCCGCGAACACATAGGGCTGCACGCGCACGAGCCCGCGCCACGCGTACTCGCGGCGAAAGACCAGCGGCACGACGTAGTAGCAGAGCCCCATGAACGCGAGCGAGGTGCCGCCGACCACCGTCGTGTGGAAGTGGCCAGGGATGCGCAGCGTGTTGTGCGCGATGATGTTGATCTGCTGCGTGCCGAGCGTGACGCCGGTGATGCCGCCGAGGAAGCCGAAGATGACGAGCGAGAGGAAGAACGCAGAGAAGCCCGGGTTCCGCCACGGCGCCGCGAAGAGCCAGCCAAAGAGGCCCTTGTCGAAGCCCTTCTTGCGCATCGCGAGCTCGACCGACGCCGGCACGGTGAAGCCGTGGATCATCGACGCCAGCACGGCGAGGTACATCGCGTACGACGTGTTCCAGATCTTCCACGTCGCCCCGACGCCGGGATCGACGAGCAGGTGGTGCGCCGACGCGATGTTGATGAAGAGGATGTAGAGCACGAAGGCGCCGCGGCACACCGCTTGGTTCAGCGGCTTCGCGCCGGTCGTGATGTGCGCGAGGAAGTACCAGACCGACACCATCGCGGCGACGTTGATCTGCTGCGACTGATGCCCGAGGCCCCACCACACGAGGCGGTACCACGCGGCGTCCGGCTGGCCGATCAAGTCGAGCGACCAGAGGAACGCCGGGATCATGACGATCGCGCCGTGGAGCAGCGTGACGACGGCGATGATCGCCGCGGCGATGGCGCCGAACGCGACGAGCGGCACCGAGCCCTCGTAGGTGTGATCGCGCTTGGCGATGTAGACGGTGGCGAAGAAGTTGATGACGCCGATGAGCGTGCCGACCGCGAAGAGGATGACACCGAGGTAGAAGCCCGGATGCGCGCGCAGCGGCACGTACGACGTCATCATCACGTCAGCGCGGCCGGTGAACACCATGGCGTTGACGAGCAGCGCGCCGGTCAGCATCATCGCGAAGCTGGTGAACGCGAGCGCCTTCGAGGCGAGCCGTGAGTTCAACAGCGTCGTGCCGACGAAGTAGAGGATCGCGACCTCCATGAAGATGATCCAGAAGATCAGCATGTTGAGGCCGTGCGCGGTCAGGATGCGGTAGAACCAGTCGACCGGCAGCAGGTGCACGCTCGGCCAGCGCGTGAGCCCGAGGAGCAGCGCCGAGACGCCGCCGACGAGCAGGAAGACGACGGCCATGACCGCGTTCAGCTTCACGTAGCGCTCTGCGGTCTTGCACACCGGAAGGCCGGTCGTGTCGCACTTGCGCACTGCCCCTGCGGGGTGGTTACCGGCCACGTTCGCGGGTGGCTCCGAGGCTTGCGGCGTGCCTGCGATGGCTATTGTAGACATTTGTATCTCCTATTCTTCCACGATGATGCGCCCGACCATCATGTGATGGCCGATGCCGCAGAACTCGTTGCAGATGATCGAGTACTCGCCCGCCATGGTCGGCGTGACGGTGAGCACGTGGTCGTAGCCTGGGAGGATCTGAAAGTTCATGTTCATCGGCTGCAAAGACAGCGAGTGCTGGAGGTCCAAAGACGAGACGTGCAGGCGGTACGTCTGATCCTTCTTCAGCTTCAGCACAGGGTACCAGCGCCACATCTGCGCCTGCAGGTAGATGTCGGTGCCCGGCGCCGGCGCGACGACGGTGATGCCAGCGAGCTCGCCCACCTTGTTGGCGTCGACGAAGCGCGCGACGCGGGCCGCGAAGTCCGCCGGCTTCACACGGTAGGCTTCACCCGTGCTGTTCTGCTTTCCGCGCAGGTGCCAGAACGGCATCATCAGCGTCAGCACCATGCACCAAGCGAGCGCGAGGCCAATCCAGAGCCGCTCGCTGCCGGTCGGCGCCTTGAACCATCCCTTCTCGGGTACTGTCAGACTCATCTTCGTTCTCCTTGTTCAGGGCAGAGTGGCGTTGGGCAGCGACATCAACTCGATGACACCCCATGCGGTGTACGAGATGAACGTGAGGACCACGCCGAGAAACAAGAGCAGCCAAGTGTTGTCCATCAGGCGTTGGATCGGGTGTTTGCGTTCTTCCATGAGTGCCTCCAAGTGGTGAGGGTTGTCTGCGCGCGTGCGGGCCACGCGGCGCGCACGACATAGGCGAGGAAGATGAGGCCCGCACCGACCGCGACCAGGCCGCCGGCGCCCATCGTGACGAGGCCGATGATCTCGCTCGTCGTGCGGATGTGCTGCTCGGCGCCGTAAGTCTTTCGCGTCATGCCGGCGAAGCCGAAGCCGACGGCGAAGACCGTTTGGCCGGCGCCGTAGATCAGCGGCTGGATGCGGCGCAGGCGCGCAAGACGATCGCCGACCGGTCGCCCTGCGAGCACGAGGTAGCTCATCGTCATGAACGCCGCCGTCACCGCGCCGATGCTCGCGTGGTAGTGCGCAGGCACCATCGTGTTTGGGCCACGAATCAGCGCGCCGATGACGAAGCCGAGCACTGTGAGCCCGGCGCTGGCGAAGAAGCCGAGCACGCGGCCGTCGCCGAGCCACGCGCCGCTCCGCACGAGCGCCCGCACGCAGAGCACGATGAAGACGAGCGTCACCGGGAAGATCCCGAGCTGCATCATCCGGGTGTAGGCGCCGTGCACGCTCGACTGTTCGGGGCCGGCGAGCGCGAGCGCCGGCGCCGCCATCACCGGCAGCACGAGGAGAAAGAAGAGCGCCGAGCTGAGCGCGCGCGGCATCACCGGACGGCCGATCGCGCCTTCGACCAGGATGAGCCACACCGAGATCATCGCGGCCACGCTCGCGACTTGCAGCACATGGCCGCCGCCCCAGAGCACGAGCTCGTAGCGCACGTCGGGCGCGAGCGACGCGTCGGCGCTGACGAAGGCGCCTGCGAAGGTGAGCAGCGCGAGCAAGAACGCGATCGCGGCGGCGCGAAGTCCGGGGCGGGCTGCGGCGGTGACGATCGAACTGGCGCCCGTCTCTCGCGCGGGGAGCAGACGGCCATCCGTGAGCTGCAGCGCCACGCCGGTGAAGAACGCGCTCATGCCGGCAACGAAGACCGGGTGGTCGAGGCTCGGCACGTAGTTCGTGAGGATCGGCGTGGCCGATGGCAGCGCGAGGCAAGAGAGCAACGCAGCGACGCCGACCCACGCCAGCGCCGCACCGAGGCGCCCCGTGCCACCCTGCGCCGCGCCCGGCATGCGCGCGAAGAGCCCGGCGACGAACGCGTAGAACCACACGACGAGCGCGAGGTCGACGTGAACGACGAGGCAACGCTTGAAGAACGCCGGGTCGGTGACGAGCCCAGCAAGCACCGGCATCCGCGCGAAGACGAGGAACAAGGCGAAGGCGCCGGCGAGGACGAGGCTCACGAAAGACAGGGCGAACCACGGACCAATGGGGGGCGCCCGCTCGCTGCCGTCACCGTCCGCCATCGGAGCCTCCTCATAGTAGACAACCATGTCCATTATCTATGACATCAGTGGATAGTCAAGTCTACTGTGTTGACCTTTGTCGATCCGCCAGGTTCAATGCGTGGAGAGGTACCGCCCATGTTTTTGCCGCAGACCGCAGAGTACGGATTACGGGCGATGGCGCAGATGGCTTCGCGTGGCGCAGGGGTCAGCGTCCGCACGAAGGATCTCGCCGAGCAGACGCAGATCCCGGCCCACTACTTGTCGAAGATCATGCGCCGCCTCGTCGCGGCCGGCGTGCTCGAGTCCGAAAAAGGCCACGGCGGTGGCTTTCGCTTCGCCCGCCCGCTGCACCGTATCCGCTTCGCCGACGTGCTCGAGGCCTGCGGCTTCGAGATCGAGCCCAACCGCTGCGCCTTCGGCCTCGGGCAGTGCAACCTGAAGAATCCCTGCCTGCTGCACCCTTCGTTCAGCGAGCTCAATGGCGCCATCAGGCAATGGGCCGCCAAGACGACCTTGCAAGACGTGGCCGACGGAACCACGCCCATTCGCTTCGTGCCAGGAGCTTGAGATGCCAAAACCCGAACCATCCCTGCCGCTCGTCTATTCTTGCTCGGGCTGCTCGAGCGCTGCGCAGCTCGCCAACCACGTCGCCGTTCGTCTGGATCGCAGCGGGGAGGCAGAGATGTCCTGCATCGCCGGCGTTGGCGGCGACGTGAAGCCCCTCGTCGCGAAGGCGAGGTCCGGCCGCGCGATCGTCGCGATCGACGGCTGCGCGTTGCACTGCGTGCGCCATGTCCTCGCCAAGCAGGAGCTGAAGCCGGCGCTGTGCTTCAACCTCGCCGAGCTCGGCGTGAAGAAGCGCGACCACGGGGACTTCTCGGCCGAGGAGGCGCAGGCTGTGCTCTCTCGGGTTCGCAAGCAGGTGCGGACGCTCGGCCGGCGCGACGACGCGCGGGGTGCGAAAGCGGAGATCTCGTGAGCGCATCGCGCGCGCTCGTCACCGCGCAAGCAAAGCTCTCTTCGTTGCGCCGGTTGGGTTGGGTCACGTCGCCAAGCCCGCTCGAGGTGCACAGCGGATGCCTCGACACCGTCGGGCTCGAACACGTCCTGGTGAAGCGCGACGATCGTTTGGCGGCGCTCTGCGGCGGCAGCAAGGTGCGCAAGCTCGACGTGCAACTCGCCTCGCCGCGCTTCAGAGAAGCACCGGGATGGCACGCGATCGGCGGCGTCGGCTCGGGGCAGCTCGTGGCGCTGGCGCTCGCGGCGGCGGCGCTCGGCAAAGCACTTCATGCGCATTGCTTCTGGACGCCGCCGAACCCCATCGTGTTGCAGAACTTGGCGGCGCTCGCGTCGAGCAACGCGCGCCTCTCGTACTATTCCTCCCGCACGGCACTGCTTGCCGGCGCGCCGCGGCTCTTCGTCGCTCGCGAACGGCGAGGGTGGCCGATCGTTCGGCCGGGCGCGACCTCCACGCTCGGCATGCTCGGCTTCGTCTTGGCGGGCTTCGAGCTGGCCGAGCAACTGCGCGCGGAGCAGCGCGTATTGCCCGATCGCCTCTACCTCCCTCTCGGCACCGGAGGCTCAGCGGTCGGCCTCGGGGTCGGGCTCGCGCTCGCCGGTCTCGATCTTCCCATCGTCGCGGTGGCGGTGACCGAAGCCGCTTTGTCGAACGCGCTTCGGCTCGCGAGCTTGCGGCGGACGCTCGCGCGTTCGCTCGCGGTCGATCCAGGAGCGCCGATCCGCGTCGATCGGCGCTTCGTCGGTCGCGGGTATGGACATAGCACCCGTGTTTCCAGCGACGCCTGCGAGCGCGCACGGGCGCTCGGCATCGCGCTCGATCCGGCCTACGGCGGCAAAGCGTTTGCCGCGTTGATCGCGGACGTTCGCGCCGGAGAAACAAAGACGCCGCTCTTCTGGCACACCGGGCACGGCGCTCTTGCGCCGCCACATCCCGAATGGCGAGAGCGCCTGCCGCCGGCGCTGCGAGATCGACTCGCCGCAACGTCGCGGCGCCGCGTCGACCGGCGCGCGTTTCTCGTCGCTGGCGCAGCCGTGGCGGGGCTCGCCGTTGCCGCGCGTGTGGTCGACTTCGATGCCGTCTCGGATTGGACTGGCGTCACGCTTGGAGAGCAGGAAGCACGCACGATCCTCGCGGCGTCCGAGGCGATCATCGGCGCTGTCACACCCGGGCTCGCACACAGAGTCGACGCCTACGTCAGCCACTTGCCGCCTCCGGCGCGGGTCGAGGTGCATGCGATGCTCGCGCTCATCGAGCACGCTGCCCCGCTCGGCGTGATCTCGGCTCGGCGCTTCTCCTCGCTCTCGCCGGCCGACCGGCTGCGCGCGCTCGAACGCATGATGGCGCGCGGCGGCCTCGCGTTCCAAGCCGCGCGCGGGCTGCGCGACTTGTGCTTGCTCGGGCACTACGCGAGCGAAGCGTCGTGGGCGGCGCTCGCCTACGAAGGGCCGTGGGTGCGAGAAGCCACGCCCACCCTCGCGCAGTACGAGCGCCTGCGCGCCGCGCCAAACAGCGAACCGCCGGGAGCCCGCCATGATCTATGACGCGACGACGATGCGCTTGCCGCTCGCGCTCAGCGCAGACGTTTGCGTGATCGGCGCAGGCGCCGGCGGCGCGATGGCAGCGATGGTCGCGGCCGAGGCAAAGAAGCGCGTCGTCGTCATCGAGCCTGGCGCGTTCCTGACGCCAGCAGACATGCGCCAGCGCGAGGATGCGATGATCCCCGCGCTCTACGCTGACGCCGGCGCGCGCACCTCGAGCAATCGCGGCGTGAAGATCCTTCAGGGCAAGGGCGTCGGCGGGTCGACGCTGCACAACCTCAACTTGTGCAAGCGGATCCCCAGCGCGCTGCACGAGCGCTGGCAGAAGGAGCGCGGCCTCGAGACCCTCGATGCGCTCACGCTCGACGGGCTCTACTCTGAGGTCGAGGCGTTGCTCGCCGTCTCGCCCGTGCCGCGCGCCGCGTGGAACGACCACAATCGCCTGCTCGAGGCCGGCTGTCGTGCGCTCGGCTGGCGCGGCGGCGGTCTCCGCCACAACCGCACGGGTTGCCTCGGCAGCGGCTTTTGTGAGCTCGGCTGCGCTTACGACGCGAAGAACAACGCGGCGAAGATCCTCGTTCCACGCGCCGTCGATGCCGGCGCCGTGTTCATCACGCGGTGCCAAGCGGTCGCGATAGAGCACGCCAACGGTCGCGTGGCCGCGGTCGAAGCGATCGCGATCGATGCCAAGGGCGAAAGCGCCGGACGCGTTCGCATCGAGGCGCCGCGCATCTGCGTGTCAGCGTCCGCCACCGGCACGCCGGCGTTGCTCGCGCGCTCGCGCATTCCGGATCCGAGCGGCAGCACCGGGCGCACGCTGCGCTTGCACCCCTCCGTCGTGGCCGCCGGCGAATTTGCCGAGCCAGTCAACGCGTGGCGAGGCATTCCGCAAACCTACGAGTGCACCGAGCACTTGTCCTTCGATGAGGCTGGGCACCGGTCGTGGATTGTGCCGGCGTTCGCGCACCCGATCGGCACCGCCACGCTTTTACCTGGCCTCGGCGCCGAGCACGCGGCGTTGATGCGTCACTACGATCGCATCGCGGTGTTCACGGCGATGCTGCACGATCGTTCGCAGGGCACCGTGCGCGCGGACGGAAAGACCGGCGTCGCGGTCGACTACTGGCCAGACGCGGCGGACCAAGCCGAGCTTCGCTTCGGGCTCGCCGCATGCGCACGCTTGCTCTTTGCAGCCGGCGCGCAGCGGGTGATCGTGCCGACCTTCCCCTTGCGCGTCCTCCATCGCCCAGAAGACCTCGCCGAGCTCGAGCGCATCCCCTTCGAGCCCGGCGCGATCGATCTCACGGCGGTCCACCCGATGGGCTCGGTGGCGATGGGGGACGATCCAAAAAGCGCAGCGGTCGACAGCCAAGGCAAACACCACCACGTCGAAGGCCTGTGGATCGCGGATGCGTCGCTCTTCCCCTCGTCGATTGGAGTGCCGCCACAGCTCTCGGTCTACGCGCTCGCGCTACACGTCGGCCGGTCGATCGCGGCGCATTGAGAACGCTGCGACCAGGAGCGCGATCGCGGCAAAGACGGAGGACGCAAGCGCGGTCGCGAGCGGTGGGCGCTCCGGCGAGAAGCGCTCCGGCATCACGATCGAAGCGACCATCGCTCCCAGGGCGATGACGTAGGCGCTGCGCAGCACCCGCGGCACCCGCGCACCGAAGAACGCCCCGAGCACGGGGCCGAGGATCAAGAGGTGAAGGCCGCCGATGCGCCAGGCATAAGTCTGCACCGCCGGCATGAGGCTACCGGCCGCGACGGCGATCGGCAACAACGACCAAGCGAGCTTGGCCCGCAACGACAGCGGCTCGGTCATCACGACCCAGGCCACGAGCGCGGCAAAGGCGATCGCGGCGGCCGCTGTGAGCGGCGTCGCGCGCGTCGTGAACACGATGCGCACGCTGGCGGCGAGCGCGAGCGGCACGTACGCCACGAGGGGGACGCGGCGAGCAAGCCTTTGTGCTTGCCACGCCGCCGGCACGAACACGTTGAGCAACACGGCGGTGATGAAGACGTGGGCGAGCTCGCGCGAAAACGCGAAGTCCCGCTTCGCCATGACCGCGATCACCGGCACGAGCAGGACGGACACGAAGAGACCGAAGGGCGCCGCGTCGAGCCACGCCGGGAGCCCGCGCGAACGCCAGTGCCTGACGCCGACGAAAAGCCAGGCGCCAGCGACGATGGTGGACAGCGCGATGGTCGGCGGCCGGTAGCCCACGAACGCGAAGGCGATCGTCGCGGACAACGCGCAGCCCGCGTAGATCGCAATGAAGCGCCGCGAGAGGAGGAGCCCCGCGCTGAGCTCTATGATCCACCACGCGAGCGTCAGCACACCGTAGTACCCGGCGTGGGAGTGGGCGTGGCGCAGGTTCGCGAGCTCGAAGCCGTGCTGGGCAAGCGCACCGTCGAGGATGTCCCAACGCATCGCGACCCCGAGCAGCAGCGCGAGCGCGAAGAACCCGCAGGCGGCAAGCAGAAGGTCGCGGATCGCCCTATGATAGACATTTGAATCCATTGTTGCTCTTGCTGACGACTCCTCGGCCGAATAGGGTTCCAGCCGTGCCGTTTGCGTTACCGATTCGTGACTGTCAACGTTGCCCGCTCGGCGCGGCGGCGCTAGGCACGTGTCCGTTCGTCTGCGAGCGCCGAGCCGCGGGTCGGCACATCGGCTTCAGCGGGGCACCGGTCGAAAAGGCAGTCTTCGTGAAGCGCGGATACGTCGCGCTTCACCAAGGTCCAGGCCACGCACACGCCCTCCGCGGCCCCGGCGCCCTGCTCCGCTCCGAGTGCCTGGCGCCGCGGGCCGCCGTACACACCATCGTCGCGATCACCGAAGTCGAGCTCTGTGCGCTGCACGCGGACGCGTTTCGCGCGTTCGCGCTCGCGCGCCCTGCGGTCACGCTGCAACTCTTGGCCACCGAGCTACATCAGCGCGATCTCGACGCGAGCTTCCGCGCTGGTCCCGCGGTGGCGCGGCTCTGCCGCTTTCTGCTCGCCTGGCTTCGCGGCGGCGGCGGCGCCTATCCGCTGCCGTTCACGCAGGAGATGCTCGCGCGGCTGATTGACCTGCGACCAGAGACGCTGAGCCGCGTGCTCAAGCTCTTGCGCAAAGACGGCCTCATCGACACGACCGGGCTCTTCGTTCGCGACGCCAGCCGCTTGGCCGAGCTCGCCGCCGCCGTGCCGCTGGGGGCCAAAGCGGTCATCCCGCGCACCTGAATCGCGTCCGTGCTTGATCTGGATCAAGGGTTTTGGCCGGCGGCGAATTGCGGCCGCGGCGCGCGCTCTCTAGCCTGTGCGCATGATCACCGGGTCACCCCATCCACTCGCCGTCCTCCGCGCTCGCATCGACGCGCTCAACGCCGACTTCGTGCGCCTCGTCTCCGAGCGCGCCACCGTGGCGGAAGCCATCGCCGAAGCAAAGCGCGCGCACGGCTTGGCGATGCACGACCCCGAGCGCGAGCACGCGATGCTCTGCGCGCTGCTCGCGGCGAACCCAGGGCCGCTGCAAAACGACGTGCTCGCCGGTCTGCTCACCGAGCTCTTCTCCGCGTGCCGCTCGCACATGGAGGACGATGGACGGCGCCGCCTGCGCGTGATGCGAGCGGCCGGCGCCAGTGACAAGCACGTCGACGTCCGAAACGCGCGGATCGGCGCCGAGCCCGTGCTCATCGCCGGCCCGTGCTCGGTCGAGAGCGAAGGCCAGATCCATACGACGGCGGCGTTCTTGCGCTCGCGCGGCGTGCGTTGGCTTCGCGGGGGCGCCTACAAGCCGCGCACCTCGCCCTACGATTTCCAAGGTCTCGGCGCCCCGGCGCTCACCTGGCTCGGCGAGGCGGCGCGCGCGCACGAGATGGTGTGCATCAGCGAGATCGTCGATCCGCGCCACCTGGATCGCATGTGCGAGCATGTTGACGTTCTGCAAGTCGGCGCACGCAACATGCAGAACTTCGAGCTCTTGAAGGAGGTCGGCAAGAGCAAGCGTCCGGTGCTCTTGAAGCGCGGGCTCCACGCGCGAATCGACGAGCTCCTGCACGCCGCCGAGTACGTGGCGCGCGAGGGCAACGAGGCGATCATCCTGTGCGAGCGCGGCATCCGGACCTTCGAGCCGCTCACGCGCAACACGCTCGACCTCTCGGCCGTGGCGCTGCTGCGGCAAATGAGCCACTTGCCGGTGCTCGTCGACGTGAGCCACGCCGCCGGTCGCCGCGACATCTTGGCGCCGCTCGGCCGCGCCGCGCTCGCCGTCGGAGCGCAGGGCCTCATGGTCGAGGTTCATCCGCTGCCCGCCGCCGCACGATCCGATGCGCAGCAGCAACTCGACTTTCAGCAGCTCGACGCCTTCATCGACGGCTTAGATCCGTTCTTCGTTCGTGAACGCCGGCGCGCTGCCGGCTGAGGAGGTCCCGTGCGCTACCCTTCCGCCACCATCAACCAGATGCCGATCGCCGACCGGCCCACGCGCTTCTCCGTCGCGTGCAACTTCGATCCGGCGCTCGTCGACGCCATCGCGCCGTACCCGACCTACGAGGTGTTCGGAAAGCTGCCGAAGGACTTCTTCGGCGGCGGCCGGCCGTCGTTCTACCTCCCCGACATCGGCAAGAAGACGCTCGAGAGCTACGTGCGCCGCGTGCATGACGAGGGCATCGAGTTCAACTACCTCCTCAACTCATCGAGCATGAACAACGTCGAGTTCACGACCGAGGGCCAGCGCGAGCTGCGCCGCTTGCTCGATTGGCTCAGCGAGATCGAAGTCGACACCATCACCGTCGCGAACTTGTTCTTTCTTCGACTGATCAAGCAACGCTACCCGCACTTCGGGGTGCGCATCTCGTCCCACCGAGAGACCGACAACCCGCGCAAGGCCCGCTTCTGGGAGGACAACGGCGCCGACTGCGTGGTCATCTCCGAGACGACGATCCATCGCGAGTTCGAGGTGCTGCAGAGCATCCGCGAGGCGGTGAAGGTGGATCTCTCGCTGATCGTCAACAACTGGTGCCGTCAAGACTGCGCGATCGCGAGCAACCACGCCGTGCTCTTGTCGAACGCGTCGCGCAACGACAAGCAATCCTTCCCGCTCGACTACTGCTCCGTCTACTGCAACGCGTATCGCCTCGAAGAGCCGGTCAACTACATCCGCGCCAACTGGATCCGCCCCGAGGATATCGCGCGCTATCGGAAGATGGGCTACTCGAACTTCAAGATCGTCGAGCGCAACACGCCGACCGAGCTGCTCGCGCTGCGCGTGCGCGCGTACGACGCCGGCCGGTACGACGGAAACCTGCTCGATCTCGTGCAGAACTACGCGTACCCGAAGTCGGTCTTCAAGAAGCAGGACAGCGCGTACTACTCGCTCGCGCGCATGGCGAAGTACTTTCTGAAGCCGGCGCAGGTGAACCTGCTCGAGTTTCCGAAGATCGTGCGCTTCGGCAAGACGCTGTCGATGCTCTACCCGCGCGAGGGTGACAACCCCGTCTACATCGACAACCGCGCGCTCGACGGCTTTTTGGAGCGCTTCGAGAAGCAAGGCTGCGAATCCGTCGACTGCGAGCAGTGCCGCTACTGCCACCGGTGGGCGGAGAAGGCGGTCTACTTCGACCCGCGCTGGCGCGAAGAAATGAGCGAGGTCTACGACGAGCTGCTCGACGCCCTGCACGGCGGCGCACTCTGGGGATCATACGCGCGCACGGCGGTCACGAAAGCGCTCGCCGCCGTCGGGCTCCCTGGAAAGACGCGCGTGCGACGGATGCCCGGGAGCGGCGGCCAGGCCGTGCCCGAGCTCCCCGCGCGAAAGGTCGCCGGAAAGAGCGCAGCGCCGGCGTCACCCCCGTGCGCGAAAATGAAGCCGGCGCACTTCGTCAGCGTCGGCAACGCCGGCCCCGCACCGGGGTCGCTTTGTGGCGCGCAGTGCAGCGGCTGCAACGATCACTGATCGCGCGCGGCGAGCCAACCGCCGAGACCGTAGAGCGCCGCGGCGACAAAGAGCGTCGCTTGCAGGCCGAACGACACCGGAAGGATCACCGCGAGCGCGCTGCCGAGGACGCTCGCCGCGCCGTTCACCGCCCAGAGCCAAGGGCGCGCGGCGCGATCGGCCGTCGAGAGGACGAACGCGAACACGCCGCCCACGCCTACGCCAGCGATCGCCGCGATCGTCAAGACCAGCGCGCCGCGCACGACCCATGGAAGCGCGATCCCGGCGCGCGCCACGACGGGCACGAGGATCGCCACCGCGCACGCGAAAAGGAACGGGCGCAGCGCGTGCGGGCGCTGGCGGCGTGCGCTGACGACCGCCGCCCCGATGAGCATGCCGGCGACGACCGCGGCGAAGCCACGGCTTGGCGCGCCGACGAGCAC
>JADLHZ010000030.1 GCA_020848545.1 Deltaproteobacteria bacterium | reverse complement strand
ATGCAAGCAAAACGCCCACAGCATCGAACATCCGCCAAATTTTCAGCTCATCACCACCCCAACCCGGCGACGGCGACGGCGACGTCAACGCCTACGAGCAATCTTCATGCGGTCGAAGGACTAGCGCACCGCCGTCGCGAGTGTTGCCAAATCCTGACCGATCGGTTAGCTGTGACGACGCCATGGGCTTCGACTCACTCCGCCTGCGCTTCGGCGTCATGATCCTGTGTCTAGCGGTGCATATTTACCTTACGCTTCGCGTCGCGCTCAGCCGCTTCGACTGGCCTGACCTGCCGGGCAACTACGCCACGCATGCGGCGGTGATGGCCACCTTCACCTTCCTGCACGCGTGGCGCTACCTCGGCGGTTCGATCGCAGCGCGCTTCTTCGCGACGGCGCTGATCGTGAGCTGGCTCTTCGAGCAAGTCGGTGTCGCCACCGGCGCGGTCTACGGTCCGTACCACTACACCGCGTCGCTCGGCCCGAAGCTCGGCCACGTGCCGCTCGCGATCCCGATCGCCTGGTCGATGATGCTCTACGTCTGTTGGAGCGTCACGCAGCTGCTCGTCCCGGCGTCCTGCGAACGCCCTGCGCTCGGCGCCGCGGTGACGGCGATCATAGGCGCGCTCATCGTCACCGGCTGGGACGCGGCGATCGATCCCTACTTCTCGGTCGTCGGCCCCGAGCTGCGCTGGATCTGGCACGGCGGCGGCGACTACTTCGGCGTGCCGTTCGCGAACTTTCGCGGCTGGTTCGCCACCGGCGTCACGGCGTTCGTGCTCTTCGCCCTCGTCACCCGCGGCGCACGCTTCCGTGACGAGCGAGCGACGCTGGCGCCAGCGATCATCTTCGCGCTCTTCGCGCTCGCGACGATCTGCACCACGGAGCCGCTGCCGCTGCGGATCACCGCGCTCTGCTCCATGGGTCTCGTCGCCGTGCTTTGCTTCGCGCGCCTTCTGGTGCCCGAGCGCCAAGCCAGCTAACATGAGGGCATGACGCCGCCGAAGGATCCCCCAAAAGCGCCCGCCGCCAGGGACGACAACTGGGAGGACGAAGTCGTGTCCGATCAACGCTCGTCGGAGATGACCGCCGACGCCGCGCGCCGCTTGCTCGCCGTGAACCCGACGCTGCGCCAACAGGGCGTCGACACCAACTTCATCGTCAAAGGGCAGCAAAAGGCCGAGGCCGGCCGCGTCACGAAGACGCCCGACACGAACAAAGAGCCGCAGTACGCGCAGGCGAAGGATCCCGATCACCTCTTCGATCTCGTCACCCAGCAGTACATGCAGCAGAAGCGCGAGCTCGAGGCCGAGATCTCGATCCTGCAAGCGAAGCTGTCGGGGCTGAAGGGCAAGCACACGAACGCCGTCATGGAGAAGCTCTTCCTCCTCGACCGCACTCTGACGTCGCCGCTCACTCAGGCCGCGATGGACCGGCACAAGGGCATCATCGCCGAGATCGGCTTCACGGCGGCGAAGTTCATGGATTTCTTGCGCAAGAAACGCTAGCAGCGGCAGACACTTAGCATCGCAGTGTCCCAAAATCGGACACTCTCGTTTGAGCCATCCGACGACGCAGTATGCAGTGAAAGTAGCAGCACGCTGAACGCCCGCCGAAACGCGGCCGCGCGCACGAGGAGCGACATGTCGACGACGGTGACGAAGAGCCCGCAGAGCAATGTGCCCGCCCCGGCGCCGAGCCAAGAACCCGCAGCGAAGAATGACGCCGCCTCAGCGAAAGACGGCGGGCAAAAAGCGCAGTCAACGCTTACCCAGGGCGCCGGCGAGCGTGCGGGAAAAGGCGCCATCAGCGATCCGAATTCGGCGCAGTGGCAGGCTGAGCTCGGCACTTCCGGTCTCAGCGCTGGCGAGCTCGGCGCCCGGCCGAAGATCGCCGGCGCCGCCGCCGAAGCGCCGCGAACCGCTGCCGATCGCGAGGCCGAGCTGAAGGGCTTCCTCGAGCTCGCCAATCAAGTGGGGGCCGATCGCCCGGCGGGGACCCCGGCCGGCTTTTTGTCTGCGCGCCTTCAGGATCTGGAGACGGCTCCGGCGTCGATCCACGATCTCGTCAAGCTGCTCGATCCGAGCGAGCAACAAGCGCTCGCGAAGCGCACGGATGATCGTGAAGACGCCCAAGGCGATCGCATCGCACTCTTGCACACGGCGCTCGCGAAGCTCGAAGCCGGCGTGCTCGAAAAGTCGCTCTCGGGCCTCACGGCTCAGAAGCGCGAAGCCTTCGATCGCATGTGCGCCGTCCTCTCGCCGCAGTTCACCGAGCAGGTCGTGCGCCCTTCGCTCAGCTACAAGCTGCCGCTGCGCCCGCAGAAGACGGAAAAGAAGAGCCAGCGCTCAGTCTCCGACAGCGACGTCAAAGTGGAGCTGATGACTGCGATGCGCAGCTTGCCGCCGATCTCGCTGCCGCCGCCGGCCGTGGTCATCGTCGAGCAGAGCTTCACGAAGGAGCTGTCGAGCCTCCCGGGCATCGACGTCGACGCGCTGACGCAGATGGTGCTGATGAGCTGCGCCAAGGACGGCGAGCGCGACCTGCGCGATCTGCTGAAGGAGATGCAGAAGACCAACAAGCAGAGGAAGCAACTGCGCGGCTTCATCGCCAATCAGAAGAAGAACAAGGCGAACATGCAGGAGACTCTGCGCAGCGAATACGATCGCCGCGCGGGCCTGGCGAAGAAGGACAAGGCGCGCATCGATCCCGAGATCACTTCGTTCGACGATTTCTCGAAGTCGCAGAAGGTCGTGCAGTCGGGTGATCTCTTGCTCGACGAGGAAGGCATTCCGCATGGCACCCTCGCCTTCACGATCTCCCCGAACACGACCTACTTCCGACAAAAAGAGGAAAAGTTCTTCACGGTGAAGGGCGCCGAGATCGCGCAGACCACGGTCGATCTCGCCGATCGCTTGGGCCTCACGCCGGCCAAAGCGCAGACGCTCGTCGACTATTGGAACGCGAATCTGAGCACCTTGAAGGCGATCGGCGGCCCGAAGCCCGGGCGCTTCGAGACGATGGAGCAGTGGCTCCTCGCGCCGACGACGTGCAACGGCGTGAACCTGAAGTACCCGCCGGCGCTCGAGACGACCCAGGACGACTCGGTCGACGGCTACCTCACGACGCGCGATCCCGAGTACATCACGAAGAACCTGCAGGAGACCTTCGGGCTGTCGGAGCGCGCCGCCGGCATGCTGATCGGCTTGTGGGAAGAACATCCGCCGGCGTTTCGTGGGCTCTACGATCACCAGATCGGCAACTGGATCGACGAGCTGCCGCCCTTTGGTCCCGGGTTCAAGCCGAGCGCGACGCCGCAGCCCGACAGCGTCGTCGACGACTTCGTCACGACCTATCGCGCAGAGCAGAAAGTCGGCGCGACGGCGGAGGCGTTCGGCCTCTCGCGTGGCGAAGCCCTCGCGGCGCATCAATACTTCGCGGTCGATCCGCGCGGCGCCGTCGACTTCGAGGCGTTCCTGAAGGACAAGATCGGTCTCGAGAAAGATCCCGCGAAGGGCGCGCAAAACGGCGATCGCGTCGAGAGCGCGCTGACCAATTGGACCTACTTCGTCAACTCGAAGCAGTATCAAGACGCGCAGAAGGCGTTCGAGAACGACGAGGCGATCTGGGGGCCGTACAACACTTACCTCGCCGACAAGAAGAAGTGGGACGAGCAGGATCCGAAGATCACCGAAGCGATGCAGCGAATGGCCGGCCGCAGCGCCGACGTCGCTAACGACATCGTCAACCGATTGGGCGCCCTCGGTGGTCTCAAAGCCGCCGAAGACTACGCCGGTCCGCGCAACCAACTACAGGCGGAGATCGACGCGTACGGCGCGATCCTGCCGCCCGACCCCACGCACCCTGGCCGCGGCATCATCGATTCGCTGCTCCTCCACTACATCGATCAGGGCATCAAGGTCGCCTGGCTCGACGCGCAGGGCACCGACGACAAGGTCGATGGCGCCGAGCTCTGGCTGCACAACACCGGTCTGCTCGAGACGGCGAGGAAGAACCTCGACGACGAGATCAACCGTTTGCCGGAACCAGACAAGTCGATCGCGAAGAACTACGTGGCGATGCAGCTGAAGATGGCGGCGTCCGACGAAAAGCGGATGAACACCGTCGACCGCATCAGCTACGGCAAGATCAACTACCACAACCGCTTCATCGAACCCTCGATGGGCTACGCGCGCGGCGTCGCCGGGTCCGAGTACAACCACATCGAGATCCCGCTGACCGACAAAGCGCGCAAGCAGCTCGAGGCGATCCCGTTCGGCACGCAGGCGTTCTATAACGCGTGCTGGATGGACAAGAAGCACCACGCGTCGGCGTCCGACTTCTTCAACGGCAAGGCCGGCGGAATCATCGCCGTCGAGCTGCCGCCCGAGTGGGCTGGCGCGATGGCCTCCGCGCCGAAGGAAGTGCCAAAACCGCAGTTCACGCCGCCGGCGATCTCCGAAGAGACGGACCGTTTCCTGAACGCGGCCAAAGCACAGCTCGGTGTCCTCAAGGACCCGCGCAACAACATCAAGCCGCGCAACCAGACGGGCTCCTCGCTCACCGGCGTGCCGACCGACGATCTCTTCGTCGCCAACGTCAGCGAGCTGAAGAAGCCCGTCGACCACCGCATCGTGCAACCGCCGCACGTCGACGTCGCCGGCAGCGAGATGACGCTCGCGCAGCTCGAGGCCGACATCGAGAAGTGGCAGTCGCAGTACGACTCGCTCGGCGACCTCAGCGAAGAGCAAGCGATCAAGATGCAGATGTATCAGGAGCGCCGCGCGAAGTTCTTCGAGACGCTGTCGAACGTGATGAAGAAGACGGCGGACACGAGCAAGGCAATCCTCGGCAACCTGAAGTGAGCCAGCCTGGAAGCGAGAACTGTATGACCACGATCAAGAACCCGTCCGTCCCCACCCCGCCCTCGGCGCCGTCCGTCCTGACGACCGGCGCGCCCTCACCGCGCGAGGTGAAGAAGGCGAAGCCGCAAGACATGGAGCGCCTGCTCGATGGCCTCGTCGACAAGATGCCGGCCGCGCTCGTCGCGCAGGCCGACACGTTGATGACGTCATTGAAGGCGCTCGCCGAGAACAAGGACGTGAAGGTCGCCGCCCAGGGCTTGCGCGAAGTCGCCGACGCCTGGGGCCCGTCGCCGCCGCCGGTCGCCAGCGCGGGATTTCTGACGACGACGCTCGAGCTCGACCACGGCATCGCTTCGGCGCACGATCTGTTCACGAGCGAAGTGCTCGTCGAGCACGACCGCGAGACGCCGAAAGAGGGCACGAAGACGCAGGAGCAGACAGCGAAGCAAGATCGCGCCGGCTTGATGCAGCGCGCCCTCGCGTTCGAAGGGAAGATCCTCGAGCGCTGCACGGAGAAGCTCACGCATCAGCAGAAGCAGGCTGTGGCGACGCTGCACCGCGCAGCAACGGAGCCGTTTCGCGATCTCGTGGTGCTCCGCGCGATGGGCGTCAAGACGCAAAACGTGAGCCACCGCCAAACGAACGGGCCCAGCGATGGCGATGCCCTGCCGCCAGCGGCGTTCGCGCCGGTCGAGCGCGCCTTCACCGCGTCGCTCGCCGATCTCGCCGGCGCCGACCTCGAAAGCGTCGTGCAAATCGTGATGATGCAATGCGCGCGCGACAGCGAGAAGGACCTCGTCGACCTGTTGAAGGACATGCAGAAAACGAACGCAAAGAAGAAGGCGATGCGCGAGTTCCTCATCATGCAGAAGGAGCAGAAGGCCGAGCTGCAGACGAAGCTGCGTAAAGAATACGACCGCCGTGTCGCGCTAGACGACGAGGACATCGCGCACATCGATCCCGAGATCACGCCCTTCGACGACTTCAAGCTCGCGCAGCAAGTGGTCGACGTCGGCAACGTCTCGACGGACGAGAACGGTCATCCGTTCGGCAAGTCGCAGCTCGAGATCTCGCCGAACACGACCTACTTTCGCCAGAAGGTAAAAGAGTTCTTCGACAGCAAGGGTGTGAAGATCGGCCAAGCGGTCGTCGACATCGCGCAGCACTTGCGCATCGATCCGGCCAAGGCGCAGGCGCTCCAGACGTACTGGAACGATCATCTCGCCGAGCTCTACGCGTCGGAGAAGGACAATCGCCCCGGCCGCTTCGCATCGTTCGAGGATTGGCTGATGACGCCCGAAGAGTTCGGCGGCCTCGGCCTCGCGCTCGGGCTGCCGAAGGATCAGCCGCAGAACGCCAAGGTCGACGACTACCTCGCGCGGAAGGCGCCAGGCTTCTACGAGAAGATGCTCGGTGAGCAGTACGGCCTGTCGAACGCGTCTGCCAAAGCCGTGCTCGACACGTGGAACGCGCAGAGTCCGGCGTTTCAATCGCGCTACGGCAAGAAGATGGAGAGCTGGCTCGCCGAAGCGCCTCCCTTCGGGCCGGGCCTCGCGAAGACGACCGAGGCCGTGCCCGACAACAAGGTCACCCAAGCGCTCGACGCGTTCAAGGACGCGATGGTCGTCGACGGCCTGATGACGAAGTACAACTTGAGCCGCGCCGACATCCTCGCCGCGCGCGCGTTCTTTGGCCAAGCGCCGCAAGGGACGACGTCGCTCGAAGCGTTTCTGTTCACGGTGCTCAAGTGCGAGCCGAACGGGTCGAACAACAAGGCGACGCTCGCAGCCCGCCTCGACTACTTGGCCGATCACACACAGAGCCCCGAGTATCAGACGATCAAGAGCAACTACGACACTGAGATCGCCAGCGAGCAGAGCCGCTGGGATCGCGAAGACGCGGCGATCAAGAAGCAGAACGAGAAGGATCTGACGAACTGGGGCCTCGCCAGCTTCTTCTGGGGGCTCGGAAAGTTGGGCCTGGACGCCCAGGTCGAGGAGGCGCGGAAGAAGCTCGAGCCGTATGAGAACGAGTACAACGCGCTCGTGAACATGCGCAGCAAGCTCAGTGGGGTCGCCGCCACGACGCTGGACGTGGCGATCGCGCTCGCCGACCTCAAACGAAAGCCGTTCAAGAAAGCGTACGACGACGCCGTCGCGCATCGCAGCTCCGAGCTCGCCGCCCATCCGGAGCCGACGAAGCCCACTCCGAAGTCGATCAGCTGGCTGCGGCCGGTGTGGAGCCAAGGCGACATCGACAATCGCTTCGCGTCGAAGCACGGCGATCTGCTTGCCGTCGAAGCTGCTGCGCGCTCGGCGAAGAACGTGCGCGCGTCCACGCCTGAGCTCGCGTGGCCGAAGGGCACCGGCATGGCGACCTTCAAACCCGGCGCCGCCTACGCCGACGACGTCGCCGCGTTGAAGAAGCCCATCGATCGCACGGTGAAGCAGCCGCCGAAGATCGCCGCCGGCGGCCGCGAGATGGGCATCGCGTCATTCGAGGCCGAGATCGAAAAGACGCAAGGAGAGATGGACGGCCTCGGCGCCTTGAGCCAAGAACAAGGACTGAAGATGCAGCTCTACCAAGAGCGGCGTGCGAAGTTCTACGAAGCGTTGTCGAACGTCATGAAGCGCATCGCCGACACCAGCCGCGAGATCATCGGGAACTTCAAGTGAGCGACGTCGAGAAGGACGCAGCGAAGAGCGCCATCGCCTGGGCCCGCTACGGACGCCACGCGTCGCTGCAAGGCGAGCATGGTTTCGCGATCTTCGCGTTGGAGCGCGCGATCGATGGCGGCGCCGACGGAGCCGCGGTGTGGCTTGCGCTCGGCATCGCCCGTGCGCACGAGCGACAAACCGAAGCGGCGATCGAAGCGCTGGAACGTGCGGTCGGGCTCGATCCCAAAGCGATCGACGGCTGGTGCATGCTCGGCGAGCTCGCGGTCGAGCTGCAGCGCTACGCCCTCGCGCTCGAAGCCTTCAAGCGCTGCCACGCACTCGACCCTGGCGCGGACACGCCGCACGGCGCGCGGGCGAAGGCGCTCGTCCGCAAGACGTACAAGAAGCTGCAAGCCGAAGCGGGTTGAATCGTCTTCTACGCGTGCGCCGCCCGCTCGTGCTCCTCTAAGGTCCCCTCGACGATCTTCCCGTCCGCGATGCGCACGACGCGCCGGGCGTGCTTCATCACCCGCGGATCATGCGTCGAGAACAAGAACGTGACGCCCTTATCCTTGTTCAGGTGCACCATCAGATCGATGATCTGATCGCTCGTCTTCGAGTCGAGGTTCGCGGTCGGCTCGTCGGCGAGGACGAGCACCGGCTGGGTCGCCAGCGCGCGGGCGATGGCGACGCGTTGGCGCTGCCCACCCGAGAGCTCGTCGGGCTTGTGGTGCAAGTACGGCCCGAGCCCAACATCTTCGGCGAGCTGCGTGGCCCGCGCGCGGAGCTTCGCTTTGGCCTCCGGCACCTGCCGCACGAGGCAGGGAAACTCGATGTTTTCGATGACGTCGAGCACCGGGATCAGGTTGAACATCTGAAAGATGAAGCCGATCTTCTCGTTGCGGATGGCGGCGAGGTCGTCGAAGTCCTTGCCGACGACCTCCTTGTCCTCGAGGTCGTAGCGGCCGGAGGTCTGGCGGTCGAGGCAGCCGATGATGTTCAAGAGCGTCGTCTTCCCCGAGCCCGAGGGCCCCATGACGACCGTAAACTCCCCCTTTTGCACCTCGAGATCGACGCCCTTCAGCGCGATCACCTTGGTCTTGCCGAGGTCGTACTCCTTCTTGATCCCTTGCAGCTTGATGATGCTCACTCTGAACCCCTCTCAGTAAAAGGCGCGCGCTTCGAGGAAGACGCGGGCGTCGTAAGGAAACACGCTGTACTCGGAGTAACGCTTCCCCTGCGCTTCGACCTGTCCCACCGGGATACCCCGGATCGGGAAAAAGCCCGAGAGCTGCAGGTTCAGCCACTCGAGCGCGTTCCAGGTAAAGCTCGGCATGATGACGCCCGAGAGATCCTCGAGGCCGGCGAGCAGCACGACGCTCGCGGTGAAGTCGTCCTTAATCTTCGGCTTGCTGTAGGTGATGAACAAGTAGTGCCGGCGAAAAGGATCGAAGGAGAAGCGCGTGGGGATCGCTCCCTGTGCGTTGCCGCCCTGCCCGCCGCCGGCGAAGCTGGTGCCTTGTTGCCGCGCGAGCACGAGGCCGCGCACGAAGTCGCGAAACTCGGTCGGCGTGTAGCCGTCGCCGACGTAGAGATACTCGATGGTCAGCAGGCTCTCGTCGGGGAACTGCGTGCGGGCGCCGACGAGCAAGCGCGGATACAGCGTGTTCGAGTGAAGCTTCGTCTGATCGAAGAGCGGCGTGCCGGCGGCGAAGCAGGCGATGGCGTCGGCCACTTCGCGCGCGCAGTCGCCGTTCACATAATAGCGTTGCGAGCCCTCGGTGAGCAGCATCTCCATGTGCAGCTCGTAGTCTTTGAAGAAGTAGCGCGAGAACGACAGCCCCACGCGCGACTTGTTCACGAAGGTGTCGTTGTAGCGGTTCGAGAAGTAGTACATCAGGTTGATGTCGGAGTCGTAGACGAGGGCGTAGACGCGGCCGGCGATGATGTAGTGAAAGTCCGTGTCGGTGCGCGGATCCGGAAAGAGCCGATTGGTGCCGTAGGCGGCCGACTCGATCAGCGTCTGGCGCGGCGCGAAGCTCGGATACTTCAGGAACTGATAAGGCAGGCCGTTCGCGGTGTAGAGCACCTGCGGCGCGAAGGCGAAGCTGAAGGTCAGGTACTCGGTCGGCACGTCGATCTTGCCGATGATGGCGCCGGTGCGCTGCAGGTTCGGATCGGTCGGATCGCGCGGCGGGTTCAAGAGGTCGGTCGGGTTGTTCGCAAAGCCGGCGCCCCACACGACGCGGCGCTTGCCGATGAGGAAGTTCAAGTTCGGCACCGGCGAGTAGCTCAAGTAGAGCTCGCTCAAGACGACGCTCGGCAAGAGCTGCACGACCTCGTGATCGACGGCGCTCACGCGACGGCCGTCCGCGTCCTTCATCACGAACCAGCCGCCTTGTTGGAAGAACGCCGAAGCGTCGGCGGCGATGAAGGCGTTGCTCCAGAGCGGCCGGCGCAGCTGAACGTTCGCTTCGATGAGGTTCGTGATCTGCGGCAGGTCAACCGACGCCGCCAGCGCCTCGAGATCGACCCAGCCGAAGGTGAAGCGATCCATCACGTAGCCATAGACCTCGGTCTCGGCCTTCACCGCTTGCGGCGCGGCGCTCGTCGTCTCCGACGTGCCCCCGCCCCCGAACGCTTCGGCCGCCTCGCGCATCGCGCGCGCCATGTCGTCCTCGCCGGATGGCGCGGCGGCCGCGTCGACGGGCGCGGACGCGGGCGCTTCGTCGGGCAGCACCGGCGCCGCGATGACCAACGCGATGAAGAGCGGCGCCAGCATCAACGCCCGAGATCGTCGAGCACGAACTTCGTCGGCGGCGGATCGACCTTCAAGTTGTAGTCGACGAACGCGAGCTCGCTGAAGCGCTTCGTGGCGAGCTCGTTGCGCATGCTGATGCGGCTCGGGCGCTTGAAGCCATGAAAGTCTTTGACGTCGCTGAAGGTCGCGGAGCGCAGCAGCTTGCCGCTCGCCGCGTAGTACTCGCCCTTCAATGGCATGCTCGTCTTCTCGTCGAGCCAGAGGATGATGCGATCGTACGACGCGTCCGGCGTCTTGGCGGCGCAGTCGAGGATGACCTGCCCCGCCGGCGGCGCGCCGTCCTTCAGCTTGACCGAGAAGTCCTTCGTGAGGTTGGCGCGGAGCACGTCGGCGTTGTTGAAGTCGCCACCTTGAAAATTATCGCGCGAGGCGAGGCGGACGGCCTTCTTGATGTTCGGCATGTACATCCAGAGGTTGTCGCCCTGGCGCAGCATCTCCTGCCCCTTTGCCGACGCCGGCGCGTTGAACCAGATGCGCACCTTGTCGTCACCGAGCTTCAAGATCTTCATTTGGTAGGTGCGCGTCGTGTCGTCGTCGCGGTGCGCAACCATCACCATCACCGCCTCGAACTTCTCCGGGCCCATGAGCGCGTCGTAGCGTTTCAAGTGCTCTTCGGGGCTGAGCGCGACGGCGAGCGACAACAGCGTTTGCAACATCAACATCTGATCACCTCTAGACGGCTCGAAGCGCCTCGACGGGCCGCAGCCGGCTCGCCTTGAACGCAGGGTACAACGCCGCGAGCACAGCGCCCGCGACGCTCACGAAGATCGCGAAGCTCAGGCTCGCGAACGACACGAACGGATACAAGGTGGCCGGCTTCGTTCCCGGCGGCTGCAGCACGATGCCATGGTGACCGAAGTACAACACAGCCGCCGTGCCGAGCAACGAGCCGAGCACCGAGGCCGCGAGCCCAAGCGTCATCGCCTCGACGAGGAACATCTGCAGCACTTGCGCGCGGCGCACGCCGACCGCGAGCATGGTGCCGATCTCGCGCACGCGCTCGTACACCGCGGCGAGCATCGCGTTGACGATGAACGTGAGCATCAACACGAAGAGCACGGAGGTGACGAGCGTGACGATGGCGCGCAAGCGGCCCACGAAGGTGGCGGCGTTCGTGTCGCGCTCGTCCCAGGTGTGCACCTCGAAGTCGGCGCCGAGCGCGGCCTGCAAGCGCTGCTTCACGAGCTCGGCGTCGTCGAGGCGCTCGATCGCCACGGCGTACTCCGTGACCCGGCCCGGCATCTTCAACAGCGACTGCGCGAAGGCGAGCGGCACGACGAGCGATCGCTTCGACGCGAAGGGCACCGGCGAGTCGATGCGACCCTTCACCGAAGCGTCGAGGGCGTTACTCGCGCCGCGTTGGGTGGCGCTGAGCAGCGTGACCGACGCGCCCGGCGCGAGCTCCATGCTCTCTGCGAGCTCAGCGCCGACGAGCATCTGGTCGGTCGCGTCCGGCGAGAGCGAGCCGTCGACCTCGACGCCCTTGCGCCAAGGGCACACGACGTACTCCTCGCGCGGATCGACGCCGAGCCCAACGATGACGTTGGCGACGGAGCCGTTGTTCAACAAGCCCTCGAAGTTGATGCGCGGAGCGATCGCCGTGACGCCCGGCACGGCGCGGATGCGCGCGACGAACGCAGGGTCGCTCGGCATGTCGAGCTTCAAGGGATCGGACTGCGCGGTGAGAAAGCCGCGATGGTGGATCTGCAGCGCGCCTGTGCGGCCTTCGACGCTCTCGCGAATGACGACGCCGATGAAGCCGTTGAAGAAGCCGTTCAGGAACACGACGAAGGCCACGCCGATGATCATCGCCATCGCGGAGAACAGGCTGCGTCGCTTGTTGCGCAGGACGTTTCTCACCGCGATGATGCTGAGGCGCCTCATAGTGCGCCGAGCGCCTCTATCGGCGTCATGCGCGACGCGCGGTACGCCGGATACACCGCCGCGATGGCCGCGCCGATCATCGCCCCGATCACCGCTCGCGCCACGAACGCGAGCGACACGAAGGGCCGCACGATGTCCGGCAACGTGGCGCCCGGCGGCTTGATCGAGAGGCCCACCTTGGCCGCAAGGAGCACCGCGCACACGCCGAGCGCGCCACCGAGGATCGCGCCGAGGCCGCCGAGGATCGCCGCTTCGCTGACGACGAGCCCCAAGATCGATCGCCGGCGCACCCCGACCGCCATCATCGTGCCGATCTCTTTCGTGCGCGCTAGTACGATCATCAGCATCGTGTTCAGGATGCCGAAGAGGGCGACGAGCGCGAAGATGCCGGTGACGAAGCCGAGCGCTTTCTCCTGGGTCGACAAGGCGTCGACCGCAAACTTCGCGAGCTCGCGCCAGGTGTGCACTTCGAAGCCAGGGCCGAGCGCCGCTTCGAGCCGCTGCTTCAGCGCGTCGGCCGCGTCGGGATCGGCGCTGCGCACGGCGAGCTCGGTGGCTTGTTCGTCGAGGCGGACGAGCGCCTGCGCGGCGGCGAGCGGGACGAAGATGAGCTTCTTGTCGGCCGAGAACGCCGGGTTGTCGGCGAGAAAGCCGCCGACCCCGACCAGGCCGCCGTTCAAGGTGCCGTCGAAGTCGGGCGCGAGCAGCGTCAGCTCGTCGCCGCGCTTCAACGCGAGCTGATCCCTGAGCTCCGGCGTCGTCACCCCGAGGCCGTCGGCCGCGCCCCCGGACACGGTCGAGCCCGGGCTCAGATCGTTGCGGCGCTGCGGACAGACGTCGTACTCGAGCACGGGATCGATGCCGAGCCCGAGCGCGAAGAGCGTGGTGTCTTTGACGCTCACCATCGTCGCGAAGGCCACGCGCGGCGTCACCGCTTGCACACCTTCGACGGCGCGGACTTTGGCGAGCATCGCCGGGCCAGCCGGAAAGCCGAAGTGCAGCGGCGACTTCTTCACGTTGGCGATGAAGCCCCGCTTGTGGATCTGAACCACGCCCGTTTGGCCGTAGATCACGCGCTCCTTCAGCACCGCCTGCAAGCCGTTCACAGCGCCGCGCAGGAAGACGAGCACACACACCGCCATCCCGAGCGCGACGAGCGTGATGGCACTGCGGCGCCGATTGCGCACGACGTTGCGCAACGCGATCCGCACGAGCTGCCAAACACCGCGCATCGAGCCTTTCCTCCGCCGCCGTTGATGACAGAGGTTCGGGTGGCGAGCAATGCGCAGGCAAAACGCATGAGCCGCGCCGGGGTCACACCCACATGTGGTGCGCAGATCTGATCCGCAAAAAACCTTGAGGCACCCGCGCGAGCGTGGTGAAACGAACAGCCCTATGCGCTACGCGTCGCTCTTCCTCGTCCTCTCTGCTTGCGCCGGCGAGTCCCTCTATCCGCCGCGGCCCGCGGTCGCCCCGGGCCCGCCGGTCGCGGATCCGCCGTACTCGCGCATCGTCGCCCACGTGAGCCTGAGCAAAGAGGGGCTGACGCAAATGCTCGAGACCGTCATCCCGCAGACGAGCGAAGGCACGTTTCAGCTCTTCGGGGAGCGCACGTACAAATGGACGCGCGGCCCGCTCGAGCTCCGCTTCGACAACGCGGCGCAAAAGATCACGGTGCGCGCCGAGGTCGACGGCGAAGCGCAGCTGCCGGCGAAGACCATGAGCTTCAAGCTCGAGCTGCTCGCCGAGGTGCAGCCGGTCGTCTCAGCGCGCTACAAGGTCAAGCTGCAGACGCCGCTCGTCAACATCACCACGAACGATCGCTTCCTGAAGGTGGCCGAGTGGGGCGCCGGCATCATCGGGCTCGTGAAGAAGGCAGTCGAAGACAAGCTCCGCGAGCAGACCGTCGATCTCGCGCCGATGGTGCAAGACGCCTACGCGCGCGCGAGCCAGCCGCTCGAAGTGCCGATCGGCGACGCCAAGGCGTGCATCGACCTCGGCGTGAAGAGCATCGAGTTCGGCCCGACGCTGCTCGTCGACGGCTTCGAGAAAGATCTCGCGCTCGTGCTCGGACCGAGCGTGACGCTGCCCTGCCCCGTCCGCGCCGTTGCGCCTTCCGGGCCGGTGAATTTGCCGACTTTGCAGAACGTGGCCAACGTTCCGAGCGGGCCGTTCACGGTGATCGTGCCCGTCGCGGCGAGCTATCAAGAGCTGCAGCGCGCGATGACCAAGGCATTCACCGACGGCAAGCTCTACTTCGCCAAAGACTTTCCGAATTTGTACTTGGAGAAACCCGAGGTCTACGCCAACGGCGGCGAGGTCGTCGTCAAGCTGCACATCGACGGCTACGTCGAGAAGGGCTTCAAGATCGGCCTCTCGGGCGATCTGTTTCTGTCCGGCCATCCCGCGGTGCACGACAACGAGCTCGAGTTCGACGACATGACGCCGACGATCGAGACCTCGAACGCGCTCTTGAAGCTGAAGACGAAGCTCGACGCCGACGACATCAAGCGGCAGGTGAAGCAGGCCTTGCGCCTCGACATCTCGTCGCGCCTGTTGAGCGTGCGCCAGAAGCTGAACGAGACGTTGACCTACAACTTCAACGTCGCCACGAACGCGAGTGGCTGCTTCAAGGCCGACGTCGGTCGCATCGAAGTGACGAACATCTACGCGCACGACACTTATCTGCGGCTCTATGTGCAAGTGAGCGCGCAGGCCGGCGCGACGGTGCCCTGCCCCACGCCGCCAGCGTCGCAGCCGGTGGCCGGCGCGCCTACAAACTGAAGAACGCCCGCGTCTCGCCCGACGAGAGGAAGCGCCGCGCGTCGTCCAGATTGTCCTCGAAGACGCCGCCGTCGCCGTGCGCCCACATCGCCGCCGCCAGGTTCAACGCGACGAGCTCTTGCGCCGCGCCCGTGCCTTCGCCGCCGAGCACTGCGCGCACGATCGCGGCGTTCTCTTTGGCGTCGCCGCCGCGCGCGCCGTCGAGGGTGAACCGCTTGCTCGGCGTGAAGGTTCGCAGCCGCACCTCGCCGCCTTCGATCACCGCGATCTTCGTCTCGCCCCACGGCGCGACTTCGTCGGTCGTCGCTTCGCCGAGGCCACCGTGCACGACCATCGCCCGCGTGCGGCCGAGGCGCGCGAGCACGCGGCCGATCGGCTCGACCCACGATTCGTCGAACACGCCCATCACTTGCCTCCGCACGCCCGCTGGGTTCACGAGCGGCCCGAGCAAGTTGAAGATCGTGCGGTGCCCCAAGCGCCTTCGGATCGGCGCCACGCGTGCGAAGCCCGGGTGATGCGCCGGCGCGAACAAGAACGCGAAGCGCTTCGTGGCGAGCAAGGCGTGCGGAGCGTCGAGCGCAAAGCCGAGCGCTTCGAGCACATCGGCGCTGCCGGACTTCGAGCTCGCGGCGCGATTGCCGTGCTTGACGACCGTCGCGCCCCACGCCGCCGCCGCGAGGGCCACCGCGGTCGAGACATTGAAGGTGTTGCAGCCGTCGCCGCCGGTGCCGCAGGTGTCGAGCGCGCGCTCTAGCCCCGGCGCTTTGAACGGGACGAGCAAGCGCTCGGCTGCCCGCGCTGCGCCGACGATTTCGCTCACCGCTTCCTTCCTCTGGTGCAACGCGACGAGCAGCGCTTCGACCTCGGCGTCCGGCATCGTGCCGTCGAGCACGCTCTTGAACACGCTCTCGGCGCGCGCTTCGCCTAGGACGTCACCCTCGCGCACGCTCTCCGCCACGCTCGTCATGCGCGCGTCCTGCGGACGAAGTTCTGCAAGAGCGTCACGCCGTCCTGCGTCGCGATCGACTCCGGATGAAACTGCACGCCGAAGACCGGATGCGCAGCGTGCTCCATCGCCATGACGAGGCCGTCGTCTTCGCTCGTCGCCGTCACGCGCAGCGCGGCGGGCAGCTTGGTCACGTGCAGCGAGTGATAGCGCGTCGCCAGCATCGGCGCGCTCACGCCGGTAAACAGGCCACGGCCGTCGTGGCGAACGCGCGAGACCTTGCCGTGCATCGGCAGCGGCGCGCGGACGACCTCGGCTCCGAACGCGGCACCGATCGACTGGTGCCCGAGGCACACGCCCAAGATCGGCACGCTCGCCGCGAAGCGCTGCACCAACGGCACCGACACACCTGCTTCCTTCGGCGTGCAGGGACCGGGAGAGATGACGATGCCCGCAGGCTTCGACGCCGCGATCTCGTCGAGCGTGATGCGATCGTTCTCGACGACGTGCACGGTCTCCCCAAGCGACCACAGCGCTTGCACCAGGTTCCAGGTGAAGGAGTCGTAGTTGTCGATGAGGAGGATCACTCGCTCACCTTGGCATTCACGCTGGCGAGCGGCGACGCGGCCTTCCGCAGGCACTCTTGGTTCTCCGCCTCGGGATCCGAGTCGTAAACGATCCCCGCGCCGGCCTGCACCACCGCCTCACCGCCGGGCCGCCGCGAGATCGTGCGGATGGCGATCGCAAAGTCGCACGATCGCCGCGACGAGAAATAACCGACGGCGCCACCGTAGAGCCCGCGCGGCGTGCCTTCGAGCTCGGCGATGATCTCCATCGCCCGCTTCTTCGGCGCGCCGCTCAGCGTGCCGGCCGGAAACACAGAGGCGAAGGCTTCGAGCGCGCTCTTGTCCTTGGCGAGGCGCCCGCTCACCTCGGACACGATGTGCATGACGTGCGAGTAGCGCTCGACGACCATCATCGGCTCGACGCGCACGCTGCCAGACTCGCTGACGCGGCCGACGTCGTTGCGCCCGAGGTCGACGAGCATCAGGTGCTCGGCCCGCTCTTTCGGATCGGCGAGCAGCTCCGCTTCGAGCGCGCGATCTTCCTTGTCTGTCGCGCCTCGCCCGCGCGTGCCGGCGATCGGGCGCACGCGGATCGTCTCGTCCTCGACGCGCACGAGCGTCTCGGGCGACGCGCCGGCGGCCTCGATGTTCGGCGTGCGCACATAATAAAGGTACGGGCTCGGGTTCGTGCGCCGGAGCTGCCGGTAGGCGTCGAATAGGCTCTTAGGCGCCGGGATCGTCAGCTTTTGGCTGAGCACGATCTGAAACGCGTCGCCGGCGGCGATGTACTCCTTCGCTCGCAACGCGCGCGCGCGATAGTCCGCCGCCGAGAACTGCCGGCGCACGCTCGCCGGCGGCGGCTCGACGATTTCCGCACGCGTCCGGGGCGCCGCGAGCCGCGCGACGATCGCCGCTTCTACCGCAGTGTCGGCGGTGTGCAGCTCCACCGTGTGCTTGTGGTGATCATAGAGCAGCACGGCGCGCGGCCGGAAGAACTCGCTCACCGGGCCGTCGCCGGCGGGAAGATCGCGCACCGGCAAGAACGCCTGGGCCGCTTCGTACGAGAACCAACCGAACACGCCTTCGAGCGGCGATCCGACGCGCTCGGGCGGCGGCATGCGATCGAAGAGCGCGCGCACGTCTTCGATCGTCTTCGCCACGAAGGTCTCGCGGGCGTCGAGCGCGATGAGACTCCGGCGTGCCCAGCGCTCGCCGCCTTCCACGCTCTCGAACAACGCGGCGTGCGTGGCGCCTTCGGCCAGCGTCAAAAAGAGCGAGACCGGCGTCTCGGTGTCGGCGAGAAACGTGCGCTGCGGCATGCCCAAGGAATCTAGCACGGCGACCCGGTCGCCCAGAATAAAGCTAGAGAGTGGCCGCGATATGATGCCGTTTCTTCATCGCGGCCATTCTCTAGTCCTTCGACCGCATGAATGTTGTTCGTAGGCGTTGACGTCGCCGTCGCCGTCGCCGATCGAGTAAATACTCGTGCTGCATTGAAGTTCGCCTCGAGCAATGAGCTCGAAACGGTTTTCGT
>JADLHZ010000029.1 GCA_020848545.1 Deltaproteobacteria bacterium | reverse complement strand
AGTTCGCCTCGAGCAATGAGCTCGAAACGGTTTTCGTCTCGCCTCGAACATCGCCTTGTTCGGCGACGGCGACGGCGACGTCAACGGCGACGACTACGGGCAATCTTTACGCGGTCGCGGCACTAGGCCCCTAGGACTGCTGCACGGAAACGCGCACGGTCTGCTTCATCACGGTACCGGTGTCTTTGTCCTTCGCTTCGAGCGTCAAGATCCCGTCGTGGCTCAAGGTGAACACCACCTCGACGTTCACGCTGCCCGCCGGCCCTTTGCGGATGCCGCTGAAGGTGAACTCGCCGAGGAGCTCGTTGTCTTTGGCGGCGTCCGAATCGCCTTGGTAGATGCGCATGATCAGCGAGTCTTGATCCTGCGACGACGTGGTGAAGGTGAACGCCTTCTGGTTCGGCACACTGGCGTTACGCGCGAAGAGCCGATGGATGCCGCCGTCCGCGCGCTGGATGCCGATCGCCATCGGGATGACGTCGAGGAGCTGCACGGCGTTCGCCGTCTCGCCCTCGAGCGACGAGGCGAAGATCGCGGCGCCGACAGCGACGGCTTCGTCCGGATGCACGCCCTTCGACGGCTGCCGCTTGAAGTAGCGGGTGATCGCGTCGTGGATCGCCGGCATGCGCGTCTGCCCGCCGACGAGCAGCACCTCTTTGATCTGATCGATCTCCTTGTCGGCGTCGCGCAAGACCCGGCCGCATGCCTCGAGCGTCGCTTCGATCAGCGGCTTGGCGAGCGTCTCCAGGAGCTGCCGCGTGAGCACCGTGTTGATGTCGAGCGGCTTGCCGTCGCTCGTCATCGTGATGAACGGGATCGAGAACGGCACGTCGGTGCGGGAGGACAAATCCACCTTCGCGCGCTCGGCCATGTCTTTAATCCGCTGCATCGCGATGGGATCGGTGCGCAGGTCGACCGCGTGCTTGGACGCGAACTCCTTCAGGACGTGCTCGATGATCGCGTTGTCGAAGTCGATGCCGCCCAAGAACACGTCGCCGCCGGTCGCCTTCACCTCGAAGGTGCGATCGCGGATCTCGATGATCGAGATGTCGAAGGTGCCGCCGCCGAGATCGTAGATCGCGACGGTCTGATCGAGCCCCTTGCCGAGGCCGAAGGCGAGCGCCGCCGCCGTCGGCTCGTTGATGATGCGCACGACCTCGAGGCCGGCGAGCGTCCCCGCCTCTTTGGTCGCCTGCCGTTGCCGATCGCTGAAGTACGCCGGCACAGTGACGACTGCGCGCTCGACCGGCTCCTGCAAGTACGCCTCGGCGACCTGTTTGATCTTCGTCAGGATCTTCGCCTGCACTTGCTCGAGCGACAGGCGCTGGCTGCCGATCGGGATCTCCACGCCACCGCTCTTCGACGGCTCGATCTTGTAGCTGACATAGCGCTGCATGCGCTCGACGACGTCACTCGAGAACGCGCGCCCGACCAGGCGCTTCGCACCGTAGATCGTCTTCGTCGGGTTCAGCTGCCACTGGCGCTTCGCCTCGTAGCCGACGAGCTCTTGGCCCTTGTCGTCGATCGCGAAGATCGACGGCACGGTGTAGTCGCCGCCCTTGTACGGGATGATCTTGATCGCGCCTTCTTCGGTTCGATACGCGGCGCACGAGTTCGTCGTTCCGAGATCGATGCCGATGATCCGTCCCATGCTGCCCTTGGGGTAGCGCGGAACCGAAACCCCGGCAAATTTAAGGCCCCTATGCAAGCTCCGCGCTTTTCGCCGGCGCCGCGTTTGATCAGAACTGTGCCCCGCCGCTTCTCGACGATGCACGACCACGCGCCGAAGCAGCATCGCTGGCGCAGCGTCATCAACTATGCTTTCCATAGCCCTTGCCATGAGGCTTTCCATGAGCTGCAACGGAGGACCGAGAAGATGCTGCGCATGACGACCGGGCTCGACAGCCTCGTCGACGAAAAGTTCCTGAGGCTCAAAGGCAAGCGCGTCGGCGTGCTCTGCCACCCGGCGAGCGTCGATCGGCACTACGTCCACATGCTCGACCGCATGCGCGAAGAGAAAGTCGACGTGAAGGCGATCTTCGGCCCCGAGCACGGCTTCTTGGGGCAAGCGCAGGACATGATCGGCGTCGGCAACACGCCGAAGCACGCCGCCTTCGGCTGCCCCATCCACTCGCTCTACGGCGACAGCTTCGCCTCGCTCTCGCCGGCGCCTGAGCAGCTCGAAGGGCTCGACGTCCTCGTCATCGATCTGCAGGACATCGGCACGCGCTACTATACCTTCGTGTGGACGGCCGTCCTCTGCATGCGCGTCGCCGCCAAGGTGCGCCTGCCGCTGCTCGTGCTCGATCGGCCGAACCCGCTCGGCGGCGACGTCATGGAAGGCGGCGGCGTCGACGCGCCCTTTCAGAGCTTCGTCGGCCTCTACGACGTCCCGGTGCGCCACGGCATGACCGTCGGCGAGATGCTGGAGCTCGTGAAGGCCGAGGAGAAGCTCGATGTGCCGCTCGAGATCGTGAAGGCGCGCGGCTGGAAGCGCGAGCGCCTGCTGCCCGACATGCAGTACGCGTGGGTGTTCCCGTCGCCGAACATGCCGACCTACGACACCGCGCTCGTCTACCCGGGGATGTGCTTGCTCGAAGCCACGAACGCCAGCGAAGGCCGCGGCTCGACGCGCCCGTTCGAGATCGTCGGCGCCGGCTACGCCGACGGGCAGAAGCTCGCCGACGCGTTGACCGCTTTGAACGAGCCAGGCGTCGTGTTTCGGCCGCTCGCGTTTCAGCCGACCTTTCACAAGTTCGCCGGCAAGCTCTGCGGCGGCGTGCAGGTCCACGTGACGAACGCCGTCGACTTTCACTCGTTCCGCGTCGGTCTGCGCTTCGTCCGCACCCTCGCCGAGCTGTGGCCCAAGAAATTTCAGTGGCGCAAAGAGCCCTACGAGTTCGTCGCCGACAAGAACGCGTTCGACCTCCTCACCGGCACCAGCGCTTACCGGGAAGCGTTCGCCAGCGACAAAGCGCTCCTCGACGTCTACCAAGCGCGCGAGAGCCGCGTGAGCGCGTTCATCGATCGCCGCCGCGATGTCCTGATCTACAAGTGAAGCGGGAGCAAAAGCGCGTCACCTTCTTCGGCGGCGCCTTCGATCCGCCGCACATGGGTCACTACCTCGCCGCCGCGTACTTCCTCGCCTGCGAGCCGAAGGACGAGCTTTGGCTGATCCCGTCGTACCAGCACCCCTACGACAAGCAGATGGCGCCCTTCGGCAGCCGCGTGCGCTGGTGCACGATGATGGCGAAGATCTTGGGGCCGCGCGCCAGCGTCTCGCTCATCGAGCAAGAGATCCACGGCGTCGGCCGCACCTACGTCGTGTTGCAGGCGCTGAAGGAGCGCTTCACCGACACGCGCTTTCGCATGATCGTCGGCGCCGACGCCTACGCTGACCGCCACAAGTGGTACAACGCCGAGCTGCTCGAAAAAGAGCTCGACTTCTTCGCGATCGGCCGCGGCGCGCGCACGGCCGAGGGACGCCTGGCGATGCCGGAAGTGTCGTCGACCGAGATCCGCGAGCGGCTAGCGAAGGGCGCGTCGTGCAACGGTCTCCTGCCGGCGAAGGTGCTCGAGGATGTCCTACGCAGTCGATGCTACGGGTGATGTCTCGGCAATACCGGCTCTCTAGTCCTTCGACCGCATGAATGTTGTTCGTAGGCGTTGACGTCGCCGTCGCCGTCGCCGATCGAGTAAATACTCGTGCTGCATTGAAGTTCGCCTCGAGCAATGAGCTCGAAACGGTTTTCGT
>JADLHZ010000028.1 GCA_020848545.1 Deltaproteobacteria bacterium | reverse complement strand
GAGGCGAGACGAAAACCGTTTCGAGCTCATTGCTCGAGGCGAACTTCAATGCAGCACGAGTATTTACTCGATCGGCGACGGCGACGGCGACGTCAACGCCTACGAACAACATTCATGCGGTCGAAGGACTAGAACACGCGCAGCAGCGAGTTCTCGCTGAAGAAGTAGGGCTCGCCCGCGAACAGCGTCATGCCGCGGACGCTGTTGAGCCGTGCCGGCAAGGCGCCGGTCTTTAGGCCGATCTCTTGCCCGCCGGCGACAGTGCTGACGATGACGCTGCCCTGCGCGCCGTTCGGGTTTTGCAGGTAGCGCACGCGGTGGTTGTCGGCGGTCGGCGGGGTCGCTTGCGAACGGATGACGTCGAGGACGAGGCAGCCCTGGAGGCAAAGCGGGCAGACGACGACGGCGATCCTCGACGCCCGCAGAGGATACCTCACCCCGATTTGAGGCGCTCGCGTAGCTGGCTCTTCAAGATCTTGCCGGTGGGATTGCGCGGCAGCTCGGCCAAGAACTCCACGCGCTTTGGCTTCTTCAGCGACGCGAGCTGCTTCGTGCAATGGGCGACGACCTCGTCGGCGCTCAGCGCGTGCCCTTTCTTCACGACGACGAACGCGGCCACGGTCTCGCCCCAGTCCTCGTCCGGCGCGCCGACGATGGCGACGTCCTCGATCGCCGGATGCTCGAGCAAGACCTGCTCGATCTCGGCCGGATAGATGTTCACGCCGCCCGAGATGATCATGTCGGACTTACGATCGACGAGGAACAGATATCCGTCGGCGTCGACGTAGCCGATGTCGCCGACGGTGCGGTACTCGCCGGTGAACGCCTTCTGCGTGGCGTCGGCGTTCTTGTAGTAGCCAAAGTCGAACTGGTCTGAGGTCACGTAGAGCGTGCCCTTCTCGCCGCGGGGCACCTCCTTGCCTTGCTCGTCCAAGAACTTCACCGTCACGCCGGGGAAGGGGAGGCCGATGGTGCCCGGCTTGTCGATGAGCGCCTGCGGGTCGGCGATGCTGACGAGGCCGAGCTCGGTGGCGCCGTAGAAGTCGTAGATCACCGGGCCGATCTCGCGAAGCGCGCGTTGCTTCTGCGGCAAGGGCAGCGGCGCGCCGCCAGAGATCAACCGCTGCAGCGCGCGCGGCTTCTTCGCCAACACCTCCGGCGGCAGCTGCATCAGCCGGTTGATCTGCGTCGGCACGAGGAACGCCGTGGTGATTTCGGCTTCGTCCAAGTAGCGCCACACGCGCTCGGCGTCGAAGCGATCGTCCAAGTGCACGGAGCCGCCGGCCGACAGGGTGAAGCCGATGAACGCGGTCGGCGCCGCGTGGTACGCCGGGCAAGCCGTGTAGAAGCGCGTGTACTTCGAAAAACCGCAGGCGCCGAGGATCTGGTACGCGCGCACGTACGTCACCTTGTGCATGTTGAGCATCGCGCCCTTGGGCTTCCCCGTGGTGCCCGAGGTGTACATCATGATGTCGGGATCGCGTTGGCGGCGTTCGCGCTTCGGCGCGCCGTCTTTGCCGAGGAGATCGCTCCACCCGATCGCCGCGCCTTCGCCGCCTTCGAGGAGCGCGACCGTGCGGCCCTTCAAATACTCCGGTGTGTGCGTCTTGCTGCCGCCGACCGCGTGCCATTGCTTCTGCGTGAGACACACGATCTTGGCGTCGGCATGCGTGACGATGTGCGAGAGCTCTTTCTCCAAGTAGTGCTTGCTCGCCGGCACGACGACGGCGCCCAAGTGCGATCCTCCGGCGGTCGACACCAACGCTTCGGTCGTGTTGCCGAGCGCGATGATGATCTTGTCGCCGCGCCGCGCGCCGCGATCGTAGGCGCCGTTGCCGAAGCGGCAGGCCAAGGAGTTCAGCGCGCGGTAGTCGGTGACGCGGCCCTGCTCGACGATCGCCGGCTTCTGCGGCGTGTTTTCGGCGTGCATGAAGAGCATCGCGTACATGTCTTTTCGGCCGTCGATCATCATCGCGGCGAAGCTCTTGGCGCCGGGCAGCGTCCAGTCTTTGTGCAGATCGGCGCCCTTCAAATAGTCGGCGAACGCCTTGGCTTCGCGCAGCGTGCGTTTGAGCTCGTTCAGCATGTTGCGGCCCTCTATCGCATGGCTTGGCAGTGCTTCTCCATGCGCTTGTCGTAGTCGATGAGGCCGTCCAGGATCAGCGTCATCGTCACGTCGTCGTCGGCCGAGAAGGTGCCGACGCGCATTTCTCGCCAGACGCCGTAGAGGTGCATCGTGGTGCCGTCCGGGATCGGATAGAAGAGCTCGACCTGGTAGTCCTGCTGAAAGTCGCCGTCGCCGCGAAACTCGGCGGCGCCGGGGAGGAACTGCCGCAGCATCAGCATCGGGCCTGTTGGAATCGTCTCTGCGTCTGGTGCCGGCACGCGCAGCGCCTCGACCGTCGCGACCGAGGTGTACTGGTTGCCGACGACGCTCGCCTTCAAGGTCGTGGCGTACTGCAAGCGGTTCATCGCGCCGGCCAGGAAGGCATCGCGGTCGCTGAAGTACTCGCGCGTGTAGTCGTCGTAGAGCCCGGGAAAGAGCTCCTTCTGGTTCGGCGCGGTCGCCAGGTTCTCAATCTCGGCAATGGTGCAGTCCAAGCGATCGTAGACGTAGATGCCGCGCGCCTTTGGCGGATTCTTCGTCGCGACCACGAACGCGGCGAGGTCGGTGTCGGAGAGCGACTTCACGCGCCCGCGCGCCGGCGTCGTCTTCCTCGTGTCGCCCTTGAGGACTTCGTGCGCGTTCGTGGCAAACGCTGCGATGTCCGCCGGAGTCTTGTCGAAGACCGTCCACGTCGCGCGCACGAGCTCATCGACGGTCGCCGGCGCGCGCTCGACGTAGCAAGCAGAGAGAACGAGAGCGGCGGCAGCGAAGCGCACAGCTCCAAGGATAGCAAAAAGGTCCCAGGGACCTATTTTTTGTCCAATGATTGGACAGCAAAGTGTCTGCGCGACACCGAGGTGTACAGAAACTGGTCAGAAAAAAGGTCCCTGGGACCTTATTTCAGCGCGGCTTCGATCTTCGCGAGGGGGTGCGTGTTCGGGCCGTAGCGGCCGATGATGGTGCCGGCTTCGACGAAGAAGGGACCGGCGTCGCCGACGAGCAGGCGATAGGCGGACTCGGGCTTGTCGACGATGACTTCGGTCGCGCTCATGCCCTTCAACGTTCGCGTCACGCGCAGGCGAACTTTTTGCGACGGCGTCTTGATGCCCACGTCGACGTCGCTCTTCTTCAGCTTCACCGCGCGCTTTGGCAGCTTGCCCGTGGCGAGCACTTCGACGACTTCGCCGACGACGATGCTCGACGCCCGCGCGAGGAGCTCAGAGAGCGGTTCAGGAGGGATCGCCACGATCAGCGGACCGTGTCGAGGTTGTCGAAGAGCGCGCACACCGTCTCGATGCTCATGAAGAACACGCCGTCGTTGCTGCCGTTGCCCGCGGGCTCCGACTCGCCCCACGGATTCCTGAGCTTCACGAGCTTCTTGCCGTTCTTCTCCTCGTAGCCGAGGATCGAGTAGCTATGATCGCCGAAGATGCCGGTGTTCCTGTAGCGGTTGTCGTCGTCCGAGGTGCCGAGCGAGGCCGGGCGCTTGTTGTCCACCGCGGATTTCACCTCTTCCCAGATCTCCTTGACGGTGGCCGCGCTCTTGTCGAGGTCGAACGACTCCGACGACAAGCCGAGGCACTCTTCCATCACGGTGCCGGCGCTGCCGCCGTTGCCGATCGCGTTGTAGCTGCCCTTCCACGTGGCGTACGCCTTCTCGATGAGCGGGAACCACATCTCCATCGAGGTCGGGCCGTTTTCGTTCGGCGTCGAGCCGTAGAGCGGCTCGCTGTTCGTGCGCACGTAGAGGTCGCCGTCGATCTTGATCGGCACGTCTTTGTAGCCGCCCCGCGCCCATTGCTTGAACGTGACGGTGTAGGTGCCGTCGCCGTTGTCTTTGAGCATCTTCTTGATCGCTTCGGGCCTCGCGGCCGCGATCGCCGCCATCGCTGACGGAAAGTAGCAGTCGCCGATCTGGCCTTGAGCCACGTCCATGGGCGAGGGGTCGGCGATGAAGAGCGGGCCGCTGAAGCGCGCGGTCGAGAACCTGGGTTTGCCGTTCGCGTCGAGCTCGTCTTTGTGCAGCGCCGGATCCGGCAGGTCGATGCCGCCGCCGCCGTTGTTTCCGCCCGGAACGGTGAGCGTGCCTTCGGCGCGGCTGAAGGTCTTGTTGTTCGTGCCGTCTGTGGCGGCGACAGTGATCTTGTCGCCGGCCTTGCCTTCGAGCTTCAGGTTCTTCGGGAACTGGCCTTCGTCGTCGAGGGTGACGAGCGTGGTCTTGCCGGTGCGCTCGTTCTTGAATTGGATTTGGGCGCCGGGCTCGCTGATCTGGCGCGATTCGTTGATGTTGGCGACGGCGATCTTGCCGCCGGCTTCGGCGCTCAACCCAATGCGGAAGAGCGCGACGACGGCGTTACGCGTATCGGACGCGCCGAGGCCGCTCGCGCGCACGGTGACCCAGTCGCTGGTCTTGCCGGAGGCATCGCGCGTGCGCAGGCGGATGAGGTCGCCGGTCTTCGTGCCGTCGAGCTGCGGGCCGGTGAGCTTGCCGGTGAACTTGCCGCTCGCGTCGGCTGTGGCGATTTGCACGGTGTCGTCGATGTGGAAGCGGCCGCCCGGAGCCGTCGTCACGTTGATCGCTTCGATGACGACGCCAGCCTTGGCGGTACCCGAGATGACGTTGCCGGCTTGGTCGCCGAGGATCTTGAGCGCCGCCGTTGCGCCGCCGCCACCGCCGTTGTTCAAGGTCGCGCGCCCGACGACGGCCTCGAAGAAGTTCTTCCACTCGGCCGCAACCGGCACCGTGCCGGAGTCTAGGATCGCTTCGAGATCCTTCTTCTCGCCGGCGCTCAGGCCCTTCTTGACGATGTCGAGCTGCGCCTGCTTCGACGCGGCTGCCTTCAACGCCTGTACGAGCGCCGCGGCGCCGCCTTGGCCGCCACCGTCAGCGACGGTCGCGAGCAGCTCGACGACGTTGGTGCTGTCGATCTTCGTCGCCGGGTTCGCGGCGAGCTGGGTCTCGAGGCCGGTGTAAATCTTCGCGAGGGCTTTGTCTTTGATGGCGGGCATGGAGTGCGTTCCTTCGTGCTTCAGTGCTGCGGCGCGTTGCCGGGTTCGATTTCGCGCGCCATTATCGGGGGAACGCTCGACGAGTTGCGTCGGAGATCACGAGATGTGAGACGTGTGTCGTACGACAGGGGGCGGGCTTAGGCTTTTTCGCGGAGGATGCGCTCGAGCTCTTCACGGATGATCGTCTCGGCGAGGTCCGGGACGACCTCCCACACGATCTTCTCGACGATCTCTCGCACGGCGTCGGTCAGCGGGCCTTTCAACTGTGCTTCGAGCGATCCGGTGACCGCGGCAGCCACCTTCGGCGCCATCGCCTGGGCGACCGGGGCCATGCTCGGCATCGTCTGCGGCGGCGGTGACATCGGCTTTGCGGGCGGCGGCGTTGCAGGCTTCGTCTCCACGGGCTCCACCTCCACCATGTCGATGTCCGGCATGCCTCCGTCTGGGTGCGCGGCCGGGATCTCATCGAACGAGTTCATGTCCCACTGCTTCTGCGGCGCGCCAGCCGGAGCGGCCGGTGGCGTTGCGGCCGCCTGAGCAGCCGGTTGCACGGGCGTCTGCGGCTTGTTGCCGCCGAACATCGGGCCCATGCCGAAGGGATCTTTGGCGGGCACCGGCGGCTGCGCGGGTGCCGGTGGTTTGGCGCCTTGGCCGAACGCTGGCAGGGGGCCGGCGCCTGAGAACGGGCTCGCGGCGGGCTTGGCCGGCGGCGGTTGTTGCTGCGGCGGCGGCAGCGGCGCGGCCATCGGCGTGATGGCAGGTGCCGCTGGCTTCGCACCGAAGAGCGGATTCGCAGGCGGCGCAAAGCCACCGGTCTGCGCTTGCTTCGGCGGGCCGGCTGGCAGGGTGTTCGCGGCGCCGGCTTCCATGCCGACCAAGCGCTTCACCTTGTCGATCAGCGCCTGTGTTTCGAACGGCTTGACGATGTAGTCATCCGCACCGACGGCCTTGGCGCGCTCGGGATCGAAGGGCTCGAAGGTTCCGGCGAGCAGGATCACCGGCGTCCCTTTGAGCCCGGCGTCTCCTTTGATCGTCTGACACAGGTCGTAGCCGTTCTTCCCTGGCATCACGACGTCTGCGAGCACGATGTGCGGCTTGACCGCGCGGATCTTGTCGAGCGCGGCGTCGCCGTTGTCGCACGAGGTGATTTGAAAGTCCTCGCTCGCGAACGTGATCTGAACCACCTTTTGGATGGTGATCGAGTCGTCGGCGAGCAGCAGTGACTTTGGCATTTTCCTGGCTCCTTCACGTGGCAGGGTCTGGAGCGATGTCGCATACCCGGCCCATGGACGATAGAGCATGGGGGAGGGTGGCGCAAATTTTCGCGTCGGCGCGGGCGCTCTGTTAAGAACTGCGCATGCGAACGGTGCATGCGTTGCCGGTTTTCCTCCTTGCCTGTGCCGGCTTGCCGCAGCCTGTCGATCAACTGGTCACGGTGCTCAAGAGCGACGGTGCGCTGGTCTCGCCGCATGCCTTGCGCCTACACAATGGCGACGCCAGCGCGCTCGATGAGCGCCGCTTCGCCCACGCCTGCTTGCAGGCCGGCGCGCGCGGGCCTTGTGAGCGCTTCGCGGCCACGCTTGCGCCGGAGCGGCGCGAGCGATTGCTCGCCTTGATCGCGCTGCAGTTCTCGGAGCCGGCGGCGGTCGAGGGCCGCTTGCTCGCGACGAGCGACGGCGATGAGGCGCGGGTGATCCTGAGCCTCGAGCTCGCGCGCTACTACGTGCGGCAAAACGACGACGTCGCGCGGGCGAAGGCGACGGCGGCGCTCGCGGCGGTGGCGATGCTCGACGGCGCCGGCGCGTACAGCAACGAACGCGCGCTGATTCACATCGCGCTGGCGATTCAAAACGACGAGCTCGCTTCGGCGCACAAGGGCTTGAAGGACGTGCTCTCGGCCAGCGCAGCGCTCGACGAGAAGAACCGCGATGAGCTCGTGCGCCTCTCCGAGCGTTTGATCGCGCAGGCGTCGGATCACGACAAAGATGCGACCGATCAAGCGCGGCGCCTCTTCGCCGACATGAACCGCCTCTCGCCCGACGAAGCCGTCGCCGCCGCCGCCGAGCTCGCCGACAAGTATCCTGAGACGAACGCGTTGTGGATCGCCCTCGGCCTCGCGCGCTTGAAGGCTGGCGACGAGCCGGGCGCGGTCCTCGCCTTCGAGCGTGCACGCATCGCTTGTCCTTTTGATCCGGAAGCAGACTTTCAGCTCGCGCGCTTGCACGAGCGGCGTGCCCGGTACGCCCGCGCGGTCTATTACTTGGAGCGCGGCATCGAAGCGGCGCCGGCGTGGACGAAAGGCCTGTGGCTGCTCGCCGATCTCGCGATGTTGGCGCGTGAGCCCGAGCGCGCGAGCCAGGCGTTGACCGTGTTGAAGCGCCTCTACCCGGGCGACGTCACCGTCGATCTCGGCCGCGCGCGGGCGTTGCTCGAGCGCGACGACGGCCTGCGTGCGATGGCGATCTTGAAGGAGACGACGCGCAACCATCCGACCGATCTGCGGCCGGCGCTCGCGTTGGCGAAGGCCGCGCTCACGCTGCACGGCCGCGCGCAGTCGCCCGAGGGCCGCGCGCGCATGGTGTCCGAGGCCGAGGCGGCGCTCTCGCTCGCCAAGAACGTGGCGAAGGATCACAACGAAGTCTTGGCGCTGCAGTCGGCGGTGGCGAAGCTGAAGGAGCCTTGAGCGGTGCAGAGCGAGCTGGCCAAGACTGAGGCCAAGACGGAGACGAAAGACGGCGGCGCGCTCGCCCGGGCGCGCGCTTCTTTCGACGCCGCCTGGCAAAACTTTCGCCGTCGCTCGAAGTACTTTCAGTTCCGGGTCTACATCGGCGTCATCTACGCGGCGTTGATCGTCGCGACGGTGATCATCGTCGTGCCGCGCGGCCCGAGCAACAAGCTCGGCGCGTATGTGCTCGCGGCCCGCGGTGACTTCGTCGTCGGCTCGTACATCATGGTGAGGAACGACTCGAAGCGCGAGTGGGACGAAGTGCGGCTCACCTTGAACGGCACGCACGCCTTCAAAGCGCCGAAGCTGCGGCCGGGCGACAAGCTGACCGTCGCGCTCAAGAAGTTCGAGGGTCCGTCCGGCGCCTTACAAGAGAGCGACGTGCGCCAGCTGACGATCGAGACCGCGCGCGGCAAAGAGACTTATCGCATCGACTTTTTGAGATGAACTGTCTGAGGTGATGTCATGACTGTGTCGAACGACGCGCTGCTCGAGCACGTGGCGCTGATGGAAGCCTTGGTGGTCTCCGGCCTCGCCCGCGGCCGGATCGACACCGAAGCGATGGCGCTCGTCTTGTCGCAGTTCCATCGGCCGAAGACGCCGCTCGCGCCGGTGCCGCTGCATCTGCCGGCGCTGCTCTGGGCGTTCGATCATCTGCCGAAGGATCTCGGTCCGCAGGACACCTTGTGGGTCGTCGGCGAAGGCGTGCTCGACAGCGAGCGCGATCGCTTCGTGCGCGTGGGGCCGACCGAGTGGGCGTGCACCGGCGGTTTCATGGAGCTGCGGCAGAAGGCGCTCGCAGTCAGCGTGCTGACGGCGGCGTCGCGCCAGCTGCGGGAAGCCGTCGTCGGCGAAGAGACCCTGGGCGAGATCGCGACCGAGCTCGCGTACACGAAGGTGGGCGCCGAGGCCGACATTCAGGCGCTCGCAGCGCGCTTGGCGTTGGCGCTCGGACTCGACATCGACGTGCTGTCGCAGGCGTTGCAGCGTTCGCCTGGCTTGCTCGAACGCATCGTACGCCTCTCGCAGCATCCGCAGCTGCAACAAGTGAAGACCCGCGGCATCGAGCGATCGCGGACGACGCCGCGCGCCGAAGGGCTGTGGCGCGAGCTCCTGAGCGGCCTCGCGTCGCTCGACGCCGACCACAGGCCGATCGTCGTTTGGGTGGCGCCGCTCTGGGTGAGCGATCTCGTCTCGCCCTACGTGCGCGAAGTGCGACCGCTGCTCGAACAATGGTCGCGCGAGAACCTGCAGAACCTCTCGGAGCTCATGCGCCGCGGTGATCAAGACGCCGCGTACTTGTGCGCGAACTTGCTCGCCGGCTTCGACGACGAAGTGCGCGACGAGCGCGAGGGCGCCGATGCGAGCGTTGGCATTTTCACGATCAGCGACCCGCACGGCGCGCGTATGGCGAAGCTCATCGACAGCGGGCGCTTGGAAGCGAACGTGGTCGATCCACGGGTGGGCGATCTGGCAGCGCTCGGCGGGCCGGCGCCGATCGTCATCGTGCTGAATGAGATGGATCCGGACATCGGCTACGCGTTCGCGCGCTTGCTCGCCGAGGTGCGCGCCCAGTTCATCGGCATCAGCGTGTGCTCCGGCGCGGTCGGCGCGCCGGGGCTCGAGAGCTTCGTCGCGAGCGCGCGCGTCGCGCAGTCGGTGAGCGGCGCGTTCGTCTTCGCGGCGCCGGCCGGCGGCGGCGATCACGTGCGGCCGCTCGCGCTGCCCGACGCGAGCTACTTGCAGCTCTTCGGCGAGAAGGCCGGCGCGCACGACGTCGAGAGCGCGTGGTACGGGCGAGACAAAGACGCCGCGTTCGAGGAGCACCGCGCGCAGCAAGACGCGTTCGTCGGCGCGCTGTGGCTCGGCGACTTGGCGGACGCCAGCGTATCGCAGCGCCTCTGGATCGACAGCGCCGAGGACGCGCACTACCTCGATTGCAAGCGGGCGCACATCGCGGATGCGATCGCGCATTGGCGGGCGTTCTTAGGCGTTGATACGGCGGGCGTCGAGGGCGTGGAGACGGCGCCGGTCGTTGCGGAGAGCGACGACATTCCGGACCCCGACGTCGAGCCAGATCCCGACGATCCGCCGCCGGATCGGCCGTCGCGCGGGGAGCTGAAGCCGGGGAATCCTCGGGATATGCGGAGCACGTTTCGCTTTCGGGTTTAGATCGTGGCCACGGCCACGTTTTGTGCACGAATTGAGCATCCCGCGGTACAATGTGCCGCATGTTGCGACCCGTCATTTTCCTCCTGATTTCTGCGCTCGCCGCGACCGCGGAGGCGCGCTCGGTCTACCTGAACAACGTCAACATCGACTCGCTCACCTCGCAGAAGTTCGAGAACTGCACGGTCGAGATCGACGCCAAAGGCAACGTCTTCATCACAGCCAAAGGCTATCGCGTCGAAGTCGGCCCTGCGACGCCGCCGCCGTCGGCGCGGCCGGCCAAGCGCTACTGGCTCGTCACCGAGAAGTCGGCGCGCGGCATGGACGAGTGGGACATCGAAGTTTTCATCAACAACCAGTTTGTCAAAAAGGTGCAATCGAAGGACGAGCAGATCTACCTCGAGGTCACGAAGTACTTCGCCGGCGGGACGAACCAGGTGATGATGATCGCCAAGAAGCGCATCGAGGGCGAGAGGAAGAGCACCGCGCCTCAGCACTACAGCCGGGTGATCATCGGCGAGGGCGAGATGGCCAAAGACACCATCGTCATCGAGAAGCAGCTGCTCGACTACAAGCGCAACGCGTCCGAGATGGGCAGCTACGCCGACACCTTCCCCATCGAAGTGAAATGACAGGGGTCAAATGACTTTCGTCCACGTCAGCGATCGCCGCACCCTGCCTGTCGAGCCCGCGAGCATCCTCTTCGTGATGAGCAGCTTCAACCAGGTGAGCTTGGCGGTGCCGGGGCTCGATCAGGAGCCGGCGCACGCGTACATCGTCGCGCACAAGACGCCGCGCGGGCAGTACAACGTGCACGTCTATATTCTGTTGCAGCAGACGAGCACGCCCGTCGTCTACATGCGCGACGGGCCGCCGGTGGCCGACACAGGCTATCAGCAAGTGATCGCCGAGGCGCTCGCGTTCGTCGAGAGCATGGGCTTCTTGCTCGACGACATCGGCTTCGACAAAGCGCCGCCCGAGAAGCGCCAAGCGATGATCGAGAGCTTCCCGTTCTTGCGCGAAGCGCCGACCGCGATCGCGCCGGGCGCCGCGATGGAAGAGCAGATGCTCGAAGAGGTCGCCGCCGAAGAGTTGCGTCCGGCTGATTTGCTCGTCAATCTGGACGCGATGAGCCAAGAGCAGCGCCTGGCTTGGGCGCGTTTCCTAGGTAGCTTCTGACGGGACAGGCTGAGGTGTGTGATGCGTAGGTTCATTCCGCTCGTGCTCATGTCGTTCGCTGCGTGCGCCGCCGAGATCAGCGAGAAGGAGCGGGTCGACGCGCGCATCCAGTACGATCTCGGCGTCGATCACTTGAGCAAGGGCAACGTGCCGGGCGCGCTGCAAGCGTTCATGTCGAGCGAGCGCTTGGACCCCGACTTTCCCGATCTGCACTCGGGCCTCGGCCTCGTCTACATCAGCATCAATCGCCTGGACGATGCCGAGCGGCACTTCAAGCGCGCGCTCGAGCTGAAGCCCGCGTACTCCGACGTGCGCAATAATCTGGGGCTCGTCTATTTGATCCGCGGCGAGTGGGACAAGGCGATCGAGCAGTTCAAGATCGCGCTGCAAGACGTGCTCTACGCCACGCCGTCGCACGCCGAAGGCAACATGGGCTACGCGTATTACAAGAGGGGCGATCGGGCGAAGGCGTTGAAGCACCTGAAGAACGCCACGCTCGTCAATCCGAAGTTCTGCCGCGGCTACTTGTGGCTCGGCGAGATCTACCAGGAAGCGAGCGAGCTCAAGGACGCCGAGCGCTACTTGGATCGCTTCATCGAACGGTGCGTGCTCGATCCGAACTTGAAGTCGATGGTCGACGCCGCCGCGCAGAGTGAAGTGTATCTGCGCCTCGCGCAAGTGACGCTCGCCGCCGGCAACGCACCGCGCGCGAGGAGCGCCTTCAAGTCGTGCATCGACGCCGGGCGGGACACGCCGCACTACGACATGTGCGACGAAGGTCTGAAGCAGCTCCCGCGCGAGTGAGCGCTTTCGTGAAAGACGACGCGGTCGTGCTCCACGCGCGGCCGTACGGCGACGTCGACGCGATCGTTGCGTTGTTCGCGCGTTCGCACGGGCGCATCAGTGTTTACGGCCGCGGCGTGCGATCGTCGAAGCGGCAGAGCGCGCCGCCGCTCGCGCCCTTGTACGAAGTGCGCTTGGAGCTCGCGCGAAAGTCCGGCGACTTGTTTTCGGCGCGCGCCGTCGATCTCGTGAACGCGCACGCGGCGTTGCAGACGGATCTCGTGCGCCTCGGTGCCGCGAACGTGGTCGTCGAGATCGTGCGCGAGATGTATCAGGAGGGGCAGAGCGATCCTTTGGTCTACGCGCGGCTCTGCGACACGTTGAGAGCGTTGGAGCGCGGCGTGCCCCTGGAGGTGCTCGACGACTTCGAGCACGAGCTGCTCGCGGCGCTCGGTTACCAGCAGGAGGAAGAGGGCGCCGATCCGCTCGCGCGATTCCGGCAGCGCACGGAGATCTTCGGGCGCGTCATCGGGACGCAGCGCGGGCGCGACTTGCCGGCGCGCGCGTTCTTGCTGTCGGTCGCACGCTGAGTTAACCCGCCGTTCATGAAAACCACGATTTCCATGTTGGCACTCTTCCTCGTCGTTGGTTGTACCCCTGCGTCCTATCCCGTGAACGTCACGATGAAGGCCGCGGCGAACACTTACTCGGGCGCCGGCAAGTGCCGCGTGCGCGTCGAGCCGCTCGTGTTCGATGCGGCGGCGACGTGGGCGGGAAAGACGGAGGCGGAGTTCGTCGCGTCGCTTCGCCCGGAAGCCCAGCAGTCGCACAAGGGCGATCTCACCGGCACGCAGGAAGCATGGTTCGAGCAGATCAAGATCAACGAGCGCGACTACATCGGCGACAAGGGGCTCGTGAGCACGCAACCAGGCGGCAACGAGCCGTTCGTCCTCGCGTCGAGGGTCGTCGCCGTTGCGCCGGACGGCGGGATCACCGTCGTCCACGAAGTCTTCGCGATGCCGGCGCGCACGAAGGTGGCCGAGTTCACGCTCGCGGCGTCGAACGTGGGCTTCGGCTTCGGGCAGCGCATGCGGACGTCGACGATTCCGCAGGCGATGGGGATGCTCAGCTACTTCCGCGATCGCTTCGCGTGCAACGGACCGGCGGCGGTCGTCGAGTAGCGAGAGTCGCGGGCCGCGGCCGTCCGTTCGCCGCGCTGCCCGTTGCTTGCGAGCTTCCTTGGCTGGTAGCGACATCGTGATGAAACTGTCGATCAGCGACGGCACCGCCAACTACCAAATTCCTCTGACGACAGCCGATTTCAAGAGCGCAGACACGCTGCGCAAGGCGCTGCACTCGCACGCGCCAGACGTGGCAGCGAGGGCCACTGATCAAGCGATCGCTCAGCTGCTCAAGCTGTTTTCGGGCGTCGACGTCTCACGGCTCGACGAACCGTTCGCCATGCCGCTCGCCGCGCTGGCGAGCAAAGACGGCAACATCGTCAAGGCCTTTTCGCTGCGGTTGCCCGAGGCACGCTCTGCGCTCCAGCCCGAGCGGGCAACGAGCAAGCACGCGCCGTCCATGCCCCGCGGCGTCGACGTCGAGATGCAGGAGTTTCACAAGCCTCGCCTCGACGTCGCGCTCTTGCCAAAGCTGAAGAGCGAAGGCGAGAAGCTCACGAAGAACCAGGCCGCGCAGCAGCCGGCGGTCGACAAGCTCGCCTCCGAGCTGGCGACCCACATGAGCACGCTCGTCGCCGACCGCCGCGCGCTCTTTCGCGCGGTCTCGGAGTTGCCAGCCTATGACCCGCTTCGGCGCGACTTCGGGCTCTCGAAGCTCGTCGCACTCGACGGGACCATCACGACCCTCGGCAACAAGCAGGCGTAGGTCTTGGAGGATCACGCCGCGCTCCTGCGCGAGCGCAGCCAGGCGGCCACGGCTTGGCGTGGCAGTCGCACGCCCGACGAGGCCCAAGAACGCTTGGCGACGCTCACTTCGCTCGACGGCCGGATCAGCGCCAAGCTCGGCGAAGCGGCGGAGCTCGCCCGCCAGCTGCCGGCAGTGACCGCAGAGCTGCACACCGAGATCGCGGCGCTCGCGGACCTCGGTCCCGCGATCAACGCGCTGAAGATGAAGATAGGCGGGGCCGTCGCGACCACCGGCCCGCTCGTCGCGAAGCTCGAGACGGCGCGCGACGAGCTGCGCGAAACCGAGCGATCGCTGGCCGTCAACGCGAGCTTGGTCAAGCACCTGCCGCTCATCGTCAAGAGCGAGAAGCACTCGTCGCTCGAGGCGCTCGGGCGGCTGCGCGACTTCAACCCGTATACGACGAGCGGGGACACGGTGCTCTATCGCGAAGCGCTCGCCGCGCTCGGCGGCGATGACACGATCATCAAGGCAACGATCAACGCCTTCGAGGACCTCAAGAAGGCCGGCGCGACGATCGGGGAGCTCGAGCAATTCCTCTCGGACGCCGGCGTACCGAATCATTGGCGACCCGTGACCTTCGTCACCGAGGTCAGAGCGTTCAAGGAGCTGACAGCGCTCTTCGAGGCCGAGCGGGCGAAGAGCGCGGCCGCTCCGTTGCCGGAAAAGAGCATCAAGCAGAAGCTTCACGCATCGCTCGAGGGGCTGCTCGCCAAGCACGGCATTGGCGTCGACGAACGCCAGCAGCAAGCGCTCGTCGATCTCGTCAACCTCACGACGAACGCCTACGATCCGAACGATCGGGTGCTGCAGCGGATGCACGATGAAGCGGTGCTCGTCGGCATGGCGCGGCTCGTCCAGAGCGGGATCATGGGCCTCGGCACCTTCTTGCCTTTTTACAAAGACCTCTCGGCCGCCTTGAGCCTCACCGACGCCGTCGTCGGCGCCGCCAAGCGCTACAGCAAAGCGAGCGGCGACGGTACGCTCGTTGGCGAGTCCCGCGTGCGCGACGACGGCTTCGAAAACGCGTTGATGCAATCGCAACGGCGGGAGAATCAGCTGTTGGCAAAGCACATCGGCGATGCGGTCGTCGCCAGCCTCGGAATCGCGACCTTAGCGGCCGCCGCGCATCCTCCGGCAGCGTTCGTGCTGAAGGCCGTGAAGCTCGGCCTGCAGGGCACGAACGTCGCCGGTCATCAGCTCTACGACTGGTCGATCGCGAGCAAGGCGAAGGCGCTGCTCACGCTGGCGATGTCGAACGAGCCTGGCGCTGCGGCGGCGCAGGTGGAGCTGTTCAAGTACTCGACGAAATACGCCAAGGGCCTGCTCGCGCTCGGCGCCACCAAGGGCGATTCAACTGCGCTGCACTACGTCGCCTCGCGCGGTCTCAGCGAGGACGAGATCGCGAGCAGCGGCTTCACGATCATCCGCGCGTTTCTCTTGGAGGCCGCAGCGGAGAAGGACGTTCAGCAAACCTTCGGCGAGCTCTACGCAGACGTGCTCTCTGGCGCGAGATCCGGGCTCGGCAAAGCGTGGGACAAAGTTCAAGAGCTCGTCGCGTCGAAGCCGGAGCCGAAAGAGGACGAAGGCGTCGAGCTCACCGACCTGCGAGGCCGATCCTAGCCTGCATTATTCACGACGTTCCGTTGCGAGAGCGGTGAGTGCCCGCGAGGTCGGGCCGCACGGAGGGTTTGGGACCGAAGGCATCCTGAACACGCTGTCGAGGTCACAAACCCGAGTACGGTCCCGAGATCGCGGAGCAATCGCCGCTCGCAGTAGGAAGGTCGTGAATAAGGCAGGCTAGAACCTCAGGCGTCACCGGTCGGTTCGGGTACACTCCCTAGGTGTGGCGCGCAGCGGCCCTGGCGATCTTTCTTTGCGCGTGCCGCGTCGATCTCGCGCTCCCCGCTGGCGCGCACGTCGCCTGTGAAAACGACGATGATTGTGTCGGCGAGGATCGCTGCCAGCAGGAGATCGGCCTGTGCCTCGGCGTCGACGCAGTGGCACCACGCCAGCGCTTGACCTTCACCTTGCCGCGCGAAAACGAAACCAACGTCTCGACCACGACGACCATCGTGCTCGCGTTCGCGCTGCCCGTCGCTCTCGACGCGCTGGCTGCGCGCGTGCATGTCGTCAGCGCCACCCTCGGCGAAGCTCCGCTCTCTTTTGCGCTCGCCGAGGAGAGCACGGTGAGCGTGACCCCAGAGAGCGAGCTCGCGCCGCTTCATGCCTACACGCTCGTCGTCGACGCCGGCGTGCCAGTCGCGCTCGGGGCGTTGGCGTTGCCGACCGACGACGAGACGCGGGTGTCATTCATCACCGCCGAGCGCCGCGATCGCGATCCTCCGGCGCCGGTGGCGAACGTCGTCGTGGATCGCGTGAGCAACGATCGTGCAGATCTGTCGTGGACAAACCCGGTCGACCCGCGCCTCGCCGGCGTGCTCGTCTTGCGCAAAGCCAACGGTGGCCTGCGCCTCGATCCGAGCGCCCCCGACCACGAGCTGCCGACGTCCGGGCTCGCGTACGCCGTCGGCGCGGCGATCGGCGACGCCGAGGTCGCCGGGATCGTGCGCGGCGAAGGGCTCTCTTTCGTCGGCCTGTCCTCTCCAGCGTATGATTGGGCGTTGTTCGCGCTCGATGAAGCGGGCAATTACTCGACGCCCAAGCGCGTTCCCTACGTCGATACCACCTCGCTCGTGTGGTGCCCGAGCGAAAGCGGAACGTTCAGCGTCAGCTCGCCCGACCCGGGCACTTATGCGCTCGACTTGACGCCGGTTGCCGCCGCGGCCGTGCACCTCGAGGGCGGCGTGCTCGGCACGACGACCGCGTTTTCCGCCGCCGATGTGGCGCTCGGGACAAGCTATTCGGCGCGCTTCACGATCGTTGGCGCCGAGGGCACGCTGAGGACCGCGCCGGCGCCATTCGTCGCGGCACGCAAGTCCCTCGCACCGCTCGGTCAACCGGCGCCGAGCGGCGGCAAGGTCGGGCTCGGCGGGACCGCGGTGTTCGGGTTCACCGCCAACGGCTGGCCCGCGCTCGAAGCCGCCGTCGACACGGATCCGGCGCCTGCGGCCTCCGTCCAGGCGTGGCAGCCGCTGGCGTTGACGACCACGCTCGATGCGCGGGCGCCGATGAATTTCGGCGGCTTTTTCCAGCTGCGTGTGCGGCCCGTCGTTCCTGGCTGCGCCGACGCCGAGTGGATCGTCAGTGACGAGTTCACGGTGGGCGGCGGCGTCCGCTACGTCAGCGCGGCCCTCGGGTCGAATGCCAACGATGGCCTCTCGCGCTTGTCGTCGTACGCGACGATCGAAAAGGCGCTCGCCGACGCCGACGGCATCAACACGATGGACATCCACATCGCCCAGGGGACCTACCTGCCGGTGCCGCTGCCGCGTCCGGGCGGATGCAACAACTGCGGCAACGCGAACGATTCGCCAAACGGCCTCGTGTTGAAATCTAAGGTGCGCTTGTACGGCGGCTACGCGAGCGATTTTCTCAGCCGCGATCCTGCGCCGGTCGATAACGCCCTGCTGCGGCCGATCGCGCCGCTCCACGAGACGATCATCAATGGCAACTTGAACAGCGAAGACTACGAGGCAGCGCCCTTCGACTCACAGGCGTGCCGCACCGCGCTGGCCTTCTTGCCGGCAGCGCAAGGGGTCGTCATCGACGGTGTCACCATCCAACCGGTGATTCCGCCGTCCGGCCGCCGCTGCGGCGTGCACATCTCGCGATGGACGAACGTGACCATCGCGAACAGCCGCGTGCGCGCAGGTCCGTATGGCAGCGGCGGCGGTGGCAACCTCTCCATGGCGATCCAAATGCGCTGCGGTGCGGCCGTGACGATCACCCGGAGCGACATCCAGCCGAGGAGCGATCACGCGGACGAGCTCGCGCTCTATGCCGATTGCTTGAACCGTGTCTCGACAACGACGCTCACGGACAACTACATCGGCTCCGGGCAGGGGATCCTCGTGTCGGCGCAGAATGTCTCGAGCGTCATGCAGCCGCAGCCGAAGTTCGTGATCGATCACAACCGCATCGAAGGGAACCTCAACCCGGGCGCCCCCACCGACAAGAGCGTCGTCGGCGTGCGCTGCAGTGATCACGCGGACCTGCAGCTGACGAACAACGTCATCACGCCAGGCCTGGTCGCCTTCGGGCCCTATGGATCGATCGCCATCGACAAGTTGGGCAGCTGCCAGGGCATCGTCGACGGCAACATCATCGACGGCGGCACCAACGTGCAAACGAGCTTGGCTGTGCAGCTCGAGGGTCCCGTGCTTGGTGGCCAAGCCTTCGTCGTTTCGAACAACTTGATCTCCGCCGGTCGCGGTTCGGCCGAACGCCGAGCCATTCGCATCAGCGACACGCAGGGCAACGCGACACACTTTCCGGAAGTCTTCGTCGTGCACAACCACGTCTTCGCGATCGCCGACGGGCTCGTCTTGCCGGTCGACGCTACGATCCTGGTGAGCTCCTGGTTCGAGAGCGGTTACGGCAGCCGGATCGTCAACAACTTCTTCTTCGGCGTTTGGCAAAAGCGCGGTCGGCTGTTCGAAGGCGGCAAGGTCGGCGCGTTCGACAACAACGTGATCGCGACCGACGCGAATCTCTCGCTGTACTCGGACAACGGCACCCACTACTACGATCGGCCGAACTTCGAGGCGCAGATGTGCAGCAGCACGAACTACGCGAAGTACCAGAACCCGACGCGCAACAACGCCGCCCTTGGCGCGCCGCTGGCAGCGACCTTTGTTTCCTTCGGTGGGGTCGATGGACTGCCTGAGACCCTCGAGGACAACGATTGGCGGCCCGCGGCGAGCGCGACGGCGCTGCGCATCGGTCTCGCCTCGACGCAAAACGCTTGCGGCGGTCCGGGTGGAACCGTGAACGCGTGCATCACGGCGGGGACGCGCACCTGCGGCAACGTCGTGAAGGATCGCGCCGGCACGACGCGGCCAGCGGCGCCGACCACAGCAGGGGCCTACGAGCTGCCGCCGTAGGTGCCGGGGGCAACGAGGCCAAGGACGACCTAAGGACGACCTAGCGGGTGGACTTCGACTCGCGTTTGCACGCGAATCGCGAAACGTTGACGCCGCGGCCCCGATAATCGGCGGCCTATGAATACCATCAAGCTGAGCAGTGTCCGCGAAGGTGTCTCTCTCCTCGGCGAAGTCGTCGAGCAAATCGACTTCTTCGCCCAGGGTGTCTTCCCGTCCGGTGGCAACAAACGCGTCAGCGCCCCTGAGGTCGCGTACTTCGTCGACGCGTTCTACATGCGTCCGACTGCGAACGCCGCGGTCGAGGCCGTCCTCGCGTATGCGAAGCAGCGCTACGGAACGACGGCGCCGAGCGTCGCGCAGATGAACCGCGCGCTCGCAGCCGGGATGGGCGCGATTGCCAAGGCCGATGCAAACCGCAACGGATGGCTGAGCCCGGCCGAGCAAGCGTCGCTCGCTCCGACGTGGGGCGCGCTCGTCGCGTTCGCGAAAGAGCACAAGGGCCTCGACATCGGCCGCACGCTCGACGCGGATCGGTGAGCGCCGCTCTTGCTGCGGCAGCGGCGCGTGGCGGCGGTAGGTTGGGAAATGGGAGAACGATGGTGCACGAGCACAATGCGAGAACGAGCAGCGCTGCAATTCGCATTGGTATGCAGCGCTCGCACAGACGTGGGCGCAATTGCGGCGGACGTGTGACGTCGGCGCTTCTCCGTTGCGCTTGGTCTGAATTCAGACCACACTCCAGCGATGGGTAGAAGCGCCAAGATGAGAGTCTCCGAAGACATCGTGCCGATCGGCGAGTTCAAGACGCACGCGTCGGAGCTGCTGCGTCGCATGCACGACTCCGGGCGGCCCATGGTGATCACGCAGAACGGCCGTCCGGCTGCCGTCGTTCTTACGCCAGAAGACTTCGACGAGCTCGGATACCGCGAATTCGTCAAAGCCAAAGTGAAGGCCGGATCGGACAGCGCAAAGCGGAAGACCATCTCCGCCGCCGACGCACGGGAGCATTTCCGGACGAAGGCTCGTGCGCGTTGACTTCTCGCCCGAGGCCTTGCGCGATCTCGACGCGATCTTCGACTACATCGCGCGTGACAATCCTTCCGCGGCGTTGCGTTGGGTCAACCGGCTGATCACCAGAGCGGAGAAGGCGGCAAAGCAGCCATTGGCAGGGCGCATCGTGCCTGAGCTCGCGGACCAAGCGATTCGCGAAGTCTTCGTCCGACACTATCGGATCGTCTACCGAGTCGAGCGAGGGCGCCTGCTCGTTCTCACGGTCATCGAAGGGCACCGACGCCTGCCGCACGGCCCGGCCTGAGAGCAGGAGGGCGTGAAGCACGTTTGCGCCTCGGTTACGATCGTTCGATGATGCGCGCAGTCTTCGCGGTGATCGCGATCGTCGGGCTCGGGCCGATTTGGTTCTGCGCTTCGAAGTGGTCGCGGTGAGACGCGTCCTTGCCGTGCGCCGCGCTGGGGAGAGCATGAATCGGGACCTCTCCACGATGGAATCGATGACGCTGCGCGAATGAATCGATATCACTGCGCGTGGAGATTGGTGACACGGCGCGCATGGATTCATCAGGATGGTTCCGCGAGATTGTTCCGGTGTGCAGCAGGATTGAGGTCCGTACGCAACGCTATTTGCTCACAGCGCGGCTCGATCGAGCTACCAGCGAGAATGAATTGACCTTGATGAGCGACGCTATTCAACCGCCGTCTCGTATGGATTCGTCCTGCGGAGCACCTGGATTGCCTGGGCTGGCCATGTAAAACATGGCATCGAACACAGATTCGACGTCCCGTCGCGCGTGGATCGGTCACAGCGGACGCCGACCGGGCACTAAGGGGGAAGGGGCCATGACTGAGGCAACATACACCGTTTGGGATCTCGCACGACGTGCCGGGGTACAGCCGCCGACGATCAACCGCTGGGTGAGACACGGGTTGATGCCGAAGGTGCCGCACCGCGGGCCGGCGACGCGCTACACCGCGCATCACCTGAAGCTCACCCTCGCCATCGCGCGCCTGGCAAAGACGTACCGCAGTCATCGCCGGATGCGGCAGGTCCTCGCGAAGATGACGCCGGAACAGCTCGATCGCGCCGCGGGCATCGCACCGCCCGTTGCCCCGCCTGCGCCTCCATCTCCGCACGCCGGGTTGCCGCCGCATCCGCCGCCGCCGCCGCTTCCCGACGGTCACCTCGGCCGCTATCGTGGTCGCATCGCGCGCGCGTGGGAAGCGATCGCGATCGCACCGGGCCTCGATCTCATCGTGCGCGACGACGCTGACGGCGAAGCGCGGCGCGTGGCTGCGGAGATCGCGGAACGTTACGGACGGTGAGCCTCGGTCATGGCAACACTTCAAACGGGATCGGCACCTCGATGGGAGGCGCGGTGAAGGTACAACGTGGCGCGCCGGAGCAGGGCGTGGTTTCACGGTGCCGCTCGAGGAGCACGAGAAGCTCGCCGGTTCCAGCGGGCAAGCCCTCTGGAACATTGAACGCGACGAACCCGTTGTGAAATTTTCCGTCCATCGCTTCGATCTGAGTACTCATGCCTTGCAGTCGCAGCCGCACGAGTGTCGCTGATGCTTCTTTCGGCGTGTAGCTCAACCAAACGCGCTCGCTCACACGAGCACGACCATCCGTGGGCGAGCCCCAAGTTGCTGCGTATGGTCCGAAGGGATGCGGAACTTCGATTCGGACAAGAGGTGTCTGATCGCGAGCCTCGGCGATGAGAACTTCCAGTTCTTCTGCCAGAGTATCGAAGTCGCTCGGCAGGGTGACCGCCCATCCTCCACCGCGGCCGCACGGGTCGATGCGTTGATAGGCTGGCAGGGTTTCATTCGGATTGGGCTTGTCGGGCTCGATGGGGCGAGCAACCATCGGGGTCCCCCCAATCGTTGCCCATCGCGAAGCTTCGCCGATGCACGGTTCGTTCATGCTTTCGCGACGTAGCACGAGAGACAGCTCATGCGGGACGTGTTCGGTTTTGACCTCCACGGCCGCTTCATCAAGTGCGATCTTTTCGAGTGGAACCCGACAGCTGGCAAAGCAGACAATGACGGCGAGCTGATGCATGACCGCCGAGGATCGAGCATGCGTGCCCGTGGTGTGGGATGACGCACTGCAGCCCATCAGTCGAACTCCACGATGCTGCGACTCGCATCGACCGCATCCGTCAACGGCGTGGCGGCGCCCGTGCTGACATCGTAACGCCAAATATTCGATGAAGGGGCGGCGGAATCTGCACCGCTCAGCGCACGACCGCTCGTCGCGAAGATGGCTTTACCGCTTGGATCCCATTTCAAACGTGTGAACCCGACGGTCGCGTTCCTCATCGCGGTCACCGCAACGAGGTTGGTCCCATCGACGTTCATGATCCACAGATTGCCGGCGGTCGGCAGAGGTTCACCTGGCGCGAGGGCAAGACGCGCTCCCAGCGCGATCTTTGTGCCGTCCGGGCTCAACGCCAGCGAGTGAATTGTCCCCTGAGCCCAGGTCGTGATCGGAACGACTTCGCCGGACGAGCGCGAGACGGAGAAAATATTCTGCACCGTCGCGGTGGCGGCTCCATCGGCGGTTCGGTCGCTGCGGATGTAGACAGTGTTGCCATCTGGGCTCAGCGCGAAGGCACTCCCCGCATGATCCGTTAGTCGCGTGATGGGCAGTCCGGTTCCTACATCCCAAAGATTCCAAAAATTCGTCGCCAAAATACCATCGCCTTCGAATGCGTGGTTCGAGAGCAAGAGAACGTCTTTCGCCATTCGGCGCGATGAAAGCCTGGCCCAGTGATAGATTCCATTGCCGCTCGGCTGCAGCAGCTTTGTTGATGCATCGAACTGGGACTCACTCACGTTGATGTCCAGCGCAGTTTCAACGGTGTGAAAGATCGACTTACCGTTGTGCCCCCACGCGAGCGAAAGCACGCTACTCGAAGCCGCTGGTTCGACCAATGTGGTGGGAACCGCCGGCAACGCGACCGTCTTCGCGTTGATCCACGCGAGGCGGGTAGTCGTGACAGCTGGGGACGCGGCAGACGGGGTCAGCGTTATGCCGAAGGCAATCTTCTCACCATCGGGCGACCAAGCTGGCACGGATGCGACGGCACGGTTGGCAAGCCCGTTCATGTTGGTGAGCCTTCGAATGTCGCTGCCGTCGGTACGAATGCTGAAAAGCTCGATCTCGAGCGTCGCAGGCTCGATGTCGTCGGTGGAAACATCGGCGAAGACGAGCGGAGTAAATGACGCGCCAACGTGCGCACCTGCCAAAAAATTACCAGTGCAGACATTGCCGAGTGGCTGCGGACAGTCGATCCAAGTGTTGAAGAGAAAACCCGCGTCCGCGACTGCCATCAGTGCGTACGCAGATCCTTCGATACCAGAGACCGAGCAGGGCGACGCCTCGGATCGACATTGCTCGGTGCCAAATTCGTCACGCAGCGTGCCGGTACCCATACCCGTGACCGAAAGAGAAAGGGCACTGGATGGAGGCATCTCGTCAGGAACTTCAGTCTCGTTTTCATCGTCGGACATGTTGCTGGCGGAGCGAGGCGGGCATGCGGTGACCACGAGAGCCGCAACAACGCACCAGATCAGCTTCGAGTGCCTCAAGGTATCGGCCATTCCAATGGGCACATCTCTTCACAACCGAAACGCTGGTGGATCGGGACGATCAGACATCGAGACGGCTGCGGCTGAATACAGGTGCAGTAGAGGCCCATCGCCGCATCGCAGCATGTGCTGTTTCGATCGGGGTGACAGCGGACGTCATTCGCACATATCGCTTGATCGCAAGCGCAGCGGCCGGATCCCGCGCAAGGATCCGGCGGTGAGCAATACGCGTTGCACTCCGCAGAAAACGGGCAGAACGACGCGTTGGTCCGCCCGTCGGAGCACGAGCAAGCGTCGGGATTACCGAATTTGCTTCCGCATCGATTACACATGAAAATGGTTGGAAACGTTGCCGGATCTGAGATGCGCCCGATCACGGTAGAGCGCAGTTGCCATTCAAAACCAGCCGAGAGTGTGGTCGGTGCAACGATGTCGAAGTCGAATGAGAAGGTGTCACCGGGCCGCACCACCGCGGAATCGGGGATGTCTATTCGGCTTTTCCCCCAAAGCGGCGTAAAAAATGGACCCGGCGGTGTCATGAAAATTCCCGCTGCGCGAGTCCACGTCATCGTGCCGGTATTCTTCCAGCGAACGTGAGCCCGGTAGCTGTTGGACGCGACGAGCGAACATACGCCTGCAGCGGCGCCGTCAATCGTGATCGACTCAAGCCTGGCGCGAAAAATCGATGGGGTTCCTAAGCTCTCAGCGCAAGTGCATTCAAGCGGCTTGTAGATTTGCGTTGCGGGCAACTCCTGACTCGGATTCACATCTACCGAGCACAGATGCCCCACATGGATCGGATCGCAGATGTCGACGGCAGGATATCCGGATCGCGAGAAAGGTATCTGCCCGCCAGGCAGCATAGAGAAAGTCGCCCGAGGTTGACGTAGATGAAGCAAGCTCGGCGAGCGTGTCGTGTTTGCCGTCTCCCGATCAAGAACGAGCGCGAGCCCACGCTGCGGGCATG
>JADLHZ010000027.1 GCA_020848545.1 Deltaproteobacteria bacterium | reverse complement strand
GAGGCGAGACGAAAACCGTTTCGAGCTCATTGCTCGAGGCGAACTTCAATGCAGCACGAGTATTTACTCGATCGGCGACGGCGACGGCGACGTCAACGCCTACGAACAACATTCATGCGGTCGAAGGCCTAGGGGCTCGGGCTCTTAGAACGAACCGCTCAGCAACATCGACACGCCGGCGCTGCTCGGCGACACCGTCAGCGTGGCCTTCGGCTCGGCGCTCGTCGCGAAGAGCGCGGCGGCGATCGGCACCGTCGCGACCGCGAGCGCACCGAACGCCCATCCGAGCGGCGTCATCGTGCGGTAGCGGCCGATCTGCGCGTCGACGTCGGCGTAGAGCGCGTCGGCGTTCGGCTGTGAGCTCGCGGCGGCGGCGCTGTACGCGTAGTACTTGCTCTTGATCGTCGCTTCGCTGCCGCCGAGCGCGAACATCGGCACCGCGACGCCGGCCATCGCGACACCGATCGCGAGCATGGCCCACGCGGCGCGGCGCTTGTGCCCGCGGGCGACGGTCTCTCTCTCGGCGAGCGAGGTGAGGCGGATCGCGCGCGATTCGCGATCGCCGCTCGCGACCTTGACGGTGAGCGTTTCGACGTCGTGCCCGGCGAGCGAAAGCTTGATCTCGTGGCGGCCGGCCGGCACCTGGCTCGTAAACGGCGTCTTGCCCGCCGGCTTGCCATCTAGCGTGACGTCGGCGCCCGCCGGCACGGTGGTGATCTCGAGCTGGCCCGGCTTCGGCGGCTCGGGCGGCTTCTCCGGTTCCTTCTTCGGCTCCGATACCACGCGCACGATCGGCTTCGTCGGCTCGACGCGCGGCGGGGCTCTTGGCGTGGCGACCGGCGGCTCTTCGCGTGGCACGAGCGGACTGCTCGGGCCGCCGAACACCTCGCTGATCACGGCGTCGATGGCGTCGGCGTAGAGCGTCTCGTCGTCCTTCACGCGGCGTTGCGCGCGGACGGGCGGTTGGCGCTGCTTCGTGTCGATGAGCGACACGCTGATGATCAGCTCACCGCCGAGCCGGCCGACGCTGCCAGCGAGCAAGTAGCTGGCGCCGAGCGCGCCGCCGATCTCCGCCGCGCAGCTCACGTCGCTGCAACCGAGCGCGTCCTTCATCTTCTCGAGGCCGAGGACGGCGCTGATGTCGGCCGTGCTGATGACCTCGAAGCGCTTCGTGCGATACGCGGCGTTCGTCAGCAGCTCGTCCAAGATCTGCGTCGTCTCTTTTGGGATGCGGTTGGCCTTCAGCGGCATCACCGCGAGGCGCGGCGCGGCGGCGTCGGCGGCGAAGGGGAACAGAAAGAGGACGAGGGCGAACAGGCGCACGACGCGAGTGGTACCACGGCTTCGCCCGCGGTCAACGGACCTTGAGCGGGGCAGGGGAGGATCGTATGCGTCGCTGATGTTCGTGAGGGGTGTCGCCGGGTTCGTCTGCGCGTGGGCGCTGGTCGGGTGCAACGTCGATCAAGCGACCTTTTATCCGCAGTGTCAGGCGCGAACCGTCACCGCGTTCGGCGACGTCTCGTTCGACAGCTCAGGCGGGCCGCGGTGCCCGGTGACGAGCCCGATGATCACGAACCGCGAGGTGCTTCCGGCGGGCAGCGCGACGGCGATCGCGTGCGAGGACGACGCCGTGTGCGTCCTCAAGATGACGGGACAGATTGAGTGCCTCGGCCAGCCACCGCCAGGCTTGCCGACGACCACCTTCACCCAGATCGCGATCGGCGAGAACGACGGCTGCGGCGTGCACATGGACGGTGCGCTCGAGTGTTGGGGCCGCAAGCTGGGGCAGACACCGGTGCCGAGCGGCGTGTTCAAGCAAGTGAGCGTCGCCGCCAACGCGCACGCCTGTGCCGTCGCCGCGGATGATCACGTTGAATGTTGGGGAGACAACGCCGTGGGACAAGCGACCTCGCCGGCCGGCAGCTTCAAGAAGGTTGCGGCCGCGAGCACCTACTCTTGCGGGCTGAAGCTCGACGGCGCGATCGCATGTTGGGGCAGCACCGGGAGCCTCTACCTCGGCGCGCCGCACGTCGACGCGCCAGCGCCGGGCACGTATGTCGACTTGGCGAGCGACGGGGTCGGAATGATCGCGGTCGCGAGCGACGGACATCTCGTCCGTTGGAACATCGCCACCGAGCGTTTGCCCGAGGGCCCGTTCGTGCACGCTGGCGTGAGCTCGCTCGGCGACGTTTGCGGGCTGACCGCGGACGGCACCGCCAAGTGCACGTCGGCGATCGGGACCAGCAGCGAACGCTTCAAGGAGATCTGCATGGCGTATTACCCGTACGTCTGCGGAGTGCGTACGGACGGGGCGCTCTACTGCTTCGGCGACATGCGGGGCGCGAAGTTCTGAGGGGCGGCGTCGGGCGTCCCTGGCCGGCGCGTCCGTGGCGGTACGTCCGTGGCGGCGCGAGTCGGTGTCGTCACAAAGCTTCGTGGCGGCGCGTGAGCCCGCTGGCTGCTAGCGTGGTCTTACCCTTTGCGCCGATTTTCTCGGCGTTTTCACTTGGTTGCTGCTGCCGCCTTGGGCCCGACTCCGAGCGCTGAACGCGATTTTCGCGTGCTCCGGCGGGAGTGACTCTCGCGCTCCGAACGCGGGCTTCGAAGCCGCCTCATGTCGCGCGCGAATTATTCAGTGCCGGTCGCGGCTGGCTCGGCGCGGCACCCGGAGCCCAGCGCGTTCGCGTTGCCGAGGCCTCGAGGCTTTCTCTTGAAGCGCGCGCTCGACAAACAAGCGTGGGCGCAACGCCGCGCCTAACGACGAGCTCCAGGCTTCGCGGCTCCGGCCCCGGTCGCGCGCGCAACGGAACCTGAAGCCCAAAGTTGCAGCACCAACGCGGTCACCCAAGGACATTCAAGGGGAATGCCCGCGCCAGCAGCCGACGGCGCCCCGAGCCGAGACGAAGTCCACGCCGTAGATCTACGCCGAGACGACCCGGTTCCGTCCCGCGGACTTCGCCTTGTACAGCGCCGCGTCGGCCGCGCTGACCAAGGTGTCGGTCGAATTGACGACGTCCGACGGATACATCGCGACGCCGGCCGAGAACGACGCGCTGCCCTTCGGAAGCAAGCCGAGGCCGATCGTCTGCAGCTGTGCTCGCACCTTTTCGACCGCCTTCACCGCGTCGGACGCGCTCGTATGCGGCAGGAGCACGACGAACTCCTCGCCGCCGTAGCGCGCGATCGAGTCGGTGTTGCGAAACGAGGTGCGCAAGAGGTTCGCGAAGTCGGTGAGCACGAGGTCGCCGGCGGTGTGTCCGTGCTTGTCGTTCACTTGCTTGAAGTGGTCGAGGTCGAGCATCGCCAGGCTGAGCGCGTGCTTGTAGCGCTGGCTGCGCTTGAACTCGCCCTGCAACACTTCGCTGAAGTGGCGGCGGTTGAACAAGCTCGTCAGGTGATCGGTGATCGACAAGACCTTCAGCTGCTCGTTGGCGCGCTTGAGATCGTCCTGCAGCGTCTTCAGCTTGAGCTGCACTTTCACGCGCGCGATGAGCTCGGCGGCGACGAAGGGCTTGGTGACGTAGTCGCTGGCGCCGACCTCGAGGCCGAAGATCTTCTCGTCGGCGGCGTCACGGCCGGTCAGCATGATCACCGGCACGAGCGCGTTGTCGGCGCGAGCGCGGAACACGCGCAGGAACTGAAAGCCGTCCATCTGCGGCATTTGCACGTCGCAGAGCACCAGATCGACCGGCGTTTGCATGAGGGCCTTCAACGCTTCGACGCCGTTCTCGGCTTCGACGCACTCCGCGCCGAGCGAAGCTTCGCCGATCGTACGTTTGATCTCGGCCCTGATCGGAGCGCTGTCTTCGACGATCAGAATCTTCAACGGGAAGGCCCTCGTTACTCGCCGTCCGCGGTCGGTTGATAAAAGTAGTTGTAGTGCTGATAGAGGCAGATCTTGTTACGGCCGTCGCGCTTCGCTTTGTACAGCGCCTCGTCAGCGTGAGCGATGAGCTGCTCAGGGCCGCTGACGTTCTTGTTCGGATAGAACGAGATGCCGATCGACGCCGTCACCTTGCGGCTGTTCTTGCCGTCGTTCGAGACGTGGACGTCGAGCGCCTTCCAGATGCGCTCGGCGACCGTCAGCGAGCCCGTGAAGTGCGTGCGCGGCAGGATGATCAGGAACTCGTCGCCGCCATAGCGCGTGACGATGTCGTGCTCGCGGACGCACTGCTTCAAGATCTCGCTGGTGTCCTTGATGACGATGTCGCCGAAGGGATGGCCGAGCGTGTCGTTGATCTTCTTGAAGTGATCGAGATCGACCATCACGCAGCTCAAGGGATCGTTGTAGCGCTGCGCGCGCTTGAACTCTTCGGAGAGACGCTGCTGCAAGTAGCGGTGGTTGTAGAGGCCGGTCATGCCGTCGGTGAACGAGAGATCTTCGAGCTGACGCTTCTTCGCGTTGATGCGATCTTGCAGCTCCTTGATGCGCAGGAGCGACGAGACGCGCGCCTTCAGCTCGATGGTGTTGTACGGCTTCGCCAAGTAGTCGTCGGCGCCCATCTTCAGGCCTTGCACCTTCGAGTCGATGTCGCCTTTCACGGTCACCAAGATCACCGGCAGGAAGATGTCGCCCAACGATTGCTTGATGATGCGGCAGAGCTCGAGGCCGTTCATCTTCGGCATCATCACGTCGAGGACGACGATGTGCGGCGCGCGCTCGCGAATTTTCTCCAGCGCGACCAAGCCGTCGAACGCGACGTCGACCTCGTAGCCTTCGTCGCCGAACACTTGCATCAAGCGCTCGCAGTTTGCCTTGTCGTCATCGACGACGAGCACGTGCGGTTTTTCGGCGCCGCCGATCGCGGGCGGCGGTGCAACGGGCTCAGGCGATGTCACGCGCGCTCCTTTCATAGAAAAGCTAGCCGCCCTTGGCGCACCCGACCATTTTTTCCGAGGCGAAATCAGGGGTTGAGGACGGCTGCGTCACTGTCGAATACGCGCAACCGCGCCGCGCGTGGCCCCGAAAACGTGCTTAGCCCCTTTGTAGAGACCTAGGAGTGGAGCATGTCGGAAGCATCTGTTCGATTGGGACGCGCCGTCGATTGGGCCTTGAGCATGGCGAACGCGGACGCGGTCTGCGACGAGCCGATGACGCCGGTTCCGCACACCCTGTCGGCGACCGTCGCGCAAAACGTGATCGACGTGGCGACCGCCGACGGCGTCTGCGAGCCCGAAGAACGCGTGGAGCTTGCGCGCTTTTTCCGCTCGGCGAACATGCCGCCCGCCGCGCACCGGGCGTATCAAGCGGCGCTCGCGCTGCCGTCCGAGAGCGCCGACATGGCCCGCCGCCGCCGCCAGCTCGATGACGCCGCGCGCTTGGCCGAGCTCGCCCGCTTGCCGAGCGAAGAGGCGCAGGTCCTCGGCGGCGTCGGTGCGACGATCTTGATCTTGGACGCGCTCTTCGGCCGCTCGCGCTGACACTTGTCCGTCTCCGCCAAGCGACCGACAAAAACCTCTTGATCCGCCTCCGCGATAAACTTCGTGGGAGGCGCGATGATCCGCCGCATAGATTCATGTGACGTCGTCGCGCCGCCAGCCGCGCCGATCACGCCAGCGGCGCCGCTCGGCTCCGGCCGCGCGCTCGCGTCACCGGCCCCGCCTCCGCGCAGCGCCGAGTCGATCGCGCGCGAAGAGGCCTTGTGGGACGGCCTCGAGACGCTCGCCGGTCAGCCTGAAGCCGTGGCCACGAGCACCCGCATCCTGCGCGACGGCGGCGAGGCTTGGGAGCGGCGCCTGGAGCTCATCGCGAGCGCCGAGCGCTCGATCATCTCGCCGATGTATCACGTGGACGGCGACCCGCTCGGCATCGAATTCGTCCAAGCGTTGACGGCGCGCGCACGCGAAGGCGTCAACGTGATCTTGAACGTCGACTACGTCGCCGAAGAGATCGGCAACATGCTGCATTGTACAGCCGAACAGGTGACGATGCTCGAGGACGCGCTCGCCGAGCTCGAAGCCGCGGGCGGCATCATCGCCTGGTACGGCGTGCTCGCAGAGAACGTCTCGCACGTCGCCTCGGGCTCGCATTTCAAAGGGATCATCGTCGACGGCGAGCGCGCGATCGTCGGCGGCCGTAACATCGCGATGCAATACTTCGGCGATTGGTTCGACTTCGACGTCGAGCTGTCGGGGCCGGTCGTCGCCGACATCGCCGAGCTTGCCTTCGAGCAGCTCGGCCGCTCGGATCCGATCATCTATCGCTCGGAGGCCGCGCCGCCGCTCACCTACGAAGAGTACGCGCGCCGCGTCGAGCGCGCCCAGGCTGACGTCATGCGGATGCAGCGGCGCGAGCGCGTGCGGCTGTTCAACGAGCGCCAAGACGGCATCGTGCGCGACGATCCCACGTTCATCGTCATCGGCCACGACCCGACCTTCGAAGACGGCCCGAACCCGATCACCGAGGCGATGGTGCGGCTCATCGACGCGACCGAGCACTCGATGCGTCTTTCGTCGGTGTTCTTCCGGGCGCCGGCGGAGATTCAAGAGGCCGTCTTGCGGGCGCGCGCGCGCGGCGTCCGGGTCACGATCTTGACGACCGGCGAGGACGAGGCGCGCGAAATCTCGGCGCTGCCGTACCTGAACGCCGAGGCCGCGTACGGGCCGCTCCTCGCTGCCGGCGTCGACATCGAAGAGACCGATCAGACCGAGCACGGAAAGATGTACGTGTTCGACGATCGCATCGCCGCGTTCGGTAGCTACAACATCGAGCAACCGGCAGACGATCGCCTGGTCGAGCAGCTGATCATCACCCGCGATCCGGCCATGGTCGGCGACATCGCGAACATCTTCGACGACATGGTCGAGACCCACGCCACGCCCTACACCGGCGACCGCTCGCGACGGAGCTTTTGGGAAACGCTGCTGCGGCCGCTTCAGACCGCCGCGGCGCTCTTCCTTGGGCCCTTCATTTAGACCCCGTATTGACGACCCGAAATCCCCCTGCTAAGCGCCGCCGCCTGTCTTTGCGGGCAGCTTCCCAGCATGGGTGCCGGGGATGACATATATATAGTGGAGCGTCGCGCGTGACCAAGGTCGTCGTCAAAGAAGGGGAGCCGTTCGAAAAGGCCCTCAAGCGTTTCAAGAAGAAAGTCGAAGCTGCCGGCATCCTCAAGGAGCTGCGCAAGCGCGAGCACTACCTCAAGCCGAGCGTGAAGAAGAAAGAGAAGCAGCGCGCCGCCGAAAAGCGCAGACGCCGCTCCATTTCTCGCGCGGTTTGATCCCCTGACAGCGCCGCCGAGCGTCCACTCGGCCAACTTCCTCGCAGAGGGCGTGGTGCCTTCGTAGCGAGCTTTGAAACCCTAGGATGAATTGTGAACGTTGAACCGGTGAACGCTAAAAAAGAAGATACATTTGCCGCCCTTTTCGAAGACTCCCTGCGCGTCCGCGACGGCGTGAAGGAAGGCGACATCGTCAAAGGCGAAGTGGTGGCGGTCAACCGCGACCACGTGGTGATCGACATCGGCTACAAGTCCGAAGGCACGATCGACATCCATGAATTCACCAGCATCAACGGCGTCCCCCAGGTCAAAGTCGGCGACAAGATCGACGTGTTCGTCGAGTCGCGCGAAGACGAGCACGGCCACGTCGTGCTCTCGAAGGAAAAAGCCGACAAGCTGAAGGTGTGGGACGAGATCTCCGCCGCCGCCGAGCGCGATGAGCTCGTCGAGGGCGTGATCGTCGCGCGCGTCAAGGGCGGCCTCTCGGTCGACATCGGCGTGAAGGCGTTCCTCCCCGGCTCGCAAGTCGACCTCCGCCCGATCCGCAACTTGGACAAGCTCATCGGCGAGCGCTTCAAGTTCAAGGTCATCAAGTTCAACAAGAAGCGCGGCAACATCGTGTTGTCGCGGCGCGCGCTGCTCGAGAAGGAGCGCGAGACGCTGAAGAAGGACACCCTCGGCAAGCTGCAAGAAGGCGCGGTCTTGGACGGCGTGGTCAAGAACATCACCGAGTACGGTGCGTTCATCGACCTTGGCGGCATCGACGGCCTGTTGCACATCACCGACATGAGCTGGGGCCGCGTGCAGCACCCGAACGAAGTGCTCAACGTGGGCGACGAGCTCAAGGTGAAGGTGCTGAAGTACGATCAAGAGCACGAGCGCGTCTCGCTCGGCTTGAAGCAGATGCAAGAAGATCCGTGGCTGCATGCGCCGGGCAAGTTCCCGACCGGCACGCGCGTCAAGGGGAAGGTCGTCAGCCTCACCGACTACGGCGCGTTCATCGAGATCGAGCCGGGCGTCGAAGGCCTCGTGCACGTCAGCGAAATGTCGTGGACGAAGCGCGTCAAGCACCCGTCGAAGCTCGTCGCCATCGGCGATCAGGTCGAAGCGATCGTGCTCGACGTCGATGCTGCGAACCGCCGCATCTCGATCGGCATGAAGCAGCTCGAGCCGAACCCGTGGACGCTGCTCCAAGAGAAGTATCCGGTCGGCGCGGTCATCCGCGGCAAGGTTCGCAACATCACCGACTTCGGTATCTTCGTCGGCGTCGAAGAAGGCATCGACGGCCTGGTGCACGTCAGCGACTTGTCGTGGACGCACCGCGTGAAGCACCCGTCGGAGCTCTTCCAAAAGGGCGACGAAGTGGAAGCCGTCGTGCTCAACATCGACGTCGAGAACGAGCGCTTTTCGCTCGGCATCAAGCAGCTGACCGACGATCCGTGGGACACGCTCTTGAAGCGCTTCCCGCGCGGCTCCAAGGTCAAGGGCAAGGTCATGAAGGTGACCGACTACGGCGCCTTCGTCGAGATCGAGCCGGGCATCGACGGCCTCGTGCACGTCAGCGAGATGAGCGAGCAGCGGGTCGAGAACCCGGCGGCGGTCGTCAAGCCGAGCGACGAAATCGAAGTCGTGATCTTGGACGTCGATCCGGCCGAGCGCCGCATCTCGCTCTCGATCAAGGCTGCCCTCGGCGGCGGCGAGGGCAACTACACGCAGTTCCTCGGCGACCAAAACCAAGGTCGTGGGACGCTCGGCGACGTGCTGGCCCAGAAGCTCAAGCAAAACCAGGATAAATAATCCTCCCTTATGCTGCCCGCTCGGAATCGTCAGAGTCGCTCAGATGCTAGGCGCGACCGAGCGAGCAGCGGAGGCGTAGCGCCAGCGACGTTGAGCAGCGCAGCGACGGAGCAACAACGCAGCTGGGCGGCTATGGCGATTTCGACATGAATCGACGTGGGCTTTGGCTCGTCCTCGGCCTCTTCGGCGGCCTGTTCTTCGTCCTCTTCGCGCTGCTCGTCGTCACGAGCGGCGCGATCGGGGCGGAGAGCTATCGCGCGTCGTCGAACGCTGGCATCGGCGTCATCGAGATCAAAGGCCCCATCAACGATAGCAAGCGCGAGCTGAGATGGATCCGCGGTTTCTCCGAGGAGCCGACGATCAAGGCGATCCTCGTCCGCATCGACTCGCCCGGCGGTGCGGTGGCGCCGTCGCAGGAGATCTTCAGCGAGCTGAAGAAGCTCTCGGCGACGAAGCCGGTGGTCGCGTCGATGGGATCGGTCGCGGCGAGCGGCGGTTATTACATCGCGCTTGGTGCGAATAAGATCGTCGCCAATCCGGGCACGATCACCGGCAGCATCGGCGTCATCATGCAGACGGTCGACGCCTCGCAGTTGCTGGCGCTGACGAAGCTCGATTGGCAGACGTACAAGAGTGGCGAGTACAAAGACATGGGCTCGCCGCTCCGCCAACCGACCGACAACGACAAGAAGTTATTTGCGGCGATGATCAAGAGCGTCTACGAGCAATTCGTGCGTGCCATCGTCGAATCGCGAAAGCTCGAAGATGCAGCGGTACGAGCCGTTGCCGATGGGCGTGTGCTCACCGGCGAGCAAGCGCTCGAAACCAAGCTCGTCGACGAGCTCGGATCGTTTCAAGGCGCGGTGGACCGCGCGGCGCAGCTCGCCGCGATCAAGGGCAAGCCCGAGCTCGTCTATCCACCGGAAGACGACGGCAATGGTTTCATCGCCCGGGTCGCGCGGGAGGCTTCGCGCGGGGCGGCGTCTGCACTCGTCCCCGGCATCGTTGAGGCGATGCATCTCGGGACCGTGGCGACACCGAAGTTTCTCATGCCAGGGGGGACGTTGTGACGAAGAGCGAGCTCATCGATCTGATTTCCGTCAAGATGCCGGACTTGTCGAAGAAGGACGTGGCCATCGCGGTGAACACCGTGTTCGACTCGATGACCGAGGCCCTCGTGAAGCAGGATCGCATCGAGATCCGCGGCTTCGGTAGCTTCCGGGTCAAGCACCGAAAGAGCCGTGACGGACGCAACCCGAAGACCGGCGAGCCGGTGAAGGTGCCGAACAAGCGCATTCCGTTCTTCACGGTCGGCAAAGAGCTGCGCGACAAGTTGAACCACGGAAAGCTCAACGGCGCCTGAGCCATTTGTCGCCGCCGGCGTCCGGCGCGAAACGAGACATACCGAGGACGCCACACTCAATCCGACGACACCGCGCGAAGGCTGCCCGCGATAACGCGGTATGACCCAGATTGCCCCGACCGCGCAGAACATCGCTGCCTGGATCAACCGCGACTTGAGCGCCGGAAAAGTGCGCGTCGATCAGCTCGAGCCGCAGGGCGTCGCGGCGCACTTTCGCTGTTCACCGCAAGTCGCCGCCGCGGCGATCCAGCTGGTGCAGGCGCAAGCGGTGGCCACCGCCGAGGCCGTCGCGCAGCAGACCGCGGACTTTCGCGCGCAAGCGTCGACTCGAGGCGCCAAGGCCAACACAGGTGGCGCGCAGCTGCAGATGAACACGCCGGCGGCGTTGCAAGCGCGCGTCGTCGATCCGCGGGAGCTCCTGCAGCAAGCGGGGCAAGCGCTGTCCCGGGGCGATCTCAACGGCGAGGCGGCGGCGCTCGCCGCATATTGGAACACTTACGCTGGAAAAGAAGCGCTGAGCCCGGCCGATCTCATGCCGGCCCCGGGCGCCGAGGACGCGCTCCCACCCGGCAGCCCGCAGCGCGGCTTGTTGGAGGCGATGCGCCAAGCCCCCCAGCCCGTGCGCCTGCAAATGCTGCGCGACTTCGTGACGCCGAAGCAGGCGCCGTCGATGGGATCGTCGCTCTCGTCTTTGGGCGCGGGCCTCGTCGACAAGCTCAAGCAAGGCCTCGAGCAGGTGAAGCAGAACCCGGGCGCCGCGATGATGATGATGAACCCGATGCTCGGGCTCGCGATGGGAGCGATGCACAGACCCGCGGCGACGCCGAACGTCACGCCGCAGCCGCCCGCAGGCGAAAACGGACCGGGAGCATTGCCGGCGGGGCTGTCGGCGCAACTGGCTGGGATCGCTCAGGCAGCGGCGGCGCAGCACAAAGCGATGAACCGATATTATCCGCCGGACAGCGTGATGAGCGCGTTCGTGCACCGCTTCGGCGCCGCCGCCGGGGGCATAGACGGCGTCGCGCGCGATCGCTTGGTGACAGCGTTCACCGCCGCGGTGCAGCGGGGCGACACGAAGAACCTGGAAGCGCTGACGGCGAGAGCCGAGGCGTTGTCTCAGGACGCTTACGACGCGAGCCTGAAGGCCGCGCTCGGCGAGTAGCGCTTCAGAACTTTCCGCCGAACCCTGACGGCGTGAGCCCGAACGCTGCGCCTCCGCCCGCTGACACGCTGGTCGCGCCGTCGAAGGTGACGCCGCTCACGTAGGCGTCGATGATGTTGTAAATCCACACGAGGCCCATCGCGCCGAAGAGCACGACGCTCGCAATGCGATAGCTCTCGACGCGGGTCGCGAGCGCGTTGAAGTCGCTGCCAGGGCCGGCGGCGGTGTACTCCGACGTGGCCATGGCCGCCGCGATCTGCATTGCGGCGCCGGCGCCCGCGAGCGCGAGCACGCTGCCGAGCAGCATGCCACCCTTGAGATCCTGGCGGTTATAGAACTGGCCCCAGCCGGGGATCAGCAGCGAGCGAAACAGCGCGCCGCTCTTGGTGCGCAAGACGACGGCGTCGCTCGCGAGCGAGATCATGGTCGCGGACTTCATCGCCACGGATTCGGCGACGAGCGTCACGCCGGTCGCCACGTCGACCAGCTGGGCGTTCACTTTGACCTCGGCGCCGGCGTCACTCACCGAGCCGATGACGATCGCCTCGGCGTCGACCATCTTGCCGAGCTTCGGCGCGCTCTCGGGATCGAGCAGGCCGGACTGGCCGAGCTCGAACTCCTTGAGCACTTGGTCCAGGCGCGTGCGCTCGACGACGAGCATGCCGTGGTCGCGGCGAAAGCGGGTGACGAGCTCGGCCGAGACCAGCGTGCCCATGCCGTTCTTCGTCGCGATGTCGCCCGTCTCGCTGAGCTTCATGACGGCGACGCGGCGTTTCTTGGCGCCGCCGCCGAGCCGCGAAAGCGCACCGGCCAAGCGATCGGCGAGCTGGGTCATCGCGGCGTCGACGGTGTCGTGGGTCAACGGACCCTTCGGCGCGTCGCCGATCGGCACGCGGGCAGCCGAGAAGATGCCGGACTCTTCGAGGGCGACGATGCGGGTGAGCGCGACGCCGCCGTCCGGGCCAATCTCGGTAACCAACACGTACGCGGCGCCGAGGCCGCCGACGAGCTCGAGCAGCTTGTCGTCGTCGTCCTCTCCCTTCATCTGCTTCAGGGCGTGCTCGTCGAGCAGCGCTTTGACCGCGCCGGGCTCGATCACTTTGTTCTTGCTGCGCTTCAAGCAGGCGGTGAGCTGGCTCTGGAGCGCGGTGCACTTGTCCGCGGCGAGCTTGCCGCAAGGGATCGGCGCCATCGCGATCGCGCCTTTGACCCGATCGACTTGAAGGTCTCGGCAGAAGTCGGAGGCGGAGAGCGAAGCAGCGGTGAGGAGCGCGACGGCGAAGACGGACAAAGGGCACCTCTGCAAAGACTGTGATCGAAACGCTCGCTTCAGAGTGTGATCGAAGTCTCACGCAGGCGCCCATAAAATATCGCGCTTTCTCACACATCGGCGACAATCCGGAGCGTGATGCGCAATGTGCGCTGCGCCACGTCCGCGAGCGGAGGTGCCCGGCACACTGCACGACGGTGGTCACTGATCGGGGAGAGCTGATGTTGAGATCTTCGCGTCTGTTGTTTGCCAGTCTCGCGCTTCTGTCGATCACGGCGTGCGTGAAGTTGAACCGCCAAAACCCTTACGATCCGGAGTCGCCAGAGCCGATGCAGGCGAAGGCGACGATCGTCGGCTTCGTCACGCTCGAAGGCGATCGCGCCGCGGCCGGCGTCACCGTCGTCGCGCAAGCTGCGCGCTCCGGTCCTGCGCGGCGCGAAGAGACGGCGACCGCTGAAGACGGCAGCTTCCTCCTCGAGATCGCGGCCGACGTCTACAACGTCGAGATCTCGGCGCCCACGTTCACGACCGTGCGCATCCCCGGCATCTCGCTGCTCCCTGGCGAACAATATGACGTCGGCGGCATTGGCCTCGTTGCCGCCAAGGGCGCGATCCGCGGCTCGGTGCTGCTAGAAGGCGGCCCCGCGCGCGACACTTCGCCCGCCGCCGACGCGCAGTGCATCTTGGTTCACGAGAGCGGCGGCACTTACGTCACGGCGTGCGGCGCGGACGGCGCCTTTCGCGTCGACGGTATGCGCGCCGGAAAATACACCGTGCGCTGCACGAAGCGCGACTATGCGCCGGGCTACACGAGCGACGCCGTCGAGGTCGAAGGCGAGAAGACCGCCGACGCGCCGCCGATCACCTTGTTCCCTGCGAGCGCCGTCGTGCAGGCCGTGGTCTCCGGCGTCGTCGGCGCGCGGTACACGAACAGCCAGATGATCGACGTGCAGCTCCTGGCCTTCGTGGAGCGGCTGAAGGACATGCGTGTCTCCGAGGACTCGACGTTCACCGACGCGACGCTCGGCGACGTGAGCTACCGCGACTTCGCCGCGACGATCGCGTTCGCGCTGAGCGGGGCCGAGGGCGCCCACACGATCTATGCGCAGTTTCGCGACGACAAGGGCCTCGCGAGCGACGTCTTCTCGACGACGATCACGCTCGATCGCACGCCGCCGGACATCATCGCGTTGAAGGTGGCAGATGGCGGCGCGTTTGCGCGGACCGGGCTCGTGCCGGTCGAGATTCGCACCAACGACCTCGGCAGCGGCCTGCACGGCTACTCGCTGATCCTCGGCATGGACTTCACCGGCGCCGTCGAGACCAGCGCGCTCGCGGCGGCGGGTGGGGCGACGATCAACAGTTCGATCGATCTCGGCGCGGACGGCATGAAGACCGTGTCCGTGCGCGCAGTCGATCGGGCCGGCAACGTCTCCACGGTGTCGACGGCGTCGTTGCGCAAAGACAGCATCGCGCCGACGACGACTCCCCCGGCGCTGCGCGTGAACCTCGCGTCCGGCGGCACCGTGACTGTGCACGACTTGCGCGTGAGCCTCGCGTTCAACGTGAACGGCGATCGTGTGGGCGAGCCGCTCTACGTCGCCCTCGCGCACGCGTCGGGCCTAGACGCCTCGAGCCCGAAGACGACGCTGGCGACGCCGCAGCTCTACGACCTGCTCGACGTCGGCGATGGCCAGCAGACGATCTGCGCACTGTTCTCGGACGCGGCCGGCAATGCGACCCAAGAGATCTGCCAGCAAGTGAACCTCGACACGACGGGTGGCTTGCACGGAACGGTGTCGCTCGAAGGCGGGGGCAGCCCGGCGAGCATCTCCGTGACCTTGGAGCCGAGCGCGAACCCGCTCGCTGGCCAGACCGTGATGACGAACGGCGCCGGCGCGTTCACGTTCACTGGGATGCCGGCGGGCGACGGCTACGTCTTGCGCATGGTCAAGGGCGGCTTCGAGACGCGCGTCGAGCAAGACGTCTCGGTCGTCGCCGGCGGCGATCCCGATCGCGGAAATTATCTCCTGGCGCTCGCGCGCGGCACGCTCACCGGCGTCGCGAAGTTCCAAGACAAGGTCGGCAACAACCACGCCGGCATCACCATCTCCGATCCGACGAAGCCGCAGCACGCGACGGTCACCGGCCCCGACGGATCGTGGACTCTCGATCGGATCCCGATCGGCACGTACACGGTGCAAGCGTCGGCCGAGGACTACATCAGCCAGAGCTACACGGCGCACGCGCTCGTCGGCAACGAGACCTTCGCGTTGAACGGCGGCACCGCGCTGCAGCTCGCGAAGGCGGTCGGCGACTTCAAGATCTGCACGGCCGCCGACGTCGCATGCAACACGCGTGTCCTGTACACGAAGGACGTCGCGGTCAATCTCGGCCTCGGCTTTCCGGGCGCCACCGGCTATTGGAAGGCGAACACTGCGGTAATGCCGGGCGGCCCCGCGACGAGCTGCGGCGGCGGCTGTGCTTCGTTCGCCGTGGCGCACGCGATCGACGGCACCGGTCCTGACGGCCCGCGCTCGGTCTACATTTGGTACGACACCGCCGGCGGCCCGACGGCGATGTTCAGCTCGTCGGTCACGCTCGACACGACGCCGCCGACCGGCGGCTCGGTGCTCATCGACGGCACCGCGCTCTACACGAACAACGCCGCCGCTTTGGTCACGCTCACGCTCTCGGCGAGCGACGCGCACAGCGGCATGGGCAACATGACGATCTCGAACGAGGACACCACCTTCAACGGCGCCGACACGACCGCGGCCTACGCGACGACCGTGAGCCCGCACCTCCTGCAAGCGACCGAAGGGCTGCGCACGGTGTGCGTGCAGTACTGCGACGCCGTCGGCAACTGCGTCGCGCCGCTGAGCGCGGCGTGCGACACGATCACGCTCGATCGCGTGGCGCCGTCATCAGGCAGCGGCGTCACCTTCTCGATCAATGGAGGCAACCCGGACACGACGAACCCGAATGTCACCTTGAACATGCTCGCGGGTGACGCCGTGGCCGCGCGCTTCGGCGTCACGCCGAGCTTGACTGCCGTGAGCTACGTGGCGCTCGACGTCGGCGCCAACGCCTATCCCTTCACCCTGACCGCGGGCGACGGCGCGGCAAAGCGGGTTTATGCGCAGTTCAAGGACGCCGCCGGCAACGAGACGACGCCCGGCACCTTCTTCGACGAGATCGCGCTCGACACCCAAGCGCCGACCGCGCCCTTCGTCAGCATCGATCAAGGCGTGGCCACGAACGATCCTGATCTCACCTTCCAACACACCGCGAGCGGCGCCGCGTGGGTGATGACGCATGTGGGTCCGACCGCGGACTTCACGAGCGAGGTGTGGAGCCTCTACGCCCCGACCGGCGCCAAGACGATCTCGACGGTGGAGGCCGACTACACGCTGCACGTGAAGTTCAAGGACGCCGCCGGCAACGAGAGCGCGGTCGTCTCGGATACGATCACCTTCGACGTGACGGCGCCGCAGCTGCCGACGATGGCGATCGACCTCGCGCCGTGGACCGATGGCATCAAGTACTCGAGCTCGGCGACGGTGACGCTGGCGATGACGGCGGTCGGCGCCGACTTCATGACGCTCGCGCCGGACGGCACGATCAGCAGCGAGACGCCCGAGGCGTTCGCGGCGTTGAAGAGCGTGGCGGTGATCCCGGCGACGGCCGGCACGCGCACCGTCGCGGCGCAGTTTTCGGATCGCGCCGGAAACACGACCGCGATCATGACCGACAGCGTGAAGGTCGACTTCACGGCGCCAGCGATCACGACCTTCAGCGCCAGCCCGAGCTCGCCCGTGAGCACGACGAGCCTGACGCTGACGATCGCCGCGAGCGACGCGTCGCCGATCGAGATGATGATCTCGAACGACGCGGGCTACGCTGGTGCGAGCTGGCGGCCGATCGAGTCACCGATCAACTGGGATCTGACGGCGACGCCCGGGGCGAAGTCGATCTACCTGAAGCTGCGCGATCCGGCGGGCAACGTGGCCGTTGTCTCGCCGCTGTCGACGACGCTCGATCAGACGGCGCCGGTCATCACCTCGGTCAGCCTCGCGAGCGGCGCTGACTACGTGACGAACACGTCGCCGGTCGCGATCGTGGTCAGCGTTTCCGACAACTTGAGCAGCGCGGGCAACCTCGTGATCCACGCGTCGGAAGACCCCACCTTCGCGACCTACACGACGCTGGCCAGCGCCAGCACCACCTTCACACTCTCGAGCGGCGAAGGTCTGAAGGCGGTCTACGTGCGCGTGCGCGACGAGGCCGGCAACTACGGCTACGGATCGGACACGATCACGCGCGACACGCAGGCGCCGTTCGGCGAAGGGCTGACGATCGAAGCCACCGGCGCCGCGGCACCCGCCGTCGCCGGCTACGCGAAGGCGACGACGCCGATCATCGCCACCTTCGCGGCGCAGGGCGCGAGCGAGTACTGCTTGCTCGGCAACATCGTCGAGGCCGACGCCACGTGCAACGCGGTGAGCGCAGGCTGGCTGCCCTTCGTCGGGTCGCGCACGCTGACGTTACTCAACACGGGCCTGGCTCAAAAAGACATCACCGTGCGCTACCGCGACGCTGCGAAGCTCACGTCGAACGCGGTCACGAAGTCGGTGATCTTGGATGAAAGCGCGCCGACAAACGCCGTCGGTGCGCCGCAGCTCACGCTGACCGGAACCGACCGGAGCGGCGCGAGCACGACGGTCACGCGCCTCGCGCAGGTCACCGGCACGATCAACGGCGCCGGCTTCGTCGACGCCGTCACGACCGTCTACGAGATGCAAGTCTCCGAATCGAGCGCGTTCTTCGGCGCCGTGTGGCAGCCGTACGCGACGAGCTTCAGCGTGCCGCTGACCTTCGGTGACGGGACGAAGACGATCTACGTCCGCGCGCGCGATCGCTCGGGCAACGTGAGCTCGGCGATCAGCGGGACGATCCTGCTCGACACGACGCCGCCGGACCTCAGCTTCACCGTGCAAGGCGAGGGTGCAGGGGGTGCGGTGACGACGAGCACCTCGCGGCGACGCGACGTGTCGCTCTCGCTCGACGTGAACGATCACTCGGGCTCGGGCGTCTCGGCGTCGAACACCTTGATGATCGACTACGACTCGGCGTTTTCGACGGCGGCGTGGCAGGCGTACTCGGCGGCGCCGGCGTGGAACTTGGTCACGGCGAGCACGCTCACCTGCCATCAGCGGCTCGTCATCAACGAGCTCGAGACCGGTGCCGGCGCGACTTCCGATTGGGTCGAGCTCTTCAACGCCAGCGACATGACGATCGACGTCGCGGGTTGGACCTTCGAGTGCGGCAATGACGCCACGAGCGTGACGTGGACGTTCCCGTCGCTCTCGCTGCCGCCCGATGTCACGCTCGTGATCCAAGAAGGTGGCGCCGGCACGCTCACCGGCAACGGCGCCGCGGGCTTTCTCTATCAGCCGGCCACTGCCTGCCCGTGGGGCGGCGCCAACGGCTACGGCATCCTGCGTGATCGCTTCAACAACCCGGTCGACTTCGTCCGCTTCAACGGCAGCACGAAGGCGGCCCCGGCTGGCACGAGTTGGAGCGAGCCGGCGGCGCTCACTGGCGCGACGAACATCTCGCGTGGTCGCGTGGCGTCATCGACCTTCGATCGCGACACGAGCGCCGACTTCTGCCTCACCGCGCCGCCCGGCGCGTCCAAGGGCGTCGTGAACGGCGCGACGTGCGGCTTGCTCGCCGTCGACTGCCAGAACATCAACGGCCCGAAGATCGTCTACGTGAAAGTACGCGACCTCGCCGGCAATGAATCCGAGGCCGTCGCTTCGACCTACCTCGACGTGACGCCGCCGGCCGCGTTTCTGACGATCAACGACAACGATCTGTATACGACCGATCGCACCTTCGACCTGCGCATCGCCGGCATCGACGTCGACACCGGCGTCACGCAAATGATGCTCTCGCAAGATCCGGCCACGCTCACGTCCTGGGAGGCGTACGTCGCGACGACGACCTACACCGTGAGCGCGGTCGACGGTTCGCGCTGGGTCGGCGTGCGCTTGCGCGACGCGGCCGGCAACGAAACGCCGGTGCTCTTCGCGCCAGACACCATCACGCTCGATACGACGCCGCCGAACGTGTCGATCGCGGCGATGTTGCTCACCGGCCAAGACCTGAACGGATCGAGCAACTCACTCACACGCCACGCGGAGGTCGACGTCACCATCGCCAACGTGACCGACAACTTGCCGCCGCCGACGGGTTATCAGATCGCGGACATGAAGATCTCAGAGGACAACAGCTTCTCCGGCGTCGACTGGGTGCCCTTTGGCGGCGTCGCGACGTTCACGCTGAGCTCCGGCGACGCATCGAAGACCGTCTACGCGAAGTTCCGCGACTACGCCGGCAATGAGTCGAGCAACATCTCGGCGTCGATCACGCTCGATCAGACGCCGCCGCAGACCGCGTACGTGTACTTGGACGACGACGACTCGGGCGGCGAGCAAGACGCGACGTATACGAAGACGTCGGGCGTCCGCCTGCGCTTTTGGCTCGACGACACCGACGCCGTGCAGTTCCGCGTGCTCGGCGACGCGACGCCCGAGCCGTTCACTGCCTGTAGCGGCGGATCGTGCTCGTCGAGCTCGGTTCTGCCCGAGACCGAGCCGATCGATTTGTCGACGACGATCGAAGGCGTCAAGAACGTGCACGTCCAGTTCAGAGACGCCGCCGGCAACACCTCGACGCTGTTCTCGGATCAGATCTTCTTGGACACGCGGGCGCCGGGCTCGCAGTCGGCGCCCGCGGGGAAGCCGGTCATCACTGGCGCCACCGTGCGGACGACGTCGATCTTCATCGACTTCGTGTCGCCGAACGATCCGGGCGCGCCCTTCACTGGTAGCGGCGTGAGCTCGTACGAAGTGCAGGTCGACAACGAGAACAGCTTCACGCCGCCGCTGTCGAGCACGACGACGATGACGACGACCTCGGGCTGGGTCACCGGCCTTCCGTCGCTCGACCTCTATTACTTCCGCGTGCGCGCGGTCGACGCCGCTGGGAACACCAGCGATTGGTCGTCGACCTTCGAGTCTCAGGTGGGCCTGACGACCGCGATCATGGAGAACGCCAACGGCATCGGCAAGCTCAAGGGCCGCTTGCATGCCTACCGCGGGTTGCTGATGGTGTCTTCTGCCGGCGGGCCGACGCAGGGCATCCTCAACACCTGTGACGTGCGGCGTGATCGCTGCCGCGATGCCGGCTTCGACCAAGTGACGTTTGCGAGCGGCGGCGGCATCGAGGACGTGGGGATGACCTCGGTCGGCGACGAAGTGTGGTCCGGCGTCCTCTTCGAGAGTGCGCCCGCGAAGGTGGCGCTCCGCGTGCTTCGCGGCAAGCCCGACGCCGTCGCCGAGGGCCCGTGGCCCTCAGAGATCGCCACAATCAACACGCCTTCGTTCGCGATCGACACCTCACTGGCGATGGCCGCCAACGGGCGCGGTGTTCTCCTGGCGGGCTTCGGCGAGGCGAGCTTCGACGACACGAAGATCCCGACCGATCCGTGGGTCTGGGTGCGCTCGGAAGGGGCGACCTCGAACGCGATTCAGCTGATCGATACCTCGCTGAATCTCACCTATCGGCTGGCGCAAGAATCGTCGATGGTGTCGGCTGACGGCGGCTCGCAGCGCTTTTGGCTCTCGTGGGCCGCGATCCACGACCTCGGCGTGCCCGGCGTTGGCGGCGACGTCGACACGAACGGCAACGGCGTGCGCGACTGCACCGACGCCGGCTCCGACTGCGCGGTCGCGATCGCCTCGTGCAACGCGGCGACGAGCGACTGCAACAACGCTGGCTCCTGGAACAAGCTGCGGCTGACGACGAACCAAGGCCTCGTCTTTTCGACGCGCATTCTCGAAGTGGGCAACTACGTCTACGTCACAGCGCTCGGTAAATCGAACGGGCCGGACAAGACGGGTCTGCTGCTTTGGCGCTGCAACCTCACAACCGGCACGAATTGCACGAGCGTCTCCGACTTCACGGGGCCCGAGCTCTTGAAGGGGATGGGCCAGCCGATCCTCTTCCTCGGCAAGGTGGAGGCGCCGCGCCTGCAGCTCGAAGCGTGGGACAACATGTTGTACTCCGCCGTCACCGACTACGCGACGGGCGAGGTGTTCCTGCAGCGTTGCTTGGAGACGGTAACGAACAACTGCCTCGACACCTCGAAATGGACGACGGTGCGCGTGCTGCGCGCGGGCGACATTCGCGGTCAGGTCGATCTCGGGATCGTCCAAGGAAACGTCCACCTCTTCGTCGGCCGCGACGCGACGCGCGCGTACATCCTCGAGCCGGACACACCCGCTCCGCTGAATCGCGCGCTGCTGCCAAACTTCGCGGGCGACAACCTGCGCGCGAGCTGGACGCCGCGTTCGCTCGCTGCGGTCGACGGCTACCGCGCCGACATCGGCTTCGCGACGACGGGGCCGACGGGTGCGACTGGCTGGGGATCGCCGACCCTCGAGCAATCGCTGGCGCCGGACGCCTCGGCCGCCGAGCTGTCGCTGCCGGGTCCGGAGCGCTACGGCATCGTCGCCAGCTATCGCGGCCAAGATCTCGGGCTCGCCGAGCCGCGCTTTCACGCCGCGACCGGCGGGCGCTTCAACGGCGGTGACGTCGTGGTCGACGCATCGGCTGTCCACTACGCCGAGACGCCCGAATGTCACATCGCGATCTACGCGAAGGTGACGACGGGCGGCACGAAGATCGCGGTCGCCACAAAGCCGAAGATCGGCAACGGATCGCCGACCGCGGTGGAGGTGACCACGCTCGCGGGCGCCTTCACCGATTTGAATGGGACCGCGACGCAGAAGATCATCAACAACCGAGTTCACTTCGCTTATGTCGTGAGGAACGGCGGCACGAGCGACGTGCGTCACGACTGGCGCAGCGTCGGCGCCGACTGCACCGTGGATACGTCGACGCCGCACGACACACTGGTGGGATCGTACCCGCTCCCGGGGAGCCAAAACGCGAACTACTTGTCGATGGTCATCAACGAGGGCGCTCTGAACGATTCCGTCTACATTTCGTACACTCAGAACGACGACGAGTTTTCCGGTGCGCCGAACGAGATGATGCTCATGCGGTCGGTGTGCACGAACGTCGGGACGACCTGCGGCGCTTTTGCGGGTCCCCCGGCGTTCGCGGCCGATTACATGGGTGGCGCGCTCGCGATCAGTGGCACGGATCTCTATTGGATCTGGCAGCTGCACGGCGCGTCCAACATCATGTACACGTACGCGTGGCGGTGCAATTTGAGCGGACCCACGCAGTGCACCAACGTCGGCGACTGGCCTGGCAGTGGCGGCGGCGTGTCCACGTCGGCACCAGTGTTCCCGTCCGTGGTGGACGCGCCGTCGACCAAGCGCCTATCGTACACGATCACCGTCACCGGCTCGGCGTTGCTCGTCACCAGCGGCTTCGGTCATATGGCGATGTGCACGCTCGGCCCGGGCGACGATTGCGCCGCCGCACCCGGCAACCCTGGCTCGTCGCGCGCTTGGAACCACGGGTTCTGGTCGCCGGAGTCGCTGGCGAGCTTCTCCCCGAATCTAGGCATGCTCGCGCTGACGAACGGTGTGTTCTCGTACGTCGGCCTCGGCAACGACGGCCATGGCATGGCGCGCTGCCGCACCCGCTGCTGGCACCCGGACAACTGGTTCGGGGGATACACGAACCGCGCGCCGGAGACCGGCGCCACACTCTCCGGCGCCACGCACTTTGGACCGATCGGATCCTACAGCCCGGCGACCGGCAAGTTCGGGATCGTCTTTCACTATCGCCAGCCGAGCTCGCCGCGCGATACGGGCTTCGCGTTCATGAACGACGTGCTCTTCGAGTACAAGTTCCCGACCGAGCCGTAGCCGCGTTCGCTGCGGCCTGCTAACGTTCGCGCCGTGCTGACTGACGCCTTCGGCCGATCGTTTCACTACCTGCGCCTGAGCGTCACCGACGTCTGCAACTACGCGTGTGTCTATTGCTTGCCGCATGGCTATCAGAAGCCCGCGGCGCGTGAGGCCGACTTGTCGCTCGAGGAGATCGAGCGGCTCGTGCGCGCGTTCGCGGCGATCGGTTTTTGGAAAGTGCGCATCACCGGCGGCGAGCCGACGGTGCGACGCGACTTGATCGACATCGTGCGCGCGGTCAGGGGCGTGTCTGGCGTGCGGCGCGTGGCCTTGTCGACGAACGGGCACGGCTTGCGCGAGCGCCTCGACGACTTGATCGACGCGGGCCTCTCGCAGCTGAACGTGAGCCTCGACGCGCTCGACGCGGCGGTCTTTGCGCGGATCACCGGGCGCGACGAGATGGCCGAGGTCAAAGCGGGCATCGAAGCGGCAGCGGCGCGAGGCATCGCCGTGAAGGTGAACGCCGTGCTCATGCCGGAGACGGTCGCCGGCTTCGACGCGTTCGCCGAGTGGGTGCGCGCGCTGCCTGTGACAGTGCGCTTCATCGAGCTGATGCAGACGCAGGACAACGGCGTCGTGTTTCTCCGCCAGCGCACCTCGGCGGCGGCGCTGCGGGATCGCTTGCGTGGCGAAGGATGGGCGCTGCGCGCGCGTGCGCCCGGCGACGGACCGGCGGAAGAGTATCGTCGCGAAGGCTTCGCCGGTGGGATCGGCGTCATCGCCGCCTACGCGCCCGGCTTCTGCGACACTTGCAATCGCTTGCGCGTGAGCCGCACGGCGAAGCTGCGCCTGTGCTTGTTCGGCGACGACGCGCTCGATCTGCGGCCGTGGCTCCAGCGCGACGATCAGCAACCCGCGTTGCTCGAGGCCGTGCGCGCGCAGCTCCGATTGAAGACGGCCGCGCATCGCCTGCACGAAGGCAACCCGGGCGCGACGGAGCACCTCGCAGCGATCGGCGGCTGAGCAGTGCTTCCGTTCGTCGAGGCGCTCGCGCACGTGAAGCCGCCGGAGTTGAAGTGCTTCTATGAGTGCGTCGTCGCCGGCGATCGGGCGGAGGTGATCGGCGGCAGGACTCGCACCTCATCCGGCCGCTCACCGAAGCGAACGCGTGGGGCGTGACGGTCGATGGCGACGACGAAGTCGACGTGTATCCCCTGCAGCCGTAGGAGCGGGGATCGTTCCCGTGCACCGCAACGAGCACGAGCACGCATCCGAACCGGGCACGGGCACGTTCACGGTTTTTATTTCGGCATGCCGAGGTACACCCGAATCTCCTGCATCTCCTCCGTCCTCTGACCGGCCGCATCGCGCACGATGAGCGGCGCCTCGTACGTCTCGGTGACGCCCGCCTGCGCCGCGTCCTTGCGACACGCGAACAACGAAAACAACGGCGAGATCCCGTCCTTCGGCACCACGTCGCGGCGGCGTTCGATCGCAAGCCCGTGTTGGCTGCAGGCGTCGATCGCGCGCTGGATCTGCGGCGTCGGAAAGCAGAAGACGAAGCGCCCGTCGTCGCGCATCGCGTAAGCGGCGGCGCGGCAGTAGTCGCGTACATCGCCGCGCAGCTCGAAGCGTGCGTGCGCCTTCTGCGAGTCTTCTGACATCACGCCCTTCTTCACGTCGAAGTAGGGCGGGCTGCCGGTGACGATCGCGAAGTGTCGCGCTGGCACCGCTGCGTACGCGCCCTTCGGCACCTCGCGCAGATCGCCGTGGATCGTCGTCACGCGATCGCCGGCGCCGTTGACCGCCACGTTCTCGATGAGCAAGCGGTAGCTGATCGCCTGCGCCTCGACCCCCACCACAGACGCCCGCGGAAACTTCCACGCATACGACAAGCCGACCGAGCCGATCCCGGTGCCGAGATCGAGCGCGGGCGTGCGATCCGGAAAGCACGCGCACGCATACCAGGCGGTCAACAGGTCGTCGGTCGAGTAGCGGTGGCCGTGCTTTCTCTGCAGCAGCTTCCAGTCGCCGGTCAGGGCGTCGACGGTGATCGGCTCCTTCAGCTCCGCTTCGAGCGCGATCTTCTGCGCGTCAGCGGCCTCGGCGATCGTCATTTCGCCCTCTTCGCGACGATGACCTGCGAGTCGGCGTCGCCGGTGAGCGGCGCACCGGCGAAGTCGCCCGCGTGGCTCACGATCGAAAATCCCGCGGCGTCGAGCACGAGCGCGAGCTCCTGCGGAAAGTGCATCCGGTGCAGGAGCGGCAAGACGAAGCTTCGCTGATCATTCGGCCGCGGCTTCTTCGTGCGCGGATCGATACGATCATAGTGCGCGACGATGAGCAGGGTCTGCGCCGCGGCGTCGTACTCGAACGACTCGTAGTAGGCGTAGCGCGTGCGGTCCGAGCCGGTTGCGTTGCCCACGCGGTAGCGGCGGTCTGGATCGTAGGCGAGCGTCTCGGGGCAGGGGAGCGGCACGTCGAACGCGAAGCAAGCCCCAGGCGCGAGGCGCGTGCGGATGACGGCGAGCACCTGCGCTAGCGTCCGCGCGTCGTAGCAGTGCGAGAGCGCGTTGAAGGGCGCGATCACCAGCGGGAAGCGGCCGCGCGTCTTACGAAGCGTGCGAAAGTCGTCGTGCACGATGGTCACGCGCCGTTGCGTCGCCAAAGACTCCCGAGCGAGGCGGGCCCGCAAACGCCCGATCAACGCTTGTTCGCGCTCGACGGCGACGACCTCGACGCCGGCGCGAGCGAGCGGCAAGGTGATGCGGCCGGTGCCGGCGCCGAGCTCGAGCACGCGCTTGGCCTTCTTGGCGAGCGCCGAATAATACGCGATGTCGACGCTGCGACGGCCGTAACGCCGGTCGTAGAGCCAGGCATCGGTGTAATGGGCGCGCGCGAGGCGCTCCGTCGCGACCTTCCGGGATTTCACGGCCGCCGACATAGTCATGACACAGCCGTTCCGCAAAGGCAGATCGTGCGCTAAGCTACGCCGCACATGAAAGTACCGATGTTGCGCTTCCTCATGACCATCTTCCTCGGCGCTTCGTTCGCCTGCACCGGCGGGCCCGAGTTCGACGCCCGTATCCTCGCCCCTGAGACGATTGGCCCGTGTGACGATCTCGTCCTCGACGCCGTCGTGCCGTCGACGGTCGGCGATCAAACCTTCGTCTGGACGATGACCCCGAGCTCGGCGGCGCTCGACGAGGTGCTCGGGCGCGCCAACAAGCCGCGCCTGCTGATCCCTTCGAACTTGCTGAGCGCCGGCGCCACCTATCAATTTCGCGTCGTCGTCACCATCAACGGATCCGTGAGCGGTCCCGGTGAAGCCACGGTGCAGCGCTCCGAGATCGAGGCGCTGCTCGTCTCGCTCGACGGCCCTTCGCAGTATGTGATCGACGGCACGCAGGGCCTGACGGTCACCGGGCGCGCGCAGCTGCCGCGCTGTGAGATGTTGCCCGTCGCTTACCGCTGGGTGCAGACGGCCGGCCCGCCCGTCACGATCCCGAGCGCCTACGAGCGGCGCAACATCATCTCGTTCGAGCCCGGCGACCTCACGCCCGGCCAGGACTACGTCTTCGAGCTGCAAGCGAGCGTGGCGTCGAACCCGCCGCTCACGGGGAGCGTCTCGTTCGCCGTCGAGATCACGCGCCTCTCCCCGATCGCGCTCATCGCCGGCGGCAGCAGGAACGCCGGCGTGTGTCAGACGATCGCGATCGACGGGCGCTTGTCGAGCAGCCCGGATCGCTTGCCGCTGAGCTACAGCTGGGATTGCGTGACGGTCGGGCCGACACCGGTGAGCTGCGGCGTGACCTTGCCGCAAGAGCCGGTGATCGCGATCGGCAGCGGCACGCTCCCTGCGGGCAAGCACGAGCTGACGCTCAACGTGAGCGACGGTGAGCGCCAGACGCAGACGTCCATCGAGATCACCGTCGGCTGCGACGCGACGACGCCGCCGACCAACACGCTCAGCCTCACGGACGGCGCGCGCGTCGATCCGAGCCAAGCGCTCGTGATTCACGCCGACGTCGACGATGCGAGCGCGTGCAGCTCGACGATCACCTGGAGCGTCGCGAACAACCTGCTCGACGTGAACGATCCCACCGAGGTGCTCAGCTCCGGCTCGATCTTCATGGTACCGGCGGGGGTGCTCGTCGCCGGCACGACCTACAGCCTGAAAGCGCGCGCGGCGAACTGCGCCGGCTTCGACGAGAAGACGGTGAGCTTCACCGCGAATACTCCGCCGTCCGGTGGCACGTGCACCGTGACGCCGGCGAGCGGGGCCGCGTTCGATACGATGTTTCACTTGAGCTGCTCCGGCTGGACTGACAGCGATGGGCCGCTGAAGTATCAATTTTCATACATCGACGGCGCTGGCCAGCGCGTGCCGCTCGCGGCCACTGGCACGGCGGCGGCGCTCGATACCGTGCTGCCCGAAGGCTTCGGCACTGGCACGAACCGCATCCTCGGCCTGCGCGCGCGCGTGATCGACGCGCTCTCTGTGCAGACGGCGGAGCAGTCGCTGCCGGACGCGGCGGTCGTGAGCCCGGATCGCGCCGTCTACGCCGACCTCAGCGCGCGCTTCAGAGCGATGCTCGCGGCGCACCAAGCGAACATCATCGCGACCGACGTGATCTTGCGCCGTGCGTTCAACGGCGTCACGGCCGAGCAGCCGCTCGTGTTCAACGGAAAGGGGCACGCGCTGCTCGCCGCCGTGTTCGTCCACGTCGATCATCCGGCCGCGCTGACGATCACCTCGGGCACCGGATGCGGCGCCGGCGTCCCGCTTCCGGCGAACGTCAAGAACGTCGACTTCTACGGCGTGTTCGAGCTCGATGCCGCCGAGACCTTGAGCCTCAAGGCCGCGAGCGCCGACCTCCTCACGGGCACCGCCGAAGTCGTCTTGATCGACGCGACCACCTTCGACTTGCCGGTGTCCACGACCGGCGTGCCGTTTTTCGAGAACACGCGCGGGGCGCTTTACCAGCCGCACTTCGATCTCACGCTGCAGGATCCGGGCGGCATCGACGGGCTGCTCTGGCGCGCGTGCACGCCGGATCCGCGCGCGTGGACGAGCGTCATGGCCGGGCCTCCGCAGTGCACGTCCGGCGCGTCGCTCGTCTCGCAGGTGACCCGCGGCGATCAACCGGGCTCGAGCGCGGCCATCGGTGAAGTGCTCTTCGTCAACGTCAACGCGGGCGCGCGCAAGGTCCGCTTCGAAAACCTTGCCGAGTGCAGCGAATATCTGTTTGCTCCGCTGTTGTGATTCTTGGCGTGAGATCGCTCTTCGTCCTTTTTCTCATCGCCTGCTCCGGCGTCCGCTACCAAGGCCCGCCGTCCGATCACTTCGACGGCGAGCGCTTCCACAACATGGGCGACGTCGCCGAGGTGAGCTTCTACGATCTCGTGAAGTGGCAAGCGACGCGCACGCAAGGGCATTGGCCTGACTTCGTGACCGACCCGCCCGCAACGAAGCCGAGAGAGCGGGTAGGCGAGGGTGAGCTCGTCGTCACCTGGGTCGGTCACGCGACGATGCTCGTGCAGCTCGACGGAAAGAACATCCTGACCGATCCTGTCTGGTCCGACACTGTGGGGCCGCTCGCCGGCGTCGGGCCGAAGCGCGTGCGGGCGCCGGGCGTGCGCTTCGAGGATCTGCCGCCGATCGACGCCATCGTCATCAGCCACAGCCACTTCGATCACATGGACCTGCCGTCGCTCGCGCGCTTGTCGGCAGCGTTCGCCCCGCGCGTCTACGCCGGCCTCGGCAATAAGCGGCTCTTGGAAGAAGCCGGCGTCAAGAACGTGAGCGAGCTCGACTGGTGGGAGGCGGACAACGCCACGGGCATCGAAGTGACGGCGGTGCCGGTGCAGCACTTCTCGCGGCGCGGGCTCGACGACGCGATGCGCAGCCTGTGGGCCGGCTACGTTTTTTCCGGCGCGCGCGGCCGCGTCTACTTCGGCGGCGACACCGGCTTCGGTCCGCACTTTTCGGCGGTGCGCGAGAAGCTCGGCCCGATGCGCGCCGCGCTCTTGCCGATCGGCGCGTACTTGCCGCGCTGGTTCATGTACCGCCAGCACATCTCGCCGAAGGAGGCGATCGCAGCGGCCAAGATCCTCGGCGCCGACACCGCGATCGCCATGCACTTCGACACCTTCAACCTCGCTGACGAAGCGTTCGAGCAGGCGCCGCGGGAGCTTCGGTACGCGCTCGAGACGACGCGCGATGCGCAGCGCTTCTGGATCCCGACGCCGGGCGCCGCGCTGGTCGTGCCGTGAGCAAGAAGAAGAGCGACGCGCAGCTCGAGCTCTTTGCGCCCGCGCCAGCGGCGTCGCCGCTCGCCGCCGTGCCGCCGCCGGATCCGAAGATCGTCGCGCTGGCGGAACGCTTGCCGAAGCACCTCCACCTCGGCGCGTCGAGCTGGAACTTTCGCGGCTGGACGGGCGTCGTGTACCGCGCGCCGTACAAGAGCGACAAACAGTTCGTGCGTGACTCGCTCTACGAGTACGCGCGCTGGCCGCTCTTTCGCACGGTGGGGATTGATCGCTCGTTCTACGCGCCGCTCACGGCCGAAGAGCTCACGCACTACGCGGCGCTGTTGCCCTCGGGTTTTCGCTGCATCGAGAAGGTCTGGCAGGAGATCTCCACCTTCATGTTCCCGAAGCACCCGCGCTACGGCGAGCGCTCGGGCAAGGTGAACGGCGCCTTTCTCGATCTCGACCTGTTCACGCGCGAGGTGCTCGCCCCCCACGCGCGCGCGTTCTCCGATCACGTCGCGGCGTTCGTCTTCGAGGTGTCGCCGTTGCCGAGCGCGCCGAACGTCGCGTTCTTGGAGGACAAGCTCGAGCGCTTCCTGACGCAGGCGCCGCGGAGCTTTCACTACGCGTTCGAGCTGCGCGACGAGCGGCTGATGACGCCACGCTACTTCGCGCTCTTGCGTGAGCACGGCGCGTCGCACTGCTTCAACCAGTGGTCGCATGTGCCGCCGATAAGAGAGCAGCTCCGCCTGCACGGGCGATCGTTGCGGGCGCCGGTGGTCGTCCGCCTCTTGTTGCCGCACGGCGCTGACTACGAGGATCTCGTCGAGTCGTACGCGCCCTTCGATCGCCTGCACGCGGTGTCGCTGCCGATGCGTGAGGACGTGCGCGAGATCGTGGAGATCGCCGGCGCCGAAGCGCTGCCGACGTACATCATCATCAACAACAAGGCCGAGGGTAGCGCCCCGCTGACCGCGATCGGGCTCGCCGATCTTATCTCTACGAGCGCTGCTTCTGCTCGTTGAGCTTCTGGTACGCGCGGATGTGCTTCAGCGCGAGGATCGGCCGATCCATCTTCTGGTACAAGCGCGCCGCGTTGTAGTGAGCGTCGGCGCTCTGCCGATCGAGCTTGATCGCCTGCTCGTACGCATCCGCGGCGGCGGCGTGCTTGCCGGCGTCCTCGAGCACGACCCCCAAGTTGAACCACGCCGTCGCGTGCTGCGGCAGCGCCTCCAGCGCGAGGCGATAGTGGGCCTCCGCCGCGGCGTGCTCCTTCGCCTCGTGCAAGAGCCGCCCGAGGTTGTTGTGCGCGTCGGCGTGCATCGGCTCGAGCTCGATCGCACGGCGATACGCATCGCGCGCTTCGTCGATCGACGACACTTCCAGCTCGCAGCCGAGCGCGTACCATTGCTCGGCGTCCATCGGCTGAAGGTCGGCGCGCTTCTTCGCCGTCCGCGCGAGCGGCGCCACCTTCCTCACGAGATCGGAGACGCCGAAGTCGAAGACGAGCTGCCCGGTCTCGGGTTGATAGCGTTTCTCTTCGTCGTGAACGACGATGCGCCCGCCTTCGGCCGCGATGCGCACGCTCGTCAGCGGCCGACCTTGCGGCAGCTCTTCGGCGAGCTTCGTGAGCGCCCGCTTGATGCGCGCGGTCGGGATGTTCTCGTCACGCAGGGCTTTGGCGGTCCGCAGGACGACGAGATCCTGAAAGGAGAAGAGGAGCTCTTTGCCGTTCTTCTGCGGCTTCACGAACCCGGCCTTCACGAACGCCCGCACCCGCGGCGGCTCGAGCGCGAGCAGTCGGGCGACGGCGCGCAGGTCGTAGTAGCTCATGGATCGACGACCGAGGGGGGCTTCATCCTCATCCGCTCTTCGCTTTCGCTGCCTTCGCGCTCGCCCGTGGTGCACGCTTCGCCGGCTTGCGTTCGGCTTTTTCGTCCTTCGAAGCTTTCCCGCCACCGAGGCTCGCCTTCAGCGCTTCCATGAGATCGATGATCTCCGCCTTCGGCCCTTCGACCGGCGGCGCCGAGATGTCTTCGCCCTCGACCTTCTTCTGGATCGCCGCCTGCACGCGCTCCTTCACTTCGTCGCGGTAGCTCTCGGGCTTGAACTCGTTGCTCGTGATCTGATCGACGAGCTGCAGCGCGAGCTTCATCTCGGCGTCGCGCACTTGCTTGACGTCGCCGGTCGGCACCTCGTCGAGCGCACGCACTTCGTCGGCGTACTTCAGCTGTTGCATGACGAGCGCGTCGCCGACGGCGCGCAGGAGAATGAGGTACTGCTTGCCGCGCGCGGCGTACTTCGCGAGCGCGACGCGGCCGGCCTGCGCCATGGTCTTGGCGAGCAGCGCGTAGGGCTTGTCGCCGCCTTTGTCCGGGCCCAAGTAGTAGGCCTTGTCGAAGTAGATGGGATCCACCTTCGTCTGCGGGATGAACTCGGTGATCTCGATCGTCTGCGTCGCCTTCTCTTCGAGGATCTTCAGCTCCTCGGGCGTAAAGGTGACGTAGCGATCCTTGGCGAACTCGTAGCCCTTCACCGTGTCGTCGCGGGTGACGACCTCGTTGTGCGTCGGGCAGATGTACTGCTGCTTCAGGCGCGACCCGCACGACTTGTGCAGCATGTTGAACGAGACGTCGTTGGCCGACTGCGTCGCCGAGTAGAGCTTCACCGGGATCGAGACCAAGCCGAAGGAGATCGTGGCCGAAGCCATGGCGTGTGGAGGCATAGACGGCGATTCTAACATTCGGCGTTTCGTCGCCCAAGAACGCGGCCGAAATAGCCAGCGCTGAACACGTGTCCAGGTGAATCATGACAGAAATGCGCAAACGCTTGGCGTGGACCTTCGCCGCGTCGACCGATAATGAGCCCGTGCCCATGCGCTCATGTTCTCTCTTCGTCCTCGTCTTTTTTGTCGGTTGCGCCGGTGGCTTCGCTTCCATCGATCTCGCGACCTTGCCGTCGAGCAGGGACTACCCAGACTCGGACGCCGTGCGCCTGCTCGACGACGTGCTCCTCGACTACAAGACGAGCACCGCGGGCGATCCGTACATCGAGGCGACGAGCCACGAGCGCATCCGCGTGTTGAAGCCGGGCAAAGATCACTTCGGCCGCATTCGCGTCTATTACAGCCGCACCTTCGATCAGATCACCTCGTTCAGCGCGCGCACCGTGTCGCCGCGCGGCGAGGTGAAGACCTACGCGCTCGACGACACCGAGGATCTTCCCTCGCACGAGAGCTTCGTCCTTTACGCCGACTCGCGCGTGATGATGCTCGACGTGCCGGCGACGCCGGGCAGCGTCATCGAGTGGATCGTGGTCATGCGCCACAAAGAGCTGCGCATGTGGCCGCACAAGCAAACGTTCGCGGCGACCATCCCGGTCGAGCACGTGGCGCTGCGCGTCCGGCACCCAAAGACGTGGACGATGCTCGTCAAGGAGTACCCGTCCGAGCTCGCGCCGGTGCCGCCGATGCAGCAGAGGGACGACGGCGATGTGCGCGAGCTCGTGTGGGAGGCGAAGAAGGTCGCGCCGATGCCCTACGACGACGACGCCGCGCCGAGCGTGTGGGAGCTGGCGCCGGCGATCGCCGTGCACCCGAAGCGTTGGGAAGACAAAGGCGCGTTCGTCGAAGCGGTCAAAGACGAGGTCGAGCTCTCGCGCTGGCTCTACGACGTGACGCAGCAGTTCGCGCCGGTCGGCGATACGACGCCGGCGCACATCTTGGAGCAGGCGAAGAAGGTCGTCACCGACGAGGACTCGCCGCGTGACAAGGCGCGCAAGCTCTACAACTGGGTGCGCGACAACGTGAGCTACTGCGCGATCGAGATCGGCGTCGGCGGATACAAGCCCCACGCCGCCGAAGACGTGCTGCGCTTGAAGTACGGCGACTGCAAAGACAAAGCGAACCTGTTGAAGCGCTTGCTCGCAGCGAGCGGGGTCGAGAGCGATCTCGTGCTCATCCACGCGCACAGCGGCTTTCCGCGCCAGCGCCTCACGCTCACCGGCGGCAATTACAATCACGCGATCTTGGCGGTGAAGCTCGACGGCAACTACGTCCTCACCGATCCCACTTCGCGCACGGCGCCCTTCGGCCGGCTGCCCGGCATGGATCAGGGATCGCCGTGTATTCGCTTGAATACATCGGGCGCACCGATGGAGCGCACGCAGGAGTCGCCGCCCGAGCGAAACTTCGAGCGCGTCGAGATCGATCTCTCCTTCGGCGGCCCCGGCCTGACCGGCTCGTTGAAGTTGGAGCGCGACGGTGTGCTCGCCGACAACCTGCGCGGCGCCCTCATCGACGCGGCCGAAGGCGAGCGCGGCGGCAAGGTGGCCAAGGCGCTGCAGCTCCAAGGCGCGAAGGTGAAGAAGCTCGAGCTCGCGAGCCCGCTGGCGCCGATCGCCGAGGAGCCGTTGTCGCTCACCGCGCGGTTGGACTTGGAGACGTCGTTGAGCGGCGTCGTCGCGCTGCGCCCGGACGGCGTGCTCGCGATCGGCCTGCCGGCGTTGAGCGACGCCGGCGAACGCAAGCTGCCGCTGATCTTGCGCCAGCGCCGCCGCATCGAGCACAAGATCCGCATCGCGCTCGGTGACAAGTACGACGTCTCGACGCTGCCCGAGCCGGTGTCTTTGACGTCGACGATCGGCCGCTACGCGATCAGCTACAAGCGCGACAAGACGGCGTTGACCATCGAGCGCTCGTTCTCGCTGAACGAATCGGTCGTGCCAAAGGAGCGCTACGGCGAGGCTAAGCGCTTCTTCGACGAGGCGCTGAAGGCGGAAGCGCGCGCGATCGTGTTGAAGCAAAGAGGGGGAAAGTAAATGCGCCGCGTGCTCGTGTGTCTTTCGCTCGTCTCTTGCGCCGGCGCATCGTTCGAGTTTCAGCCGATCGCCGCGCTGCCGAAGGTCGACGCCGGGCGCCACAAGGACGCCGAGGCGGTCGTGCTCTTGCGCCAGCTCTCGATCAGCGAGCCCGCCGATCCTGGGCTCACGGGCTACACGCAGTATCGCCGCCACGACATCATCCACATCTTGAGCGAGGCCGGCTTCGATCACGCGCAAGTGAAGATCTGGCTCGGTGAGAAGGACGAGCTCGAGTACCTGCACGCGCGCACGATCGCGCCGGACGGCACCGAGCAGAAGGTGACGCCGCAGGAGGTGCTCGAAGACGACGCCAAGGTCGGCAAGAAGAAGGAGAAGACGAAGTACAAGCAGAAGATCTTTCGCTTCCCGGGCGTCAGCGTCGGCAGCCGCATCGAGTACGCCTACTCCGTGGGCTCGCCGCACATCATCACCTGGGACACCGAGCGCGTCACCGACGACATCCCGATCGATCGCTACGAGCTCGAGCTCGCGTTGAACAAGAACGTCGTCGGCGCGATCGCTCTCTTCAATCGGCCCGAGAGCTTCTTGCAAACGCGCGACGGCAGCGTCGTCCACTTCAAGGTCACGCTGCAGAACTTGCCGGCGCACGAGAAGGGCTGGTTCCCTACGCCCTGGCAGGATCACGAGCCGTGGTGGGCCTTTCGCGTCGCGCGCCTGCAGTACGGCACGAACTACCGCCTGTTGAACGACACCTGGGAGCGCACGCTCTCGAACGTCGCGAGCTCGCTCTATACCGACACCGGCAAGTGGACGAAGGGCGCGCCGAAGCTGCTCGACGCGTCGGCGTGCGGAAAAGACAAGAAGTGCGTCGTGACGAAGGCGATGGACAAGCTCTACGAGTCGGTCGAGCTGAAGAACTTCGTCTCCAACTTGTCGTCGGCGCGCTTGCTGAAGGAAGCGGTCGACGAGAAGCTCGCGAACAACTTCGAAAAAGCGATGCTCGCGTATCACATGCTCGACGACAACGGCGTCGACGTGCGCTACGTGCTCGTCGGCCGCGACGACGGCTTGGTCTTCGAGCGCGAGTTCCCGCTGCCGAACCAGTTCGATCACTTGCTCTTGTACGTGGCCGCACAAGAAGGCATCGCGGCGCCGATCTTCGTCGATCCCTCGTGCGAGCACTGCACGCCAGGGCAGCTGCCGACATGGGTCTCAGGCAAGGAAGGCGTCATCATCGCCGGGCGCCGCGATGTGAACGAGGGCGTCCTTGTGACGCTCGAGTTCAAGCGCTTGGTCGGCACGCCGGCGATGCCGAGCGGCACCCGGCGCGAGCACACGATCAAGGTGAGCGGGCAGGACGTGGAGGGCGCCGTCGACATCACGAACGAAGGCGCCGACGCCGTCGACGACATGGTCGACAACCGCGACAAGAGCGAGCGCGATTGGAAGGAGGCGCACGAGAAGTGGGTGAAGGCGCGCGTCAAGAGCGGCGAGCTCGTAGAGTCGAAGCCAGCCGTGTGCGATCGCAAGAAGGCCGTATGCGTGGAGAAGGTGCGCTACAAGGTCGCGCAGCACTTGGTGGCGGACGGTGACGGCATGCTCTTGCCGCTCGAGCTCGCGTACTCGAGCTACGACAGCCCCGATCGCAAGCTCGCCGCCGGCGCGCTCCACGGCTGGGTGAACGCGCGCTACGAGGACGTGCTGAACATCGATCTCGCGAAGAGCTACGAGGCGACGGCGCTGCCGAAATCGGTGACGCTGAAGACCGCGGTCGTCGACGTCGAGTGCGAGGCGACGAAGAGCACGGCCAGCATCCGCTTTCGCCGCACGATTCGCGTGAAGGAAGGCGATGTTCCGGCGTCGCGCCGCGGCGAGGTCGAGGCCGCGCTGAAGGCGTTCTCGCAGTGCCGGCGTGAGCTCATCCCGTTGAAGAAGAAGTAAGCCGTGGCGCCGAAGAAGCGCGTCGCGAAGCAGCGCCTCGCGAAGTATCGCCTGAAGAAATATCGAACGCTGCGCGACGCGACGAAGACGGCGGAGCCGTTCGACGCCGGCGACGCGCGTCCTGCGAGCGGCCGTCTCTTCGTCGTGCAGGCGCACAACGCGACGCGGATGCACTACGATCTGCGGCTCGAGCACGACGGCGTGCTCGTATCGTGGGCGGTGCCGCGCGGGATCCCAGAAACGACTCAGGACAAGCACCTGGCGGTGCACGTCGAGGATCATCCGCTGCCCTACGCCGACTTCGAAGGCTTCATCCCGAAGGGCGAGTACGGCGGCGGCGACGTGATCATCTGGGACAAGGGCACCTACGCGCCGATGGGCGACGTTGGCCGCGGCCTCGCTGAAGGCAAGATCGTCTTCGAGCTCTTCGGGCAAAAGGCGCGCGGGCTCTTCACCTTGGTGCGCACCGGCAGCCGCGGCAAGCAGACGAACCAGTGGCTCTTGATGAAGAAGGCGGCCGACTGGAAGCCGAAGCACAAGGGCACCTCCGCACCGAGCGACGTGCGGCCGGCGCAGGCGATCGCGAGCGATCTCGAAGCGCGCGGCGTCACGAAGCGCGCGCTCGGGCCGAAGGACGTGGCGTTCATGCTCGCCGAGACGAGCGCGCGTGGCTTCTCCCATCCAGCGTTCGTCTTCGAGCTGAAGTACGACGGCTATCGCCTGCTCGCGTGCAAGGTGGACGGCGCGCCGCGGCTCTTCTACCGGCACGGCAAGGACGTCACCGATCGCTTCGTGGAGATCGCGCGCGCGGTGAAGGCGCTCGACGCCAAGGACGTCATCATCGACGGTGAGATGGTGGCGCTCGATGCGAAAGGCTTTCCACGCTTCTCGCAGCTCGAGCAGCGCGCGCAGCTGACGAACGCGCGCGATGTCGAACGGGCGGCCCGCGAGATCCCGCTCACCTTGATGGCGTTCGATCTGCTCGCGCTCGATGGCTACGATCTTCGGGCGCTGCCGCTGCTCGAGCGCAAAGCGGCGTTGAAGCGCTTGCTCGCCCACGCCGATCCCGCGCTGCGCTTCGCCGATCACGTGGCCGAAGACGGCGAGGGGCTGCTCGAGCGCGTCAAGGCGATCGGCCTCGAAGGCGTGATGGCGAAGCGTGCGGACGGGCCGTATCGTTCGGGCCGCCACCGCGACTGGCTGAAGGTGCGGCTGACGAAGACCGCCGATCTCGCTGTCATCGGCTACGGGAGGCCCGCGGGCGCGCGCGTCGGGTTTTCCGGCTTGCTGCTCGCGGCGAAGGAAGGGCGCGGCTGGCGCTACATGGGCCGCGTCGGCAGTGGCTTCGATCAGCGGCAGCTCCAGGCGATTCGCGCCGAGCTCGACACCGCGATCGGCAAACGCCCGGTCGCGGAGGCGCCGGCCGAAGACACCCGCGACGCCGTTTGGGTGACGCCGAAGCTCGTCGTCGAGGTGCGCTACCTGACCCTCTCCGGCGAAGGCCGCCTGCGGCATCCCGTGTTCGTCCGCGTGCGCGACGACAAGACGCCAGCGGAGTGCACCTTCGGAGAGCCGAAGAAGAGGGAAAAGGGACCGGGGACGTATTCGGCCGGGGCGAGCGCGTCGGCGGCGACGGTCGTCGTATCGAATCCCGACAAGGAGCTCTTTCCCGGCGTGACGAAGCGCATCTTCGTCGATTACTATCGATCGATCGCGCCCTTTGCGCTGCCGTACTACCGCGAGCGGCCGGCGGTGCTCACGCGCTTCCCCGACGGCTACGCTGGCAAGTCGTTCTTCCAGAAGGACGCGCCGGACTTCGCGCCTCAGTGGCTGCGCCGCGCGCGCATGTTCAGCGACAGCACCCAGCGCGACATCGATCACTTCGTGCTCGATACCGCCGAGGCGCTCGCCTACGTGGCGAACATGGCGACGATCCCGATCCACGTGTGGTCGAGCCGGATCGGATCGCTCGAGCACCCGGACTACACGATCATCGATCTCGATCCGAAGACGGCGCCGTTTACAGACGTCGTGGCGATCGCGGTAGCGTTGCGGAAGCTGTGCGAGGCGATCGAGATCCCATCGTACGCGAAGACGACCGGATCGAGCGGACTCCATGTGCTGCTGCCGCTCGGCAAGCAGTGCACCTACGCGCAGTCGCGGACGCTCGCGCTGCTCATCGCCGGCAAGATCGCCGAGCAGCTGCCGGACATCGCGACGATGGAGCGCGAGCCGTCTCGCCGCAAAGGTCGCGTCTATCTCGACTGCTTTCAGAATGGGCACGGCAAGACGATCGCCGGCCCGTACTGCGTGCGACCGTTCGTCGAAGCGCCGGTGTCGATGCCGCTAGAGTGGAGCGCCGTCGGGAAGAGGCTGACGGCGCGGGCGTTCACCGTGCGAAACGCGCTGAAGCACTGCGAGAAGCGGAAGCGGGATCCGCACGAAGGATTGCTCGACGAGAAGCCGGATCTCGTCGCGGTGTTGGAGCGGTTGGCGAAGCTCGATCAGTAGCGCCGGTACGGTCCCGTGCCCGGCAACGAGCACGAGCAGGTCGACGAGCACGTGAAGGGAAAAGCGTGAACGTTGGAAACCGTCCACGATCCTCCTGCTCGTGCTCGGATGCGTGCTCGTGCTCGTGCTCCTGCACGGGACCGTCCCCGTCCCCCGTTCACGGCTTCCCCAACGGAATCGACACTCCGATCGTCGCCATCGGTTCGAAGTACCCAAACATGTGCGACGCCTTCCCTCCGACCGCCGTCACGTCCGGCAGATGAATGAACCCACCCTTCATCTTCGCCTCGACGAACACCCAATCGACGAAGGTCACGCGCACCGCCGCGCTCGCCGACAAGCCGTAGCCCGCGATGTGAAAGGGCGCGTCGAGGCGCTGGCCGAACAAGGTGATGTCCGACTTCGGCACGACGACGCCCACGTGACCGGAGAGCTTCGTGCTGAGCGACACCTCGCGCCTCCGCGTCGCCGCGAGCTCGTGCACGTAGCCGACGTCGACGTCGACGAGGTTCAAGCCGTTCGTGTGCTCGAAGCCGTTGACGATGCCGTCGCCGATCTTCGTCGGAGCGCGATCGTAGTTCCCCGCGTGCTCCGCCGACGCCTGCTCCATGATCGTGCCGGAGAGCGTGGTCGTCTGGCCCTGATCGAGCACGTACTTCATGTGATCGGTGCCGAAGCCGATCGACAGGTTCTTCGTCACCCGAAACGAGAGCCGCGCGTTGAACTGCGCGATCGTGTTGATGAGGTCGAGCGCCTTGCCGATCTCCGGCCGATCCGACGCGCTAACGTCGTGGATCGTGAACGCGTAGCCCGGGCCCGAGATGGCGATCGTGCTGTTCGTGAAGTAGCCGCGGTTATAGCCCCACTCGAGCTCCATGCGCGGCACCCACTTTGGCTCTGCGACGGGCGTGGCGACGGGCGGCGCGACAGGCGAGGGGACGGCGGCGGGAGCAGCTTTCAAAACGCGCATGGTGTTTCCTCCGCCGCTATCTTCGGCGCGAAGGGCACTGTCCGACGCACGAAGACCGGAGTGTCCCAAAATCGGACACTCGTGTCTTACGCGCGTCGGACACTCGGGAAACGTCGAACATAGGCCCATGAAAGACTGGCGCTTCCACTTGGGTTTCGGCCCGCAGATCGAGACCTACGCCCCGACCGACTTCACGATTCGCTCACCGGCCATCGACGCGACCTTCAAGAACACGCGCTTCAACCCGCGGCCGCTCATGAACATGTACGCGCTGTGGAACCGCCAGCCGAAGGACTGGATCCGCTTCGTCGACGAGCCGACGAACCACTTCTTCTTCGAGACGCGCTACAAGGAGCAGTGGGCGTTCGGGGTCGAAGTCTTCCACCCGAAGATCGTGCTCGGCAGCGACTCGGAGGGTCCGGCGAACCACGACGTGCATGCCAAGGGTCGCATCGGCGACGAGAAGGTGGATCACCGCGTCGATCTCAACGAGACCTTCGAGCTCTTGCAGCTCACGAAGGGCTTGATGAGCTACGGCCTCTTCGCCGATCGCATCCAGCCGATCGTCAGCGGGAGAGCCGGCGCGTTGAACCTGCGCCTCGGCGCCGGCGCCAGCCTCTACACGGGCTTCGCGCGCGCCATCTACAAGGACCCGCACACCGGAGAGCGGAAGGACGAAGAGAACAAGCTCAGCGTCATCGGCGGCAACATCATGCTGCGCAGCGCGATCGAGTACGTGGTCCCCGGCGGCCACGTGACGGTGCGGGCCAACTTCGACGCGACCTTCGGCGGCCTCGACTACGCGCTGATGGGCGGCCGCGCGACGCAGGCCGTCCAAGCGCTGCGCGGCGGGCTCAGCTTGAGCGCGGGGTTCTGAGGGCATAGGCTCCAGCCTGTTGGCCAAGACAAAGAAAAAACGACCGCGACAAGCCGCGCCCGAGCCCCTATTTTTTCCCAAGGGGTCCAGTTTAAGGAGGCGGCGGATGGCGAGTGATTCGGCGATTGGAGTGTTCGATTCCGGCGTCGGCGGCTTGACCGTCGCAGGCGCGATCACCCGGGCGCTCCCGAACGAGCGCTTGGTGTACTTGGGCGACACGGCGCGCTTGCCCTACGGATCGAAGTCACCGGACGTGGTGCGCCGCTACGCCGAGCGCTGCGCGGACTTTCTGCTCACCCAAGACATCAAGATGATGGTCATCGCTTGCAATACGGCGACCGCCCACGCGCTGCACTATCTGCAGATGAAGCTCGAGATCCCCGTGGTCGGGGTGATCTCGGCCGGCGCTCGCCGCGCGCTCGTCGTCTCGCGTTCGAAGCGCATCGGCGTCATCGGCACCGCCGGCACCATCGCCAGCGGCGCGTACAAAAAAGCGATCCACGCGCTCGAGCCGCAAGCCGAGGTGTTCGAGCAAGCGTGCCCCATGTTCGTGCCGCTCGCCGAAGAGGGCATGACGAGCCACGAAGCGACGAAGCTCATCGCTCGCGACTATTTGAAGACCATGCGCGAGCACGAGATCGACGCGCTGGTCCTCGGCTGCACGCACTATCCGCTCTTGCGCGAGGTGATCCAAGAGGCCGTTGGCTCACAGGTCGCGCTTTGCGACAGCGCCGAAGCGTGCACCGACGACGTCAAGGCGGTGCTCACCGACACGCGCAAGCTCGCAGAGAAGAAGAGCGGACCGCATCGTTTTTATCTCACCGACGTCCAGGCCTCGTTCCGCACGCTCGCGGCGAGGTTTTTTGGCGCCGACACCGACCCGGAGCGCGTAGACCTTTGAACTACCGAAACCTCGGCGCGTCCGGCGCCCGCGTCTCTGAGCTCTGCCTTGGCACCATGACCTTCGGCGAAGCCGACGAGAAGTCGATGATGCACAAAGTTGGCTCGAGCGAAGAGCAGCGCTTTGCCGTCATGAACCGCGCGCTCGAGCTCGGCATCAACTTCTGGGACACCGCCGACGTCTACGGCCAAGACGGGCTCAGCGAGCGCGTCATCGGCAAGTGGTTCAAAGAGACCGGCCGCCGCCACGAGGTCGTGCTCGCGACGAAGTGCCGCTTCGCCATGGGCAAGGGGCCGAACGACAAGGGCGCGAGCCGGCTGCACACCAGCCGCTGCCCGCAGGCGCGCGCCTCGAGGTGTGGAAGAGCCGCCGCTGGGACAACGATCGGTACTGGGCGATCTTGGACGCGTTGACGGCGGTGTCGGGCGAAGTAGGGGCGAGCATGTCCCAGACCGCGCTCGCGTGGCTCCTGGCGAAGGACACGGTCGCCAGCATCATCTTTGGCGCGCGCACGGTCGCTCAGCTCGAAGACAACGCCAAGGCAGCCGAAGTGAAGCTCACGCCGCAGCACGTCACGCGCCTCGACGAAGCGAGCGCGCCGCCGCTCGGCTACCCTTACGACTTCATGAAGCGCAACGACGGCGCCTGGTGACGCGCGCTCTGCCTCCACGAACCTTGGAATTCTCCTCCGCCATCGGCTATTACGAGTGAAGTACGATGGTTCCAGGCTTTAACCACAACGTGAAATACCGTGGGCGGATCTTCCATTGCCAAACGGAAGATTCGGGCATCGGCAATCCGCACATCATCACGCACTTGTTCGTCGGCGGGAACATCCTGGCGACGAAGAAGACGTCGTACGCTGACATCGTGAAGACCGATCGACTCGAAGAGGTCGTCTCCGAGCTGATGCAAGAGCAGCACAAGGAGATCTTGAAGAAGCTGCTCTCGGGCTCGTTCGACGGATCGATCGAGGAGCGCTCGGCGAACGCCGGTCACCTGAACGGTCCGGCGCCGCTCAACGTGGAAGCCGGCGCGCAGAACCGCGTCAGCATGCTCGGCCCGAGCAAGGCGGAAGCGCCGCGCGCGGCAGCGAAGCCAGCGGCGACCCCGGCGGCGCCGGCGGCATCGGCGGCGGTTGCACAACAGGCGAAGCCGATACCACAAGTCGCGGTGCCGACGACCGCGCCGCAAGTCGCCGCTGCGGCCGCGAAAGCCGCGGCTGCCGGCGCTGCGGTTGCCGTGCCGCAAGAAGTGCTCGACGCCCAGAAGCTGAAGGTCGCGCCGAAGCCGAAGGAAGCGCCAGCGACCGGGACCATCTTCGGCGAGGATCTCATCAGCGAGAAGTCGCTCGACGAAGTGATCCTCTCTTATCTCTCGCAGGAAGCAGATCGCTGATGCGCTACGTTCTCTTGTCGTTTGCGCTCGTCGCCTGCGGTCCGAGCGGCAGCTTCAGCGTGCAGCAGCGCTCCTACAACGCCGATCAGATCTCCGCTGTGCGCGTCGCGAGCCCACCTGCCGGAAAGACCGGGGTCGACATCGTGTTGAAGAGCGATCCGGTGGCCTCTGCGGTCGACGACGAAGTGCTCGCGCGCGTGACGCTGCTCTGGGACGAAGGCAAGGCGCCGCCGGTCGGCCGAGACATCGCGCTCAGCGAAGGGGTCGTCGTCGCGGTCGGGCGCATCGGCTGCTTCTGCGGCGGCAAAGACGGCGCCTTCGCTGAGCCCGTCGCGAGCGGCAAAGTGCGCTTTCACGTGATCGACGACAAGACCGTGCGCGGCGACTTCGACCTTTCGTTCAAAGGCCAAGTCGCGCTGACGAGCGGCGGGATCCTGTACGACGATGACACGCTGAAGGTGCGCGCTGCGAACTTCGAGATGAAGCGCTAAGCACGCTCACCCTTATCTTGGAAAACGCCGAGCTTGGTGCAGATGCAAGGCGCGACCGAGTGAGCAGCGGAGGCGTAGCGAAGCTACGTCGAGCAGCGGAGCGACAGAGCAACGAAGCAGGTGCGCCAAGATCGGCGTTTTACACGGGCGCTTTCATGTATTTCAGATAGAGCTTCGCATCGAAGGCGTCGTGCTTCTTCGACAGCGTCGCGAGGAGCTTCTCCGCCTCCGCCTTCGACAGCTTCTCGAACTTGTCGAGCTCGTGATCGGTCAAGCCGTGCTGGTGCGGCACGCCGATCGCGTCGAGCGCGTCGGCCAAGAGATCCCGGCGCTTCAGGAAGTAGTTCCGCAAGAGCTCCTCGGCGACTTCGTCGTCCTCTTCTTCCTTCAGCTTCGAGAAGAGCTCGCGCAGGCGCTCTTCATTCTTCTCACCCGGCTTGACGAACTTCGTGCTGTTCGTCGGCTTCTTCTTGATCGCCAGGCGATCGAAGATCATCTCGCGCACTTGCTTGGGGCTTTGCAGGACGATGTCTCGGAACTTGTCGGGATCGATGTCGCGCAGGAGCTCGGTGACCATAGGCGCCGGCCCTTAGCGCGAGCGCACGCATGCCTCAAGATGTGGTGCGGAATGTTTGAACGCCGCCCCGGATACCGCTAACCCTGGTGCATGGGTTCGCGTTGGGTGCCGGTCGTTTGCGCGATGGTCGTGTCGGCCGCTTGGTTCGGCTGCGAATCGCGGCAGAAGGCCCGCGTGCGCATCGACGCGACGGCGCTGAAGCAGGCGCTCGGGGAGCGCGAGCTCAGCCGCCTGCAAGTGCGCGTCGAGGCGCCGGATCTCGGCGATCCCATCCTCGCCGACGTCGATGAAGACGATGCGTTCACGCTCAGCGTCGCGCCGGGTCCCGCGCGGAAGATCTCACTCGACGCGATGGTCGACGACGACGGTCGTGAGGTCCCGGCCTACTTCGCCGAGCAGACGCTCGATCTCGAGGCCGGCGCCGAGGTCGACGTCGTGCTCCAGGCGCACCCGGTCGGCGTCATCGAGGGCGAGCTGCTCACCCTCGATCATACGGACCTGCCGCTCGAGCTCGACGCGATCCTCGAGCATCCCGCGACCTCCGACTGGGCGGCCGCCGCCATCGTCATCAACAACGGACGCTTCCGAAAGGTGGCTCCGCTCGGTGAAAGCACGGTGCAGGCGACCTACGAGACGACGAAACCTTACGCCACGTCGCCGCAGCAAAAGATCCTCGTCGAGCATGGGAAGGTGACGCACGCGCAGCTCTACGCGCTGGCGAAGAACGATCGTTGCCGCATGAACGTGCCGTCTGAGCTGACGACGCGCTGCGTGCCGCTCGCGGTGAACGTGACCGGCATCGGCACCGAGACGCTGACCTTGAAGAACGACGATGACGAGCTGAAGGCGGGCGAGGGCAGATCCGAGTTCGGCCTCGGCGTCGAAGTCGGCAACACTTACGCGGTCGAGATGGTGTCGGCGCCGGCGGGCGTGACGTGCAGCTTCAGCTCTTCGCCGAGCGGCGTCGCCGACGTGCAAGAACCGCCGACGGTGTCGATCACTTGCGATCTCGGGATGAACCTGCGCGTCCGCGGCCTCGCTGGGACGTTGACGTCGCCGCTCCTGGTCACGGTCGGCACCGAGACCGTGGGCGTCAGCGCCGACGGCGACTTTCCGCTCACCACGCGCCGCATCGCCGGGCAGCCGCTGGCCGTCACGCTGGCGCAGCCGGGATCGAGCGAGATCGATGCGTTTCAGTGCACGGTGCTGAGCGGCGCCGCGCTCGCGTCGATCGAGGTGCGCTGCCTCGGCGCCGTGCGGGCGAGCTTCACGCTCAAGCCGGACTGGCTTGGTTGGGTGAAGCGCGCTTCGCCCGACACGGCCTGCGCCGACGCTCCGCAAGTGCCCGACGACTGCATGCACGGCGGCGTGCACAAAGAGGCGCACGTCTACGATCGCACGAGCTGCGCCGGCGTCAGCGCCGCGGACTCGCGCGGTGTTCTACGCTGGTCGTGCGAGCCGTCCGGCGATCACATCAAGGTCGTGAGCCACGAGCTGATGCCAGAGCGCGGGCTGCTCAGCGTCATCGATTTTGCGAGCTGCCCGACGGACGGCGCCACGTGTGCCTTCTTGCCGATGGCGCTTGCCGTGAACGACGGCGACGGCGCCCGGGTCAGCGCCGACGCGCTGTGGTGGAATAACCCGGTGGTCCGCAGCGACACGCCGGGCAGCGTGGCCGGCACGGCGGCCGGCACCATCACGGTCAGCGGCGGCACGATCCTCACGCAGCTCACGAGCTACTTTGCCAACTCCGCCGTCGCGCTCGTGGTGATGCCAGGCGTGCAAGCGACGACGCCCGCGTTCAACGTCGCCGGCGACCTCGACTGGATCGAAGCCCCGGCGATGCTCGCCCAGGGTGCGCCGGTGGGATCCTTCATGAGCGTGGTCGGGCGGCGCTTCACGCTGCGCAACAGCTACATCAAGGGCGGCCCGGTGGAGCTGCCCGACGCGTCGGCCTCGACGGTCGAGGACGTGGCGATCCGCGGCTCCGGCGGCGACGGGCTCTCGATCGGCTACAACGACGGCTCGTCGCTCTACGTCGACGTCTCGGCGCGGCGCGTGCGCGTCGATAGCAGCAACGGCTTCGGCGTGCGCGTGGCCGGAACCGGCGGCGTCGTGCTCGAAGACATCGTGAGCGCAAACAACGGGCTCTCCGGCTTCTACTTCGAAGGCTCCGGGGCCGGCGCCAACGATCGCGCGCGCGTCCGTCGCGTCACGAGCTACAACAACGGGCAGCACGGCGTGTGGATCGACGAGCTGCAGCGCTCGACGATCGTCGACGTCACGACCTTCAACAACAACGCGTACGGCATGCACGTGCAGGCCACACCAAACGGCCGCGACCTCTTCGTGGCGAACGTGACGAGCGTGAACAACGGGGTGACGGCGTACGTTCTCAATGCGAGCGCGGTGGCGTTCTCGAATTTACTCGCCTTCAACAGTTTCGACGCGTTCGGCACCGGCAGCAGCCCGGGCACCTTCACGCTCGAGTCCTTCGCCGGCTTCGCGATCGACACGAACCTCATCACGTGGTCGATGGTGCTCGGTCCGGTGGAGCTGCGCCGCGTGGCGGCACACGACGGAACGCCGGCGTGCTTCGACGACCAGGGCACGTCGCGGCTCGCCGCCAACTGCACGACGAGCGGCACCGATGGATCAACCGATTGGCCGTGCGGGCCGACCCAGTGCTCGGCGACGTTGCGCGACGTGCCGCTCGGGCCAGCGTTCGTGGGCGTGGTCGCGAGCGAGACCAAGAACCCGGCGTTCGCGACCTCGAACAATCAGCAAGCCGTCGCCATCAATACCTCCGGCCCGAATGACGCGCTCGCACCGCCGTGGTCGACCTTCGAGAACCCGCGCCGGGGCTACATGCAGAATCCGGCGCCGGGGGCGGCCTTCCCGAGCAGCACGCAGCGCGGCCGTTGCGGCGGCACCAGCGAATGCACGGCGTTCGACTTCCGCACGAAGGCCGGCGGCATGTTGCACGACGCGCTGCCGCCGCTGAGCGCCGCCGACGCCTTGAGCTTCGTGCGCTTTCGCAGCCCGACGGCCGATCAGACTTTCTGCACCTTGAATTACCCGGGCACGGCAAGCATCGCGCTTTTGCCGTCCTCGGACCTTGGCTGCGCCGTCACCTACGCCGCCGGCGCGGTCGAGATCGACGACGACATCATCGGCAACGACAACGGCTACTGCGAGGCCGGCGAGGACTGCCTCGTGGCGACGAACTTCGGCGCCGATCAGGGCAGCGGCCCGCTCGTCGCTGCCGGAACGTTTTCACTCGGCGGTGGCGTCGTGCGTCTCTTTCGCTTCACAACGACCGGGCAGTGAGGGGCTATGTCTATTCTTTTGTGCATGATCGCGATCGCAGCCGAAGACCCGAGCTCGCAGCCGGCGTCAGCGCAGGCAGCCACGAGCGCGCCAGTGTTCGCTCCACCTGCAGCGCCAGGGAGCGAGGCCGACGAAGCGGAAGTCGCGCACGCAGAAGGCTTGCTCGCCGAGACCGACGGCCGCGTTGATGAGGCGCGCAGGCTGCTCTCCCGCGCCAGCGAGCTCGTGCCGGCGAACGTCGACTTCGCCTTCGACCTCGCGCGCGTCTCGTTCGAGCGGAAGCTGCCGACGCTCGCGACCGACATCAGTCGCTTCTTGACCTTAGAGCCAAAGACCGCGGGGCAGAGCCTCTTACGCGGCTACCTCTTGGCGATGCTGCGCACCAAAGACGGCGCCCGCGCGACGGAAGATGCCAAGGCCGCAGTGCAGCGCTCGCTCGCCCTCGACCCGACGAACAGCGAGGCGCAGCAGCTCGGGGTGTTGCTCGACAAGCCGCCGATCGGCAAGCGCTCGCGCAAGAACTGGGCGCTGCGCGCGAAGATCGCCACCGAGTACGACTCGAACGTGACGCTGATCCAAGACGCCACGCCGAGCGACGAAGGCGGCTTGCGCTTGCTGCTCTCGGGCGGAGTCGCGTGGCAGCCGTCTTTTGGCGAGACGCGCTTGTCGCTCAGTGTCGACTTGAGCGGCGGCATTCACCTGATGCACCGCGATCGTCTCGCGCTCTTCGACTTCGCCCAGGTGTTGCCGCGCTTTTCGGTCGACAGCCGTGTCGGCGACAATCGGCTGATCGCGGCGGCGTTCATCAGCCAGGTGTTCTTGCAGGGCTTCACGCGGCACTTCATGCAGGACTTCGCGCTCGTCGCCGAGTACCGTCGCATCTTCGGCGAAGTTTGGCAGCCGGGGCTCTACGCGGGTATCGGCTACCGCGACTTCACGACCGGCGACTTCAACCAGCCGGGGCCTACCGATCGCGACGGCCTGCACACGAACGTGGGCCTCGGCTTGAACTTCGTGCGCGACGACGTCGTCGCCCATGTGCGCGCCGGCTTTCAGCTCGAGAACGCCGCCGGCGCAGAGCAGCGCGAGCTCGGGCCGGAAGCCGACATGCTCCTGCGCTTCACGGTCTCGCGCTTCAGCTTCGGGGCCACACTTGCCTACATGGGGCGTTTCTATCAGCGGAGCTCGACCATGCGTGTGGATCAGCGGGTGAGCGCAGGTTTCGTCGCGTCGGTGACGGTCACGCCGTGGCTGTTCATCGACGTCGATTATCGCTTCGTGCGCAACGTTTCGCCGGCCGTCGTGCAGTTCGACTACATGCGGCACTTGACCGGCGTCACGCTGCGCGCGGCTTATTGAAGGTAGGAGATCAGCATGCTTCTGATGATGAGTGTGATGCTGTTGAGCGCCGATGATGCCGCACAATTCGGGCGTGTGGTGTCGATCGCCGGGATGGTGAAGGCGGTCTCCGGCGAAGCGAGCCGGCGCCTCGACAAAGGCGATCGCGTCTATCACGGCGAGACCCTGAAGACGGACGCGCAGGGCCAAGTGCAGCTCTTGTTCGCCGACCGCAGCGTCGTCTCGCTCGGGCCGAGCGCGGAGCTGGTGCTGGCGAAGCTCGAGCCGGCGGAGCGGCCGAAGATCGGCGTCAAGTTGGTGGTTGGGCGGGTGTGGGCGCGGATTCAGAAGTTCTTTGGCGAAGGGTCTGCGTTCACGGTCGAGACGCAGAACGCGGTCGCCGGTGTGCGCGGCACGTCGATCGTCGTCGGCAGCGACGGCACCAAGACGGACGTCGCGGTCGAGCGCGGCGAGGGCGTCGTCACGGACAAGGATGGCAAGGAGAAGATCCTGCCGCCGATGACGCAGCTCTCGGTCGGCAGCGACGGTATGTCCGATGTCGGCACTTTGGATCCGGCGCTGCTCGGCGATTTGCTCAACGGCTTCTCGACCGGCGGATCGTTCAGCGTGAGCGGCGCGGGTGATCGGCTGTCGAGCGCGGAGCAAGCGTTGACGCAGGGTGAGGATACGACGGTTGCGGTCACCGAGCCGGTCGCGACGACGCCGACGGAGCAGGAGCAGTCACCGGTGAACATCGATCCGCAGCAGTCGAACCGGGAAGCGACGATCAGAGGCACGATCGAGATCGTCCCGTAGTTGCAACTTGCTCGTCACGGACTCAAGGCCCGTTGGATCAAGAGATCCGCCGTTTCTTTGCTCACCTTCGCCTTCGCCCGCAGCGCCTCCGGATCCTTCACGACTTCCACGAGCTCCGCGTCGCGCAGGCACAGCGTCAGAAAATCTTCCCGGCGCTCCCACGCCGCCATCGCGTTGCGCTGCACGATCCCGTACGCCTTCTGCCGCGGCACGCCCGCCCGCACGAGCTCCAAGAGCACCGTCTGCGAGGCGACCAGCCCGTGCGTCGACGCAAGATTGCGCGTCATGTTCTGCGGATACACGGCGAGCCCGGTGACGATCTTGGTCAGCCGCTCGAGCGCGTAGACCGCGAGGTGAAACGCGTCTGGTCCGATGACGCGCTCGACGGACGAGTGTGAGATGTCGCGCTCGTGCCAGAGGGCCACGTCTTCGAGCGCCGCCAACGCATAGCCGCGCAGCATCCGCGCCACGCCGCAGAGGTTCTCGCTGCCGATCGGATTCCGTTTGTGTGGCATCGCCGACGATCCGCGTTGCCCGGCGGTGAACGGCTCTTCGGCCTCCTGCAATTCGCTGCGCTGCCAATGGCGAATGTTCGTCGCCAGCCGCTCAATCGAGGCGCCGAGCCCGGCGATCGTCGTGAACAACACCGCGTGGCGATCGCGCGGCACGACCTGCGTGGCGAGCGGCTCCGGTGAGAGGTCGAGCGCGCGCATGACTGCCGCCTCGATCGCCGGCGACAAGTGCGCGAAGGTGCCGACCGCGCCCGACAGCTTGCCGAAGCGGATCTCCGTGAGCGCCGCGGCGACGCGCCGCCGCTGCCGCGCGATCTCGGCGTAGTGGCCGGCGAGCACGATGCCGAAGGTCGTCGGCTCGCCGTGCATACCGTGGCTGCGGCCGACCATCTCCGTGTACTTGTGCTCGTCGATGCGCCGGTGCAGCGCTTCGAGCAGCGCGTCGATGCGCGTCAAAGTTTCCTGCGTCGCGTCGCGCAGCTGCACGGCGAGCGTCGTGTCGACGACGTCGGACGAGGTGAGCCCGTAATGCAAGGACGCCGCCTCGGTGTCCAAGTGCTCCTCGCAGGCCGCGAGGAACGCGATGACGTCGTGCTTCAAGGTCTCTTCCAATATCAGCGCGCGCTCGGTGAGCTTCCGCGTGTCGAGCGCCGGCAACTTCGTCGCCAGAGCGTCGGCGTGGGCGCGCGGTATCAAGCCGGCGTCGGCTGCGGCCTTGGCGGTCTCGAGCTCGACCTTCAGCCATAGGCCGTAGCGCGTCTCGTCCGAAAAGATCTTGGCGATCGCTTTGGCTTGATAGCGTGGAATCATGCCGGCGTCGTTAGGCCGAAAGCGCGGCCGGCATCAACTTCAGGCGCTCTGTTTGAGCTTGAAGGCGTCGCCGTCGGCGTCGAGGTCGACTCTGCCGCCGGTCTTCTCGTGGTTCCCCTTCCACGACTGCAAAAAATCCATTCCGCCGTGATCGATGATCTCGACCGCCAGATCGATCTCGACGACCGCGCCGCTCGGTATGGCCGCGAGCGCCGACATCACCTTCGGGACGCCGAGAAAGGTGAACGCTCCGGTGATGACGACGTCGTAGCGATCGCCCACGCGCTCGATCTTCACCTTCACGTTCGTGAGCTTGTAGAGCAAGGCCGCGATGGCGACCCCGAAGCCGATGCCGATGCCGGCGAGCAAGTTGATGCCGACGATGCCGGCGACGGTCGCGAGGTAGGGCAGGAGCTCGCGATGCTTCTTCAGATCGCGGATGTGCTTCGGGTTCACGAGCTTCGCGCCGACATAGACGAGCAAGCCGGCGAGCACCGCGAGTGGCACTTGGCCGATGAGGAAGCCGAGCGCCGAGACGAAGATCAACACCCACACGCCGTGCAACACCGCCGACCAGCGGGTCTTCGCGCCGGCCATGATGTTCGCGGTGCTGCGAACGATGACCCCGGTGACCGGTAGGCCGCCGATGGCGCCCGAGACGATGTTGCCGGCGCCCTGCGCGACGAGCTCCTTGTTCAAGTTCGCGCGTGGACCGGTGTGGAGCTTGTCGGTGGCGACGGCGCAGAGCAGCGACTCGGCGCTCGCGACGATCGCCATGGTCACCGCGGCGATGGCAAAGCGGAGGTAGTTGTCCGGCAGCTTCGGCAGCGCGATGGCGTCGAGGAGGCCGCCCTTCAGATCGACGCGCTGCACATCGGCGCCGATCGCGATCGCGGCGAGCGTGCCCACGATCACCGCGACGAGCGGCGCCGGCACGAGCTTGGCGACCTTCCCTGGGATCAGCGGCCAGACGATCAGGATGGCGATGGTCAACGCGCCGAGCAGCGCGGCGGTTCCGTGCAAGGACATGAGCTGCGCCGGTAGCTCCTTGAGGTTCTCGACCGGCGAGCTGTTCGGCGCTCCGCCGAGCACCACGTGGATCTGCGCCAGGGCGATGACGATGCCGATGCCGGCGAGCATACCGTGGATGACCGAAGGCGAAATCGCCATCGCGAAGTTCGCGAGCCCGCCGAGCCCGCCAGCGAGTTGCAACAAGCCAGCAGCGACCGTGACGGCGCACGTCGCCGCGAAGCCGAACTCCTTGACGTAGCCGAAGACGAGCACGGTCAGGCCGGCAGCGGGGCCGCTCGCCTGCATAGGCGCGCCCGCGAGCAAGCCGACGACGATGCCGCCGACGGCCGCGGCGATCACGCCCGACATGATCGGCGCGCCGGACGCAAGCGCGATGCCGAGCGAAAGTGGGAGCGCGACGAGAAAGACGACGAGCGAAGCGAGCACGTCGCTGCGCCAGCGTTGAGAAAGGGAGATGTCGGTCATCGGAACCTCGGATCGGAGCGCAGCGAGCGGCGCAAGGGATGGTTGCGGAACGACATCGGCGGCCGAGTGTTCCATGCCGTGGCGCTCTTGCCAACCCCGCGTCTCATGTTTAGACCGTGGGACGTATGGAAACGAAAACCTTCGGTGCGGAAGCCAAGCAGCTCCTCGACCTGATGATCCACTCGGTCTACTCGAACAAGGAGATCTTCCTGCGCGAGCTCGTCTCGAACGCCTCGGACGCGCTCGACAAGCGGCGCTTCTTGGCGCTGACCGAGCCCGCGCTGCTCGACAAAGACACGCCGCTCGAGATCACCTTGAAGCCAGACGCCGCCGCGCGCACGCTCACGCTCAGTGACAACGGCGTCGGCATGAGCCAGCAGGAGGTCGTCGACAACATCGGCACCATCGCGAAAAGCGGCACGCGCGAGATGCTGCAGCAGCACAAGAAAGACGGAAAGGGCGACGCGCCCGAGCTCATCGGTCAGTTCGGCGTCGGCTTCTACTCGGCGTTTATGGTGGCCGATCGCGTTGAGCTCGTCACGCGCCGCGCGGGGCAAACGACGGCGACGCGCTGGGTGTCGACCGGCGACGGCACCTACGGCATCGAGCCCGCGGAGAAGGCCGAGGTCGGCACGACGATTACGCTGCACTTGAAGCCGGTCGACACCGAGGACGGCGTGCAAGACTACACGAACACCGCGGTGCTCGAAGACGTCGTGCGCAAGCACTCGGACTTCGTCACGCACCCGATCGTCATCGGCGAGGGCGCCGAGAAGCGCACGCTCAACTCGATGAAGCCGATCTGGGCGCGGCGAGAGAGTGAGGTCACCGAGCGCGAGTACGCCGAGTTCTACCGGCACATCACCCACGACTGGGGCTCGCCGCTGAAGACGATCGCGTTCAAGGCCGAGGGCACCTTCGAGTATCAGGCGCTGCTCTTCGTTCCCGAGCACGCGCCCTTCGATCTCTACTACCGCGACGGCAAGCGCGGCCTGCAGCTCTACGTGAAGAAGGTGCTGATCATGGAGCAGTGCGAGGCGCTCTTGCCATCGTACCTGCGCTTCGTGCGCGGCGTGGTCGACTCGCAAGACTTGCCGTTGAACGTGTCGCGCGAGCTCTTGCAAGAGAACCGGCAGCTCGCGGCGATCCGAAAGCGCCTGGCGAAGAAGGTGGTCGACAGCCTCGTGCAGCTCGCCGAGAGCGACGCCCCGACCTACGAGAAATTCTACGCCGAGATGGGGCCGCTCTTGAAGGAGGGCATCGCGGCCGATGGCGACAACAAGGAGAAGCTGCTCACGCTCTTGCGCTTTGGGTCGAGCGCCGAGCCCGGGAAGACCACGTCGCTGAAGGACTACGTCGGGCGCATGAAGGAAGGGCAGGAGGCGATCTATTACGTCTCCGGCGAGTCGCGCCAAGTGGTCGAGCAGTCGCCGCACCTCGAGGCGTACAAGGATCAGGGCTTCGAGGTGCTGTTCTTCACCGAGGCCGTCGATGAGCTGCTCGTGTCGCACGTCGACGCGTTCGAAGGCAAGGCGCTGCGTTCGGTGAGCAAGGGCGCGTGCGACCTGAAGACGCCGGAGCGCGACGCGAAGACGAAGGAAGAGATGTCGCACCTTTGTGAGCACCTGCAGCGCGCGCTCGACAAGCACGTCAAAGAAGTGCGCGTGTCGGATCGCTTGCGCACCTCACCCGTGTGCCTCGTCGGCGGCGAGGAAGACATGAGCCCACACATGGAGCGCTTGCTCCGCCAGGCGCAGAAAGGCGTGCCCGCGCAGAAGCGGATCTTGGAAGTGAACCCGGAACATGAGCAGATCCGCGCGCTCGATCGGCGCTTGAAAGAGAAGCGCGACGACGCCGTGCTCAAGCAGTACGCCGAGCTGCTCTACGGCCAGGCGCTCCTCGCCGAAGGGTCGCCGCTCCCGGAGCCCGCGGTGTTTGCGCGCTTGGTCGGCGAGCTCGTCATTCGCGCCGAGCACGCCTAACAATCGCTCGAAACGCTACCATTTCCCGGGCAAGCTACGAGGGACGTGGCACGCAACATCGAGCTCATCTACGACTTCATCCGCCAGAGCGAGCTGATGCCGCGCGAGCGCTTCATTGACTACATGGGCGGGCCGGTCCTGCTCTACAAGCGCTGGTCCATTTCACGCCCGATCAACGACTCGACGAAGACGACGAAGCTCGATCAGCCGGTGAGCCAGCTCGCCGACTTGCTGGAAGATCAGAAGAAGCGGCTCATCGCCGAGGCGCACGACTACCGCGTGTATCGCCTGCCGACCGACGAGAGCACGTGGGTGATCGGGCGCGGCTCCACCAACGAGCTGGTCTTCGCGCACCGCTCGGTGTCGAAGCAGCACGCGCGGCTCTCGGTCGGCGCCGATCAGTCGATGCTCGTCGTCGACCTGGGCTCGAAGAACGGAACGTGGGTCGAGAACAAGCGCGCGCTGCCGGACAAGCCCGTGCTCTTGTGGTCGAAGCAGTCGCTGCGGCTCGGATCGTTGTCGATCCGCTATCTGTCGTCGTCGGATTTTTTCGATCTCTTGGGCTCGCTGCTGACGGCGAAGGCGGGCTGAGATCACTCTTCGATGACGAGCGCGAGCGCGACGGGTGCGGTGACGATCATCGCGCCGCCGCGCGCGCCGAAGGTGCCGAGCGCCAGATCGATCGCATAGCGCCCTGGTGCGAGCCCTTCTGTGTCGATGGTTGCCTTCCACTCGCCGTTCACCTGGTCGAGCTGCAGATCGAGCTCCTCGAGCGCGCGGGCAACCCTGTTGCCGGGCGCTTGGAACGTCGCCGCTCGCAACGCGCAGCCTCGGGCGCGGCCGATGTCGATGTGCGCGATTTCTCCGCCTCGAACGGTCGCGGTGATGGTGGCGGCATCGCCGGCTGGGTTGTCGAGTTCGGTGATGGGACGGGTTGGGCGAGCACCTCTGATCATGGGATCATTGTCTGCGGAGCATCGGCCGGTGGTGCCCCGTGACCGTGCTCTATCGCGCAGCCGGAGCGCTCGCCTCAGAGCGCCTGCGAAAAGAACAACAGATCGCCGCGCTCGCCCACGTCGCTCACCGAGAGGACGACGCCGACGTTCGTGCCTTGCGCGAGCGGCTCGACGTCGAGCGTGATCGGCTGCGTGGCGTCGAAGGTGCCGCCGCCCGTGAGCTGCCACGAGGCCGCGCCGCCGCTCAACGGTTGCACGAGCATCAACGCGGCGAGCGTCGAGCCAGGCTCAGGGGTCAGCTCGCCGGGGCCGCTGTCCGAGAACAAGTAGAAGGTGCGCGAGGCTTCGTTGCCCGAGGGATCGAAGACGATCAGCATCGCGGTCAAATCACTCTCCGTCGCGCCGCTTCGCGTGTAAGCGAGCGGGACGAGCGCAGTCTGGTAGCCGTCGCGCGTGCTGAGCGAGAGGAAGCCGTAGTCGCTCGTGCCGCCTTGGGTCAGCGTCAGCACCGAGGCCGCCCATTCGCCGCGCACGGTGTCGCCGGTGACCGTGGCGGGGATCTCGACGAGCGCGTAGAGGTTGGTGCCGTCGACGGTGCCGCCGGTCAGCGTCGCCGTCGCGACTGTGGGGCCGCCGCCGGCGTTGAGATCGCCGTGGACGCGCACGCCGCCGGCGGCCCACTGGTCGATCGCGCCGCCGGTGAACGAGGGCGGGGTGCCGAGCTGGCCGCTGCTCGGCGCGCCCGAGAGCTCGCTGAGCAAACGCTGCCAGCCTTTGATGACCTCGGACAGCGCGCCGTAGTCGGTCTTGTAGGCGTCGATCGGCGGCAGGTAGATCGACAGGCCGGTGGCGCCTTTTCTGCCGGCGCCCGTGCGCGACTTCACCACCGCCTTCGTCAGCGCTGTGCTCATCGACTGCGCCACGGTCGCAAGCGAGGGCTCCTTGGCGGCCAGCCCGGAGACGAAGAGGCCGAGATCCACCATGTTCGCCGCCGCCTTCGGATCCGGATTGTCGCCGAAGCGCAGCGTGCCCGCGCGTTCGCGGCCGAGGGCCGGCGCGAGCGTCTTGACGTTCGAGCGCACGGAGTCGGCGAGCGTGGTGACCGCGGCGTGCAGCGGATCGAGCGCGTAGAGATCGACGAGCGAGAGCGTCACCGACTCCTGCGTGTCTTCGGCGGCGGCTTGCGCGAAGAAGCCGTCGATCAGCGCTTCGCCGAATGCCGCCGGCGAAGTCGTTGGCGTGTTCTTCAGGACGCTGAGCTTCGCCCAATCCCAGCCGTGGCCGGGCTCGAGCTCTTCCGACGCGAGCAAATATTCGCCGAACGGTCGCACGACCATCGCCGTCTCGTAAGTGGCCATCAAGCACGCGTCGAAGCCGATCAGAGCAAACTGAGAGAGGCCGCTCTTCGTTAGACCGTTCTGTAAGCCGCTCTGCAGCTCGGCGAGCGTGAGCGAATCATGGTTCGCTGTGGAGCCGTCGCCGCCGAAGCCTGGCCACGCGCCGCCGTGATCCCAAAACACGATCGCATAACGGTCGCTCGCCTTCTGCTTGACGCCCCAGTCGATGAAGTCCGAGAGCACCGTCGGATCGCCCATGTTGAGCTCTCCGAGGTCGGCGATCTCGGTGAGGCCGCCGGCCGTGACGCGCAGGCGTTTCGTCGAGGTGAAGTTCGCGAGGCCGAGCACGGGCGCGCTCGAGTACTCCGTGCTGCGATCGGCCTGCACCAGGATCTCGAGGCCGGCCGCGGAGCCGACCGCCGCCATCTCGGTGAGATCCTGCAGGGCGAACGGCTCGAGATCGTTGTCGGCCACCATGTAGACGAGCACGGTCCATGTGCTCCCGGCCGCCGGATGCGCGCGCATGTCGGCGCTCGGCAGCGGCGTCGGCGCGGTGATCGACGGCTGAGTCGGGTTCTGGTTCTGATTCGGTGGATCGCCCGACTTCGTCGGCGGCGGGCAAGCGGAGAGCAGGAGCAGAGAGGCCAATGCGATGATGCGCATGCAGCCGTCGAACCAGACCTGGCCCTGCGAGTCAATGTTCAGTATGGCGGCCGCATGCGTCTTCCGGCCTTATTTCCGGTCGATCCCGCCGCCATCCAAAATGGTGCGACGGCCGGCGACGATCTCGCGCGCCGCCTCGAAGAGGGGCACATCCTCTTCTTTCCAAAGGTCCCGTTTCAGCTGCCGAGCGAGCCGGATCTCGACTTTCTGCGCACCGACCTCGCGAAGATGCTCGCGCTGAAGAACATCTCGTACCATCCGCCCGAAGACATGCTCAGCGGGATCAAAGGCGACCGCGCGGCCAAGGAACGCACGCGCGCGATCTTGAAGGAGCACTCGGCGCACGTGCGCGGGTTTCTCGGCCGCGTCCTGCCGCGCTACGCGGAGGGCTGGTCGCTCGGCAAGGTGAACTGGCGCCCGATCGAGGAGCACGGCCGCCCGCTCAGCCGCCACGCGAGCAACGAATTCATCCACGTCGACGCGTTCCCGAGCGGCGCCACCCATGGCGCCCGCGTGCTGCGCTTCTTCACCAACGTGAACCCGAGCGAAGTGCGCGTGTGGCGATCGAGCGGCACGTTTCAGGAGCTGTACGAGGACTTTCGCGAGCGCGCCGGGTTGGCCGCGATCGATGGCGCGCGCATCGCCGAAGGGCCGTTTGCGCGGGCGTTCAGCGGCGTCTTGCGCGGGGTGAAGAAGCTCGGCGTGCCGACGGAGCTCGTCGACACCTCGCCCTATGATCGCGCGATGAAGAAGCTCCACGACTACCTGAAGGACAGCGACGAGTTTCAGCAGGACGCGCGCCGTCACTTGGATCTCGAGTTTCCGCCGTTCACGTCGTGGGCGGTGCTCACGGACGGCGTGTCGCACGCGTGCCTGCGCGGCCAGCATGCCCTGGTCAACACCTTCTACATCCCGCTCTCGCACGCGGCAGCGCCGGAGCTCTCGCCTTTGCACTTGATGCGCTCGGCGACGGCGAAGACGCGTTCAGCGGCGTGAGGCGGCTCGGCGCCTACCTGCTCGCGCTCGCGCTCATCGGCGCCGCGCTCGAGCTCTTTGCGCGTGGCTTTCGCACGACGTTGATCGACGCGTCGCACCGCGCGCTGTTCAAAGCGGCGTTGCTCGATCGCCGCTTGCCCGTGGACGTCGTGTTCTTCGGCAGCTCACGCACCGGCGAGGCGTTACGGCCCATGAGCTTCAGCGACGAGCTGGCAGCGGGCGGCGCGCGCCGGATGAGCGCGTTCAACATGAGCGTGCAGTACACCTCGCTCGAGATCTTGGACGCGCTGGCCACGCGCTTCGCCGCTGCGCCCGGCCTGCGCCTCGCGATCGTCGAGGTGACGAAGCACCAGCTGACGCGCGCGCCCGTCCCATGGAGCGACGCGCCGGCCGGGGCGGACTTCGATGCGCGCGTGGGCGGCTGGTTGGTCGCGCACTCGGCGCTCGTGGCGGCGCGCAAGGTGCTCGTGCTCGACAGCTTGGCGCGGCTCTTTGCCATCCTCGCGGTCGGCGGACGCTTCGACGGCACCGAGCAGTTCGGCACCGACTATGCGGCGAAGATCTTCGGCGGCGCCGCTGACGTCGATCGCAGCGCGTACGCGGCGGTCGAATGTGCGCCGGTCGCGTCTGAAGGCGGAGATCCTTCGCTCTTCGCCGGTGAGCTCGAGATCTACACGCGCATCGCCGGCGCGTTCTCTGCGCGCGGCGTGCAAGTCGTCTTCTACGTGCCGCCGATGCAAGACACGGTTACCGCCACCGAGATCGATCCGAACCACCGCGCGCTGCGGGCGGCGCTGCACGCGAGGACCGGCGCGCCGGTGCTCGATTTTTCCACCTGCCAACTGCCGCCGGCGTACTTTCGCGACGCGATTCACCTGAGCCACGTGGGCGGCAGCCACTTCTCGCGGATGCTCGCACGGGCGTTGGCCAAAGAAAGCGTCGCGCGTGCTGTTCAATAGCTTCAGCTTCCTCGCGCTCCTCGCGCCGGCGCTGCTTTGTTACTGGGCGGCGCGGTCGCAGCGGGTGCGCCTCTTCGTGCTCTTCGTGGCGTCGGCGGTCTTCTATGCGTTTCACCACTGGCCGAGCGTCTTCCTGTTGTTCGCCACGATCGGCGTGAACTTCTTGGCGGCGCGGGCGCAGGAACGCGGGCGATCGCGCGCGCTGCTCACCGCCGTCATCGTCGCCGATCTCGGCGTGCTCTTTTGGTTCAAGTACGCAGCGTTTGCGATCCGCGAGGTAGTGCGGGGGCTCTCGCTCTTCGGCCTCGCGCTGCCCGAGCCGCAGTGGTCTCAGTGGCTGCCGCTCGGCATCTCGTTCTTCACCTTTCAAGTCGTCGCGTACCAGGTCGACGTCTATCGGCGCGAAATCCCGGCCGAGCGATCGCTCCTCGTCTTCGCAGTCTTCAAGAGCTTCTTCGCGCAGTTGATCGCCGGACCGATCGTGCGCGGCAAGGAGCTGTTACCGCGCCTGCGTGAGCTCGCGCGCTTCGAGCCCGAGCGCTTTCACTACGGCGTCTTTCTCTTCGCGTCCGGTGTGCTCCTGAAGATCGGCGTCGCCGACGTGCTGCGCCAGTTCGTCGACGAAGCGTTCAAGGCGCCGGCCGGGTTGGCGACGACGGATGCGTGGCTGTCGTTGGTGGCGTTCGCGTTCCAGCTCTTCGCGGACTTTTGGGGCTACTCGACGATGGCGCGCGGCATCGGCGAGATGTTCGGCGTCGAGCTGCCCTTGAACTTCGCCGCGCCGTACCTCGCCGACAGCTTGCAGAGCTTCTGGCGCCGCTGGCACATCACGCTCTCGCAGTGGTTTCGCGACTACGTCTACGTTCCGCTTGGCGGCAATCGCGCGAAGGCGGCGCGCAATCTGATCCTGACGATGACGATCGCCGGTGTGTGGCACGGCGCGGGCTGGACGTTCGTGCTCTGGGGTGCGTTGCATGGGGTGTGGCTCGCGATCGAACGCCGGCTCGCGCCATCGCCATCGCCATCGCTGCGCGTGCTGCGCACCTTCGGCGTCTTCGTCGGCGTCTGTCTCCTCTGGGTGCTCTTCCGCGCGCCGACGATGGACGTCGCCTTCGCCTACTACGCGCGCCTCTTGCTGCCGCCCTACACCGCGAACCCGATCGTGCCGGAGACGCTGGCGATCTGGCTCATCGGTTTTGCCGTTCTGCATCCGCTGCTCGCCAAGTGGACGACCGATCGACTGAGGTTCTTCGCGTTCCCCGTGTGGGCGCAAGCGGCGATCACGTGGTTCTTCCTGCTCGTCGCGCTCGGGTACGGTGGCCAGAAGTACGACTTCGTTTACTTCGCGTTCTAAATCGTGGCCACGATCAATTTAGTCGTTCTCTTCCGTATCCAGCTGCCGAACGATCTCGATCCGAGTCTCCGCCCCGACCTTCGTCACCCGCTCCGGAGCCGCCATTCGGATCAACGCGCCGCGTCCCAGCGTATCGAACGCGGCATTCGCGTCACTCGCGTGCTTGTCCTGCCGGAGCAGCTCTGTGAGCCCGCTCCGCGCGCAGCCGAAGAAACGCAGGCGCCCCTTGTCTTTGATCGGATTGCTGATGACGCGCACCAAAGCGTCCGTGGCGCGCGGCTCGCCGCCGTAGACCAAGTAACTAAAGCGCATCCGCCGATCGCTGATGCCGACACCATCTTGCAGCGCCGTGAACCACTCCGGCATCGCGACCTCGCGCGCCTGGTGGCAGAAGTCCCGCGGCCGCACGCTCGCCGGGCAGGGCCCATCGTGCGGGCAGGGCGCCACCGGTCGCAGGCCCACGCCGAGCAAACGGTCCCGCAGCTCCTGCAGCGCCCGCGCATGCACGCGATCCGCCGGCTCGATGAGCAAGAAGCGGCCACCAGGCGTCAGCGCGCCAGCGACCACCGCGCGGCAGGCCTCGATGCGGGCTTCGATCGACGGCAGCTCGCTCAACGCGTTCGCGGCGATCACCAAGTCGTAGCGCGCCGAGAACGTGAGCGCGTCGAGCCGCTGCTTCTTCGTGCGGACCGACGCCCCAACGACGGAGCCGAGGCGCATGCCGTCGAGCAACGCCGCGTCGGAAAAATCGACGAGCTCCAAGCGCGAGGCAGGGGACGCACTCCACGCCGCGAACGCCGCGCCGCCCATGGCCGCGCCGAGATCCAAGACGCTGGCGCCGGTCCACGCGATCTCCTCGAGCACGCTCCGCACCTTCGCGAAGGTCTGCGGAAAGAAGAACGCCCGATACGCCGCGAGCAGCTCGGGATCGTCCAGATAAACGGCGCCGCCGGTCGCATGCGCGAGGAACATCGGTCGCAGCCGCTCCAACGCCTTCAGTGTGCGCGTCGGATCGCTCGGCGCCACGGCGGCGAGGACGCGCTCCGCGGATCCCACCTACGACAACCCGAAGAAATCGCGAATCTTATCGAGCAAGTCCGCCTCGGTCTGCGCCCGCCGCTTCGCCGATACTTCACCCGCGAGATCGTCCTGCACGGCTTCGAGCTCGAGCCGGCGCTGTGCAAGGAGCTTCGACAGATCCTCGGCCACCTCCGGCCGCGACTGCAGAATGTCGAGGAACGACTCGCGGTCGAGGCGGTAGCACATGATGTCGCTGATCGCTTCGATGGTCGCCGCCCGCGGCTCGCCCGTCATCAGGCCCATCTCGCCGAAGCAAGTCCCCGGGACGAGCTCGGCGACGTACTTCTTCGAGCCGTCTTCGCCCTCCAAGATCACGCGCACGCGGCCTTCAACCAAGATGTAGAGCCAGTGCGCTTTCGCTCCTTGGCGCGTGACGATGTCGCCGAGCACGAAGGGCGTCGGCTTCACGCGCAAAGACAAGTGCTTCAGCTCGTCCTCGGTGAAGCTGCGGAAGAGCTCGACATCGCGCAGCTCGCGCGCGATCGACTCGATGCGCTTTTGCTCGCGCTTGTACTTTCGCTCCTCGGTGTCTTCGGTGACGAAGACAGTGTGCGCCGGAATCGAGAGCGAGATGCCTTCTCGGCCGAGCGCGTTGACGACGTGCTCGCGGATCGCCGAGTCGGTGCCGTCGTCGGCCGACAGATCCGTGAGCCAATAGCGCACCGCGTAGCGCGCGTAGCTCTCCTCGAAGTCGATGAGCACGCAGTTGAGCTCGGGCTTCTCGGCCACGTTTCGGATCTGGCAGCGGCGCAGGCTGAGCTCGACCGCGTCCATGACCACGCCGGGCGAGTAGCGAAAGTCGACGTTGAAGTAGACCCAGCGGCGCAAGAGCCCGGCCTCGCCCTCGCGGCGGCCGAGGATGGTGAGCTTGTTCTTGATGAGGATGCTGTTCGGGATGACCACGGTCTCCCAGTTGTTCGTCTCGATGGCGACGTGCCGCCAAGTGATGCGCTTCACCCGGCCCATCACTTGATCGTGCTTCACCCAATCGCCGACGACCACCGAGCGGTCGAGCTGCACCGCCAACCCGCCGATGACGTTGCCGAGCGTGTCTTGCAGCGAGAAGCCGATGACGATCGTCAGCACCGCCGACGTCGTCACGAGGTGCGAGAGATCGACGCCGGTCGCGCGCAGGCGCACGAGGATCCACAGTCCGCTCGCCGCGAGGATGACGATGTCTTGAAAGATCTGCTCCGGCTCCATTCCCGGGATGCGCAGGAGCACCTTGAAGAGGAAGTCGCCGAAGATCTTGACGACGGCGAGACCTTCGACGACGTAGGCCAAGTTGCGCAGGTAGCTCGCGCTCTGCAGGTAGCCGTGGTCGGTGAGCTGCACGGCGAGGAAGAGCGCGGCGTTGGCGGCGAAGAACGCGAGGATCGAGCGCAGCACGTGCTTGCGCTGCGTCTTCGGGAAGCGCACGAGCATCACCGCCGAGAGCCCGGTGACGACGGCGGCGAGGATCAGGCGCGGGTCGATCATCCGCCGCGGTACCTCTTCATGATTGCGACGATGCGATCGTGCGGGAGGCCGGGCGCGAAGTTGCCCCCTTGGCCGGTCATGTCGCCGGCGGTGCACAACGAGTTGACGATCGCTTCTTCCGTCGCTTCGATCACCGCCTCGTAGTGCGCCGCCAAATGGCGATCGAGCAACACGTCGAGCTTGGCGAAGGTGTGCTTCGTCTCGCGCGGCACCTTGTTCGCCGTCGAGAACGCGAACACGATCTCACCCGAGCCGTGCGCGGCGTAGCTGCCGGCGCGGCCGATGCCGAGCGCGGCGCGCTTGCTGAGGCGCGTGAGCTGGTTCGGGAGCAAGGGCGCGTCGGTGGCGACGACGCAGATGATGGAGCCGTAGTTGCTGCGCCGCTTCGACAAGTGATCGAACTCGGGCTCGAGGATCTCACCGACCGGTACGCCGTCGATGCGCAGATTGCGTCGCACGCCGAAGTTCGACAGCACGAGCACGCCGATGGTGTGTTGCAGCGGCCCTTCCTCGGTCTCGATCGTGACGACGCGCGACGAGGTGCCGATGCCGGACTTGAAGTCGCACGTGACCATGCCGGTGCCGGCGCCAACCGAGCCTTCGGTGACCTCGCCGGGCGCCGCCTTTTCGATCGCGTGATACACGTGCTCCGAGCGAATGTGGCGCCCGACGGAGTCGTTCAAGAACGAGTCGTCGCACTCGCCGACGACGGGGATGACCACGTCCCACTCTTGCGCGATGCCCGGGAAGTGCTTGGTCATCCACTTCACCGTCGCGTCGCTCACCTTGCCGACGGTCATGGTGTTCGTCAGGAGGATCGGCGTTTCGAGCACGCCCCACTCTTGCACTTGGGTGAGCCCGCTGAGCTCGCCGGCGCCGTTCAGCACGAAGGCGCCGCACAGCACGCGCTCGAAGAACACGTTCTCGCTCGGCAGCACCGCGGTGACGCCGGTGCGCACGGGGCCTTTGCCCGGCACCAGCGGCCCTTCGCCGGAGACGAGCGTCGCGTGGCCCACGCGCACGCCTTGCACGTCGGTAATCGCGTTGAGGGGGCCAGGCGGGTGGTGGCCGATCTTCAGGCCGAGCGCACGCAAGCGTGGCCTCTGCTCCGGGAGCAGCTTGTACGGCTCAGTCATGAGATGGTCGTTTGCTGCGCCTGGCCGTTCTGCTTGTTCTCGATCTTCTGCGCTTCGCGCTCTTGGCTCTCGACGCGGCGTTTTTCGCGGAGGCGCTTCAAGCCGCCGGCGAGGATGTCGCCGATGAGCGATCGGTACTCGATGCCGGCGGCCTTCGAAATGAGCACGAGGTCGGAGTAGTCCGGCGTGAGGCCCGGCAGCGGGTTCACCTCGAGCACGTAGACCTTGCCTTCCTTGTTCATGCGCAAGTCGACGCGGGCGACGTCGCGGCAATCGAGCGCCTCGAAGGTGTCGAGGGCGGCGCGATCCAACGCGCGGTGCTCGCTCTGCGTCACCTTCGCCGGGCACACGTACTCGACGTGCTTCTCCCACTCTTGCTTCACTTGGAAGTCGTAGACCGGCCGCTCGTTCTTGTCGTCCTTGAACGCGATCTCCATCGGCGGCAGCGCGCGCGGGCGGCGGTCGCCCAAGAGGCCGATCGTGAACTCGCGGCCCGGGATGTACTCTTCGACGAGCGCAGGCTGGCGGTATTTTTCCAGCAGCGTCTTCACCAGCGCGCGCATGCCCGCCTCGTCGTCGACGACGCTGGTGCCGGCGATGCCCTTCGAGGAGCCTTCGGTGTTCGGCTTGACGATCACCGGGAACTTCAAGGCGGGGTTCAGCTTCTCTTTGCCGGTCTCGAAGAGCTGAAACTCCGGCGTGAGGATGCCGTGTTGCTTCAGCACCTTCTTCGCGAGCGCCTTGTCGAGCGCGATCGCGAGCGTCGCCGAGTCGGATCCCGTGTACGGAATGCCGAGGAGCTCGCACAACGCCGGCACCTGCGCTTCACGGTTCCGGCCGATCAAGCCCTCGGCGATGTTGAAGATGAGATCGACGTCGGCCTCAGCGAGGACGCGGGGCAAGTCGGCCGTCGCTTCCAGCGGCACGACGGTGTGACCGTACGACTTGATCGCCTCGGTGATCGCTTTGATCGTCTCCGGCGGATCCCACTCGGCCTCGTCGTCCGAGCCGCTCTTCGAGTCGGCGCGCTTCAAGTTGTAGGTGAAGCCGACGCGCACGGGCTGCGCTTTCTTACGGCTGCTCGCGGCCTCCGGCGCCGCCAAGCCTGCGCGCAACGCCGCCGCCTTGACGATGGCGGCGATGACGCCGTCGTACGACACGCCTTCGAGCTCCGCCGCGGCGAAGATGCCGGCACCTTTTTCGAGCGAGGGCAGGGCGTTCACCTCCAAGAAGTAGATGCGGCCGTCTTCGCCGATGCGAAAGTCGATGCGGCCCATATCGCGCAGCGCGAGCGCCTTGTAGACCGTCTTCGCCAGGGCCTTCAGCCGCGCTTGCACGTCGCGCGCGAGGCTCGGCGGGCAGCGCACCGAGACCTTGTCGTGCTCGATGTTCTTCAGCTTGTAGTCGTAGATGTTGTGCTTGTTCTTGACGCTCGGGTCGATGACGTACTCGACCGGCGTCAAGATGCCGTCGTCGCCGACGCCTTCGATGAAGCCGACCGTGACGTCGGTGCCGGCGATGAATTCTTCGACGAGCACGCCTTGCGGGAACTGCGCGAGCGCGGCCTTCAGGAGCGTGGTCAGCGTCTTGTGATCGCGCGCCACCGGATCGTCGCCGATGCCCTTCGACGAGCCCTCGAAGTTCGGCTTGACGATGACCGGGAACGGCACGCCGACGCCCTGCTCGAGCACGCGCTGCAGATCGACCGGCGTCACGACGCGCCCGCGCGGGCAGTCGATGCCGTGGCTCAAGAGCACGTTCTTCGTGAGCCACTTGTCGAGCGTGAGCGTGAGCACATAGGCGTCGGAGCCGGTGAACGGCACGCCGAGATCTTCGAAGAGCGCCGGGTACAGCGCTTCACGCGCGCGGCCGCGGCGGCCTTCGGCGGTGTTGAAGATGAGATCCGGATCGTTTGCTTCGAGCCGCGCGAGCAAGTGCGACGCGGTGCCCGACACCTCGATGCGCTCGACGGTGTGGCCGGCGTCGGCGAGCGCTTTGGCGATCGCATCGACCGTTTCCACGGTGTCGAACTCGGCTTCTTCTTCGGATTCGGTGAGACGGAGATTGTACGTCAACGCAATCTTCATTGACCGTCCGCTCTAACACAGCGTCAGAGATGTGTCAGCGCTCGCCCGATCACTTCCCGAGCTTCTTTTTCGTTTGCTCGCGCATCTCGACGAGCATCTGCTCCATCTCGTCTTCGGCGCTCGTCTTCTGCGCCTTTCCGGACGGCGCTGGCGGTGGCTCGGGCTTCTTCGGGTCGGGCTTCGCGTCTGGTTTAGCATCTGGTTTCGCGTCGGGCTTCGCCGCCGGCGCCGACTGCTGCGCGCCGACGATCTGCAGGCGCATGCCGTCCCACCGGATCGTGCGCCGCCCGTCGAGCAGCGGCGCGCTCGCCTTCTTCCCTTGGAGTAAGAGCGTGAGCCCGTCGCCGCTCACCGTGTACGCACCCCAGATCGGCTTCGGCGCAGGCTTCGGCGACGTCGCCATGATGTCCGGCGCCTTCGTCTCGACGAAGCGCCCGTTCGGAAAGAAGTACATGTACGTCATCGGCGCTTCCGAGCGTTTGTGATCGAGGTCGAGCACCGTCAGCACGTGCGCTTCCGGCGAGTGCACGTAGAGGTGCAGATCGGTGAAGACCTCGGCGCCGGCGAGCACCTGCTTCGGCGTCGGGTCTTTGCCGAGGTCGCTGAAGTCGACGCCGTCCGGCATCGGCGTGGCCTTGCCGAGCTTGATGCGATCTTTGGCGGCGTCGTCGTCCGCCTTCGCTTTGGCTTCCATCGCCTGCGCGCGCGCGGCGATCTGGGCGCTCAGGGGCTTCTCGTCCGTCAGCGTCAGCGTGCCGATGGTCTTGTGCTTCAGGATCAGCGCGGCGTCGGTCTTCTCCGTCGCGTAGGTGATCTTCTCGCCGCTGTCGTTCACGAGCGCCAGCGACTTCTTGTCGTAGGTGTACTCGCCGGTCTCGGTGAGCGTCGTCGGCTCAGTTCCGGGATCGCCCTTCATCTGCAGCGCGAGCGCGTAGCGTCCCGACGGCGTCGCGATGAGCTCGATCAGCATGTGCTCGTCGCTCTGCACGAAGACGCCGGCGAGCGGCTCAGCGAGGGCAGGGGAAGTCAGCAGCAGACACAACCAAATCAGACGGGCCATCTGGTCTCCTAGTGCGGGGAAGAGTCTCCAAGGTTGCTGTCGGCGACATCGGTCGTCTCGACCGACGCGGGCGCTTGCGGAAGCGAGGCGGGTGCTTCTGTCGGGAGCGGCACAGGCGGCAAGAGCGCCGCGTACTTCGGCATGCGCACGAAGAGGACGTTCACCGGATACTCGCGGTTGATCTCGAAGAAGCTCTTGCCGTAGCCCGGATGCACGCGGCGCTGCTTGAAGCTGTACTTCTCCACGTTGCCGAACCAGCGGCTCGGATCGCAGTCGTCGCGCCCCGTGCACAGCGCGCGATCCTTCAGCACGGCGCCGAAGCCGCCGTTGTACGCGGCGAAGGTGAACGCCAGCTTCTCGATCTCGTTGGCGATCGGAAACTGCAGCTTCCTATAGTTGTTGCGGTTCAACACGGCGATGCTGCGCAGCTGCATGGCCGCATCGTAGCGATCGTCCCACTTCCAGCCCTTCAGCTTTCCGTCCATGCGCTTCAACTCTTCGAAGACATCGAAGCGCGTGGTGCCGTCCGGGTTCCACACCTTGGTGATCTGTCCGAAGCCGAAGCCGTACTCGCGATCGGTCTTGAGCTCGGCGCGCGGGTCCCAGCACTTCTTGTGGCTGAGCGAGAGGCACGACTCCTGCTCGACCTGGGCGGCGATCGCGGCGTGATAGCGCAGGTCTGGCCACACGCTCTGCAGCTCGGCGACGAGCGCTGGGAGGTGCGCACCCGCTTTTGCCGGCAGCGTCATGCCGTTCGGCTTCGCAACGGCGATGCACTCACGGTGAATCTCTGCGCGCGTCCTTGGGTTCAGCTCGGTGGCGACGAACGCGCAGCGATCGAGCGCTTCTTTGAGCGCGGCGTCTTCGTCTTCGGCCGTCGCCAGCGCGAACGGAAACGAGACGATCAGCGCCATCCAGCCGAGGTTCTCGAGGAGCCGCATGCAGAGCTCACTTCAACAATTGCGTCGCGCTGAAGATCATCATCGCGATGATGATCGACATGCCGAGAAACACCATGCCCGCCGCCCGTGAATCCTCGAGCGCTTTGGCCACGAAGGCGCCGAGATCCAAATACGGAAAGAGCACCTTGCGCAGCACGTGGCTCGTCACCGCGATGAGCAGCAAGATGCCGAGCACGTAAAGGACGACGCGCAGGCCTTCGAGATCGCGCATGAACGCGAGGCCGGCGAGGCCGATGAGCGGCGTCAGGCGCATGGTCTCTGTCACGAACTTCGGACGCCGCGCCCATTTCTCGAGGCGTTGATTTCCCGGCGGCGACGATGGCGGCGGCGCCGTTTGCGACGGATCGTACGTGGTCATGCGGCCGAGCGTAACGCACGGCAGAGCGGCGGCAACGAAAACGGACCGGGAGCGTTTTCCCGGCGTCGGGTACACTCAGGGCATGGTCGTGTGGTGGCTCGCCCTGGCACTGCTGGCGGACGACATCCCGGGCGCGCGCAGGATCGTCGAAACGGCGATCGCCGGGAACGCCGCCATGCTCAGCGGCGACGACGCGCTCGATGCGGCCGCGCGCTGCTTGCTCGCGGCTTCGATCGATCACGGCCGCCTCGCGAGCGCGGCGATCCGCCACTGCGCACAGAAGGAAGGCGTCGCCGATAACGTGCTCCTCCCGGCGCTCGTCATGCACCGCGGCGCGCGCGGCCTCATCGACGGCGCCGGCCAGTTCTTGCGCGGCGAGGTGAAGAAGCGTGGCGTCACCCATTACGGCAGCGCGATCGGTATCGCCGACGGCTGGGCGCACCTCGTGATCCTGACGACGATCCGGCGCGGCACCTTGCGGGTCGAGTCGGACCAAGACGATCCCATCCAAGCGACGTTGCCGCTCGTGCCCGGCGCGAACGTGATGTTCTCCGGCACGCTGGCGCTCGACTACGATCACCCGCACGCGTTGCTGAGCACGCCGAACGGCGACGTCGTACACGTGCCGCTGTCGATGCTGACGCCCGACGGTCGCACCTTCGCCGGCGCGGTGCGCTTGCCGCAGCAGATCGGCAAGTGCCAGCTCGAGATCGTCGCGCACTCGCCGACGGGCCCGGTGGTCATCGCCAACCGCGCGCTCTTCGTGGGTCGCGCGCCGCCAGAGTACCCGGTGCCGCCGATGAAGAGCAGTGACGCGCTGGACGATCCCGCGCAGCGCATGCTCTCGCTCATCAACCTGACGCGCGCGGCGCACGGGCTCTTACCGGTGGCGCTCGATCCCGATCTCTCCGCGGTCGCCGAGCTGCACGCCTCGGCCATGCAGCGCGCGAGTATGTTCACGACCTACTTCGGCCACGACGCGCCGGATCGCACGACGACGCTGTCGATGCGCTTGTGGGCGGCGAAGATCCGCTACAGCGAAGCGGCCGAGAACTTGGCCGAGAGCGCGACCGTAGAGGACGCGCACGACACGCTGCTCAGCTCGCCGGGGCATCGCGACAGCATCCTGAATCCCCGCTTCATGCAGGTGGGCATTGGCTTCGTGAAGCAGCGCCTGTCGACCGGCGACGAGAGCATCGTCGTCGTCGTCGACTTCGTGCGGGAGTAGCGTGGGCAACCGGCGAGCGCTCGCCCCCCGCTGTGAGCGTTGTCGTCTGCTCGCTGTGCGCTGCTTGTGCGCGGAGATTCCGGCGCTCGCGACGCGCACGCAGGTGATCCTCGTGCTGCACCACAACGAGGCCGATAAGCCGACGAACACGGGGCGCTTGGCCAGCTTGGCGCTCACCGGCAGCGAGTGGCGCGTGCGCGGGGTGAAGGACGCGCCGATGTCGAGCGCCGGGTTCGTGGTGCCGGAGCGCAGGAGCCTCGTGCTCTATCCGCGCGACGACGCCCGCGTGCTCGACGCCGCGCTCGTCGCCGAGGATCCGCGGCCGGTGACGCTGATCGTGCCGGACGCGAATTGGAACCAGGCCGCGCGCATCGTCCGGCGCGAAGCGGTGCTCGCCGCCTTGCCTCGCGTCGTCTTGGCAAGGGTCGCTGCCGCCCCGTTGCAAGTGCGGCAGAACAGCCGCGCGGATGGCGTCTCGACGATCGAGGCGATCGCGCATGCGCTGGCGATCTTGGGCGACGCGCATGCGACAGAGCCGCTGCTCGCGCTGCATCGGATGTTCGTCGAGCGCACGCTGGCGGCGCGCGGCGTTCTTTGAGCGAAGGGTCAGAGTCGCCGGCCGCTCTGCTGATCGAAGCAGTGCACCTGCGCGCGCGAAGCATCGACGAACGCCGCGCCGCTCGGCACCGCTGCGAAGGCCTCGACGGTCAGCGCGAGCGGCCCGACGCGGCCGTGGACCAGGCGCGAAGTGCCGAGCTCTTCGACGACGTCGATCTCGATGCGCGGCCCTTTGCTCGCGTCACTCGTCAGCGTGAGCTCCTGCGGGCGCAAGCCGAGCACGCAGCGGCCGTGTGCCGGCGCCTGCAGCGGCCACACGACGCCGCTCGTCTCGATGCGCCCGCTGGCGATCGTGGCGTCGAAGAAGCTCATCGCCGGCTGGCCGATGAACGCGCCGACGAAGCGCGACGCCGGCCGCGCGTAGATCGCTTCGGGCGTGTCGAACTGCTCGACACGGCCGTTCGAGAGCAAACAGATGCGCGTCGCCAGGCTCATCGCTTCGATCTGATCGTGGGTGACGTAGAGGGCGGTCGTCCGCAAGCGTTGTTGCAGTCGCTTCAGCTCGACGCGGGTCTTGGCGCGCATGCCGGCGTCCAAGTTCGAGAGCGGCTCGTCGAAGAGGAAGAGGCGCGGCTCGCGAACGACGGCGCGACCGATGGCGACGCGCTGGCGTTGGCCGCCGGAGAGCTGCTTTGGAAGTCTATTCAATAGATCTGTGAGGCCGAGCATCTCCGCGGCGTCGTTCACGCGCTTTTCGCGCTCGGCGGCCGGTGTCTTTGCGAGCGTCAGCGCGAAGCCCATGTTCTCGCGGACGGTCATGTGCGGATAAAGCGCGTAGCTCTGAAAGACCATCGCGGCGCCGCGATCCTTCGGCTCCTTGTGGGTGACGTCCTCGCCGCCGAGGCGCACGCTGCCGGACGTCGGCGCTTCGAGCCCGGCGACGATGCGCAGGAGCGTCGACTTGCCGGAGCCCGACGCGCCGAGGAGCACGATGAGCTCGCCCGCGTCGATCGCGAGCGAAACGTCTTCGAGCACGCGCGTCTCGCCGAAGCTCTTCTGGATCTTGTCGAGCGCGAGGAAGCTCACGGCTTATGGGGCGACGACGAGCAGCATGTTCTGGCGCGCCTTCAACGAGAGCTTCACGGCTCCGTTGTCGTCGGTCGTGTAGGTCTGGCCGGTGACGAGGTCTTTCAACGTGGTCTTCCCGGGGAACCCGGTCGGCATACCCGCGCCTTCGAACGAGGTCGACGAGGTGCCGGCGTCCAACGTGTTCATGACGACGAGCACCTCTTGGCCTTGGGTCGTGCGTGCGAACGCCAGGATGCCGGCGTCCTCGCCCGTGCGCCGCTCGGTGACCCACTTGAACACCATGGCGCCGCGGCGCAGCGGCTCGAGGTCCTTTCGGAAGCCCGCGAGGCGCTTGATCCACACATATAAAGGATGCGCTTGGTCGTAGTGCGAGAGCCACAGGTCCTCGCGGTTCGACGGATCGTTCTCGCCTTTGTAGCCCTGCTCGGTGCCGTAATAGATGACGGGCACGCCGGGCATCGCCATCAGCATGAACAGCGCCTGCTCGAGCGCGGCCTGGCTCGGCGCGTCCGACAAGAAGCGCGGCACGTCGTGGTTGTCCAAGAAGTTGAACGGCAGGTTCGCCGGGGACACGCTCGGACCGTTCTCGTGCGGGAACGCCGGGTAGTTCTTCGCGCGCAGCTCCCAGTACGTCTGCACCTTCTTCGTCGGCTCGGTGTTCTTTTTGATCACGTCCTCGAACACTTGGTACTTCGCCGGAAAGTTCACGACCGCGTCGAGCTCGCCGTCGTGCGTATAGGCGCTGACCTTTTCGTCGTTGCCGTCGAAGATCTCGCCGAACATGACGAACTCTTTCTTGCCGCGCGCGATCGCGTGGTCGCGCACCGCTTGGCAGAACACGCGCCAGAACTCGTGCTCGACGTGCTTGACGGTGTCGATGCGCAGGCCGTCGAAGTCGATGAGCTCGGCCCAGTGCGTGTAGACCTCGATCATCGCCTGCTGCACGGCCGGGTTCATCGTGTTCAGATCTTTCAAGCCGCCGGGAAAATCGCCGTAGAGCACTTGCTCGTCGATGTTCCAGTCGGTGACGCGGCCGCGGCGGTTGTACGCCTCAGGCACGGCGAGCGCGGCCGGCATCGGCTTCACGCGGTTGATCTGCGGCTCGTCGAAGAACACGATCGGCGCGGGGCCGGCGTCGCCGAGCGAGGTGAACGATCGAATCCCCGCCGGCTTGTAGTCGGGGTCGTACTCGGTGACGCGGGTGATGTCGCTCTCGGTGCCGGAGCCCTCGATCTGAATGTCCGGCTGACCGTTCTTGTTGACGTCGTAATAGAAGAGCTGCCCGACGTGGTTCGTCACGATGTCGAGCACGATCTTCATGCCGCGGGCGTGCACCTTGTCCGAGAGCTCGCGTAATTTTCCGACGTTGCCGAAGTGCGGGTTCACCTCGGTAAAGTCCTGCGCCCAGTAGCCGTGGTAGCCGCTGATGCCGGCGTCGCTCTCCACGTTCTTCACCACCGGGCTGATCCAGATCGTGGTGACGCCGAGCGCCTGCAGGTACTCGAGCTTGTCGATGACGCCCTGCCAGTCGCCGCCGTGGTAGCTGTTCATGTTCGACGGATCGAGGTTGTAGTCGTTCGTCTTGTCGCCGTTCGCAAAGCGATCGACGAGCAGCTGGTAGACGACCTCGTCGCGCCAGTCGCTGACCAGGTTTTGCGCCGGCTTGTCGCCGAGGCCTTTGAGCTCGCGGCAGCCCACCCCGAGAGGCAGAAGCAACAGAGCGATCGTGATTGCGCGAGCCATCATAACCTCAACTCGTAGAGCCACTCCGCCTGGACGCCGAAGAAGTGATAGTTGCGCACGCCCGCCCGCGGATCTTCGGCGACGTACATATAGCGTGCGTCAGCGTTCGTCGACGTGAAAGTGTAGATGAAGCGCACGGCGAGCTCGGGGAAGTTCTCCGGGCTGCTCGTGATCGTCGGCATCAGGCTGAGCTTGAACGCGGCCGGGCTGATCTGGCGGAAGAGATCCGGGTGGATGCCCTTCGGGAAGGCGCGCTGGCCGGTGAATTCGATGCCTTGCTGCAAGAAGCGCAGGAAGCTCACGTTGATGCGCAGGCTGCCGGCGAGCTCCTCGGTCGACGCCGCGTCGTACTCGTCGTTTCGGGCGCTCTGAAAGCCGCGGTAGTAGCCGCCGAAGACCACGCCCAAGTGCTCCCACCAGAACGTGAAGACGCTGAGGCCGATGAGCGTCTCTTTGGCGCCCGCGCTCGTGCCTTGGAGATTGAGCGCGAAGGGCACCGTGAGCGCGCCGTAAGCGCCGAGGTTCTCGCCGTAGCGCACGGTGAAGTGCAGGTAGTTCTTGGTGTTCTGGAGGAACATCGAGAGCTGCCCGCCGACGACGTAGCCTGCGTCGCCCGGGAGGATCTGCTGCACGTCGTTGCGGCGCTCGATCGCGCCCTCGGCGATCGAGTGGCCTTCGACGTAGAGCTTGAGCTTGAACGCGAACCACTTGCCGATGCCGCGATAGTAGGACGCTTTGACCGAGCCGATGAGCCGCTGGCGGTTGTTGGTGACGACCTCGATGGCGCCGAAGGTGGGATCCGAGACGGCGACTTGCTGCGCGAAGAAGTTCGAGCCGAGCACGCGGCTCGCGCCGAAGTGGCCGGCGAGCTCGAGCCAGCCGAAGCTGTCGTTGCCGTAGCGCCAGCCGAGGCCACCGCCCAAGGTGTTGAGATCGTCGAGCGGCCAGAAGTCGAGCAGGTAGACGTCGTCGCCTCTGTACATGCGCGAGCCGGCCCACACGAAGAAGCCGAGGCCGCCGATGTTCGAGACGTCGAGGTAGGCGTTTCGCAGGGCGAAGTCAGCGCGAAATTGGCCGGAGTAGTGGAAGGGATCGCCGGCGATCGCGGGCGTGACGAGCGCGTTGAACTCGCCGAAGGAGAAGCGCTTGGCGTAGCCGAGATAGAGCTCGAGGTACGGGCGCTTTTGCAGGCGCGGGATGCGCGAGACGACGTCGACGTCTTGGATCTCTTTGCCGAGCTGGTTCGTGAAGACGCCGATGCGGCCGAAGGAGCCGAAGATGAACTCGCCGCGCACCGGCTGCGACGACGCTTCCTCTCCGAGCGGCTTGTCCGAGACCGGCATCGTCGCCGGTTGGCGGAGCTGCGAGAGGGTGTTTTGCGCCAACGCCGGAGCTGCCAGCGCCGTCGAGCACAAGAGTACGCAAGCGATCGCAAGATGCTTCAAAGCGCCGCGGGGTTAGCAGAGTCGACGCAGTGCGACAAGGACGAACGCTCCCCGGTCCCTTTTCGGTGCTCACCACACGGTCGGCGGCGATTCTGGCTGCGACGCGGCCTGCCCGTGATCTCCGGCAGCCAGGGTCGGTGGCGATCCGGCTGGGACGCAGACCGGGATCACGCGGGTCGTGTCGCAGCGTTCCATCACTCGGCACGCGCCGCGGCAGGGCAGGGTGTCGCAGAGCCCGGTGTCGTGGTTGCACGTCGTCCCGACCGGACACGACGCGACACAATTGCCGCGCGCGCGCTCGACGGCAGCGGCGGTGACAGCGATCAGCGAGTTGGCGACGGCGTTTGCCACGAGCGCGTTGGAGCCGGCGCACCCACTGAGGATCAGACATAGCAGCGCGCGCACCGACACCCCCCTCTCAGTATGAACGGAAGCAAGCGCGACGTCCGGCCAAAGATTTCGCGCGCGCTTGCCTCGCACGCAGCGATGCGCCAACACCGCCGCATGAGCACCTTCCTCGACACCGCCAAAGCCGCCGTCGCCCTGGCCGTCAAGACTTCGCTCAAATACTACAAGGGCGACATCCGCGTCGAAACGAAGCCGGATCGCTCGCCGGTGACGCAAGCCGACAAAGAGTCCGAGCTCGCGATCATCGCGCTGCTCACCGAGCGCTACCCGAGCCACGCGATCCTCGGCGAGGAGGGTGGCGCCCATGAAAAACAGAGCGAGCACAGGTGGATCATCGATCCCGTCGACGGCACCCGCGGCTTCGCGCGCGGCGGGACGTTCTGGGGTCCGCTCGTCGCGCTCGAGCACAAAGGCGAAGTCGTCGTCGGCGCGATGGCGATGCCGGCGCTCGGCGAGATGTACTACGCGGAAAAAGGCGGCGGCACCTGGCACGTGAGCATCGACAAGGCAGGCCGCGCGCTGTCCGAAGCGAAGCGCATGCACGTCTCGAGCATCGCCGCGTGGGAAGACGCCACCTTGAGCCTCGGCGAGCTGCAGCGCCTGCTCGGCGGACCGAAGAAGGACGTCGTCGCCGCGCTCGCCTCGACCGCCGCGAACGCGCGCTGCTTCGGCGATCTCGCGGCGTGTGCGATGCTGTTCTGTGGCCGCGCCGAAGCGTGGATCGAAGGCGGCGTGCAGATCTGGGACCTCGCCGCGCTGAAGATCCTCGTCGAAGAAGCCGGCGGTCGCTTCACCGACCTCGACGGAAAGCCGACGCACACGAGCGGTCACGCCCTCGCGACCAACGGGAAGTTTCACGATGTCATCTTGGCTCAGCTGAAACGCACCCAAACTTGACGCGTCCCGGCGATGTCGTATACCCCAAGCGCCGCTTGTCTTTGCCCAGGTGGCGGAACTGGTAGACGCGCACGGTTCAGGTCCGTGTTCCTTCACCGGAGTAGGAGTTCGACTCTCCTCCTGGGCATTTTTCACGCAGTCCAAATATAAGGGGCAATCGCAATGAAAAAAGCGTTACTGGTGATGTTGGGCGTCGGATGCATGGTGAGCTGTGGAGCTGCGCCGATCGAGACCGTGTACTCGGTGCGTGTGCACGACACGTGGTGTGACGTTCTCCATCGACACCTCTCGGAATCTCAAAAGAACATTCCCTACGACTTCTACCTCGGGGCCAACGCCGGTGACTGCAAGGCTTCGTACAACGCAGAGCTCGCCGACGGCACCACCGCGATCTTCGGTTCGCGCAAGCTCGCGACGATCGAGGCCGACAAGTGCATCGAGGCGATCTCGAAGCTCGCGCAGACCGATGTCACCTTCCTCATGGCGAACCGCATCGCGATCGCCACCCATGTGGGCACCGCCGAGCTGCAGCTGAACGCTCGCAAAGCCGCGCTGTCTACCCTCGGCGTGGCATCGGACGACATGTCGCCCGCGCTCCAACGCGGTAACGCTTGCCGCCCCGACGGGATGACCTGCAACGCCTCCCCCGGCTGTGCGTTGAACACGACGACTGGTCCGTGCGCGCTGTTCAAAGTCGCGCCGCTCAAAGACGGCAACCTGTCGAGCAAAGAAGCCGAGGCCTACACCATGACCGGCGGTTCGATCATCGACTGCGGCGGCATGTGGGGCATCTGAAAGCGTCTCTGTAAAAGGAAGCATCATGGCCATCGAACGTACCCTCTCCATCGTCAAACCAGACGGCGTCGCCGGCAAGCACATCGGCGAGATCCTCCGTCGCTTCGAGGCCGCCGGCCTGCGCATCATCGCCACCAAGATGACGCACTTGTCGCGGCGCGAAGCCGAGGAATTTTACTACGTTCACAAGGAGCGCGGCTTCTTCGGCGAGCTCGTGAACTACATGATCTCCGGCCCGGTCGTGATCAGCGTGCTCGAAGGCGAAAACGCTGTCCTGAAGCACCGGGATCTTCTCGGCGCGACCGATCCGAAGAAGGCCGACAAGGGCACGATCCGCGCGGATTTCGGCAAAGACATCGGCACGAACACGGTGCACGGCTCAGACGCCGTCGACACCGCAAAGTTCGAGATCGGCCACTTCTTCTCGGGCTGCGAGCTGCATCCGTTGAAGTAATCCGAGGCGCCCAGTAGGGTTCGCGCCACCATGGCACATTTCGTCTACACGATGCAGGACCTGCGCAAGGTCTACCCGCCGAACCGCGAGGTTCTGAAGGGCATCTACCTCTCCTTCTACCACGGCGCGAAGATCGGCTTCCTCGGCAACAACGGCGCCGGCAAATCCACGCTGATGAAGATCATGGCCGGCGTGGAGAAGGAATTCACCGGCGAGGCGAAGCCTGGTGAAGGCGTCAGCGTCGGTTGGTTCCCGCAGGAGCCGCAGCTCGACGCGTCCAAAGACGTGAAGGGCAACATCGATCTCGGCGTGAAGAAGACCAAAGACATCCTCGCGCGCTTCGAAGAGGTCAATAACAAATTTGCCGAGCCGATGAGCGACGAGGCGATGGAGAAGCTGCTCGCCGAGCAAGCGCGGCTGCAGGACGCCATCGACGCTTCGAACGCCTGGGAGCTCGACAGTCAGATCGAGTACGCGATGGAGGCGCTGCGCTGCCCGCCGGGTGACGCGGACGTTTCGAAGCTGTCGGGCGGCGAGCGGCGGCGCGTGGCGCTGTGCAAGCTCTTGCTCGAGAAGCCAGACATCCTCCTGCTCGACGAGCCGACGAACCACCTGGACGCCGAGAGCGTGCAGTGGCTCGAGCTCCACCTGCAGCAATACAAAGGCACCGTCGTGGCGATCACCCATGACCGCTACTTCCTAGACAACGTCGCCGGCTGGATCTTGGAGCTCGACAGAGGCGCCGGGATCCCGTGGGAAGGCAACTACTCCTCGTGGCTGCAACAGAAGGCCAAACGCTTGGCGCTCGAGCAGAAGCAAGAAGTGTCGCGACAGAAGGCGTTGGAGCGTGAGCTCGAGTGGGCGAAGAGCTCGCCGCGCGCGCGGCAGGCGAAGTCGAAGGCGCGCTTGCAACGCTTCGAAGAGATGGCGAACGAAAAGGCAGCGCAGAAAGACAACCCGACCGAGATCGTCGTCGCCACGCCGCCGCGCCTCGGCCAAGAGGTGGTGCTCGCCGAGGGCTTGTCGAAGAGCTACGGCGACAAGCTGCTCTTCGAGAACTTGAGCTTTCGCCTCCCGCCTGGCGGCATCGTCGGCGTCATCGGCCCGAACGGCGCCGGCAAGACGACGCTGTTTCGCATGATCATGGGCGAGGAGAAGGCCGACAAGGGCACGCTCACGCTCGGTAAGACGGTGAAGATTTCGTACGTCGATCAGAACCGCGAGGCGCTGAAGGGCGACAACAACGCTTGGCAGGAGATCACCGGCGGCGAGGAGATCATCGATCTCGGCAACGGCCGCACGGTCAACTCGCGCGCGTACTGCGGCTGGTTCAACTTCAAGGGCAGCGATCAGCAGAAGCTCGTGAAGGATCTCTCGGGCGGCGAGCGCAACCGCTTGCACTTGGCGAAGCTGTTGAAGACCGGTGGCAATCTCTTGCTGCTCGACGAGCCGACGAACGATCTCGACGTCGATACTCTGCGCGCGCTGGAAGACGCGCTGCTCGACTTTCCGGGCTGCGCCGTCGTCATCAGCCACGATCGCTGGTTCTTGGATCGCATCGCCACGCACATCTTGGCGTTCGAAGGCGACAGCCAGGTCGTTTGGTTCGAAGGCAACTATCAAGACTACGAGGCCGATCGGAAGCGCCGCTTGGGCGCCGCCGCCGACAAGCCGACGCGGATTCGTTACCGCTCGTTGGAACGTTGATGCACGCGTCGTTGATGGGACTCCTCACCGCCGCCGCCGCCGGGGAGCCGAGCGCCACCTTGCATCCTTTGTATTGGGTCGGCTTCCTCGCCTTCGTGGCGTTGATGCTCGCGATCGACCTCGGGATCTTTCACAAGGAAGCGCGCGGCATGTCCGCGAAGGAGGCCGTCACCTGGTTCAGCGTTTGGGTGAGCCTCGCCGGCGTCTTCGCCGTCATCGTCTACTTCTGGCTCGGCTCGGCCAAGGCGCTCGAGTTCGTCGCCGGCTACCTGCTCGAAGAGTCGCTCTCGGTCGACAACATCTTCGTCATGGTCCTCGTCTTCCGGTCGTTCAAGGTGCCCGGCAAGTATCAGCACCGCGTGCTCGTCTGGGGCATCATCGGCGCCGTCGTGCTGCGCGCGGCGTTGATCCTCGGCGGGACCGCGCTCATCCACCGCTTCCACTGGATGAACTTCATCTTCGGCGGCTTCCTCGTCTTCACCGGCATCAAGCTCTTCTTCGAGGGCGATGACGACGACGAAGAAGAGGACATGAAAGACGGCCGCGTCGTGCGCCTGCTGAAGAAGCTCGTGCCGACGGCGGACGACTTTGACGAGCAGAAGTTCTTCACCGTGAGGAACGGCAAGCGCCTGGCGACGCCGCTCTTCATCGTGCTGCTCGTCGTCGAGGTGACCGACGTCATCTTCGCGCTCGACTCGATCCCGGCGATCTTCGGCGTCACGACCGACCCGTTCATCGTCTTCACCTCGAACATCTTCGCGATCTTGGGCCTGCGCACGCTCTACTTCTTGGTCTCGGGCATGATCGACCAGTTCCGGTTCTTGAAGTACGGCCTCGCCGTCATCTTGACCTTCGTCGGCGCCAAGATGTGCGCGCACGACTGGTACGACGTGTCGATCGTGGTCTCGCTCGCCGTGATCGCCGGCGTGCTGGTCGTGGCCATCGTCACCTCACGTCTGTTCCCGGAAAAACATGAAGAGAAAAGCTGAGCCCCTCCGGGTCCTCGTCGTCCACAAGCGCTCGAACCTCGAGAGCTACATGCGCCGCTTCGGCCAGCAGACGGCGGCGCAGAAGCGGGCGATCCTGCGGGTGTTCGCGGCGTCGGCGAAGTCGCACGAGCAGACCGTGGAGGAAGTGCGTGCGACGCTCAAGTGGCTCGGCGCGCACGCGTCCTTCGTGCTGCGCGACGATCTGAAGGCCTTCGACGAACGCCGCTACGATCTCGTGGTGACCGTGGGCGGCGACGGCACGTTGCTCTCGACGGCGACGCAGCTCGCGGCCACGCCGGTGCTCGCCGTGAACTCGGCGCCGACGAGCTCGGTCGGCTTCTTCGCCGCGGCGAGTGTGCTCGACGTGCGCGCGTGGCTCGAGCGGATCAGCCGGGGCGCCGAAAAGCCGCACGCGCTCCACAGGATGAGCATCGCGCTGAACGGCGAGGCGGTCGGCCACCCGGCGCTCAACGATGCGCTCGTCGCGCACCCGTCGCCGGTGATGACGACGCGCATATGGATGAAGCCGCCCGGCGCGAAGAAGGGCGAGGAGCAGAAGAGCTCCGGGATCTGGATCTCGACGCCCGCGGGATCTTCGAGCGCCGCGCGTGCGGCTGGCGGCGTGTTGCTTCCGCTCGCTTCGCGCGAGCTACAATACGTCGTGCGTGAGCCCTACGTCAGCGTCGGCGGCGAGTACGTCTACACGAAGGGCATCGTCCCGGCGGGGAAGAAGCTCGAGATCGAGTCGCGCCTGCCGGTGGGACGCGTCTATATCGACGGCACGGCGTACGAAGTGAAGATCGGCTTCGGCGACAGGCTCGTGTTCCGCGTGGCGAAGACGCCGCTGCGACTCTACGGACGATCGGCCGTGATGCGCGCGATTCACGAGCGTTAGACAGGCGCCGGCAGTCTGAAGCGCGCCGCCGCGTCGCGCACCGCTGGCTCCGCGTGCGTCTTCAGCCGGGTCGCCAGCGCTTGCATGCGCACCGCCCCGGCGTCGCTCGGCAGGAGGCCGGCCTTCTGACCATAGACGTAGTAGGGCATCGCCAGCGCGGCGACGATGTGCAGCGGGTTCGTGCCCGAGAGCGCGCCGAGGATCAGCGCCTCGAGCGTGGAGGCGTCGATGCACTCGAGGATCGCGTCGGCCATGCGGCCGAGATCGGCGTCCTTGGCCACGTTGAACGCCACGTCGGCGACGAGCTGTCGCTGGTGCGCGTGGTCGAAGCGCCCGGCGGCCGCGAGCACCCGAAGGACGAGCGGCTCGGGATCGCTGCCGGCGCCGAACGCGTTTGCAGCGAGCGGCGTGAAGTAGAACTTGAGCAGCGCGATCGCGGCGTCCTGTTCTGTCGCCGGATCCTTCGCCTCGGCGATGGCGCTCGCCGCCGCCTTCGAGCTGAGCGCCGGCCGGCCGGCGGTGTGGTGCCGAAAGAGCGCGTAGCGAGCGGTCGCGGCTTCGTCGTCCGTCATCATTTCATCCCTGCGCGTCCGGCAGCTTGCTCGGCGCCTTCTCGACGAAGTCTGCCGCGCTCATCTCTGGGAGGTTCCAGGCCTTCACCTTCATCTTGGTGACATCAGCGCCGCGTCCCTGCAGGCGATAGACGAGCTGCAGGGTGTGCTCGGTCTCCGGCATGTAGTGGCCGCTGCGATCCGAGAGGTAGGTGACGACGCCGTTCTGCACGGTGATCTCGCCGGCCGCCGCGACGCCCTCACCCGCGAGGAAGCTCGAGTGATTGAAGCGGCCCTTTTGCCCGGGCTGCATGACGTAGATGCGGCCGTCTTTGCTCATGACGAAGATCGCCCGGCCGCTGCCGCGATCGGCGGCGGCGTCGCTGTCGTAGAGCTTGCCGTCGGCCGTGTACAGCTTGCCGTCGCTGCCGACCTTCAGCTCGAACTTGCTGCGCTCGCTCTCCGACAAGTAGCGCACCGGCATCTCGCGGACGGCGCCCGTCGTCGGATCGATCGCGTCTTGTTCGCCCTTGAAGCGCGCGTCCATTGGCTTCGTGTCGAAGGGCGGCTCCTTCGGCGGCAGCTTCTTCTTGGCGACGGCCGGCGCCTCGATGCGCGGCGGCACCTCCACGAGCTCGGAGCGGCGCGTGCCGCCTGCCTTCGTGTCGAGCGACACGTCGGCGTCCTTCGCTGCGCCGCCGCCGACATCGATCTTGTAGTCTTGGCCACGGCTCTTCACTGTGATCGGCGCGCTCACCGGGAAGCCGATCTTTTCGATCTCTTCTTTCGGCCGCACGACGAGCACGCTCTCGACTGTACTGCCGCCGGGGAGCGTCTCGGTCTGGCGCACGACGAGCGCGACGCCGCGGCGATCGGCGATCTCCTGCAGCGCCGTGCGCGCCTTGCGACCTTGCGCGGCGTTGTTGAAGCTCAAGTAGCCGTCGGGCAACACGATGAGCTCGGTGCCGGCGACCGCGAGCCCGGCGATCGTCTCTTCGGCGCCGGTGAGCCAGCCGGCGTAGTTCGTGTCGACCGGCACCGCTTGGTCGTAGACGACCGCCGCCTTGAGCCCGCCGGTGCCGCGCTCGCCCTTCGCCTCGAGCGGCGGCGGCTCGAACGCTTGGTACGACCCGCCGATCTTCTCGGGCGCGGGCGAGAGCTTCAGCTTGGCGCCGTCCTTCATGGTCGAGAGCCGCCCAAGCGCGGCTTGGCGATCGAGATCGGGGAGCCCGTGCAGCGCCGCGGCATCGATGCCACCGTCACGCGCGCCAGCGAGCAGCTTGGCCACGTGCAGCGCTTGCTTCGGCGAGAGCATCGCCAGCGCATCGACGACGACGGTCAGCTCATCGAGCGCGCGCTGGTAGTGCGGCGACTTCGGATCGAGATCGGCGGCGCGCTGCGCGATCGCGACCACGTACGCGGCGCGAGCGTCGTCGGGCAGCGCTTGCGCCTCGTTCATCACGCGCGTGCGAGCGGGCTCGGGCAGCTTGGCGACGGCGGCGATCGCTTGCGCGCCTTGGTCGACCGTGAAGCCGACGTTGCCGGACATCTGCGGACTGCCGGCCGGGGTCGCGTGGTGGTCGACGAAGCCGACGAGGTCGCCCGGTAGGTTGTTCGGCACGCCGCCCGGGTACAGCGTGAGCAAGGTCATCGCTGTCGCGGCCCCGTAGACGCCGCCCGCCTCGATGCGATCGCGCAAGAACGCGATGCGCGCCGGATCGGTCTCCTTGTCGAGGAACGCGGTCAGCGCTTTTTGCACGGTCGCGTTCTCGAGCTCGGCGATGTCGCGCAGCGCCGGCAGCTTCGCCGGATCGGCGGAGACGCGATCGTGGACCGCGATCGCCGGATCGCCCGCGGGCAAGCCGTGGCGCGGGGAGCCCACCGCGACGTCCGGAAACTCCTCGCGCGCTACGAAGCCGACGAGCTCGAACTCGGGGTAGCCGTTCACCTTCGTCGGGCTCGCCTGCAGCTGGCCCGCCGTCACTTCGAACGACCTGCCGCCGTTCGACGGATCCGGATCGCGGAACACGAACACGCGCTCGGTCTCGCCGCCGCGGGTGACGAAGTACGAGCCCTCGAAGAAGATCGCGTGCTTGCCGCCGTTCGTGAACTGGATCATCCCGAGCGTGCCTTCGTGCGCCGCCGAGGTGTCGAGATCGGTGTGCCGCCCGAGCGCATCGACGAGGTCTGTCTTCGCGATCGGCGTGCCGTCGCTGTGGAAGATCGCCTTGTACGGTCGGGCGTGCGTCGCCTGCATGTACTGCGCGGCCTGATGTTGATCGAGGCCGCGCTGGTTGCCGCCGGCGAAGAACATCAGCTCCTGCGGCACCCACGCGTCCGGCGCCTTGCCCTGGCCGAGCGTTGGGACCGCTTGGTTCTGCACCGGCAGCGCGTCCGAGCCGAACATCGAAAGGCCGGCGTACTGGCGATCGGCGAGCGCCTTCTTGCCGTTGCCGTTCTTGATGAACTCCATGGCGAAGAGCGGGCTCTCGCGGATCTTCGACATCTCGGCCGACGTGATGACGCACGAGTGTTGGTAGTACTGCACGATGCCGTCGAGCGTGCCCCACTGCAGCACTTGCTCGGGCGTCAGCTTGTTGTCGTGGATCAGCTGCTGCAGATCTTCGACGCGGCGCATGTCGCCATAGGCCAACGCCTCGCGCATGAGCATCAGCTGCTCTTCGGGCGACTTCGTCTTCTTCATCGCCGCGTCCATGCGCTTCTGCTCGGGCTTCGAGAGGCGCTTGTACATCGCGTCGTAGTCGGCGCTGAAGCGCTCGGAGACCATGACGGCGCCGGTGCCGAGGACGAAGGGCCGCCACGCGGCGGCGTCGACGATGGCGAACGCCTTCATGTCAGGATCCCAAATGACCTTGCGGCCGTCGGCAACGGTGCCGACCTCGATCGCCTGCCGCCGCTCTCCGCTGACGCCGTTGATCACGCGCTTCGGCTCCGGCAGCGGCGTCACGTCTTGGCCGTCGATCTTCGTCGGGATCGCTTGGTCCTTCGGCAGCTCGGTGAGGAACGCGCTCGCGTTTTGGGTGACGGGCGCGCCGCCGCCGGCGCCGATCTTCGCGTCCTTCTTGCCCGCGCCCGGCGCGATCGTCGTGCCGTCTTTGCCGAAGGTCACGCGCTCGAACGCCCACGCTTCGGCCTCGCGCTTCCTCCCGGCGTACGTGCGGCGCTCGGTGGCGATGGTGATCGAGCCGTCCTTGTTCTCGATGATCGTCGTGTGCGTGCGTTCGACCTTCGGCAGGCCGTCCAAGTATTTCTGCGCGGCGTCGGACTGCTTCGTTGGCAGCCCGTCCTTCCACGACGCGTCCTTGCCGAGCGCATCCGCCGAGACGTTCAGCGCGCGCACGTCGCCGTGATCGAGGCCGTACTTTCGGACGATCGCCTCCTGCGCCTTCGGCGAATCCACAGCGAGCAGCTCGGCGAGCGCCTGCTTGCGCGCGTGCGGCTCCATCGCCCACATCCGATCCATCGCCGGCTTGAATTCGCCGCCGAGCAAGCGGTTCAGCCCGACGGCGGCCTGCGGCGAGTCGACGACGAAGATGCCGCGCGCGTCGAGCGCTCCCGAGACGGCCGGATCGATCTTCGCGGCGTCGACCACGACCACGACCGGCATGTGATGCGGATTGCCCGGCCCGCCGGGCTTCAGCCGTTCGTCGTATTGCGCGAGCTTCTCGTGCCCTTTGCCGGTCGACACCTCGAAGAGCGCGGCGTTCGTCTGCACGTCGACTTCAGCGACGACGTTGCCTTGCTCGTCCTTGAACTTCTTCGACACGCGCGTGACGCCTTCGCCGCGGCTCGACGCGTCGTCGGCGAGCGCGATCGTCACTTCGGCCTCGCGCACTTTGCCTTCGTCGTACGGCTTGCCGTTCGCCTTGTTCGCGTCTTGCTGCGCGATGGTTTGCTCGGCGTGGTGCTTCGCGCGCGCGTTGTTCGCCTTCAGGAGGACGCCGCTCGCCTTTACGCCCTGCACGTCGAGGTCGCCTACGGTCGCGGCGTCGACGTTCGGCGTCACGTAGTCCGGCGCGTTGAGCACCGACGGCTTTCCGTGCACGCCCTTCACCGGTGCGTAGTTTTCGAGCTCCTTGCCGCTCAGCCAGCGCGGCTCGTCGAAGTGGGGATCGTAGACGAGGTACTCGACCTTCCCCTTCACCGTGCGTTTTTCGGAGATCCACAGCTGGTGGCCGATGTGCGTGTCGTTGCCGGCGGCGTCGAACCAGGCGACCGCGAGCCCGACGGGATGGCCATTCGTCAGCGCGGTGTCGATGCGGGCGATGACGTCGCTGGCCGGGAGGTCGCCCACGTGGCTCATCAGGTAGTTTTGTCCGGTGCGCGACTCGACCTCGCGGACGAGCGCGTCGCCGGCCTTCGCGGTCATGCCCAGCTCGCGCCGCGGCAGCTCGAGCTCTTTCGGCAGGCCGATGACTTCGACTTGCCGCGTGCCGTTCTTGCTCTTGACGCCGAGCACGAGCCGGCCCTTCACTTCGACGGCTTCGAACACGAGGTGCTTTCCGGTCTGCGTCTTGCCGCTGCCGACCGGCGACTCGAAGGTGAGCTGGCCCTTCTCGTCGCCGGTGACGCGCATCGTGACCGTGGGATCGGCGAGCGTGATGTCGACCGTGCGGTTCTTCCAAAAGCCGTTCTGATTCAGCGCTTCTGCGCCGAGCGTCGGGTGCATCTCGGCGCCGGCGTAGTACGCGTAGTCGCCGGCGACCTTGATCGGCTGCAGCACGGTGCCGTCTTTGACGTTTGGCTTGTCGCCGAGTTGGGCGTAGTCGGCGTCGTTGCGCAGGTACGCCGAGCCGCCGCCGGCCTCGATCGCGCCGCGTTGCCATTCGGCGGCGAAGCCCGGGTGGTCGTTCAGGAACTTCGCGTAGAACGGATCCAGCGCCGCGAGCCCGAACATGAACGCGGTCGGCTTGCACGACGCGCCGAAGTGCTGGGTGAGTCCTTTTTGCGAGAACAGGGCGCCGACGTCGGCCTGGGCGACGCCCGCGAGCTCCTTCACGAGGGCGCCGATCTTGTCGATCGGATAGTCGAGCTGGAACATCCGCTGCGCGAACGCGACGTGCTCGGGGCTCATCGTCGCGGCGTTGCTCAACACCTTGGCCCACGCGATGAGATCGCCGTCCGAGAGCCCCTCGAGCCGCGCTTCGTAGCGCACGTGCTGCGAAGAGGTCATGGCGCCGAGCGCGACGCCCGAGTGCTCGTAGACCACGCTCTCGATCGGCACCGGCTCCACCTTGCCGTCGGGGTTGCGCACGTAGGCGAGGCCGCTCACTTCGTCGACGCCGACGAGCTTGTAGCCGTGGTGATCTTTGAACACCCACTCGCCGTTCGCCTTCTCGGTGCCGCGCAGGCGCACGACCGGCGCGTCGATCAAGGCGTGCACCGCGTGCGGGGCGGCGGCGTAGATGGCGTCAGCCTTCACCCGCATCGGCGCACCGTCGACGCCGACCGGCGCCAGCGTGAAGTTGCCCTTGCCGTCGGTGCCGGTCACTTCGTAGCGCGCGTGCTCGTGGTTGATCTGCAGGCCGAGCACGAGGCCGGGATGATCGGCGATGACGTCGGCCACGCTTTTTTCGACCGGGCCGTCCGGTGAATCGACGGTCACCTTGCCGTTCTCCACCTTGACGACGTCGGAGCGATCCCAGCCGTGCGCGGGCTCGACGAGCGCGATCATCGCGTCGGGTGTCTCGATCGTCGTCTTTGCGATCTTGCCGCCGACGTTCGCCTCGCGCGTCCAGCCGGCGAAGTTTTGCGCGAGGAACGCGCCCTCGACGCCGAGCAGCTTCGGCCCGAGCCCTTCCAGCCCGGCCGAGACGCGCAGGTCGTCGACACGCACCGTCTTCGTCTTCGGATCGATCGTGAGCGTCACTTCGATCGCCGCGTCGCTCGCACCCTTCGTGCGGATCTCGAGCTTCATCTCGACGGTGCCGTCCTTGTTCGGCGTCGCCCGCGAGCGGACGTCGACGTCGGTGCCGAGCGCCTTCTCCACGGCGGGGCCGAGCGCTTGCAACGCGTTCTGCTCGAGCTGAACCCGCAGCGCGCGCGGCTCGGTGCCTTTGCCGTTCAGCTCGGGTTGCTTCGGCTCTTGCGCCGGCGCCTTGCTGTCGAGCTTCGTCCAGCCTTCGGGCGGCGCCTTCTTCTTCGCCGCCGCGGTCGCCGTCGCGTCGAAGAGCGGAACGCCGTCTTTGGCCTCGACGCCGCGCGCGACCAGCTCCGCGACGGGCATCTCGACCGTGGCGATCTTGCCGTCCGCGCTCGTCACCTCGACGCGCACGTTGCCGCCGTCCCACGCGGCCTCGCGCACCTCGAGCGTCGCGCCGCTCGCGGGATCCTTCAGCTTCAGCCCTTCCGGCAGCAGCGCGGCCGGCGCGATCTCTGCGAGATCGAGCGCGCTCATCGGCGTGCCGTCTTTGTTCTTCAGCGCCTCTGGCTTCGTCTTCGGCGGCACGACGCCGTGGACGGTGCCGTCTTTGGCGATCGTCACGTTCTTCGCGAGGACGTCTGGCGCGAGCGCGATCTTCGCGATCGAAAATTCCGATCCTGGCGTGAAGAAGCGGCCGGCTTCGTGTACGTCGAGCGACGCGCCGGTCGTCTTGCCCGGCGGGATCGGCGGTGGCTTGCCGGCGCCTTTCTTCGCGCCGTGCTTCTTGCTCTTCGCCGGCTGCACGGGATCCGGCTGCGATCCGATCAGCACTTCGGCGCGGCCGCCGGCGGCGTCGATGCGCAGATGCGGGTTGAGCTTGGCGATCACCTTGGCGCTCACGCGTTTCATCCGCGGTGGCTCGCCGCCTTCCACGGTCACGCGGCCGGTGGCTTCGTCGATGCCGGTGACTTTGTAGCCGCTCTGGTCGCCGGGCAGCCGCACCTCTTCGCCGATCGCCTTTTTCGGATCGATCTCGCCGGCCGCGCGGACGTCGCCGACCTTCTCGCCGACCTTGCTCAGCGCGACGCCCATGAAGAACGCGTCGCTCACCGATTGTTTTTCGTTGAACGCCCAGTTCGTGAACGCGGTCTGCACCGCGTTCGTGCCGCCGTCGATGACCGGACCAAAGCGCGCGAGCGGCAAGAAGACCATCGCGCTCGCGCCGGCCATCGCGCCGTCCTTCACGGTGTTCCCCATGGTCTCGTCGGCGGCCTTGCGAAACGCGTCGGCCTTCGCGGGATCGTCGGCGAGCTTCGCGCGCGCGGCGTAGTAGCCGGCGACAGCGAGGTCGCCAGCCATCGTTCCCGCAGCCGTGGTTACGCCGATGAGGCCCGCGGTCTTCAAGTGCGCGGCGACCATCGCGGGCCGGAAGGTGACGCCGGCGACTTCGATCGCGCGCGCGGCCTGGGCTGCTTTGTAGAACTGCCCGGCGCGCCCGGCCCACGCGGCGGGGAACGCCACCGGCAAGGAGCCCATGATCGCGATCGGCAGATCGTCGACGGCGCCGTCGAAGGAGTCGGTGAAGCTCATGTTGCCGACGCCGCCATCGACGAGCTGCTCGCCGGCGTGCCAGACGAAGGAGACGGTGAAGCCGGCGCCAGTCCCGACGGCGGCGGCGATCAAGCCTGCGCCGACCGGCCCCATCGTCGGCGCGAGCGCGCCCGCGGTCAGCAACGTCGCGGCCATGGCGCCGACGGTGATCGCGAACATCTTGGCGAAGCTGCGAAAGTTCTTCTTCGCCTCCTTGTAGTACAAGTCCTCGGCCGCCGCGCCGCGCGTGAGCCCTTCGCCGAGCACCATCAGCTCGCCGGCGGCCTGGATCAGGCGACGCTCGGCGTCGCCGAGCGCCTCGTACGACTTCGTCAGCGCCTTGTGGAGATCGCCGAGGTTCTCGGCGCCGGCTTTCTGCGCCGTCTCGTACTCCTTCAGCAAGCGCTCGTACTCTTTGCGCGCGTCGACGACCGGCTGCTGGAGCTTCCTCGCCGCGGCGAGCCTGTCGCCGTAGTCGTCGAGCATGTTCTTCGGGATGTCGATCCCGGCCTTCTTGTCGTTCTCGACGAGCAGGTCGTACTTGTCTTGTTGCTCGGTGAAGAACGCATCGACTTTGCCGTTCGCGAGGTACTTCTCCTTGAAGTTGACGCCCTCTTCCTGCGCGGTCGGTCCCGTCGCGAAGTAGACGAACGCGAGGGCGGCGCCCGGCTTGTGCATGCCGATGAGCTTCTCGAGGTGATCGGCGCCGTAGAGCTTGCTGTACTTCGCGTCGAACAAGCCGAGCACGTACGCGCGTTGGCCCGCGTTCAGATCTTTCAAGAGCTCGAAAAGCCCGTTGCCCTCCCACAGCCAGGGGTGGAGTTGCGGGTCCATCTTGTCGACGAGCTTCTCGGCGTTGGCGAAGTACTCGGGCGCCGGCATCTCCTTCGGCAGCTCGCCGCCGGACTTCGCGGCGTTCGCCAGGTACAGCTCTTTGTCCTTCTGCTTTGCCGCGAGGATCGGCTTGTAGGCGTCGAGCGTCTCCTTCTGCTCGCCCCACTCGACGACGCGGTGCTGCGGGATGCGGCCGTGCTCGTCGACGGCCATCGCCCGCGCGAAGTCCGGCTTCGTAAGCAGCGCCGCGGCGAGCGACACGAGCGCGTCACGCTCGTTGATCGGATCCGGATAGCGGCCGCCGAGGAGCTTTTTCACGGTGTCTTCGTCGAGGCCCATCAGGTACTGCATCGCGGCGTCGGGATCGCTGACGATGCGGATGAGCTGATCCCGCGAGACGTAGTACGACCCCGGTTTTTCGCCCTGGGCAAAAGCAAAGAGCAGGTAGGCGGCGCCGGCGTCCGGCTGCGTGGCGTTGAGTTTCGGATAGGTCTCGGCCTTTGGCGCCTGCGCCCACGCGATGAGCTGCTGATAGTTCGAGTCGGTGGCGCTGTAGCCCTGGCAGTTGCAGTACAGCGCGAGCAGCTTCGGCAGCTTCTGCGCCATGAACGCGGGATCCGGCAGCGTGCGCGGATCGTTCGGATCGTACTTCAGCTTGTCGAAGCCGAGCTGGGTCAGCTCTTTGCCCGAGAACCCCATCTGGTCGAGGAGCTGCCGGTAGACCATGTACGTCACGGCCTGCTGATGCCGGTGCAGGGTTTGATAGGCGGTCGTGAACTTCAGGATCTCGCTGAAGGGCGAGATCGGATCGCTCTGGTTCAGCTTGTACACCTCGTCGCCGATACGCAGCTCGTAGCCGCGCGCCGTCTGCGTGAGCGACAGCTTCGGATCGTCGGAAGGCGTCAGCGGGAACTGCGCTTCCAGCTTGTCGATCGCCTTGACGGTGCCAGTCGCCGTCGCATCGGTCTTCACGCTGATCGTGTAGCCGCTCGCCGCGCTGTCGATGGCGCCGATGATGATCTCGTGGCGCTTGTCGATCATCTCGCGCGCTTGCTCGCACGATGTCCGCGTCTCCTTCAGCGCGCGGATCTGCTCCTTCAGCGATATGGTCGTGCCGTCCTTTTGTGGCACGACGCCGTCGAGCGTCATCTTCAGCTCGGCCAAGCGCCAAGTGTCCTTGGCGTCGAGCGGCCGCGGCTTCTTCTCGAGCTCGGCGATCTCCTTCTTCGTCGCCTTCTCGAGCGTCTCGAGCGCTTTGATCTCGCCGTCGAGCACCGAGACGCGCTGTTTCAAGCCCTTCTCGCGCGCCTCGAGCTTGTGGTCGTCCTCGGTCTGGAGCGCGCCGACGCTCGCTGTCGCGAAGGCCGTGTACTCGTCGCGCATGCCGAGCACGTGCGCCGCTTGGCCGCTGAGGAGCTGGCTCGTCTGCGCGATGAGCACGGCGCTCGTGTCGTCCATCTGCGAGCGGAGCGCCTGCTCCTGCAAGTCGAGGGTCCCGAGCAGATCGCTCTCTCTCAGCCACGTTGCAAAGTCGGGATCGGCGGCCGCCTTCTCTTCGAGCCACGCCCGCTGCTTCAGGAGCGCGTCGTAGCGTTTTTGCAGCTTGTCGGCGTGTTCGATCCACGGCGCCGGGTTGAGCAGCTCGTCCGGGATCTTGCCGCCTGCGGCCTCCGCGATCGCCTTCGACTTGTCGGCGAGCGCGTCGAAGTCGGTGAACACCGCCTCGTTGCCCTGCATGAGGAGCACGGTGTCGTCGAGCGCCTTGCCGGCATACGCAGAGCCGCCGGTCGCCACGCTCGTCCGCGCGAGGTACTCCTTATATAGGGCGCGCGCGGCCTTCTCTTCCTTTTTGGCGAAGGCGATGATCGCGTCGCAGTCTTTGACGATCGCTTTGGCGTTCTTGTCGCCCTTGTCGGCTTGCTTTTGGAACTGCGCCTTCAACGTCTCGGCGCGGGTGACCATCCGCTCGTAGAGGCCCGGGTGCTTGTCGTCGCCGATCAGCCCTTCGAGGTTCTCGCGCTCGGTGATGAAGCCTTTGCGCGCGTCTTCTTGCGCCGCGGCCTCGGTCTTCGCCCACGCGCTGTAGGTCGCGAGCGCCGCGGCGCGATCGACCTTCTTGGCGTCCGGGTTCGCGAGCACTTCGGCCGCCGCCTTCACGTCCGGCGGCATCTTGGCATCGCGCAAGGAATCGATGCGCGCGAGCATCGTCTTGGCGTTCGCGGCCTTGCCGGCGACGCTCTGTCTGTCGAAGTCGGCCTCCGTGACCGGCAGCTTTCCCGTCGGCGTCGCGAAGAGCAGGGCGTTCGCCGGATCGGCGTCGACGCTCACGAGCATCACATTGGTCGCCGGATCGACGTCCGCGATCGCCACCTTCACCTTCGCCGGATCGCGTACCCAATCGAGCTTCGCTTCGTCCGCCGCCTTATAGAACGCGGCGCTGGCGTTCTCGCTCTTGCCGATGTGCTTGAACACGGCGGCCGTCGTCTGCGCGTCGCTCGACATGCGGCCGATCCAGCGAAGGAGGCGCCAGATCCAGCTCTCGGACGCGTGTCGCACGGCGCTGACTTGGTCCTTCGGCGACGTCAGCGGCAGCGTCACACGCAGAAAGCTCGCCCGCGCGCTTTTGTTGTCGAGCTCGCTGACGATGCGGCCATAGCTCACGCCTTCGTCGCCGAGCGCGAGCATCAGCTCCGTGTAGAGCCGCTTCTGTACGTCGGGCGCGTTCGGATCCTTCGGATCGCCGATGACGTAGCCTTCGAAGATCGCGCGGATGTCGCCTTGCTCATCGCCATTCGTCCAACCTTTGACGAGGCGCGCGATGTCCTTGGCTTCGTGGCCGGCGCCGTCGCTGATGTCCCACTTCGGCTTGGGCTTCTTCGGCGCGGCGGGTGCGCGCTGGTAGTCGTCCTTCGGCTTGTCGTCGGCCTTTGTCTCCGCGGGGGCTTGCTTTGGCGCGTCGGCACGGACCTCGACGTCGACCTGCGCATCGACGTCATGGCGCGCGGGCGCACGCTCGGCCTGCCTGGTGGTGGTCACGGTGGGAGGTTAGCGCACCTACACCGCGTTGGCTGGCAAACCCCCGTGACACGCGTCGCATGCGTGCAGGATCACGGTCCGGCGAGCGGCGCCTCGGGCTGATGGATGACGATGCCTCCGCCGCCGTAGGTGTCGGCGAGCGCCAAGAGCAGCGATCGGTTCTGCGAGCGTGCGATGAACTCGTTCTCGAAGTAGGTGCTCTCGGCGACGAGCACCAGGCGGCCCTTCCCGAGGTTGAACTCGGCGATCAGCGGAAAGCCGTCCGAGTGCACCCGGATCTCCGCCTTCAGCAGGCTCTCGCCGTCGAAGTAGTTGCCCCAGCTCGTCTCGAGCTCTTCGATCCCCAAGAAGCGCTCGCCGCTCCCCGAGATCGGCAGGGTGATGCTCGCCGGCGACGGATCGTCCTCGTCCGGGATCGCGTCCGAGAGCATGTCGACCGGCGCGTCGGGATCATCTTCGGCGCCTGGCGGTTCGAAGGCGACGATGTGCAAGTCGAGGTCGAGCGCCTTGAAGAAGTGATCGAGCTCGCCGTCGGGCGGGGGCATCTCCTCGCCGATCTGCACGACGCTCTCTTCGGGCGCGAGCACGACGATGCCGCCGGCCTCGACGAAGCTCTTCAGCGCGCGCGCGTTCTTGGCCGTGAACCAGTCGAGGTGTGGCTGCACGATCCACCACGCGTAGCGCGGCGGCGGCTCCTGGCTCGTCGGATCGAAGGCGACGCGGCGGCCGCCGTCTTTCAACGTTTTGTACGCCTGGCTGAGCCCCATCTCACCGGTCGAGATGAGCAGGGTGTCGTCGCGGCTGAAGGCGCGATCGTCCTTCTGGGCGAAGAGCCAGAGGCCGAGCGCGAGCAGGACGAAGCCGGCGCCGGCGGCGGCAAGGATGAGGCGGGTGCGTGTGGCTTCCACGGAGTGCGGAGGGTGTAGCAAAGCCCCGATCGCTGTGCTAGCGCCGCGCGCCATATGAAGCAGGTGACGGAATTTCACGGGTTATTGTTACAGAACGCAGTGAAGGCGGCGGGCCACCTCGCGCCCCCGCAGGCGGAGCGAAAAGGCGACGCCAAAGCCGCTCCGGCCCCGGTCGCAGAAGCCGCGCCGGACGCGGGTGACGCGCCGGCCGGCGGCGAAGAGTCCGCCGAAGCCGCTCCAGAAGACAATACGGCGGACGAAGCAGTGTCCGAGGGCGAAGCGGCTCCGGCCGATGCCGCTCCGGCAGCCGATACGGCTCCCGCAACGGCAGGCAACGCGGCGCACGCAGAATATCGCGCGCAGCTCGAGAAGCTCGTCGGCGAAGCGTTGAAGGTCGAAGGCGATCGCTTGCAGCGCTTGGCCGACGCGGTCGAGCTCTTTGGCCGCCAAGCCCAGCGCGTGCGGCTCGTGCGTGTGTTCAAGGCTGGCGAAGCCCCGGCGCAAGCGAAGGTCGTCGGGGAGTTCGCGTACGTCGTCGACTTCGTGGCTGATGCCCGCGGCGACGATCGCGGCCGGCGCGGTGGCAAAGGCAAGCGCGGCGGCGGGCGGCCGGGCGGGCGTGACGAAGGTCGTGGCCCGCGCCAGAGCGCCGAAGAAGGATCGCTGCGCGGCGGCTTCTCGATGGACGCGCTGGCGCAAGATCGCAAGTCGCGCTTGGCGACGAGCGGCGGTCGCGGCGGACCCGGCGGCGGGCGGCGTGGCGGCCCAGGCGGCGGACGTCGCGGCGGCCCGGGCGGCGGGCGTGGACCCGACGTGCAGCGCGCCGACGGCGCACCGGCGGACGCGCGTGGTCCGGGCGGTCCCGGCGACGGTCGCGGTCCGCGTGGTCCCGGCGGTCCCGGCGGACGTGGTCCCGGCGGACCTGGCGGTCGCGGCCCAGGCGGACCTGGTGGCCGTGGTCCCGGCGGATCTCGCGGTCCCGGTGGTCCTGGCGGCCGTCCCGGTGGTCCCGGTCCGCGTGGCCCGGGCGGTCAAGGTCCGCGACCGGCGCATGACAGCAAGCCAAAGGAAGACGCTCCCGCTCCGCAGACGGACTCGCCGAAACCCTGATAGCTTCGCGCGCGCATGAACACTCAACAAATCATCGTCGCGATCCTGTTTCTGCAGATCCTGATCGTGATCCACGAGTACGGTCACTACTGGTTCGCCAAGCGCTTCGGCATGCGCGTCTCGCGCTTCTCGGTCGGCTTCGGCCCGAAGCTCTTCGGCTTCAAGCGGCAGGGCACCGAGTTCGTGATCAGCGCGATCCCCTTTGGCGGCTACGTGCAGATCGACGGCATGAGCGCGCAGGACGACATCGACCCGAAGGATCCGGCGGCGTACCCGAATAAGCCGATGTGGCAGCGCTTCCTCGTCGTCTTGATGGGGCCGGTCGCCAACCTCGTGCTCGCGTTCGTCTGCTACTGGCTGATGTTCGGCGCCGGCTTCGATCGGCCGGTGTTCGACAAGGCCGTCGTCGGCAACGTGCGCGCTGGCGGAGCCGCCGAGCGCGCGGGCTTGCAAGCGGGCGACGCAATCACACAGATCGCCGGCAAGACGATCGTCACCTTCGAAGACATCCCGGCCGCCGTCCAAGGCAGCGAAGGCGAGATCGACGTCGCCATCGTCCGCGCGGGCCAGGCGCAAACGCTGCGCGTGAACCCCGACGTGCAAATGAGCTCGAGCGTCCTGCGCAAGGTCTTCCGCCTCGATCAAAAGTCGTCGCGCGCGCTCGGCATCGAAGCGCCAACCGAGCACGTCGCCGGCGTGGGCTTCGGCACCGCGCTCGTGCAAGGCGCCGCGCACACCGTCGAAAAAACCTACGGCACCTTGCAGGCGTTCGGCTCGCTGATCACCGGTCAGGCGAAGGGCCGGCTCACGGGGTTACCGGGCATCGTCAAGCTGCTCGGCGGCTCCATCGAGCGCGGGTTTTCGGCGGTGCTCGCGCTGATGGCGATCCTTTCCATCAACCTCTTCTTGTTCAACTTGTTTCCGGTGCCGGCGCTCGACGGCGGCCGCTTGATCTTCCTCGGCTTGGAAGGCGTGCGCCGCAAGCCTGTCAGCGTGAAGGTCGAGTCGGTCGTGCACGCGGTCGGCTTCGTGCTGCTCTTCGGGCTCATCTTGTTCGTGTCAGTGCGAGATTTGTTCGTCTAGGAACTTCGCCAACGCTCGGACCGTACCCTCCGGGATCGCATGCCCGCCGGAGAACGGCGCCCACTGCACCTTCGCGCCAGCCTTCGTCAGTGTCTCGCGCAGCCGCTCGGCGAGTGGATACGGCAACACGGGATCCGACTTTCCGTGGCTCATGAAGATCGGCACGCCCTTCAACGAGTCCGCGTGCTTCAACCAGCGCGTCGTCGCGATCAGCGAGCCCGAGAGGCACACGAGCGCCCTCGGCTTCTTCGCGCGGTGCGCGGCGACGTCGAGCGTGAGCATCGCGCCTTGTGAGAAGCCGCCGAGCACGATGTGGTTCGCTGGGACGCCCCAGCTCTTCTCGATGTGATCGAGCATCGCGCTCACGGCGTGGCTGGCTTCCGCGAGGCCCTTCGGCACGAGCGCGACATAGCCGTCGACGTCGCCCGTGCGTTCGTACCGGGCGCGCTCGTTCCAATCGATGATCCACCAGGCGCGGCCGTCGCCGGTTAGATCGAGCGGCGCCTCTGGGAACACGTAGCGCGTGCCTTTGGCCATCGGCAGCACCTGCGCGATGGCCACCAGATCGTCACCCGGCGCGCCGAAGCCGTGCATCAACACGACGACGCGCTCGATGCTTTGGTTCGGGGCCGCGTCGATGACGCGGGCTTTCAGCGGTCCGATCGTTTGCAGGGTGGCGGCGAGGGCGAACATCGCGAGCGTTCTACCGTTTCACGAGCACGAACGCCAACGCGTAGGTTCCGAGCGCGATCGCGCCGACGAAAGGCAGAAAGAGCAGCTCCGGCCCGGGCAGCGGTGCGCCGAGCGGCCATCCGTAGGCGACGATGTGGGCGAGGCAGGCGATGGCAGTCGTGATGACGAGGGTGCCGAGGTCGTCCTTGCACACCCGCTTGGGGAACGCGCGGCGGTGGATCGAGATCGCGGCGCCCGCGGCGACCGCGGCGCAGGCAGAGGTGAGCAGAATGAACGGGGCCTGATAGTTGATCGCCGTGAAGTCGAAGGCGCCGCGGACCGCAGCGAGCCCCGCGCACGTCGCGGCCCAGGTCGCGAGCAGCCAGACGACGAGCCCGCGCCCCTCGCGGTTGAAGCGACGAAACGCGAGCGCGAGCGCAAAGAGGAGCACTACTGTGCCGCGCGCCCATTGTTGGTGGCGTAAGAAAGCATAGAGCTCGGACCAACTCGCCGCAGCGAGGTCTGCGAGCGCGCGCTGGTTGGCGCTGCGGAAGAGCTCGATCCCGCGGCGGCGCGCGTCCAAGTAGCCCTGCGGAAATGCGGCGGCGTCAGTGATCGTGAAGATCTGATCGAGGCCGTCCTCGCCCGCGCGCATCGTCTTCGGAAACGGCACGCCGAGCAGCACGGCCAGCGTCGGCGCGAGCGTGCGCATGTCGAAGGGATCGACGGTTGGCCTGGTCGCGACACCTTTGCCGGCGACACCTTTGCCGGCGAAGCACGTGAGCACGTTCGCGAGCTCCGGCTGGCGGCCACCGTGACCGCCGCGGTCGCGGTGGCCGTGGTCGGCGGTGAGGATCACGAGATCGCGATCGAGATCGACGCGCTCGAGCAGCTTCGCGATCTGCGCATCGACGCGCGCGACCGCCGCTTCGTACTCTGGCGACGCGGCGCCGTGATCGTGCGCCGTCTCGTCGACGAAGACCGGATGCAGCAAGGTCAGCGTGCACGGCGATTGCCGCGGTCGCAGAAAGAGCGCGTCTGGGTCAGCGTCGACCTCGTAGCGCGCGAACGCCTGCGGAAACAGCTGCTGCCACCACGGTAGCTCGCTGTAGCCGCACACGGTGAACCCCGCGTCGCTGGCGCGTTGCCAGATGGAATCGGCGGTGAGCGGCTCCCAGGTGGCGTTGTTGCGGCTGCCGGTGCGATCTTGCTCGAGCCCCGTCGAGATCACGGCGTACACTGGGCGCGAGATGCTGATCGGCCCGACGTCGGCCGAGACGCAGGTGCCGCGCGCTTGCAGCGCCCGCGCCGACGCCATCCTCGCCGCAGCGTCTTGGCGTAGTCCGTCGACCACGATGACGAAGGTCTTTGCCGGCGCGTCGATTTTCGGCAGCGCCGGCTCATTGACCGGCACCAGGAAGTAGCCCGCGTGGTTCGCGAGGCGCCAGATGTAGCCTTGGCCGGTGACCGCGCCGATGACGATCGCAGCCGCGGCGATGAGCCAGTCCGTGCGCCTCACGCCGACTTCTGAAACTGCAGCTCGTAGAGCGCCGCGTAGAGGCCGCCGCGCTCGACCAACCCATCGTGCGTGCCACGCTCGGCGATCTTGCCGTGCTCGATGACGATGATCTCGTCGCACATGCGTAGCGTCGCCAAGCGGTGGGCGATGACCAGCGCCGCCCGGTTCTCGAGCAACACCGACAGGCCGCGGGTGATCGCGGCCTCGTTCGTGGCGTCGATGCTGCTCGTCGCCTCGTCGAGCACCAGGAGCTCTGGCTCGCGAATGAGCGCGCGCGTGAACGCGATGAGCTGCGCTTCGCCAGACGAGAGGTTCGTGCCGCGCTCTTTCAACGGGTGATCGAGGCCGAGGGGCAAGCGCAGGATCAGCTTGTCCGTGCCGATCGCGCGCGCGGCGGCCCAAATCGCGTCGTCGCTGATCGCCGGATCGAACTCACGCAGGTTGTCGCGCACGGTGCCGGCGAAGATGACGGGATCTTGCGGCACGATCGCCACTCTTCGCCGCATCGCCGCGAGGTCCCACTCGCCGATCGGCAGGTCGTTGGCGACGATGCGGCCGTCGCTGGCGTCGACGAGGCGCAAGAGCAGCTTGACGAAGGTGGTCTTGCCGGCGCCGGTGGCCCCGACGAGCGCGATCTTCTTGCCCGGCTCGATCGTCAGCGAGACGTCGTTCAAGACCGGCTTTCCGCCGGAGTAGGCGAAGCCGACGCGCTCGAAGCGGACCGGGAGCATCTTTGCTTGCGTCCGTGGCGCCGCCGGCACGCTGAGCGCCGGCTTCACTGCCAAGAACTGATCCACGCGCTCGGCCGCGGCGAAGCCCGACTGAATGATCGCGAACTTCGCGCTGAGATCGCGGATCGGGATGAAGAAGCGTTGCACGTATTGAATGAACGCGACGAGCACGCCGAGCTGCAGCGCGCCCGAGATGAGATCCCTCGCCGCAAACCAGATCATCGCCGCGACGGCCGTGCTGCCGATCGCTTCGACGACGGCAAAGAGCGTCGCGTCGACCGAGATCGCCGAGCGCTGCGACACCTGCAGCTCCTCGTTGATCGCGTCGAAGCGCTTCTCGGCGCTTGCGTGCTGGCGAAACGCCTGGATCACCTCGGCGCCGGCCAAGTGCTCGGCGGCGAAGCCGTTCAAGCGGGCGACGCGCGCGCGGATGTCGCGAAACGCATCGCGGGCCTTTCGACGAAAGATCTCCGAGAGCACGATGAGCGGCGGCACCGTCAAAAAGACGATCGCCGTCAGCTTGGCGTCGAGGAGCAGCATCGCGAAGACGATCCCGAGCGCGACCACGAAGTCCGCGAACATGGTCACGGCGCCGGAGGTGAACATCTCGCTCAGCGCTTCGACGTCGCTGGTCAAGCGGGTGAGCACGCGGCCGCGAGGCTCGCGCTCGAAGTAGCCGAGGTCGAGCGACTGCAAGTGCGCGAACAAGCGCCCGCGCAAGTCGTGCATCGCCTTTTGACCTAGCAGCGCGAGCGAGGTTTGGCTGGCGAGCGAGAAGATGAGCTCGACGATCACGGCCGCGACGAAGAGCCCGGCGAAGAACAGGAGCGTGTCCGGGTCGTTCTTCAAGACGCCGTCATCGATGGTGCGCTTCATGAGGAAGGGCGGCAGCGTGGGCATCAGCGCCGTGCACAAGGTCGCGAAGAGCGCGATCCACACGAGCGCGCGCGTGCCCTTCGTGCCGAACAGCAGGCGGAGCGCGATCTTCAGCTCTTTCATGCGCTGGCCTTCGCGTGGACGCGCTCCGCGAGGCGCTGCTTTCGGTGCAGCTCGTAGTAGCGCGTGCCCGGCTGCTGCAGCTTTTCCGGCGGGCCCTCTTCGACGATGCGGCCCTTGTCGAGCACCAAGATACGGTCGACGTGATCGAGGACCGCGAGCCGGTGCGTGGCGATGACGAGCGTGCGCCGGCGATCTTCGGCGAGCAAGGCTTCGATGATCTGGCGCTCGGTCTCCGCGTCGACGGCGGAGAAGCAGTCATCGAGCAAGAGCACCTTCGGATCGATGACGAGCGCGCGCGCGATGGCGAGGCGCTGCTTCTGGCCGCCGGAGAGCGTGACGCCGCGCTCGCCGATCTCGGTGGCGAGGCCCTGCGGCAAGCGCGCGACGTCGGCGCGGACGGCGGCCATGTCCAGCGCGCGCTCGACGGTGAGATCGTCCGAGTCCGGGCGGCCGAGGCACACGTTCTCGCGGACAGTGGTCGAGAAGAGAAACGGCTGCTGCGGCACGTAGCCGATGAACGAACGCACGTTGTCGAGGGTGAGCGTGCGCACGTCGGCGCCGTCGATCGCGTAGGTGGCCGGCGCCGGCGCGTCGAGCAGCCGCGCCAGGATCGCGAGCAGCGTGCTCTTGCCGCTGCCCACCTCGCCGACGATGCCCACGCGCTCGCCCGGCGCGATGGTGAGCGACAGCCCGCTGATGAGCGTCTCCTCGCCGCGCGCGATCGTCGCGTGCGCGAGCGCGAGCGTCGGTGGCGCGCGCAGCTCGAGCGTGCGCTCCCCGGCCTGCCACGTGGGCTCGGCGAAGAGATCGGCGATGCGCTTCCACGAGGCGCGGCCGCGTTGCAGCACGGCGAGCATGAAGCCGAACATCAACGTCGGAAAGGTCAGCAGCCCGAGGTACGCGGTGAACGCCACGAGTGACCCGAGCGTGAGCTCGCCGGCGATGACGCCCTTGCCGCCCACATAGAGCGTGATCGCGACGCCGAGCGAGCCGAGCATGCCAACGACCGGAAACATGAGCGCGCGCGTCATCACCAGCCGCACGTTCGTCTCGAGGTAGCGATCGTTACGCTCCGCGAAGCGCGCTTGCTGCGAGCGCTGCAAGCCGGTGGCGGTGATGAACAGGCGCGCACCGAGATCCTCGTTGATCAAGTTCGAGAGCTCTGAATTGCGCTCGGACGCGATCTTGCTCTGGCTGAAGATGCGCTTGGCGATGAGCAGCATCATCACGATCATGATCGGGTAGGGGATGAGCGCGAAGAGCGCCAGCGTCGTGCTCTCGCTGAACATCAACGGCATCGCGATGGCATAGACGAGCGCCGTGTTGACGATGTTCAACAGGCCGACGCCGAAGATGAGGCGCACGTTCGTCAGATCGTTGAGCATCCGGCTCTGCAGATCACCGAGCGCGTGGGAGCGCAGGCGCTCGGGAGACCAGCGCAGGATGTGCGCGAACAGCGCTTGGCGGAGATCGCGCTCGACGTCGCGCGCGGCGTTGAAGATCAAGAGGCGCGAGGCGATGCGCACGCCGGCTTGCACGCAGGCGATGAGGAAGACGGCGAGCGCAATGGTGCCGAGGAGCGAGGTGTCGACGGCGGTGCTCAGAGAGTCGATCGCGTGCTTCAGGAGCTTCGGGATGACGTAGCCGAGGGCGTTCGTGACGGCGAGCATCAGCGCGCCGAGGACGAAACGGCCGGTGTAGCGGGTGCCCCAGGTTTTTAAGGAGGTGAGGGGGGACATCTGATGATTTCGACCTAGCTGAAGTCCATGACGGGCTCAAATTGGTGCACACACTGCGCCCGACCCCTCGTGCGCCCTGACGCGACCCCCCAATGCATCAGAAAGAGCGGAGCGGAGTCGGCGGTGGGGGCATACGGCCGGGGCGTCGATCGAGCGGCGGTCGCCGTCGTCGCGGCCGGGCACGCGGCGTCCGTCGCTGCGAACGTGCCTGCGCGCATCGGCCGCGCCACGCTGCGCGTGTCACGTCCGTTGCACATGGTTCGCCGCGGCGCGCTGGGCTCGCTCTTCCCGCCCAGCCGCAGCACACGGGGCGTCTGGGCGGGGCTCGCCCGGCGCCGCTGTCACTCAGCTGCGCTTTCGATCGGGATCGCGACTCTCGGCACATGAACGCGGCGCCGGCGGCATGCGCGTTTCCGCGGGAGCATCGTCAGTCACGCACGAGCGAATTGACCACGTAGTGATAGTCCATCGTCGCGTACCTCGGCATCACCATCTCGGCCGTCGCGAGCGCGGTGCCCTTCGGCGAAGGCAGCGCGGGCGGTGCATTCGCGATCGGTGCGCCGCGCGGATCCTTGAACACGATGAGCCCGTTCGCGTCGCGCTTCACCGCGTAGCCGTGTTCATGAACGAAGCGATGATGCCGGCGACAGAGGGAGACGAGGTTCTCCAACGTCGTCGCGCCGCCTTGGCTCCAGTGCTGGATGTGGTGGCCGTCGGTGAACGTGCTCGTGCAGCCGGGAAAGCGGCACGTGGAGTCGCGTTCTTTGAGCTTTCGGCGCAAGGGCGTCGAGATCACGCGCGTCTTGCGACCGGCATCGACGACGTTGCCGTGCTTGTCGTGCGTCATGGTCACGATGCTCGCGTCGCAAGCGAGGCGCCGGGAAACTTCCGCGGAAACGCCGACGCCTTCGATCTCCGCACGGCCGTCCAACACATCGTGCGCGAGCACTTCAGCGTCGACGTGCACGACGACCTGTACGCGATCGGCGCTCGAACCTTCGGCGCGCGCGCCTGACAACGCTTCCTCGGAAACGTGCACGAGCGCATCGGCGAGCCGCTTACCCGCCGGCATCCGCTCCTTCGGCGACGGCGCGGCTTCGAGCATCTTCATGATCATCGCGCCTTCGTCGGGAAGGAAGCGCCCCTGCATCACGAACATGCCGTCGTCGTCGAAGAAGCACGTGAGGCCGCGCGACTCCTCGCGCTTCTCGGCCGACGCGATCGTCTCGACGCGCCGCACGCCGCGCACGACTTTCTCCAGCGCCGCGGCGGAGATTTCCTTCGCGACCATGAGCAGCTCCTCCTCTTTCTCGAGCGTCGCAATTCGGGTCAGGGCGCGCACTTTCGAATAGGAGAGAGCGCCAGACGCGAACGCGGCGTCGATCTTCGGCAGCTTCGCGATCGCATGCGCCACGCGAACCTTCTCGCGCGCAGCGGGCAATGAGAGGCTGAGGCGATAGTTCAAGTAGTGGGCGGTCGACATGTACGCCATCGACGCGAACACTTCGCGCTCGTCGAACTCGCGGACCTTTACCAGCAACTTGTGGGTGACCGCCGTGAGCTCGGCACCGAGGGCCGCGATCTCCGAATCCAACGCGTCTGTTTCTTCGCTCATGACCACGCTTCTAGCACGCACTTTTTCGACGCAGCCGCAGGCCGGCTGCGAGGCGCAAAGGGAGCGATCCACGAAAGATCTCTCGCCATCGCACCGCGCGTCGTGTGCGCAGCCATAGACTCAGCGATCGCCTTCGCTCATGCGACTCAGCGAACGCCCGCCGCGACGGTCGCAAAGCTCGTCAAGGTCTATCTCCGAAGAAGATCAAAAAACATCGAGGAATTCCGCACGAAACCGCAGCCACGTTTCCTCGGAAACGTCCGCACACCGTCCGTGAGCGAAGCTGAGAGACAGCGGCGCCGGGCGAGCCCCGCCCAGACGCCCCGAGTGCTGCGGCTGGGCGGGAGCGCGAGCCCGCAGCGCCGCGGCTCAGCATGTGCAACGCGCGTGACACGCGCAGCGTGGCGCGGGCGGTGCGCACACTCACGTTCGAAGCGCCGGCCGCCGCGCGTCCGGCCGCGACGAGGGCGACCGCCGCACGATCGCTGCCACCGGCCGCATGCCCCCGCTCCGCTCTTCCTTCGCTCGGCGCTCGCGTTTACAGTCGAAACGGCTCGACGTCGTCGATGTACCTGTTGAACGGCAATCTTCACGCGGTCGAAGGACTAAGTTGTTGAATGTGACCTCCGCGATCCAAGTTCGCGGATCACTGCCCGAACAAGTAATCGCTCATATCCATCTTCCGCGTCCCCGAATCGTCCTGCGCGGTCTCTGGCTGCGTCTCGGCCTTGTGCTCCTCCGCGAGCTCCTTCGCCACCCGCGACTCGCCGTCGATCGCATCTTCGCCGACCGCGGTGCCCGCCCGCGCACGCTCGAGGCGCTGCTTCCACTTCGCCTGCACGTCCGCTTCGCCCTTGTGCACGACCGCGACCAACGCAGACGCCGCGTCGAAGCGCGCCGCCGCCGCCGCGCGATCCTTCTTCGCGAACGCGATGCGCCCGAGCCAGTACTCGCTCTCGAGCAAGCGATCGGGCGTCGCGTGGTTCATTTGCTTGGCGCGCAGACAGAACGACTCGGCGAGCGTCATGTCACCTGCGTGAAAGTAGGTCTCGCCGATGTTCTCGAGCACGTCGGCCTCGGCGCGCGGATCGCCGAGCATCTGCGCGTAGCGCAACGTTCGCGTGAACTGATCGATCGCGCCCTTCCAGTTCTTCGCTTGATAGTCGGCGACGCCGAGCGCGTTCACGACCACCGGAATCCACGTCATGAACCGCCGCGGATCTTCGCTCATCCGCTGCAGCACGGTGCCGTACGTGGCGGCGGCCTCCAAGAATTGCTTCTTGTCGAGCTGCGCGTCGGCTTCGCGCATGCGCTTGATCAACGCGTCGTCTTCGTCGGCCTGGGCGGGGATCTTCGCGTTCGCGACGCCGATGAAGCCGTAGCCCTTCGCGCGCAGGATGAAGTCTGCGACCGGCTCTTTGCCCTTGGCGAAGTTGTAGGCGCTCTTCAGCGCCTTGTCGCCCTTCTGCCGGTAGCGCGCGTCCTTCGACAATGAGCTCGGGTTGAACGCGACGGCGAGCTGCTCGTCCAAGGGCGCCACGCCCACCCAGAACTTCGTGCCGCCCTTGAAGCGTACGGTCTCGGGCAGCCGCACCTTCGCCCACGCGTACGAGTCGTCCTTCATCGGCGCTTCGGCCTGCGTCGTCAGCCGCACCTTCCCCGGCGCGCCGCCAGCGTCCTCATATAAGGTCAGCGTCATCTTCGGCTTCGTGCGCGGCCGGCCCATGACGAGCATCTCGACCTCCTGCACGTCGAAGGCGCCTTCGGTCGCCGTCAGCACCACGAGGTCCTCGGATCCGACCGGCAACGGCACGGCGCCGAATTGCCCGTAAGTATAATTGTCGCGCACGACGGTGAACGGCTCGCCTTCCGGCACGCTGATCGTCGGCACCGTGAGGCTCGCGATCATCACGCTCTTCGACGCCGAGATGTCGTCGATGACGATGCCTGTCTCCTTGCCCGCGTAGTCTTCGCTGCCGGGCTTCGTGTCGCGGGCGAAGCGGCTCTTCTTGCCGGCGCGAAAGGTGTCGAGCAGATCCGGATCCTGATCGCGCAGCATGCGATCGAGATCCTGCACGGTCGCTGGCTCGACGACGTCGACGAGCTTGTGCCCCTCGTCGTCGTTGTGCTTGATGCTCTGGTCGATGTGCCAAATCAGCAGCCCTTCGTCCGGGAGCTGCGCGTCGTAGCCGATGCGCTGGCGGTTCTCGACGAGGAAGTACTCCGGCGAGTCAGCCGTGCGAATGGGGATCTTCAGCACCGTCGGCGACGTCTCGACCGCGGGGATCTCGACGCTCGGCAAGCTGCGCGACACGATGCGCGGCCGCACCCAGCCCATGCTCACCTTGCCCCAGGCCGAGACGTGCGCCGGGAGCGATCCGCGCCCGAGCCAACTTCCCGACGCCATCAAGCACCACGGCCCGGCGCCGTGCGAGCTGTCGTCGCGATCATAAAGGTCCGGCAGGCCGATGTCGTGGCCGTGCTCGTGCGCCAGCGTGCCGAGCGGCATCGGATACGAGAAGATGTAGTAGCTCTTCAGCTTCTTCGCGCCTGCGGCGTAGTCGAGCGTCCCTCGGTGCGGCCAGATCGGCTTGAAGTAGCCTTCGTGCCCAGCGATCGTCGACGGGAAGATCACCGCGAAGTGATCGAGCGCGCCGTCCGGCTTGTCTTCGGAGAACGCGTTGTAGCCGTCGAAGGTCTTCATGTCGATCTGCTCGGCGACGGCGTCGAACGCTTGCTGGATCACCTTGCGGACGTTCTGCCCCTCTTGCCCCGGGCCGTAGCTGAAGCTCGCGAGCTTGCCCTTCACGCGCACCGGCCCGAACACTTTGCCGCTCAGTTGATAACGGCCGTACGATTGCTCCTGGTAGTAGTGCGCGAGCGACGGGTTCTGTTGATCGAAGAACATCTTCTCGACCGCCGCCTTCGGATCCGCCTCCTTGAAGCGCGCGTCATCGGTCTCGATCAACACGACGGCGATCTGGTGCAGCCCGATGACCGCGTTCTTCGGCGGCGGCGCCGTCGTCGAGGTCGGCGTGATCTGCTCGATGCGGCGCACGCGCACTTTGACGACGTCGTTCTTGCTCGGCGCGGCCTTCTGGCGGAGGCCGGGCGGGAGCGCGGTCGCGGAGAGCTCGGAGGTGACGGCGCAAGCGAGCACGAAGGCGAGGAGGGCGATACGCATGCACGCAATGCTATCCAGCGGCTTCCCGCGCGCCAGATCAATGTGCGTCTGGTCACGTCACCGGCCTACGTGTCGCGCTAGGGTGCGCGCATGATCCTCCTCCTCCTCGCCGTCGCCCTGCCTCAGTCGACGTACGTTCTCCACATGTCCGACCGCAGCGGCGTCAGCGTGCGCCAGCAGAAGCTGCTGAGCCAGGCGCTCACCGCTGAGCTCGAAAAATACGACGGCGTGCGCGTCTTGCGTGATCTCGCACCGTTCGGTGGCACGAGCTGCGTCGAGGCCGAGAAGACGTGCTGGGCGAAGATCTTCGCCGGCACGCAGGCGGACGGCGCGATCGTCGTCACCGCCGTCAGCGTCGAGGACACCGACGTCGTGACGCTGGCGTTGCTCGATCCGGCGAGCGGCGACGTGCAGAAGATGGTGACGAAGAGCGCGACCAAGCCGGAGCACGCGCTCGATCTCGTCGGCGCGCTCGTGCAGGAGCTGTTGCCGGCGAAGAGCACGCCGTTCCCCTCAGGCGTCGCGCTCGAGTGGAAGGCGCGCTGGCGGCCGAAGCCGGCGCACGTGGCTTGGTTCGCGACGACGACGGCGGTGTCGGTCGCGAGCCTTGCGGCGGGCCTCGGCCTCGCGATCGCGGCGCAGATGCGGGCCGCGGAGTATCAGGCCCTCGCCAACAGCGCGATCGGCGGCGGCGCAACGGTGAACGGCGCGCAGCTCGTGGCCATCGGCCGCGGCGCCAATGAGCTGTCCGCCGCGTCCCGCGGCCTCATCGTGAGCGCTGGCGTCTTCGCGGCGGCCAGCCTCGTCCTCGCGTTCTTCACCGACTTCGGCAGCGACAAGTCGTGGAGCGGCGCCGGCATGAAGTTCTAACGCTTTCGCGAAAAGAGTATGTCATAACCCGCGCCATGGAGACGAAGATCGTTCCTGTCGACGCCGCCGTCGCCGCTTGCGAAGTGATGAAGAAGCGCGTGGAGCTGCGCGCGCTCGAGGCCGACGCCTTCGTCGAGCGCCACGCGTCCGGCACCTTGCGCAAGAACAAGCGGCTCGGGATGGCCTGGCGCGATCAGTACCTCGTCGAGCGCACGGCCTGGGAGTTCGGCTGGGTGTTCGAGTGCCTGCCGCGCTCGCGCGTGACCTTCGGCGACGCCTTCACCGAGGGTGACAACAAGGCGCTCACCGAAGCGGGTTGGCACATCGAGCGCTACATCGAGCTCTCTGCGTTTCCCGAGGATCGCTTCGAGACGAAGTACATCACCGTCGAATACAAGGACGACGCGAAGAAAGAGGGCGTCGGCATCATCGTGCGGCAGACGTCGGCGGCGTTCGTCCCGAGCGGCCACGTGCTCTTCGCGATCGTCAGCGAGTTCGATCCGAAGACGCAGCGCTGGCACGAAGCACAGAATCCCCGGTGAAGATCTTCGTCCTCGGCATCAGCGCCACCGGCAAGACGCCGTTCGCGGAGAAGCTCGCCGCGCGCTTGCAGATTTCGCACATCAAGGCGAGCGCGTGGGTGCGGCGGATGTTTCCGGCACCGGTCGGGACGAAGCAAGATCACATCGAAGCGATGACGAAGTTCTCGACCGACGCGCTGAAGGACGATCCCGACGCGTGTCTGCGGCACGTGCGCGCCGAGCCCGGCCTCCACGGCGACTGCGTCATCGAAGGGATGCGCAACCCGCGCGACTTCGTGCATGTCTTCGATCCGCGCACGGACGTGGCCATCGTGCTCACGAAGCGCGCGCACGATCTGAAAGCGACGGAGTTCGAGACCGGGATCGAGGTCATCAAAGACTACGTGCAGTGGTCGATGAGGAACGGGCTCTCGCCGCAGGGCGCGCTCGTCGAGCACGTGTTCGACTTCTACAAGCGAGAGGAGGGCTCACCATCGCTGGATGACGCGATCAATGCGACGGTCTCAGCGTTCGCCGGCAAGCTGTCAGCGCCGAACGCCGGCAAGGCCGCGCACGTCCACGCGGAGATCCCGCCGATCGCGCTCATGGTGAAGAAGGCTCTCCTTTACGGCGGCGATCCGAAGCACGCGGGCCAGCGCTTGCCGTGCCGCGCCTTCGTCGTGTCGAGCTACCCAGCTTCGACGCCCACCTTCAAAGTGTTGCTCGAGGACGGCGCCGTATTCTCGTACCTGCCGCCGAGCGCGCTGACGGAAGGCGAGCCGATGCCGCCGGAGCTCTCGCTCGAAGACCTCGTCTACGCGAACTGCCCGACCGGCGATTTTTGCGTGCACGACTTCGCCACCTTGCACGGTCCGGTGCTCGCGTACTTCAAGCGCCGTGATCTGTGGATGAAGGGCCGCTACCGGCTGACGCTCGATTGGTACGAGGGCAACGATCTTCTGCACCTCGTCTCGCTCGAGAACGGGCAGCAGGCGTTCCTGCCGCACCACAAACTCAAGTTCGGCGATCACCCGCAGGGCTTCGAGCCATACAAGAAGCTGCGCGCCGAGTGGAAGGTGGCGAAGGGCTGAGCGATCAAGCGGCGGAAAACCTAAGCCACCGTTGACTTTCCAGGGCCCAACGCGGCATGGGGGCCGTCCCGCGGAGCCTTCCATGGTGGCCGGCCCGCGCTCCTCGGCAGTGCTCGCACTGTCCGAACAGTCCATGAGGAGATTCATGAGAGAGTACGAAACAATCGTTTTGGTGAAGCCCGATGTGGGCGACGAGCCGCTGAACAAGCTCGCGCAGCGCATCAAGTCGATCGTCGACACCGACGGCGGCAAGTTCCTGCAGATGTCGAGCTGGGGCAAGAAGAAGCTCGCGTACGAGATCGCCAAGTATCCGAAGGCGATCTTCCTGCACGCCAACTACCTGAGCAAGTCGAACACGCCCAAAGAGCTCGAGCGTAATCTGCGCATCTCGGACGACGTCATCCGTTATCTGACGGTGCAGCTCGAGGACGCGGTCGACCCGGCGTCGCGCGATGCCAAGGAGCTCGAGACGTTGAAGGTGGTGGCGGAGGCGGAGGACGAAGATCCGTTCCGCCCACGGCGCGAAGAGCACGACGAGGGCTTCGGCCCGATGGGCGAAGATTTCGAAGGCGGCTTCGACGAAAACGAGGCGGAATAACATGGCACATTTCGACAAAGAAGGCGGCGGCCGCGGCGAACGTGGCGAGCGCGACGGTAAGAAGAAGGGCAAGTCGTTCGGGCGTAAGAAGGTCTGCCGCTTCTGCGCGGACAAGACGCTGCGCATCGACTTCAAGGACTACAACGCGTTGAAGTACTTCATCACCGAGCGCGGCAAGATCATCCCGCGCCGCATCAGCGGAAACTGCGCCGGCCACCAACGCGAGCTCGCGTCGGCGGTGTCGCGTGCCCGGATGATCGCGCTTTTGCCGTTCACCGCGGCGGGAATGTAAGGAGTTAGGTCATGCAAGTCATTCTCCTCGATGACGTGCCGAAGCTTGGCAACACGGGCGATCTCGTCAACGTGAAGCCTGGCTACGCGCGCAATTATCTGCTCCCGAAGCAGAAGGCCACGCTCGCCTCCGAGCGCAACAAGCGTGAGCTCGAGCACCAGCAACGCGAAGCCGGCAAGAAGCGCGAAAAGATGAAGGCCGGCGCAGTGGAGCTCGGCGGCAAGGTCGACGGCGCCATCGTCACGATCGCGCGCAAGGTCGGCGAGCAAGACAAGCTCTTCGGCTCGGTGACGACGCAAGACATCGAGCGCGGGCTCGAAACCCTCGGCTTCGAGATCGATCGCCGCCGCATCTTGCTCGATCAGCCGATCAAGGCGCTCGGCATCTACAAGCTCGGCGTCAAGCTGCACGCCGACGTGACCAGCACCATTCAGCTCTGGGTCGTCGCTCAAGCCTAAAAAACGCCGATCTCGGCCCGTCTGCTTCGTTGCTTGGTCGCTCCGGTGCTCAGCGTACAGGAAGTACGCCTGCGCTCCTCACTCGGGCGCGCCTCGCATACGAGCCAAGCTCGACGTTTTTTGGAATCGGGATCAAACCAGGCCAGTGACAGTTCTTCGCGGGGCCAACGCCACGACGGGAGAAGTCCGTGGCACGGTGTCGGGCGATGCCGGCTGTGCGGGAAGGCGGCGTAAGATCTCTTCGTTCTGATCCTGAATGCAGCGCGTGCGGCGGTTGGTCTCTTCCGTCGCTTGGCTCGCCGAGTGATCCTGCTCGACCTCGACGTGTTTCATGGCCGCGAGCGCCGCGAAGATGAGGGCGAGGGCGATGAGCAAGCCGACGAGGAGGCCCATCCCGGGAAGCGCCGCGATGAAGATGGCGCCGGTGATCGCGGCCGCGGTCGCCGCATAGAACGGCAGCGGACGTAGGATGTGTTGAACGACGCGGCGCGCGGTGTGCGACTCGGGCGTCGTCGCTTCGGTCGAGCAGGTGGCGATGACAGAAGTTGTCGCCACCGGTGCGCTCACGTCGGCGGCCATGCGCATGCGCGGCGTCGTGTCGGCTTGGGCGTAGAGGATGGGCGCGGATGACCGGGGAGCGACGGCAGAAGTTCCAGACATAAATCCTCCACGGCCGTTATCGCGGCTCCCGGGCCTGGGTTTCTTCCCTTTGCGCAAACGATGCCAGGAAGTGACAGGCGCCCGCGTTGTCTTCCATTCCGTCGCGTGAGAATGCTCCGTCCCCCATGCAGCCTTTTCGCCCGCGACTGACGCTGATCCTCATCGCGATCTTGACCGCGGGCTTCGCGCTCGTATGCGAGGTGGCGCCGAACCCTGGAGGGTGGTTGCCGTTTCGGCTCGACGCGCCGTCCGACGCGCTCGTGCGCTTTGGCGCTGCCGTGCCGGTGCTCGTCGCCGCTGGGCAGTGGGAGCGCGTGGTCAGCGCCGGCTTTCTGCACGCGTTCGACATGCACCTGCTCGTCAACGTGGTCTCCCTGTTCTCGATCGGCGCGTTGATCGAGCGTGAGCTCGGCCGCGCGCGCTTGCTCGCGATCTACTTGGGCTCGTCGATCGGCGGCGCCTGGACGTCCGCGGCGTTCGCGCGCGGGCCGTTGTCCGTGGGCGCGTCGACGGCGATCTTCGGCCTGCTCGGCGCGTTTGCGGTCATGCACATCAAGTACGGCGACGAGCTGCCGTACGGCGTGCGCCAGTCGCGCCGCTGGTGGATGATCATCTTGCTCTTGAACGGTGGCCTCTCGGCGCTCGTGCCGCAGATCGACGGCATCGCGCATGCCGCGGGCTTCGTCGTCGGCGGCGTCATGGCGCTCATCGTGTTGCCACGCGCGCCGCAGATGCCGTCGTCGCGTTGGAGCGTGCTCGTGGCGACCGCGCTGGCGCTGGTGACGGTCATCGGCCTCGGCCGCACGGTGGAGCGCGCGCGCTCGCCCGCGTGGACGGACGACGTCTTCGCCGCCGAGACCGCTTTTGCGACGCACCCGAACGTGACGGCGCCGCAGCTCAACGACTTCGCGTGGCGTGTGGCCGTCGATCGCAACGCGCCGCCGCGATCGCTCGAGCTCGCCCTCACCGCCGCCGAGCGCGCCGTCGCTCTGCAGCGGCACCCGGCCTTTCTCGACACCCTGGCCGAGTGCGAGCATCGCCTCCTGCGCGACGCCAAGGCGGCGGAGATCGAGAAGGAAGCGCTCGCGCTCGGCAAGTCTGCCATCTACGCCACGCAGCTCGGGCGCTTCCTCGCCGGCCGCGACGCGATGCTCGTCCCGAGCAGTCAGGCGAGCAGCACACCAAACGCGCCGGCGCTCACGAGCATCGCGAACGGCAAGCGCGCGATCACGCTGCCAGGCGAGGCAGCTTGCACGCAGCTCTACCTGCGCGCCGAGCACCAAGGCCGGCACGCCGCGCTCGTGCACGTGTTCATCGATGGCACCGCAGGGAAGATCGTCGCGCTGCCGCCGGAGATCGAGGCGCGCTTCACGCCCGAGATGAAGATCGTCGTGGCCGACGTCAGCGAGACCTGTCCGGCAGAGCAGGGCACCGAGCTCGCGCGCTTCACTTATTGGCCGCGCGATCCAGAGGTCGACGCTTGGCCGTAGCCAGGCCGCACGCCTAAGGCGCGAAGGTGATCGGGATCGTCGCGCGTGTCTTGCCGTCGATCGTGTTGAACACCGCAAAGTGCAAGTGCGGGCCGCTCGAGAAGCCGGTGTTGCCGGACAGGCCGAGCAGTGCGCCGACGTCCACCTTCTGGCCCACCTTCGCGCGCACGCCGTTCTTCTGCAGGTGGTTGTACTCGGCGAAGGTGCCGTCGTCGTGGCGGACGATCACGTAGTTGAAGTCCTTCTTCAGCGCGAGATCCGGCCCGCCGACCGCGACGTCTTGGCGCACGTTGACGACGACGCCGGCCCGCGCTGCGCGGATCTCGGTGCCTTCCGGCATCTTCCAGTCGAACGCATCTTCGTCCTGCGAGCCCGGCCCATGGCTGAAGGCGCCATGCGGGCCTTGATCGAGCGGGAACTTGCCGGCGAAGGGCAGCGCGTAGACGTAGGCCTTCGGCTTCGTCGCCGGCGCGCGGCGGCCGTACTTCCAGTCGTAGGTCCAGCGGTAGTTCCAGCGCTGCTTCGGATCGATCGCGCTCAGCGTCGCGAGGACGAGCGAGGTCTTGCCGGCGGTGTCGATCGTCAGCGGGAGCGCCGGCGACGCCGTCATGTTCTCGAGCGTGACGGCGAGGGTGATCGTCGTTTCGGTGCAGCCGGTGAGCTCGGCGACGAGATCGATGTTGTTGCCGGTGCGCTTCTCTTTGACGGCGACGCATGTGTCGTCGGCGAGAGCGTTCGTCGCGAAGAGCAGGGCGGCGGCAAAGGCGAGGACGCGCATGCCCCCAAGGATACCTTCAATCCCCGCGCTGTCCGGACAATCGGAGCCGCGAGTCGTCCGCCGCTGGTCCGAAAGATCTTCGAAGAGCTGTCGATGGCGGCCATGTGAAGCGCGAAACTTCTCCGCTGCGCGGTAAATCTTCACGCCGCGGCGAAACCCACCGAGCGCCGCGGACGAAAGGACACAGGGAATTGCGCCGCACTGGGGCAAAGCGCCACAGAACCTTCCCCGGTCCTTTCGTTATTCCAAGTGAACGACACGATGCGTATTGAAAGTCGTCGGGACAATGTGCCAGTGAGCCGCATGCACGATGTCGGGCCGTCCGAGCTGTCACCTCCGCCCATCGAAGCACACACATCGTCGCCGATTCCCGAACGCTCGCACGAGCCGCGCACCGGCCACCGCCCAAAGACCATGCCGAACAACGTCGAGGCCGAGCAGAGCGTGCTCGGCGGCGTGCTGCTCGACAACCAAGCGCTGAACGCCGTCGTCGAGCTCGTCAAGGCCGAGGACTTCTATCGGCCGGCGCACGGCAGCATCTTTCAAGCGGTCTTGGCACTGAGCGAAAAAGGCGAGCCGATCGACGAAGTTACGGTCATCAACGCGCTGAAGCAGGCCGGCAACCTCGACAGCTCGGGCGGCGCGCTCTACATCTCGAGCCTCGTCGAGCGCATCCCCACCGCGGCGAACATCGTCAGCTACGCGAAGATCGTCCGCGAGAAGTCGATCGCGCGAAAGCTCATCCAGGCCGCCACCGAGATCGCGACCGAAGGCTACGAGGATCAAGGCGACGTCGACGGCCTGCTCGACAAGGCCGAGCGCACGATCTTCGAGATCAACGATCAGCGCGAGAAGCGCGGCGTCACGCCGGTCAAAGACATCGTCAAAGAGGCGTTTCGGCGCATCGAGAAGCTCTACGAGAAGCGCGAGGCGGTCACCGGCGTGCCGACCGGCTTCGACGAGCTCGACAAGATGCTCGCCGGCTTGCAGCCGTCCGACCTCTTGATCCTCGCGGCGCGCCCCGCGGTGGGCAAGACGGCGATGGCGCTCTCGATGCTCGCGAACGCGGCGATCAGGAACAAGCGCGCGTCGGCGATCTTCTCGCTCGAAATGAGCAAGGAGCAGCTCGTCATGCGTATGCTGTGCTCCGAGGGCCGCATCGACGGCTCGCGCATGCGCGGGGGCTTTCTCGCCGAGGCCGACTGGCCGAAGCTCGCGCGCGCAGCCGGCTCGATCTCGGAGTCGCCCATCTACATCGACGACTCGGGCGTGCTGAGCATCCTCGACCTGCGCGCTAAGTGCCGGCGCTTGAAGGCGCAGGGCCAGCTCGATTTCATCGTCATCGACTACTTGCAGCTCATGCAGGGCCCGCCGAACATCGACTCTCGCGAGCAGCAGATCAGCGCCATCTCGCGCGGCCTGAAGCAGATCGCCAAAGAGCTGAACGTGCCGGTGCTCGCGCTCAGCCAGCTGAACCGTGGCGTCGAGAGCCGCCAAGACAAGCGGCCGATGACCAGCGACCTGCGCGAGTCCGGCGCCATCGAGCAAGACGCCGATGTCATCATGTTCATCTATAGAGACGAGGTCTACAACCCGGAGACCCCGGACAAGGGCGTGGCCGAGATCATCATCGCCAAGCAGCGTAACGGCCCGACCGGGACGGCGAAGCTGCGCTTCTTCAGCGAATACACGCGTTACGAGAATCTTGCCGTCGGGCGCGAATGACGTCAGGATTCCTGTACCAGGAATGAGCAGCGTCACTATCAAGGTTTTGGTCGTCGACGACGATCCCACGAACGTGGATCTGCTGAGCGATCTCTGCCGCGTGAGCGGTTACGGCGTCGTCACCGCGAACAGCGGCGAGATGGCGCTCGAAGTCGCCAAGAAGGAAAAGCCGGACCTCATCCTGCTCGACGTGATGATGCCCGGCATGGACGGCTACGAAGTGCTCGGCAAGGTGAAGGTCGACGTCAAGCTCTGCGAGATCCCGGTGATCTTGGTGACCGCCGTCGACGAAGCCGAGGGGAAAATGCGCGGCCTCGGCGCCGGCGCCGCGGAGTTCGTGCACAAGCCCTTCCGCACGCTCGAGTTGCAGCAGCGGATCAAGAACGTCATCGAGCTGAACCAGGCCAAGCGCCACCTGCGCGACGCCGAGGTCGAGCTGATGAGCATGCGCGCGACGGACCCGGTGACCGGCGTCGGCAACTTCCAGCGCTTGGCCGCCGTGCTCGAGTACGAGTTCGGCCGCGCGCATCGGTATTCGCGCCCGTTGAGCGTGGGAGTCATCGCCGACGAGTCGATCGACGCGCTGCTCTCGACCGGGGGTCGCGAGTTCGCCGACAAGATGCTGATCCAGATCGCGCAGACCATCCGCGACGAAGTGCGCGAGGTCGATCGCATCTTCCGCGTCGACATGGCCGAGTTCGTCGTCGTCTTCCCCGAGACGCCTGGCCCAGGCGCGCGCATCGCGATCGATCGCATCATCAAGACCGTGGCGCAGTTCGAGGCCGAGACCGGGCACCATCCGGATCTCTTCGCGTCGATCGCCAGCTTGCCGAACGAGCAGTTCAAGCGCGGCGAAGATCTGTTCCGCGCGATCAACGTGGGCCTCGCCGAAGCGCGCAAGAACAAGACGAAGGATCCCGTCGTCGTCGAGTTTCAGACCTTTTCTTGATCGCCCATCCAAGACAGCTCAACCGTGGACCTCGCCGACCGTGGATCTCGGCGAGCGATCCGAATAGAGGGGATCCCCATGAACATTTGGAAACTCTCTACCCTCGGTCTCGCCGCTGCACTCACCTTCACGCTCGCGAACGCACAGCTGAATACCGCTGCCGCCGACGAGCAGCCAGCGATGCAAAAAGCGCTCGGCAACTTGAAGGAGGCGCTCACCAACATGCAGAACGCCACCGACGACAAGGGCGGTCACAAGGCGAAGGCCATCGACCTGACGAAGAAGGCCATCGAGCAAGTCGAGAAGGGCATCGCCTTCGACAACAAGACCGACAGCGGCAAGAAAGAGAACAAGAAGTAGGCGTCTAGCCGCGGCTCGATGACGGCGCTATACGCGGCGCAGGGTGATCGCGCAGCGATCGCCCATGAACTCAGCGAACGGAGGCGCTGTGATAGGCCTATCACAGCGACGTAGTGATGCCGTACCGACCGACCGTCATCGAGCCGAAGTGGCAAGAGTTCTGGGAAGAGCGCGGGACCTTCGTCGCCAAAGAAGATCGTTCGAAGCCGAAGTTCTACGCGCTCGACATGTTCCCGTACCCGAGCGGCAAGGGCCTGCACGTCGGTCACCCCGCCGGCTACACGGCGAGCGACGTCGTCTGCCGGCACAAGCGCGCCAACGGCTTCAACGTTCTGCATCCGATGGGCTACGACTCTTTCGGCCTGCCCGCTGAGCAAAAGGCGATCGACGAAGGCATCGCGCCGCAGGTGTCGACCGCACAGGCCATCGCCACCTTTCGCGCGCAATTGAAGTCGCTCGGCATGAGCTACGACTGGACGCGCGAGATCAGCACCGCCGAGCCGTCCTATTACAAATGGACGCAGTGGATCTTCACCAAGCTCTACGAGAGGGGCCTCGCCTATCAGGGCGACATGTTCGTCAACTGGTGCGCCGCGCTCGGCACCGTGCTCGCGAACGACGAAGTGATCGACGGAAAGAGCGAGCGCGGCGGCCACCCCGTCGAGCGCAAGCAGATGCGCCAGTGGATGCTGAAGATCACGCAGTTCGCCGAGCGCCTGCTGCAGGGCCACGAGCACATCGACTGGCCGGACGCGACGAAGAAGCGGCAGAAGGAGTGGATCGGAAAGAGCGAAGGCGCGCACGTCACCTTCGCGATCAAAGGCTCGCAAAAGACGATCCAGGTCTTCACCACGCGGCCCGACACGATCTTCGGCGCCACCTACATGGTGCTCGCGCCGGAGCATGCGCTCGTCGACGAGATCAGCGCGAACAGGGCGCCGGTCCAGGAGTACAAGAAGAAGGTCGCGTCGAAGAGCGACGTCGATCGCCAGGAAGCCAAAGAGAAGACCGGCGCGGACACCGGCGCCAAGGCGATCAACCCGGCGACCGGCCAAGAGATCCCGATCTGGATCGCCGACTACGTGCTCATGGGCTACGGCACCGGCGCGATCATGGCGGTGCCGGCGCACGACGAGCGCGACTATGCGTTCGCGAAGACCTTCGGCTTGCCGATCAAAGAAGTGATCACGGGCGGCGACGTGGCGAAGGAAGCCTACGCTGGCGAAGGCGCGATGACGAACAGCGCGCACTTTGACGGCACGAAGACCGACGGCGGCGAGGCGAAGAAGAAAGTCACGCAGTGGCTCGAAGAGAAGGGCGTCGGCAAAGGCGCGACCACGTTCCGCCTGCGTGACTGGGTGTTCGCGCGCCAACGCTACTGGGGCGAGCCGATCCCGATCTTGAAGACGAAGAGCGGCGAGGTGTCGCGTACCTTGCGTGTCGACGAGCTGCCGTTGGTGCTGCCGGAAGTGAAGGACTACAAGCCTCGCGGCACCGGTGAATCGCCGCTCGCCGGGGCGAAGGATTGGGTGACGCAAGGCGAGCTCGTGCGCGAGACCGACACGATGCCCGGAAGCGCCGGATCGAGCTGGTACTTCCTCCGCTACTGCGATCCGCACAACGACCAAGAGCTCTGCGCGCGCGAGAAGTCAGACTATTGGATGCCCGTGGATCTCTACGTCGGCGGCCCCGAGCACACCGTCGGCCACCTGATGTACGCCCGCATGTGGCAGATGTTTCTGAAAGACATCGGCGTCGTGCGCGACGAAGAACCGTTCAAGGCGTTGCGCCACCAAGGCATGATCCAAGGCGAGGTCTATTACGATTCGCAAAAGCGCATCGTGCAGTGGAGCGACGTCGAGACGAAGGGCGACAAGTTCTTCAAGAAGGGGACCAGCGAAGAGCTCGTCCGCAAGATCGAGAAGATGTCGAAGCGGAAGGGCAACGTCGTCAACCCGACCGAGATCATCAAGGACTACGGCGCCGACGCGCTGCGCGTGTACATCTGCTTCATGGGCCCGTTGGAGGCCGACAAGCCGTGGCAGACGAACGGGCTCGAAGGGCAGCACAGCTGGCTGAAGCGCGTGTGGCGGCTCTACTTCGAGGGCGACGAGGACACGCCGCGCGCCGACGACAGCCCGCCGAGCGACGCCGCGCTGAAGATCGTGCACAAGACGATCAAGAAGGTGAGCGCCGACATTCCGTCGTTGAATTTGAACACCGCGATCAGCGCGCTGCACGTGGCGACGCGCGATCTCTTGGAGGAGGGGACGAAGAGCCGCGCCGTGCTCGAGCCGCTCGCGCAGTTGTTGGCGCCCTTTGCGCCGCACCTCGCTGAAGAGCTGTGGGAGAAGGCGCTCGGCAAGCCCGCGGGGATCTCGTACGTCGCGTGGCCGAAGCACGACGATCGCTACGCCGTCGACGACACCGTCGCCATCGCGGTGCAGGTGAACGGCAAGCTGCGCGGGGAAGTGCAGGTGCCCAAAGACAGCGAGGAAGCGCCGGTGCTCGCGGCGGCGAAGGCGCTCGCGAGCGTCAACGCGCACTTGGAAGGCAAGACGATGAAGCGCGTCGTCTACGTGAAGAACCGGCTCTTGAACCTCGTGGTCGCGTAGCGGGCCGCTTGTGCTGCTGGTCGCGATCTTCTTCATCGCCGCCGACTTTCCCGCGAGCCTGCCTCTATCGCCATCGCCATCGCCATCGCCATCGCGCGTCTGGCCATCGTCACTGCCCGGCGGGCCGAGCGAAACGGTGCCTGACTTTCAGCTCGCCGAGGACGCGCAGCACGCGTTCCTTGCGTACATGGAAGAAGCGCTCGTGCTGCACATCCGCGGCGCCAGCCGAGCGCCGGCGCTCTTGCGGAACGGCCGTCCGCTCGCGTTCGGGCCCTTCGGTGAAGGTCACGCCGAGATCTTTGCCAAGAGCCCGCGCGCGCTCGATGCCGCGGGGTCGTATCGGCGCATGCGGATCACCGGGATGACCGCCATCGCGCTCTCGGGCGCGCTCGCGATCGCGACGACGGTGCTCACGGCGACGAACACATGGCCCTGGCCGTACTTTTTCCTCGGCGGCGGCCTGACCGTGACCTTCGGAACACTCGGCGGCTTCTTGCTCTCGTTCTCGCCGGCCGAGCTCTCGCGCGCGGTCGCGTACTACAACGAGGACGTGCCGCTCGCGTCGCCGCGACCATGGCTCGAGGACGACGAGCGGTGAGGGTGGCGGCGTGCCTCTGTCTCGTCTTGGTCGCGTGCGCGAACCCCGTGCGACCCGCCGACCATGACGCGTTCGTCGATCGCAAGGCCGTGCTCTGCGAAGATCGCCTGCGCACGTTCGGCATCGACGCTGACGCCGAGAACGCCCGCGCGGTCGCGCTCGCCCGCCAGTCGGCGCCGAACCCGCGCGGGTTTCACGCGCTGATCGTGCCGGGCTACACGCCGCCTGACGCGAAGAGCGCTTCGGCCGATCTCGATCCGATCGCGAAGGAGCGCCTGTTTCGCGCCGTGCTCGCGCTGAAGGAGCAACGCGCGCCCTTCGTGATCGTCTCGGGCGGCAACGTTTATCCCGCCGACACGCCTTACAACGAGGCGCTGCAGATGAAGCGCTACCTGCGCGCGCTCGGTGTTCCCGAAGAACGCATCTTGATCGAGCCGTGCTCGCGCTACTCGTACACGAACTTGCGCAACGCGGGCCGCATGATGCTCGCGCTCGGCATGTGGCGAGGGCTCGTCATCACCTCGTACGATCAGGCGTTCTATCTGAGTCGGCCGCTCGCGACGACGTTTCGTGTGCGAACCACGGCAAAGCTCGGCTACTGGCTCGGCAATTTGCAGATCGTGCTCGGCCAAGACGTGCTCTTCGTGCCGAGCACGGCGGTGTTTGCGCGCGGCAGAGATCCGCTGGATCCCTAAGGCGACTTACTGGCGCGCAGCATCGTCTGCGTCACCCGCTGTGACGCGCCGGTGACGGCGTCCGGCGGATAAGTGCGCGGCGTGTCGGGCTCGGGCGTCAACGAGCGCACGCTCGACAGGATGCGATCGATCTCGCCGGATGCGGTATCGACGTCGTCCTTCGGCCCGAGCACCAAGATGGCAACGCTCAGCCCGTCGATCGGCACGAGATCGGTCAATTGCTTCAATTCGAGCCCTTTTGTTCCGCTTTTTTTCGCCAGCTCCAGTTGATGGACCATGCGCATGCCGGCGATATGGCCACGCTTCATCGGGATCTGCGTGACGTCCCTCACGCGCAGGCCGGCGTCGCGCTCGAGCTGCGCCGCGTCGGCGAGCGAGCGCCTGACCATGTCGTCGAGCACGCCGCGCGTCTTGTCGTCGACGAGCACGCGCAGCTTCACCGTCTTCAACGCGCGCGGCGTCGCCTCGAGGAACACGCCGCCGTCGCCCTTTTGAGCCTTCTGCGTTTCCCAGTTGGCGGGGATGAAGATCGACAAATGCGCGCCGGGAACGAGCAAACGCTCGCCTTCGAGCGACTCACAAGCGAGCGGCGCGAGGATGCTGAGGGGCAACAGGAGGAGCGAGGCCAGGCGCCATTTGTAATTTCGCATGCGCGCGGCTAGCTTAGTTGAATATGGTGTATTTGGCCATTTGGTTGTGTACGGCGGCGCTCGGCATCGCCGCGACGGTTGCCTGGCGCCAGCATCGCCTCGCCAAGCAGCTCGAGAAGCAGCTCGCCGAGAGCGAGCTCAAGACCGACAAGCTCGCGTCGTACGTGCAGCGAGCGATGGAAGATACCTACGTCTTGTCGATGCTGATGGCGGAGCGCGGCCACCTCGAGCCGGAAGCGATGGAGCGGGGGCGCGAGCGGTGGATCAAGAAGGTGAAGCCGGCGGTGCCGGAGAAGACCGAGCCGGTCGCCGAGCGGAATCGGACTTTGCACTGATTCGCAGACCCTCCCAAGCCCGTGACCCTGAACGAAAGACTTGGCCCCGCTCGCGAGCCTGAGCTTGGCCCTGACCCTGGCCAGGTTTCTTGCGGCCAGGGCTCTACACCGTCTCGACCAGGCCAATCTCGAGCAAGTAGTACGCGATCGCCAGCGCCGTCTTCCCCTGATCCTCACCCGGCATCTCGATCGACAGATCCTGCGGCGTGCGCATGTCGTTCATGCTCTCGTACAAGCGGCTCTCGAAGCCATTCAACCCCAAGCGATCGACGCCGACCGGCGCCTTGTGCGCGTGCACGAGCGGCGCGTCCAGGCGATCGCCGAGGCGCTTCTCGAGCGTTTCCTTCGTCAACAGCGTCCGCACCGAGTCGGTGAGGATCTCGAGCGAGTCGAGCTGCATCGGCAGCTTCGGGCCGTCGTAGAGCACGTCCTTGAAGAAGTCGTAGCGCCCGTCGGTCCACAAGATGAGCTTCATGATCTTCACGCGCAGCTGGCCGACCAAGTGCTCGTAGAACGCGTGTGGAGAGAGCACCTTCATGCCCATCAACGTGTTGCCCAAGTGGTTGCCGAAGTTGCCGACGATGACGAGCGCGTCGTCGAGCTGCTGCTTCGTGATCACGCCCTTGGCGATCAAGTACTCGCCGATGCGCTCCCCGGGCAGGTTGCTGCCGACGAACACCGGATGCCCGGCGACGAAGAAGATCTCTTTTTTGTGCTCGCCCCGCGCCAGGAGCAGGCGCCCGGTCTCACGCGCGATGCCGAGGCGATAGAACACGCGCACGAACGAGTGATCGCTCAGGTAACCGCTATAGTTCGGCACAGAAGTCTTCGCCGCTTGGTTGCTCTGCACGAGCGGTTGCAGCTCAGGCACGCTGGCGATGGGGATGAACGCTGCCTTGTCGCGCGAGACCATCGAATCGCCGGGCACGTGCCCGGTCATGAACAGATCTTTCAGCGTGGCGAGAGACACCGGGCCGAGCAGCCCACCGTCGCTATGCTTCACGAGGTACATCGGGGTCGCCATCGCTCCCTCATTTATTAGCGCAGGATCGCTGGCAATTCACGAAATAGACCGGACGGGGCGCCTGCATTTGACCTCGGGCGGCGCTGCGCCTAACCTCTTTGAGCGATGAGCCTGGTCCTCGAGGAACGCAAAACGCAGCGCAAAGAGATGCTCACCGGGCCGAAGGTCACGGTGGGACGTGAGGACGGCTGCGATCTCGTGATCAACGACTCGTCGGTGTCGCGCCGCCATTGCACCTTCTACGAGGAAGAGGGCGGTTGGACGCTCGAAGACAACGGCTCGCGCAACGGCACCGCGGTCGAAGGCGTGGCGTTGCAGCCCGGCGCCCGCGCCAAGGTCGCCCCCGGCGCGAAGCTGCGGATCGGCCTCCTAGACTGGGTGGTCTCGGACGCCGCTGCCGAAGCCACGCGCACGGCCGTGCGGGTCGATCCGAAGAAGCCATCGCTGCGCACGACCGCGTTCGCCATCGAAGATCTCATCCAGAAGAACGCCGAAGCCAGCGGCCGGCCGATCGAGGGGACGCTCGGGCAAGTCCTGTTCAAGGCGCAGCAAGCGCTCTACCCAGGCCAGCCGATCGAGACCTTGTTGGAAGCGCTCCTCCGCCTCGTCCTCGAGTACGTCCCGGCCGGGCGCGCGAGCGTGCAGCTCTACAACCCGGAGGCTGACGACGTGGAGCCGAGCTTGACGCTCGATCAGCACGGCACCGAGATCCTCGCGGTCAAAGACTTCCTGATGTCGAAGGGCGTGCGCGAGAAGGTGCTCAGCGAGCGCCAGTGCGTGCTCATCAGCGACCTCAAGAACGACGCCGAATTCAAGGGCCGCGCGAGCCTCGTCGGCGCCGGGATCACCTCGGCGATCGCCGCGCCGATCTTCGACGGCGGCGACGTGCTCGGCATCTTGTACGTCGACATCCGCGACGGCCTGCACGAGCTCTTCGAGGACGAAGCGACCATCGTCAGCCTGCTCGCGTCGTTCGGCGGCACGATGTTGAACGCGGCGAACATGGTGACGGCGCTGATGCAAAGCGAGGCCGCCCTGCGCGAAGAGAACCTCGCGTTGAAGGAGCGGCTCGCGGTTCTCGAGGGCGACGATCCTCCGACCCGGATCGGCTAGCCGTTCTTTCTCGCGCAACGTTTTCGGGAACGCGCCGAGAATCGCGGCCGCAAATGTCGCAAACCGCCGTCATCGCACGTGTTCCCTTCGCGCCGGCTGCCCGGCTCGAGCCCTTGCCCCAGCCGGCACGCGTAGAAGCGCCGGTCCGGGCCGACCGCTTCGAGCGCGCGCCGGCCGTGGCGAAGGTCCGCGCCGAAGCGCCGATGAGCGATCGTCAGCGCGCCTTCATTGCGTTCGGTCCAGCCTTCGAGGACGCGCTCGATCAGGCGACCGGAACAGAAGTGCAGCGCGGAAACGCCATCGAGCCGTTGTTCGACGGCGTCACCAGCTTCGCGGCGCGCAAGCAGCTCATCGAGAGCGCCAAGCACACGATCCATCTGCAGACCTTCATCTTCGATGACGACGCGACCGGCAAAGAGACCGCCGCGCTCCTCTGCGCCGCCGCCCGCCGCGGTGTGAAGGTCCGCGTGATCTACGACGCGCTCGGCTCGAACCGCGCCGCCAACGCGCTCTTCGACATGATGCGCGCGGCCGGCGTCGAAGTGCGCGGCTACGGCAAGATCCTGCAAGAGCCGTGGACCGCCAACCATCGCTGGCACGAGAAGCTGCTCATCGTCGATTCGACGCAGGCGATCACGGGCGGCATGAACCTGGCGAATGAATATGCCTACGGCGGATCGCGCCGGCTGGTGCGCAGCCGCAGCGCACACCCGGAGCTGCCGTGGCGCGACGTCGACGTGCTAGTCTCGGGCCCGGTCTTGCGCGCGTTCGAGGTCGACTTCGAAGGTAACTGGGGACAGCTCGGGCCTGGCTACGTCGAGAGCGCGTTCGCCGACTTGATGACCCGCGTGCCGAGCGCGCGGCCGACCGGCAGCGACGTTCGCTTCGTGCAGAACGATCCAGGGGCGGGGGAGAACCGCATCGAGGACACGCTGTGGTACGCGATCACCTCGGCGCAAAAGACGATCACCATCGAGACCGCGTACTTCGTGCCGACGCCGGCGATGCGCGAAGCGTTGCTCGATGCCCGCGCGCGCGGCGTGCAGGTACGCATCCTCACGAACAGCCCGAAGTCGAACGACCTTCCGCTCTCGCAGCCGATCGCGCGCTCGTTCTACAAGGATCTGTTGAGCGCGGGCGTGGAGATCCACGAAAAACGCGGCGGCACCTTGCACAGCAAGAGCTTCTCTTTCGACGGCATCTACTCGATCATCGGCTCGGCGAACCTCAACCATCGCTCACTGACGCGCGACACCGAATCGATGCTGTGCATGAAGAACGCGGCGATGGCCCAGCTCATGGAAGTGCGCTTCCTCTCCGGCCTGCGCGAGGCGGATCGGATTCGCCAGGAAGACCTCGACGCGCAGTCGTTTTCCGACAAAGCGAAGCAATGGTTCGCGTCGACGTTCCTCGCGACCTTCTTCTGAATCAGCGGCGCCGGCGCAAGAGCGCGAACGCCACGAGGACAGCGAACCACGGCGCCGAGAGCGCGCTGCACCCGCCGCCGCCGACGACGCGGCCTGACACACCGGCGCCGCCGCTCTCGTTCGGATCCAAGTAGCTCGGGGTGCCGTCGGAGTCGCCGTCGCCGATGCCTTCGTCGCCGTCCAAGCGGCCGTCGCCGTCGGCGTCCGTGTCCAAATGGTTCGGCTTTCCGTCGCCGTCGGCGTCCGGAAGCCCCAGGCGCTCGCCGTCTTGGCGCTCGACGGCGCTCGGGATGCCGTCGTTGTCGTCGTCCGGGTCGAGCGCGTCGATGATGCCGTCCTGGTCCGAGTCACGCGGATTTGCCGGGTCGCCGATCTCGGCGCTGTCCGGATAGCCGTCGCCGTCCGAGTCCGGATTCAGCGGGTTCGTGCCGATCGCGGTCTCCTGCGCGTTCGAAACGCCGTCGCCGTCGGCGTCGTTGTTCGTCAGGTTCTCTTTGTCCAAGTAGTTCGGCACGCCGTCGCCGTCGCCGTCAGTCAGGCCGTCGGCGAGGTCTTGGAACCCGTCTGCGTCAGAGTCGGTGTCGCGGTAGTTCGGCAAGCCGTCACCGTCGACGTCCGGCGCGAAGCGGCGCATGTCGACGCCTTCGATGAAGTCGGTGATGCCGTCCCCGTCGCTGTCGCGATCCAAGTGGTCGGGTGTGCCGTCGCCGTCCGTGTCGGGCGGCGCGGCTGCGCTGCCGCCGAGCAGCTCCGTCGCGGTCGCGATGCCGTCGCCGTCGTCGTCGGGGTCGAGCACGTCGATGACGCCGTCGCCATCCGAGTCGCGCGGCGCCGCGGGATCGCCCATCTCTTGCGCGTCGCTGAGCCCATCCCCGTCGCTGTCCGTGTCAGCGGCGCTGGCGCAGGTCTTTTGCAGATTGCAGATGGAGCGCTCCGCCGGGCAGTCCGCGTTCGTCTGACACTCGGGCAGGGTGACCGTCGTCGCCGGCGTGCCTTGGCTCGCGCCGTTGCCGTCCGAAGGCCACGCGGCCGGCGGCGCGCCGAGCACGCCGCTCGCGATGACTTGCGCCTGGTTCGCGACGACGCCGGTGGTCCCCGCGTTGATCGTCACGCGAAACTTCACCGTCGCCATCGCACCGATCGCGAGCGTGCCGCCTTGGCTCGCGCTGGCGCCGGTGCCGAGCCGCGCGATCACCTGGCCACCGGCGAGCTCGGCTTGATCGTCGCCCGCGCGGTCGCTGCGCGCTGCTCCGTCGACCGTGATCGAGCCCGGCACGAGCGTCACCTGCGGCGGCAGCGGATCGTAGAGCGTGGCGTTCGCCGCGGCGTCGTTGCCGGTGTTCGTCATGGTGATCGTGTATTCGACGGTGTCGCCCGGCAGGAGCGCGCCGCCGTTGAGATCGACCGCGCTCTTCTGCGTCGACGAGAAGTTCGGCGCTCGCGTCGAGATCGACGTGACGAAGAGGCCGAGCATGAACGCGTCGCCGCTCGTCGTCGCTTGCACGGTCGCTTGCGTGTCGCCTTGCATCAGCCGTCCCGACACGTCGACGACGTCGATGTCGAGGCCGCTCATGCTGCGCGGCGCGCCGGTGAGCTGCGGGCGATCGCCGGTGTTCACCCAGCCGCCCGCGGCCATCGACGCGATGGTGCCGAGGTAGGTGCGGCTGCCGTCGAAGAAGTTCGTCGTCGCCGCGCCCTTGTCGCTCAAGTTGTCGGCGTCGGCGAACGCGTTCGCGGCGATGAGGCCGCGGCGAAAGCGGAAGCGGTCGCCCATCAGCGTGTCGTCGCCTTCGTACGCGACGACCGCGAGCTTCGCGTCGAAGCCGGCGGTCGGCACTTGAAAGCCCGAGATGCTCACCGTCGCTTGGTTCGTGCCTTGGATGAAGTCGGTGCCGTCAAAGAGCGCGAGGTTCCTGTGCACGTCCGAGTCGAGCCGATAGAAGACGACGAGCACCCACGCGGCGAACGAGTCGTTGTCGTCGACGTTGCGCACCGGCTGCGACGCCACGCCGGAGATCCGATAGAGCGCGCTGCCGTTCGCCTGCACGATCGCGGTGACGTCGGCCGACGATTGATACCAGAAGTTCGGCGGCTTGCTCACCGTGCTCGACACGTCGGCGCCGATGACCGTCGGCGCGCTGCCCGCTTTGCCGAAGCTGACTTGCGCGTCGGCCATCGGGTTCGGATCCGGCGCGACCGCGGCCCAATACAAGCGCGCGTGCGTGACGGTGGCGCCGGCCGGCAAGTTGAGCTGCGCCGCGCTCGTCGCGCTGTCGGCGGCGTCGATGGTGACCGGCGGCGTGGCGTCGCCGTTCCAGAAGACGTCGATCGCGCTGTCGTCCAAGTTGTTGCCGCAGCCGCCGACGGTGCCGACGAGCACCGCGTTCGGGTTGCTGTCGCACTCGTGGCCGAGCGTGTTGCCGACGATCATGAAGTCGCCGTTTTGATTGACGGCGAGGCGCTGCTGCGGTGCCGCAAGCGTGGTCGCGGCGATCATCGTCGCTGTCAGAGACAGCACGAGAGTTAGCGCGCGTGGCATACTCAAGCGTAGCACCGCTCCCAAATTTTGGCGCGTTTCGGATCGCGCCGTATAAAGAAGGCATGTTCGCGAGGGTCGTCGGCATCGTCGCCTTCCTCGCGGTCGTCGCGAACGCGCCGGTCACGCTCGGCCAAGTCCAAACCGAGACCTCCTTCGACGTGCAGCAGTTTCAACCGTCGCCGCACGGCAACGCCTTCTTCACCGTCGAGTCCGCGAACGTGCCGAAGTCGCTCGACGTGCGCGCGCAGCTCTACTTGATCTACGCCTACCGGCCGCTGCAGCTCGTCAGCACGAGCGGCGCGCGGCTCTCCGGCATCGTCGATCACCGCTTCGACGCGAACCTCGGCGGCGCGATCTCACTGTGGGATCGCTTGTCGATCGGCCTCTCGGTGCCGATGGCGCTCTATCAAGGCGCCACGCTCACCGGCGTCAGCGGCGTCACGCAAGCGCTCGCGGCGATCGCGTTCGGTGACATGCGGCTCTCGCTGAAGGGCGCGCTCCTCGCGCAGCGCCGCTTTCAGATCGACCTCGCGATCTTGTTCTCGATGACGGTGCCGACCGGCGCCGAAGGCGCGTTCGCCGGCGATCGCAACGTCACGCTCGCGCCGGAAGTCGCGATCGGCCGCCGCTTCGGCCCGGTGCGCGCCGCGTTCAACTTCGGCTACCTCTGGCGCCAGCGCAGCGTGCTCGTGAACCTCGTGGTCGATCCGGAGCTCTACTATCGCTTGGGCGTCGGCTTCGACATCCAGCGCTTGGTCGAGAAGATCCCGCTCGAAGTCCTCGGCGAGATCTACGGCAGGACCAGCGCGGTGACGCCGTTTCGCAACATCGAGCAGAACCCGCTCGAGTGGCTGCTCGGCGCGCGCTACGCGATCCTGAAGCCGCTCTCGGTCTCGTTCGGCTTCGGCCGCGGCTTCACGAACGGCTACGGCTCGCCGGCGTTTCGCATGTTCGCGTCGCTCGTGTTTTCGCCGATCATGCAAGAAGAGAAGGGGCCGCCGAAGGACACCGACAAAGACGGCATCCTCGACGAGGACGACGACTGCCTCAACGAGCCCGAGGACAAAGACGGCTTCGAGGATTCGGACGGCTGCCCGGAGCTCGACAACGACAAAGACGGCGTGCCGGACAGCAAAGACAAGTGCCCGGTCGACAACCTCGAAGACAAGGACGGCTTCGAAGATTCAGACGGCTGCTTCGACGCCGACAACGACAAGGACGGCATCTTCGACGCCACGGATGAATGCGACAACGATCCCGAAGACAAGGACGGCTTCGAAGACGAGAACGGTTGCCCCGAGAACGATAACGACAAGGACGGCTTCCTCGACGACAAGGACAAGTGCCCGCTCGATCCGGAAGACAAAGACGGCTTCGAGGACAAGGACGGCTGCTCGGATCCCGACAACGACAAGGACGGCATCGTCGATGCGAAGGATCAGTGCCCGAACGAGGCCGAGGTGGTGAACAACTTCGAAGACTTCGACGGCTGCCCCGACAAGGGCCAGACCTTGGTCGTCGTCAAAGAGGCGTCGATCGACATCTTGGACAAGGTGCACTTCGAGACCGGCAGCGACAAGATCCTGAAGAAGTCGTTCGCGCTCCTGAACCAAGTCGCCAACACGCTGAAGAACCACGAAGAGATCGGCAAGATCCGCGTCGAAGGCCACACCGACGACGTCGGCGACGACGCGTCGAACCTGAAGCTCTCGCAACGCCGCGCCGAGTCGGTGCGGACGTACTTGATAGGGCAGGGGCTCCTCCCCGATCGCTTGGTCGCCGTCGGCTACGGCGAGACGAAGCCGATCGCGCCGAACAGCTCGAAGCGCGGCAAAGAAGCGAACCGCCGCGTCGCGTTTTCGATCCTGAAGGACTAGAGATCGATCTGGTTCGACGCGGCCTTCGCCGACGAGCGCACGCCTTTCCAATGCGCGCGATCGGCGTCCGGGAGCTCGCGGACGCCGAGCTGGTAGTTGGCGCTCGCGTCTAAGCCCTTCCAGACGAGGAGCACGAGCGGCGCGAGCTTCGGATCCTGCTTCGCGGCGTCGATGAGCTTCTGCACGGAGCCAGGGATCTCGCCGGTCGCGAGCATTTTTTCCAAGTCCTGTTCGTCGATGCCGAAGCGCTTGGCCGTCGCCTTGTGCTCTTTCAACCCGTCGAAGAGCGCCGCGAGGTCTTTGTTTCCGCGCATGCCCTCGTGCGCAAAGAACGCATAGAGCGCGCCCTTGTGCTTGCCGTCGAGGCCGTCGTCGAGCGCGCGGGTGCCGGTCACCTCGACGGCGCTGCGCAGCATGTAGTTCGCGCCCTTCTCGGTAGCGCCGCCCTTCGCCTTCACATCGAGCAGCGCGGCGCGGAACGCCGGCTCCTTTTGCGTGCGCTCCACGTAGCCGACCATGTACTCGTCCATCGCGCCGGACTCCGCAGACTTGTACGCAATGTGGATGTCGTTCGCGAAGTTCTTACTCTTCGGGTCAGCTTCGTTCGCGTAGAGCGCGCCGAAGAGCGCCGGCGCCATCTTGCCGTCGGGCGGCACCAGGTTGCCGGCGGCGGCGTAGACGTCCTCGCCGGTGATCGCGACGTGCGCGCCCAGCTCCGCCGCGACCTCGAGCGCGACCTTGCGGCGCTCCTTCGGGCTCGCTTTTTCGGCGTCGATCAGGCGTTGGTTCACCGCCTTCCAGTCGAAGTCGAGGTTGTCGGCGAAGCCATTCTTCACTTGATCGTTGCCGATCGTCCGCGCCTTCGGTGCGTGCTTGCCAAGGTCGAGGATCTTGGATTGCATCACGATGAAGTCGGTTTTGTCCTTCGCGTTGCAATGCAGCATCTCGCTCAGGGCATCGTTGCCGATGCCCACCAAGCGGCCGCCGCGCAAGAGCGCCGAGCGAAAGTCCCCGGTGTCGCCGAGGCGATCGGCCTGGTCGAACGAGGTCGGGCCGTTGCTGACAGGTCCGTGGTCGTACTTCTCGACCTCCGCTTTCGCCGCGTCGAGCTTGTTCTCATTGCGCGTCGTTGGATCCTTCTCGAAGGCAGCCTCGGCCGCAGCGAGCTTCGCACGCGCATTGTCGAGCTTGCCGAGCCGCTTCTTCTCCACGGCTGCTTCGCGATCGTGCTCCTTGTCGAGCCCGACGTACTCCTTCTTCGCCGCCGCCGCGCGACTGTCGAGGTCCTTGATGATGTAGCTGTAGTAGGTCGCGGCGTCAGGGTCGCCTTTCTCGAGCGCCTTTTGCCGCTTGGCGATCAGGTCCTGCCGGATCCCGGCGTACGCCGCGAAGTAGTCGTGCATGTTCGTCTGTTCTTTCGGCGGCACCTCGCTCGTCGCATACTCGTCGAGCGTCGGCGGGCTGACGGCTTTTCCGAGCTTTTGGAAGTCCTTCGGCAGGCTCGACTCGCCGACCGCAGTCTTTCCCGGCGGCGGTTTTGCGCCGTCCTTGTTCGCGGTCTTCTTGTCGTCGTCGTAGCCCTTCGGCCTGTCGATGCCGCCGTAGGTGATCGGCGTCGGGAAGTGCACGGGCGTGAAGCCGTCGGCGTTCTTCCACTGTTTGTACGCCTCCTTCATCTCCGGCGTCGCGAGCGCTTGCTTCAGCTCGGCGTCGGAGAGCTTCGTCTTCCCTTCGCGCGCGTAGAGGTGAGCGACGTAGCTGTCGAACTTGTCTTTGTCGCCCGCGTCCTTCTTCGGGACGGTGAAGCTGAAGTCGATGACGGAATCGTCGATGCGGCTGCGATCAGCATCGGCCTCGCCGGCGCGGCTCTGCTTCATCGCCCAATCGGTGCCTTGCTTGCTGAGGGCGAAGGAGGTGCTCGTCATGCCCCTTCGTTACACCGAACGCGCGGCGCGGGTGGAGAGCTTGCGCCGATTTTGCGTGCGGAGTGACGTCTGTCGCATGCGGGGTGCGGGGACGCGCAATTGACACAAGCTCCATGGGCCCTACATTCGAGCCGTGATTGTGAAGATACGCGAGCGGATTGCCCGTGTGCTGGCGCTGTTCGTTTTCGTCGTGAGCTTCGGCCGGGTCGAGGTCAACCCCACTGGCCACGCTACCGCCAGCGATGCGCGAGGCAAAGAGAGCCATATCGCCGCCAGACCTCGAGCCTAGCGCTGCATGGCTCAGATTTCACTGGCCTCAGTGCGCTCGCTGCGGCTGCAACGCGACGTACGTCAGCGCGGGGACGGCGCTGACGAGGAAGACCGCGGCGAGCACTGCTGCGCCGCCCATGCTCACACAAGAACACCCGAGCGTTCCGAGCGCGACTGTCGTGAGCCCAGCGGCGCCGCCGAATTTCGCGACGTGCTCCGCTCCCTGCGCCGCACGGACGACGAGCGCCGTTGCGAGCGCGCCGCCGACCGCGCAGGCCGGTACGCACCAGGAATAGCAGTTGCCGCCTATCTCGCAGCCGTGTCCGAAGGGCCGTGCCGCGAAGGCGAGAAGCAACGGTACGCTCCCGGCAAGCAGCCCGGTCGCGAGGCCGCGCTCGAGATCCTGGCCCCGCCACAGGAACACGAAGCTGGCGACGACCAGGGTGACCGCCAAGCTCGCCGACAACCATAGATGTGCGGCGAGAGACGCGAACAGCAGCGAGACAGCCGCAATCAAAGCCGAAAAGAGCGCAGCTCGTTTGAGTCGGCCGCGCTCGTAGGCTGATTGCACTCGACGCTCGATCTCATTCAGATCCATGGCGCTTCCTCCACGCAAGCTGCAGCCGCTTCAATGCTCGTTCCTTCCGCTTCCTGAACGCCGCCGATGCCATTGCGCCGGTCGGGTTCGGGCCGAACGCTTCCGCGATTGTCTCGCGATCAGCCGTCGAAAGATCGCCGAGCAGCCGCGCTGCTTCGGCCTCGAGCTCGCGTCTGAAAAAATCGTCTTCTGGCGACTGCGAACCAGCCAGATCCTCCGGCAGCGCCTCCGACCGGCGACGGCCTTTTCGGACGGTTCTACTTTCCCATGCCGCAATCGCCAGGGCCCAGCTGACGACGTCGCCGTCTGCATCGAAGCTGTCCGCCTTTTCGAAGAGCTTCATGAGCGCCCTCTGCGCCGTATCTTCGGCCTCGACTCGATTCGACAACAAGCGCGCACATAAGTCGCGAGCGAGCGGCCAGAGCGCACGAAACACCTGAGAGAATAGCGCGCGTTCGCCCGCTGCGACGCGTGCCATTGCCTTGTTCAACGCCGCTCGTTCGATGGGCGTCAGAGGACCCTCGCTTTCAGTGCCCAACGATAGTGGGCGCCGGGACCCTTCTTGTGACAGCAATAAGCTGTGGAGAAAGCGCACGACCCGGCGACCGCAATCGACCCAGTCTGCAAAATGAGCGTGCGCATCGACACCGCCAAGTGGAAGCACGAGCACGATGGACAGATCTACTACTTCTGTAACCCGAAGTGCCTCGCGAAGCTGAGGGCGGACCCGGGGAAGTATCTCGAATCAACACCTGCGCCGGAACCGACCGCTGCGGGTCGCATGTACGTCTGCCCGATGGATCCCGAAGTCCGCCAAGATCATCCGGGCGCTTGCCCTAAGTGCGGGATGGCGCTCGAGCCCGAGGCGCCGGCGCCGTTCGAGGAACCCAATCCCGAGTTCGACGACATGCGGCGGCGCTTTTGGATGAGCGTGCCTTTGACGCTGCCGGCGTTCGTCGTCGGGATGTCGGACTTGATTCCGGGCCAGCCGCTGCAACACAGTGCATTTGCGCCGCACCTCGCCTGGATCCAACTCGTGTTGAGCACGCCCGTCGTCGTCTGGGCCGGTTGGCCGTTGTTCGTCCGCGGCGCAGTGTCGCTCCGCAATCGCTCGCTGAACATGTTCACGCTGATCGCTCTCGGGACCGGCGCCTCGTTCGGCTACAGCGTGGTCGCCACGCTCGCGCCGGGAATCTTCCCCGAATCCTTTCGCGGTCACGGTGGGATGGTTCCGGTCTACTTCGAAGCCGCCGCTGTGATCACGACCTTGGTGCTCCTCGGCCAAGTGCTCGAGCTGCGCGCTCGCCGCAAGACCTCCGGTGCCATTCGCAAGCTGCTCGGGCTCGCGCCGAAGACGGCCCGGCGCATCGGGTCCGACGGCGTCGAGGCAGACGTGCCGCTCACGCACATTCACGTGGGCGATCTTTTGCGCGTGCGGCCTGGAGAAAAAATTCCGGTCGACGGACAAGTCGTCGAAGGATCGAGCGCCGTCGACGAGTCGATGATCACCGGTGAGCCGATCCCGGCCGAGAAAAACGTCGAGGACAAAGTGATCGGCGGAACCGTCAACGGCAACGGCACGATGGTGATGCGTGCGGAGCGGATCGGAAGCGAGACGATGCTCGCGCGCATCGTCAAGCTCGTGTCGGAGGCGCAACGAAGCCGCGCGCCAATTCAAAAGCTCGCCGATCGCGTCTCGGCCATCTTCGTGCCGGCGGTCATCGCGGTCTCCATCGTCGCGTTCCTCGCCTGGGCGCTCTTCGGCCCCGATCCGAAGCTGACGCATGCCCTCGTGAACGCGGTCGCCGTGCTCATCATCGCCTGCCCCTGTGCGCTCGGGCTCGCGACGCCGATGTCGATCATGGTCGGCATCGGCCGCGGCGCCGAGATCGGCGTGCTCATCAAGAACGCCGAGGCGCTCGAGACCTTGGAGCGCGTGGACACGCTGGTCGTCGACAAGACGGGCACGCTCACCGAAGGCCGGCCAACGCTCGCGCAGGTGAAGCCGGTCGGCGGCTTCGGGGAAACGGAGCTGCTCGCGCTGGTGGCGTCGATTGAAGTTGGCAGCGAGCATCCGCTGGCGAACGCGATCGTCGAAGGCGCAAGAGCCAGAGAAGTCGCGATCACGAAGGCGACGGAATTTCACGCGACGCCCGGCAAAGGCATCTCGGGCACGGTGTCGAGCCGGTCGGTCTTGTTCGGCAACGCAAAGCTGCTCGCTGAAGCCGGAATCGACATTCGCGAGCTGGAGGACCTCGCCGCGAAGCTGCGCGACGAAGGTCAAACAGCGATGCTCGTCGCGGTCGACGGTCGGCCCGCCGGCGTCGTGAGCGTGACCGATCGGATCAAGGCTTCCGCACCGCGTGCGCTTGCCCAGCTCCGCGCCGAGGGCGTCAAAGTCATCATGCTCACGGGTGACAATCAAAAGACGGCCGACGCTGTGGCCGCGAAGCTCGGACTGTCTGCGGTCATCGCTGGCGTCTTGCCCGATGAAAAAGCGCAGCATGTGGAGCGATTGGTGAAGGCCCGCGCGATCGTCGCGATGGCAGGCGACGGCGTCAACGACGCGCCGGCGTTGGCGAAGGCGCACGTCGGCATCGCCATGGGCACCGGCACGGACATCGCGATCGAAAGCGCGGTCGTCACGCTGGTGAAGGGCGATCTCGACGGCATCGTGCGTGCGCGCGCGCTCAGTCGAGCGACGATGCGCAACATCCGTCAGAACCTGTTCTTCGCGTTCTTCTACAACACGCTCGGCGTGCCGCTCGCGGCGGGCGTGTTGTACCCGATCTTCGGACTGCTCTTGAGCCCGATGATCGCCAGCGCGGCGATGAGCGTGTCGTCGGTCTCGGTCATCGGCAATGCGCTGCGGCTGAGAAGCGCTGCTCGCTGAGCGCAGTCACCGAAAAACCGAGCGATGACGGTTTCGTCCTCACCGAGCGTCGATGCCTCGTCATCGGTCACAAATCGGTGCGTCGAGACCACTACAAGGAGAATGGGAGGAAAGATCATGAATAGACGCGAGTTACTTACCTTGGCGGGTGGCGTGGGCGCGGTGATGTTGGCGGGGAACAAGGTGCTGGCGGCTGGTGCGGCGCCGACCCCAGCGAAGCCGAGCGAGGCGAATCAGGCGCTCGCTGCTGCGGCCGCAGCGTGCGTGAACTCGGGCTCCGCGTGCCTTCAGCACTGTTTGAGCTCGCTTGGTACAGGCGACACGATGATGGCAGCGTGCTCCAAGGCGGTCACCGATATGCTGGCACAGACGCGCGCCCTCGTCGATCTCGCGAACGCTGGGTCGAAGCATCTCAGGGCCGCGGCGAAGGTCGCGAGCGATATCGCCAAAGACTGTGAAGCGGAGTGTCGCAAGCACCAAGCGATGAGCGCCGTCTGCAAGAAGTGCGGCGAGGATTGCTCGGCCCTCATCGCAGCTTCCGCGAAGGTTTGAGCTGTCCGGATACTACTCCGACGGCGGAACAAACCCGTCGCCGACCGGCGACGTCACCACCGCCGGTGCGCGCGCCTTCTGCCACAGCGTCTTCAGCCCGGCGTACACCCCGAGCGCCAGGAGGATCCACCAGAGCAAGAACCCGATCGCGTAGTCGGCGAGCGAGAGCTGATACGGCGGCATCGTCGCTGGCATGTCGCCGCTCGCGACGAACGCCTTCAACTCCGCGCCCTGCGGAATAGGATAGAAGAAGTTCGCGTCACGGCTCTTCAGCACGTAGCCGTCGTCGCTCATGTAGATGGGCGCGAACACATGGTAGGTCGACGTCTTGTACGCGATGCACAGCGCCTCGTCGTTCTGCCCCTTCAGCGTGATGTCGGTGATGCAGGTGAGATCTTCGGACTTTCCAAACGTGGCCATGCTCGTCTCCCTCGATGCGTCGCGCGTACGATGGGCACGCGGGCGAACCAAGGACAATTGTCGCGCAAAGCGCGGCTGAAAGTCCCTCGCTTACGAGTGATCGGCGGAGATCTTCTCTTTGCGCTGGCCGGCTGGCGGTGGCGCTTGCTGGTAGGGCGCGGCCATCAGCATCTTTCGGATCACGGCGAGCTCGGCGAGGATGAGCTCGTTCGGATCCTGTTCTTCGTCGCGGCGCGCCGAACTCATGCTGTCGACGATGACGCCGACGAACAAGTTCACGACGATGAAGGCGACGAGCACGATGTAGCTGATGAAGTAGATCCACGACCAGCTGTGCGTCTTCATGCCCTCGAACATGATGTCGAGGCCGCCGTCCATCGTGGCGACGCGGAAGAGGCAGAGCAGGCTCTCGTGCAGCGTGCCGTATTGTTCGGGCATCGCTTCGCGGAAGAGGAAGGTGCCGATGACGGCGTAGATGTACATGACGAGCAGGAGCAGCCCGAGGATGTGGATCATCGACGGGATGGAGCGGAGCAGCGCTTCGACGAGCCGGCGCAGCGATGGGAAGATCGTCATCAAGCGGAGCACGCGCAGCACTCGGAGGAGCCGGCCGACCGCGAGGTAGGTGCCGGCCGCGGGGATGTAGCACGCGCTGACGATGACGAAGTCGAAGACGTTCCACGGGTCCTGCAGGTAGCGCTTGAACGAGCCCGTCACGTACATGCGCAGGGCGATCTCGACGGTGAAGAGGGCGAGGATGATCTTATCGACGACGTGCAGCCACGGCCCGGCGCTCGCCTCCATCGAGGGGTAGGTCTCGATGCCGATGGTCATGGCGCTGACGCCGATCAGAAAAACGATCGCCGCCTTGCCTGCTGTGGACTCTAGGGCTCGTTCGATCTTCTCGCGGTTCATGCGCAGTCTGGTGTGACACGGCGCCGCGAAACCCGCGAGGAATTCAGTCGGGCGGGTCAGTCGATCGGGTGCATCGCGCCGCGGATCGTCTGGTGAATGACGTAGCTGTCGACGCCGAGGCCGGCGGCGACCTTCTCCATGATCGCGAGCTCCTCGTCCTGCACCTTGCCGTCGGCGGCGGCGACGATCGTCAGGTGCTGCACGAGCTGCGCGCGCGAGACGAGCGGGACTTCCAACGCGTCTTTGATGCGCGCGTCGAGGTCGGCGACGACCTTCGCCGCGTCTTTCGGCGCGTCTTGGTGATCCGGGCCGAGCAGCTTGGTGAGCGCTTCGAGCTCGGTCGGCTCGATGCCGCCGTACGCGTTGGCGACGGCGATGCCGGCGGTGAAGAGCAGGCGGCGCAGGATGTCGGACTTGTCGCCCTTCTCTTGCAGGTACGTCGGCTCCATCAACGCCATGTCGTCGTCGATGATCTTCTCGACGTCGTCGAGCGACATGGCGCCGTCGGTCGGCTTGCCGAGCGACTTCAGATACTCGCTCGTGCGCGAGAACGCCCAGCAGGCGCGGACTCGAACCGGGCTGTACGGGTGCGTCGTGAAGCAGTCGAGGTAGACGTCGTCGTCGCGGATCTTCTCCCGCGCTTCGGGCGCCGTCGCCAGCGACTCGACTTGCTTGGCGAAGGTGGCGAGGTCGGGCTTCACGCGCGCGCTCGACATGCCGCTCGCGAGCTTGAAGAAGCCGCTCGCGGCTGCTTCTGCATCCTGCGCACAAATGAGGCCGATGCGGTCGGCCGAGAGCTCAGCCGAGCGGCACCAGGCGTAGAGCTTCAACGCTGTTGCGCGCGGCACGAAGGGGATGCCCATCTCTTCGAGCGTGGCGGTGATCGGCATCGGCAGCGCGTAGTGATCGAGCGCGGCGTGCCCGAGCTCGTGGCCGATGACGAAGCGCAGCTCGGCCGGGGTGAACGCTTCGAGCAAGCGGCTGGCGATCGTGAGGACCGTGGGCCCGCCTTGCTCGCGATAGCAGGTCGCGTTGAACACCGGCTCGTTCGTCACGTAGAGCTCGACCGGCGAGTTGTAGCCGATGACCTCTTTGCATTGATTCAAGGTGTCGGCGATCTCGGGCGACATCGAGCGGGTCAGGCGCAGCGCCGAGCTGAGCAGGCTGCGCCGATAGCCGTAGCCTTTGCCGCCGCGCAGTTCCTTGATGCGTTGGATCGCTTTTTTGACGCCGAAGTCTTCGCCGAGCTCTTGGCGCAGGGTCTTCTCACGGCGGACTTGGATGGTCTTCGGATCGACTTTCATGGTGGCCTCCCATGAATAGGCTCCCGGTCAAGCACCGAGTGCCGATTCGATTTCTCCCCCTCCGCACCATGCGAAGGATGGACTCGTTAACCTCCCATTCGAGCTCTGACGCCCATCATTCCGGTCCAAT